>NZ_JBIVOO010000002.1:0-587300 GCF_044754165.1 Arthrobacter sp. NPDC093139
CGGAATCAGCCACAAACGCACCAGACCCTATAGGCCCCAGACCAACGGCAAGGTCGAGCGTTTCAACCGCATCCTCCTCGAGGAATGGGCCTACGCCAAACCCTACAGATCCGAGGCCGAACGCCAAGCCTGTTACCAGCACTTCATCGAGCACTACAATCAGCGCAGGCCCCACACCGCACTCAAAGGCGCCTCACCCGTCAGCCGCGTCATCAACCAACCGGGTTAGTACACCTAGCGGTGCGGCGCGCCTATGGCGTGCGGCGCAGCACCTTCACTTCCCAGGGCCGCAGCCGGAGTCCGGGCTCGGGCGGATAGTTCCCCAGCACGAGCTCTGCGCCCTCCCAGTCGGCGAGGTCCACGCGGGCGACGTCCACATGCTGGTCGCTGCCCGAAAAGTTGCCCAGGACCAGCAGTTCGGCGTCCGGGAGTGAGCGCCGGAATGCGTAGACGTGTTCGTCGTCGGGCAGCAGCATGGTGAAGTCACCGTAGGCCACCACGGGGTCCGTATGGCGCAGCGCGATCACCTGACGGTAGAAGCTGAAGACCGACGCGGGGTCGTCCACCTGCGCTGCGGCGTTGATGGTGTTGGCGTTGGGATTGACTGCGATCCACGGTGCGCCCGTGGTGAAGCCGCCGTGACGGCTCGCATCCCACTGCACCGGGGTCCGGGCGTTGTCCCGGTTCAGCGGAGCCAGCGCGGCGAGGACCTCGGCGTCCGTGTGGCCGAGGTGCGTGGTCGCCTCCCGGTGGTGGTTCAGGACCTCGATGTCGCGGTAGTCGCTGATGGCGCCGAATGCCATGTTTGTCATGCCCAGCTCTTCGCCCTGGTACACGTACGGGGTGCCGCGGTGCAGGTGGAGGACGGCCGCCAGCATCTTGGCGGACTGCTCGCGGTATTCTCCGTCGTCGCCGAAACGGGAAACGGCGCGGGCCTGGTCGTGGTTGCCCCAGTAGAGGCTGTTCCAGCCACGCTCCCCCAGGGCTTCCTGCCAGCGGCCGAGCGACTGCTTCAGGTCGGTGAGCAGGAGTTTCTTGGGCCGCCATTTGTTGCCGCCCTCCTGGTCGAGGGCCACGTGCTCGAACTGGAACACCATGTCCACTTCCCGGCGCCCCTGGTCGGTGAACAGCACGGCATCATCCACCGTCACCCCCGGCATCTCACCCACGGTGAGCAGTTCCTTGTCGCGCCCGGCAAACACTTCCCGGTGCATCTCCTGCAGGAATTCATGGATGCGGGGGCCACAGATGTAGTGGGGCCCGCCGTCGCCGTAGAGCATGCCCTCGGCGATGGGGCCGTCCGGCAGGGACTGCTCCTTGGAGATGAAGTTGATGACGTCCATCCGGAAGCCGTCCACGCCGCGGTCCAGCCACCAGTTCATCATGTCGTACACCGCTGCCCGCACGTCCGGGTTTTCCCAGTTGAGGTCCGGCTGCTTCCTCGAAAAAAGGTGGAGGTAGTATTCGCCGGTCGCGGCGTCGTACTCCCAGGCAGGGCCGGAGAACGCTGACCCCCAGTTGTTGGGCTCTGCCCCTGCGGTGCCGGGCTCCACGCCATCCCGCGGCGGCCGCCACCAGTACCAGTCCCTCTTCGGGTTGTCCTTGCTCGAGTGCGACTCCACGAACCAGGGGTGCTCGTCGGAGGTGTGGTTGACGACGAGGTCCATGACCAGCTTCATGCCGCGGGCGTGCAGGCCCTCGAGCAGTTCATCCAGGGTGTCCAGACTGCCGAAGACGGGGTCGATCTCGCGGTAGTCGCTGATGTCATAGCCGTTGTCATCCTGCGGCGAGCGGTACACCGGTGAAAGCCAGACGACGTCGACCCCGAGTTTTTGCAGGTAATCCAGCTTGCCGATGATCCCCTTCAGGTCCCCCACGCCGTCGCCGTCGGAGTCGGCGAAGCTGCGCGGGTAGATCTGGTACACCACCGCGCTCTTGAACCATTCCCTGCCGGCGCGGTAGGCCGTTTCTGCCTCGGTCTCCTCGATGGTCATCGCTGGTTCCTCCCGGTCGGCGGCATGGCGGGCTTGGGGCCCAGTGAAAGTCTTGTCGGGGAAGATTCCCCGGTCAATCCCTGCCTGTGGAGTGACCAGATACGGTTTACCCCGCGAAACCGGCCCGGCGCCTGAAACTAACCGGGCCCTAACGGGCAGGAAACGAAGGCGCAACAATGTCCCGCCAGACTGGTGGTGCCGGCAAGAGCAGGCACCAGCTCCAGCTCAGGAGGCCATTCCATGTTGAAGGAAGCCAAACCCCATGCAAGGCGCGTCCGCGCCCTGGACCAGCTCCACCGCGGGGATGAGATCGAAGCCCGCCTCTCGGTGGGCCCGAATTACGATGACGTCATCATCCGCCGCGGCAGCGTCGAGGAGACAGCGCCCGGGATCGGCGTCGTCTGGATCATGGACCATCACACGGGCATGCGCAAGGCAATCAATGCCGATGAGTGCAGCGTTTGGCGCGTCGCCTGAGCCAGCTATCCCCCGGCCACCGACTGGATGATCAGCACTTCCTGGCCGGCAGCAACTTCCGTGTCCAGGCCCTGGAGACGCCGGACCTCGTCGCCGTGCACGTAAATATTCACGTAGCGGCGGAGGGCCCCGGTTTCGTCCCGCAGACGCCTGGCAAGCACCGGGTAGTCCCCGGTCACGGCATCCAGCAACCAGCCCACAGTCACCGTCCCGTCGGCGGGCGCAGTCAGCAAGGACTGCCCGCCGGCGAGCGGCTGGAGGACACTGGGAAGCACCACGCTGATCTCAGCCACAGGCCGACCTCATGCCGGGGCCGCCACCGTGGCATCCGACACGTCATCCGATGCAGTGGCATCCGACACGACAGCAGCGCGGACGCACAGGACGTCAGGCAGGTGCGAAGCCACTTCCGTGAAGGTTTCGCCCTCGTCGTCGCTGGCGTACACGGCACCCCCGCGCGTGCCGAAGTACACGCCAACCGGCTCGGCAGCATCCACCGCTGCGGCGTCACGGAGCACCGCGTTGAATTCGGACTGCGGCAGGCCCGCATCCAGCCGCTTCCAGGTTCCGCCGGCGTCATCCGTGCGGTGCACGGCGAGTTTGCCCTCGGGCGGGATCCGCTCGCCGTCGGCCTTTAGCGGAACCACCCACGCTGTGCCGGCCCTCCGCGGATGGGTCAGCATCACAAACCCGAAATCGGCGGGCAGGCCTTCGGCGATGGATTGCCAGCTTTCGGCGTTGTCGTCACTGCGGTAGACGCCGTGGTGGTTCTGCGCATAGAGGCGGCCCTCGACGGCGGCATCCGCGGCGATCTTGTGCACGCACTGGCCGAATTCCGGGTTGGGGTCCGGCATGAAATAGGCCGAAATGCCCCTGTTCCGGGGCTCCCAGGACGTGCCGCCGTCCAGCGACCGGTATACGCCGCCGGTGCTCATGGCCACATGGACGTTGTCGCCGGAGGGGTTGACGACGATCGAGTGTGCGGCGGCGCCGCCGTAGCCTGCGCCCCATTCACTGCGGTGCGGGTGGTCCCACAGTCCGCGGTTGAGTTCAAAGTGTTCGCCGCCGTCGGTGGACTTCCAGACGGAGATCGGCTCGGCGCCGGCCCACACCACGCCGGGCCGCGACTCGGCATCAGGGTGGATCTGCCACACGCGTTCCACGGCGGCGTCGGTGCCTTCGGGAAACTTTATGGCGCCCTGTTCCGGTTCGGTCCAGGTTGCGCCGAGATCATCGGAGTGGGCAACTGTTGGCCCCCAGTGTTCGGACCGCACCCCCACCATGATCCTGGTTCGGCCGTCCCGCGTGTCGATTCCGATGCTCGGTATCTCACTCATCAGGAAGTGCGGGCCGGAGAAGGACCATTGCCTCCGGTCCGGGCTGGTCGCCAGCCAGAGTCCTTTTTTGGTCCCGATCGCTAACAGATACGTCTCTGGGGTAGCCATGAAGCCCATCGAACCACTCCGGCCGGGCGGCCGCAATGGTTTTGCCGGCATCAGTGGACAGTGCAGGCATCAGTTGACAGGACGGCTCAGCCCTTTGGGGCCCGGCTCCTGGAACGGAAGCGCGTGCGGGCCTCGGCACGCAGCGCACCGCGCCGCCGCTTGCGCCACCAGCGGCGGACCAGATCAACGGCGGCCAGCAGCCCGGCCATCGGTGACAGCACAGCGACGGCGTACACGAACAGCAGCCAGGTCAGTGTCGCCAGGGGCGGCTGGCTCCTGCTCAACAGCGAGAGGCCACCGAATAAACCCGCGGTCCAAAACAGCACCACAAACGCCAGCACGGCTGCCGCGGGAAAGTACTCATTCCGCACGACTCTCATCAGGCTCCTCATGCCCGTGCCCCACCCTTTCCCCACAAACGGCTTCTTCGTTCCAGTATGCGGCGCGCCGGGCGGACTTTATGCCGCGCCACGGTTGAATGTGGGCAAAGAGACCTGGCCGGCGGGTGGTCAGCTCCGGACCGGGCACATCAGGCGTAGAGACCGGCGAGGAAACCGATGATCCTGCTTATCGGGGGTTCTGACGGTACCTCCCTCCTGCCTGCTGCTGCGGGTAGCGTTGAGGAGTGGACAACAGGATGGAAGTGCGGGAGTTCCTCGCCTCGCGGCGGGCCAGGATCACCCCGGAGATGGCCGGTCTTACGTTCGTGCATGGCCGACGCCGGGTCCCCGGCCTGCGCCGTGAAGAGGTTGCGATGCTTGCCGGGGTGAGCGTGGACTACTACACCAAGCTTGAGCGAGGGAATCTGGCCGGGACCTCCGAAAGTGTTCTGGACGCCATCGCCGGGGCGCTGAGGCTCGATGACTCCGAACGCGAGCACCTCTACAACCTTGCCCGTGCAGCCGGACCTTCCGCCAGGACCCGGCAACGCCCCCTTCAAAGCGGAACGGTCCGTCCTACCCTGCAATTCATGCTCGACTCCATCACAACGTCGCCGGCCATCATCGGCAACCACTACCTCGACATCGTGGCGGCCAACCAGCTCGGCTATGCCCTGTACTCGGAGATGTACCGCGGATCCGCAAAGCCTGCCAACCACGCCCGGTTCATCTTCCTCGACCCCCTGGCCCGGGACTTTTACCCCGACTGGGAGCTGGCGGCCAATACCACTGTGGCATTGTTGCGCACGCAGAGCGGACGCAACCCCTTCGACAAGCGCCTGGCCGACCTTGTTGGGGAACTGTCCATGCGCAGCGAAGATTTCCGTAAGCGCTGGGCAGCCCACAATGTACGGAGCCATCACGCCGGGACGAAAGTTTTCCGCCACCCGGTGGTAGGAGAGCTAGAACTTGCGTACGAATCCATGGAGCTCGCCATGGATCCTGGCTTGAGTCTGATCATCTACCCCGCTGTACCCGGATCCCCCTCGGATGAACGGCTCCGCCTGCTTGCCAGCTGGGCCGCAACCGAACGGATCCAGGATCATGCTGGCGCAACGCGCCCACACGACGTGCACCGCCCCTGAACCCTGGCACTCGTGCCGGGGCCGGGCACTTTAGCCGGGCAGCCCATTCTTGTGTGTGACGTCGCTCATTGCGGCGCGGAACCTCTCACCCAGCAGCTCGAGCCGTTCCACCGGCTCGTTGCTGAAGACCAGCCGAAGGTGGCGGTTCGCGATTTCCCCTCCCCAGCCCGTCATGGCGGTCGCAGCGACGCCGTGCCGCAGCAGGGCCCGGGAAACGTCCGCCGGGTTCGCGCCGTGCTGCACAGTGTCCACGATCTGAGACCAGCCACCGGCCGCCGGGACCATCGCATAGCCCTCAAGAGCCGCGGTGACGGCGTCTCGGCGGTGCTGCCATTCAATAACACAGTCGGCCAGACCGTCGTCGGGCGCCTCCAGCGCTGCGATCAGTCCGGCCTGCGCAATTCCGCCCGGCGTGATGCCGTTGTAGATATGCACCACGGAGAGGTCGGGCATGACGGCGGCAGGTGCCACGATCCATCCAAGCCGCCACCCGATCATCCGCTGCTCCATCGAAGCAGCTCCCAGGATGACGGTGCGTTCCCGCATCCCCGCAAACGACACCGGGCTGACCACCTTCCGGCCGTCGTACAGGATTCCCTCCATAAACGACCAGTACAGCAGCCACAGGTCATTCTCGATGCAGAGTGAGGTGACCGCGGACCATTCTTCGTCATTCAGGACGTAGCCGGAAGGGAACGACGGGTTCTGTAGGAAGATGGCACGAGTGCGCGGTGAAACGGACGCGCGCAGGGCATCGATATCCATGCGCCATTCGCCGTCGCGAACCGCCATGGGGACCAGGCGCGGCACGCCACCGGCCAGACGTACACGGTTGAGCATGCCCGCGTAGGTGGGATCCGTGAGGATGACTTCGTCGCCAGGATCACTGAGGGCAAGAAGCGCGTCCAGGAGGCAGTCGCCGTCGCTCGCTGTGACGACGACCTCCGTTTCGGGATCGTAGCTGATGCCGCTTCGTGCAAGGATCCGGCCGGCGACCGCCTTCCTTGCGGCCAGCTGGCCGGTGAAGGGCAGGTACGAATTGGCGAAGTCGACGCCCACGGCGGCGCGTGACGCCGCGATGGCGGGAGTGGGCGGCCCAAGGTCCGTGTCGAGGTTCTCCAGCCGGAGCATTTCGGGATTTTGGTCCGCAGCCGCAGCCACGGCGTCAATGCTGAATCCCGCCACATGCTCAAGGCGGGCTGGCCTGGTCCTCATGATTTGCCCCGTTTACCGAAGAAACCTCGCCGTCAGCGGTGGGGGTCAGTCCACGAATTCCGACTGGGTCTCGATGAAATCCCACTCGGCTTCGGTCAGGACGCTCTTCGGAGAGTCCGGATGCGGACCACCGGCTTCTGCGATTCCCTGCATGACAAAGAGCGGGAGCTCCTCGGCACGCAGGTGTTCCCGGAGCCACTCCTTGCTCTTCAGGTCCAGATCAAGCCACCACATGTAAATTTGCATGTCCGCCGCCTCTCTACGACTCCACGCTATGCGTGCGGCACTCCGGATTCAAGGGATCCGCGGCATTCGGCCCTCCCGCCAGCCGGAGTCCCCGCCCGGCCTGCTCGGGTACAAACGCCCAGTTCAAAGGCTAGTCATTACCCACAGTGGGGAACACAATTGAGTATGCCTCCAGAGCGATTCAGTGGCCAATCTCCCCTGCTCGTCGGCGTCGTTCCCGGCCAGCATCCCGAAGTACTTCAGACGGCCGTCGCACTCGCCCAACGGCTGACAGCCCCACTGCTCTTTGCCTACGTGGATGAGGCCAGCTACCTCGTGGAGTGGGATCCTGCACGGTCCACGCACCGCCTTTCCCTTCATCCGGACAAGAACGACGACGAGATCAGGTCGGTGACCGAGGACCTCAAGTCAGTCATTGCCTCCGCCGTCCGGCCCGGGACACCCACGGAGTGGACCCTCCGCACGCTTGCCGGCGATCCAGCCAGGGCGCTCGGCAGGCTCGCTGCGGAGGTGGACGCCCCCATGATTGTCGTGGGAACCCCGGAACGAGGATTCGGGCACCGCATTACGGAGCTCCTCAACGGCTCAGTCGCCGCCTGGCTCACCCACCATCAAAGCCGTCCGGTCCTGGTCGTGCCGTACCGGAAGCCCGCCCACCAGGAGGAGCCCGAGTGACGGTTTGCCCGAGGAAACCCGGCAATTTTTCCGTGTCGTGGCCGTTCCGTAAGTAAAGTGAAAGTAGTTATTCGAGGTGGTGGCACACACCGCCAGGCCCAAGTAAGCTGGTGACCGCAGGTTGAGTCGAAAGCCTGCCAAAGACCGCTCCGGAGTGCGTATCCCCCAATAACGCACTCCGGAGCTTTTTTGTGCCCGCATGCGGCCGGCAGCCCTGCCTCCGCCGGGAAGCCGGGGTAGAGTCCTCGTTGACGGATACCCCCTAGGGGTATATCGTGGAGGTATGAACACTCCCGAAGGACCGTCATCGGCAGTGACCGAAGAACCGGTCGGCGAAGAATCACCGCCCCAGCACGGCTACACCGCAGACAAGGACGCCTACTTGCGCAGGCTCCGCCGCATCGAAGGACAAGTGCGGGGAATCGCGCGCATGGTGGAGGAGGACAAGTACTGCATCGACATCCTGACCCAGGTCGCCGCCGTCACCAAAGCGCTGCATGCGGTCAGCCTTGGCCTCGTCGAGGAGCACATCGGCCACTGTGTCATCGGTGCAGCCTCCGAACCCGACCCCGGCCTGCGGGCCGAGGCCATCGACCTCAAAGTGAAAGAAGCCGCGGACGCCATCGGACGCCTGCTGCGGTAGCGGCAAAACCAACCACCCATGCAGCCGGCCTACCGCCGGCCAATCCCAAGGAGCCACGAATGAGCACCATCTCCACCACCGTCCACGTTTCCGGCATGACCTGCGGACACTGCGTGTCGGCCGTCAGTGAAGAGCTTGAATCGCTCGACGGCGTCGAGGAGATCGACATCGATCTCAACGCCGGCGGGCTTTCCAGGGTCACCATCACCTCAACGCAGGAACTCTCGCCGTCCGAAATCGGCGAAGCCGTGGCCGAGGCCGGCTACCTTGTTGTCGCCAACGAGGCCTAACTCCACTTTCCGCAACCGACAAAAGACGCACAACCGACCCACACCGCCCAGGAGCCGAGATGAGCACAGATCAACTGCCCCACCACCCACACAACAGGGTGCTGGAACTCGACATCGAGGGCATGACCTGCGCATCGTGCGTCAACCGCGTGGAAAAAAAGCTCGGAAAGCTCGAGGGCGTCCAGGCCACGGTCAACCTTCCGCTGGAATCGGCCCATGTCACGGTTCCGGCCGGCATCACGGACCAACAGATCACGGACCAGGTGGCGTCAGCAGGCTATAAGGCCAGGATCAAACCGGTCCAGCACCCTTCGGGCGGCGACGCCGGAGGCATCCGGCATGCCAATCAGGCAGACACCGCAGGAGACCACGAAGACCACCTGGCGCACGGCGGCACCGCCCAGTCACTCAGGCCCCGCCTGATCGCCGCGGCCATCCTGACGGTTCCCGTCTTCCTGATCTCGATGATTCCGGCCTTCCAGTTCCCGAACTGGGGATGGGTTGCCGCCGCTTTGGCCCTCCCCGTGGTCAGCTGGGCCGCGTGGCCTTTCCACCGCGCGGCGGCCATAAACGCCCGGCACCTGGCATCCACGATGGACACGCTGGTGTCCCTCGGCGTTATCGCCGCCTACGCCTTCTCGGCGGGGCAGCTGCTCGCTGATCCGCGGCTGACGGAGCATCCAGGCATGGAAGGGATGAACGGTTCGGGCGGCCTGTACTTCGAGGTCGCCGCCGTCGTCACCACTTTCCTGCTGCTGGGCCGCTTCCTCGAGGCAAACGCCAAGGCGAAGGCAGGCGATGCCCTCAAGGCGCTGGTCAACCTCGGGGCCAAGGACGCCACCGTACTGGTCAACGAAGCCGAAATGAAGATCCCTGCTGACCAGCTCGCGGTCGGCGACGTCATCGTGGTCCGCCCCGGCGAGAAAATCGCCACGGACGGCGTCGTCGTGGACGGTTCATCCGCCGTCGACGCCTCCCTGGTGACCGGTGAAGCTGTTCCCGTAGAAGTAGGCCCGGGCAGCCCCGTCACGGGTGCCACCATCAACACCTCCGGCCGGCTGCTGGTCCGCGCCACGCGTGTCGGCGCCGAAACAACGCTGGCCCAGATGGGGCGCCTGGTGGCCCAGGCACAGACCGGCAAGGCCCCGATAGCGCGACTCGCGGACCGCATCAGTGCGGTCTTCGTCCCCATCGTTCTCGCCATCGCAGTCCTCACCTTTGCGGCCTGGCTGCTGCTCGCGGGTCCGGACATCACGGATCCGGAGTTGCGCGCGGCGTTCACCGCGGCGGTCGCGGTGCTCGTAATCGCCTGCCCCTGCGCGTTGGGACTGGCCACTCCGGTGGGCCTCCTGACCGGCACAGGCCGGGGCGCCCAGCTCGGCATCCTGATCCGTGGCCCGCAGGTGCTGGAGGATACCCGCACAGCGGACACCATCCTGCTGGACAAAACGGGCACCGTCACGAGCGGCCACCTGGCCGTCGATTCCACAGTTGCCTTCGAACCGTTCAGCGATGCCGACGTCCTGCGGTTCGCCGGTGCCGTGGAAGCCGCCTCCGAGCACCCGATCGCGCACGCCATCGCCGCAGCCGCGCGCGCTGCCGTCCCTGCGGCAATTGCAGCCGACGGCGGGCGCCTCCCCGCCGTCGTCGGCTTCCGTTCCGCTCCCGGTGGCGGAGTGGCGGGAACCGTGGAAGGGCGTCCGGTGGTTGCCGGGCGGACCGGCTGGCTCCACGAGAACGGCGTGTCCCCGGCGCCGGCGCTGCTCGACGCCCTGGCGGCCGCCGAGGATTCAGGGGCCACCGCCATCTGGGTGGCCGTCGACGGCAAGGCCGCGGGCATCATCTCCCTGCGGGACACGATTAAGCCGGGATCCGAAGCCGGGATCAGCCGGCTCAGGCGGCTGGGCCTGCGGCCCATCCTGCTGACCGGTGACAACGCCGCCGTGGCCGCCCATGTGGCTGCCGCCGTCGGAATCCCCGCGGAGGATGTCTTTGCGGGCGTGCTGCCCGAAGGCAAGGTGGACGCGGTCCGGCGGCTGCAGGCCGGCGGTGCCACCGTGGCCATGGCCGGCGACGGCGTGAACGACGCTCCTGCCCTGGCACAGGCGGACCTTGGCATCGCCATGGGCTCCGGCACGGACGTGGCCATTGAGGCTGCGGACCTCACCGTCATGGGCAGCGACCTCGGCCAGGTGGCAACCGCTATCGAACTGTCCCGCCGCACACTGGCCACCATCAAGACCAACCTCTTCTGGGCGTTCTTCTACAACGCCGTGGGCATCCCGGTGGCCGCGCTTGGGCTGCTCAACCCGATGATCGCGGGCGTGGCCATGGCAGCCAGTTCCGTGCTGGTGGTGGCGAACTCCCTGCGGCTGCGCGGCTTCGGCAGGTAGATACCCGCGAGTCGGTTCCCAGGCCGCCGTTCAGGCGGCGCCGAAGCGGACGGCTGCCCTGGCCTTTGCCTTCGCGGCTTCCTCGGCCCGGTCCTTCGCCGGGGCGTGCGTCACGAGCGATTCCAGCAGGTGCTGCGTCGCGTGCGCTATCTCATGCACTGCACGGTCGAACGCTTCCTCGTTGGCCTTGGAGGGCTTGGTGCTGCCGCTGACCTTGCGCACATACTGGAGCGCGGCAGCATAGACCTCCTCGGACGTGGCGTGCGGTTCATAGTTGTGGAGGGTTCGGATGTTCCGGCACATACCCCCATGCTAGGCTCTGGATCGCCTGCGATCGACCCTCCGGACCGTTCGGCAGGGGCTCCGCCGCCATGGGGGGCTGCATGGGGAGCGGTGCCCATCGACACCTTTTTGTGTTGGGGGATAGCTTGTAGGCAATGGATCTTCCGGACGAGCCGGAGGCCGCTGGGGATGCCGACTGGATCGGGTCCGTTGATTAGAGGAGATATCGAATGGCTATTTGGGGTGCAGACATTGCTCAGCTGAAAGACCTGGGCACCAAGCTTCAGGCTGGTTCAGCTGAGATCGAGAAGCAGAAGAACATGCTGGGCCGCGTCCTCCAGAACACCGACTGGAAGGGACCGGACGCCGACAAGTTCCGCAGCGAGTGGAACGGCCAGCACGCCAACGCCCTTGCCAAGGTTGCGCAGGCGCTCGAGGAAGCCGGGAAGCAGGCTTCCCGCAACGCCACCCAGCAGGAGGAAGCTTCCCGCTAGGGAACCCACCGGGAGGGCCGGACGCTAGGGCGTCCGGCCCTGCCGGCGTTTAAGGAGTGCAGACGAGTGCCTCGGCGGAAAGCGCCTAGGGAACGGGTTCGACGTCGTTTGCGTGGTCAAGCGGTGCGCCCACTTGGGTCCCCGGTTCCGTCCCCCGCTTGGAGCTTCTCAACTCGTCCAGCCTGACAAGCACAACGCCGCCCACGATAAGGGCGCCGCCTGCCAGCTGGATGACCGCCGGCAGCTCCCCCAGCAACAGCCAGGCCCAGATCACGGCGAACAGCACCTCGGTCAGCGAAACGAAGGAGGCCACCTTCGAACCCAGGGCGCGGGCGGCCATGATTCCGGAAACGTAGGCCAGGACCGTGGCAAGGACCACGAGTCCGGCAAGGGCAACCCACCAAGGCGTGGTCCATGGCCCAAGTTTGGTGTCCGCGGTGCTGAAGGCCATGGGAAGGAGGCCGGTGGCCGCCGTCAGCCATATCACCGCGGCGCCTACCATGAGTCCGCCCGAGGCTAGGACGATCGGCGGAAGGGTGTCGTTTTCCTTGGCCGTGATGAAGAAGTAGATGGCCAGGCAGACGGCCGCCGCCACGCCCCACAGCACACCTACGAAGTCCACCTTCACAGCGCCCGTCAGGTCCAGGACCAGCACCAGGCCGCCCAGCGACAACAGAGTCCCGGCGACGGTCAGCGGCCGCGGCCGCTTCCTGCTGGCCACCCAGAGCCACAGCACGATCAGAACCGGGGCGAGGTACTCCAGCAGCAACGCAACGCCCACTGACAGCAGGGAAACAGCGTTGAAATAGAACAGCTGGCAGGCTGCCACGCCGATCAGGCCGAACAGCACGATGGTCAGCCAGTTCGACCGCAGCTGGTGCCAGCGTCCGCGAAGGGCGGGAACGGCCGGAACCGCCAGGATGACTGCGGCGCCGGTCAGCCGGACGGCCACAGCTGCGCCGGGGGTCCAGCCCGTTTCGAGGAGAGCCTTGGCAAAGGAACCCGAAAGCCCGAACACGGCAGAGGAAAAGAGGGCAATCCCAAGGCCGGACGCCAGGAAACTCCGCGCAGAAGCGGTTTTTGGGGCAGCCGCAACCGAGACCTGCCCGGTCCGGGGCGAAATGCTGGCGCGGTTGCTGGCTGCAGACACGGCATTCTCCTGTCAGGAGTAAAGTGGGGTATTGGTCATGACAGTACGCTTGGCCAAGTAAGGAGTCAAGATGGTCTTTGCCCCTGACACTGAGATTGCATTGCGCACGGTGGTGGACCTCATCAACAGCGCCGCGAACGGGGAGGAAAAACTGGCCACCGTGGCGGACCTCGACCGGTTCCTCGAGACGGAGGGCCTCAGCGGATCACGGACCAGGGACGCGGCCGAACTGGCCAGCGTCCACGCCCTCAGGGCGGAGCTCGCGCGGCTTTGGACCGCCGATGAGGACACGGCCGTGGAAGGGGTCAACCGGCTCCTGCGCGAGGCCCATGCCCTCCCACAGCTCCTCAAGCATGATGAGTGGGACTGGCACTTTCACGCCACTACCCGCGACGCTCCGCTGGCTGACCGCATGGGCACCGAAGCCGCGATGGCACTCGCCGACGTGATCCGCAGCAAGGAAATGGACAGAATGCTGGTCTGCGCAGCGGACGACTGTGAGGCGGTGGTGCTGGATCTCAGCCGCAACCGGTCAAAGCGGTACTGCGACACCGGAAACTGCGCCAACCGTGCACACGTGGCGGCGTACCGGGCCCGCCGCGCCGCAGGCGAGTAGCCGCCGGTGAGCAGGCTCGGCGAGCAGCGCTGACGAGCGGCGCCGGCGCTAGGACTTGCCGCCGTCGGGAGTTGATCCGTCGGAGGAGCCGGAAGGGCCCGGAGGCGTCTGGGTTCCTCCGCCGCTGTATCCGTGCGGGGGCCGCTTGGCCGAGCTGAGGTTCACGCCGGATCCCTTGCCCAGGTGTTCGGCGTTGTCCTTGTAGCTCATGGACAGCATGGCCGCGATGACCAGCGTGACGATGAAGGCGATGCCGGCGCCGGTGAACGCGAGGTCGAAGCGCGGGACGCGGGAGCTGCCGCCGGAGGCGAAGATCAGCACGGCGAAGAACGCCACCACGGCCCAGAAGGCGGAGAACATCAGCGGTCCCTTAACCGAGGTCCGCAGATTGCGCGGTTCTCCTGGTTTCTGGTTTGCCACGGCGTGTCCTCTCATGCGGGCGGCGACGGTCAGGCCAGCCCGTTGTGATGTGTGTTTGTTCTACAAGGAGTAGAACCCTTGCCTTCTAGTTTACGGCCTTCGCAGGGCCCGTCCGCGCATCATGCCTGAGCGAAAGGCCAGCAAGGATCCAGAGCACGCCGGAGATAATGGCACCTCCGCCGGCAACCCCCAACAGGGCATGCGGGCCGAGCGGAACGAAGAACGGCAGGGCCACCGCCGTCCCCACCCCGATGACGCCCGAGGCGAGCCAGTCGCGGGCGAGGACGTGCCGGCCCCGGAAGCGCCAGCCCAAGTACAGTTCAACTGCGGCGAGCAGGCCGATTCCCAGCGCCGCGATGACGGCGAACAGCAGGTTCCCCTGCAGGACCATCAGCGTCACGCCCGCACCGATGAGGATGGATGCCGCCGCCGACATGGCCCTGCCGGGGTACCCGTCGCGGCGGAGGCCGTTCAGGGGGATACCCCGGAAAAGCGCGGCGCCGGTGGCCAGCAGGTACAACCCTCCGGCAAATCCCATGCCGGCCACCGACGGCGCCGCCCAAAATATGGTCACGGCGCCGAACACCAGGGCGGCCGCAGCCCGGAGCAGTACGGGCTTCCACAGCTCCGCTTGATGGGCAGCAGCAGAGGCCGGCTCGGCAGGGTTCACGGGGAAAGTCACCGCTCCAGTTTAGTGCCGCCGCCTGCGTCGTCGAATTCGGCGCTTCCCTCAATTCGCAACAACCTGCTTCAGGAGCCGAGCACCATCCAGCGGTCCGTCCGCGCCCTCAGTCCCAGGGTCACTGCCCGGGCCAGCATGTAGCCCAGCGAAAAGGCAACCCACACCCACACGAGGGCCGCCGCGCCGGTTGTCCCGGCGAGCGGGACCGCAATGAGCAGCGGCAGGTACACCGCCAGGTTCACGAGGCCGGCAAGCGCCAGGTACTTCGCGTCACCTGCTCCGATCAGGACGCCGTCAAGGACGAACACGTATCCGGCGATCGGCTGCCCGGCGGCCAGCGCCCAGAGCGCGAGCGTCAGTACGGACTGCACACCGACGTCGGAGGTGAACAGCGCGCCCGTGAAGGGCGCCGCAACGGCGAGCAGCACTCCCGTCACCACGCCAAAACCCGTGCCCCAGTGGATCATGGTGCGGGTCAGCAGCCGCGCCTTCTCCGGATTGGAGGCGCCCAACTCCTTGCCGATGAGGGCCTGGGCAGCGATCGCCAGGGCGTCCAGCGCAAAGGCAAAGAAGGTGAACATGGTCATGGCCAACTGGTGCGCGGCGAGGTTTACCGCCCCCTGGCCGGTGACCACCAGCACCGTGGCCAGGATGCCGATCCGCAGGCTGAGCGTGCGGAGCATCAGCCAGGAGCCCACCCTGCTCAGCGCCCGGATCCCGTGCCAGTCCGGCAGGAGGGAAACGCCGTGGCGCCGGGCGCTGCGCTGCACCATCACCAGGTAGACGGCTGCCATGGCCCACTGGGCGATGCTCGTGCCTACAGCCGATCCGGTCACGGACCAGTTCAGCCCGTAGACCAGCACTACGTTGAGCACGATGTTGAGGGTGAAGCCCGCGGTGGCCACCACCAGCGGGGTGCGCGTGTCCTGCAGGCCCCGCAGCACGCCTGTTCCGGCGAAGATCAGGAGCATGGCCACCAACCCGGGCATGGACCAGCGCAGGTAGTCCACAGCGAAGGAGCGGACGTCGCCGCCGGCGCCCATCAGGCCCACCAGGGGCTCCGCGGCAAACCAACCCGCCGCGGCCAGCACGATCCCGAGCAGCAGGGCGAGCCAGACGCCGTCGCGCCCGGCGGCGAGGGCCTTGGCGAACTGGCCGTCGCCCACAGCCCGCGCCACTGCGGGTGTGGTGGAGTAGGCGAGGAAAACCATCAGGCCAACCGCCGTGTGCAGCACCGCGGATGCCAGTCCGACGCCGGCGAGCTGCGCCACGCCGAGGTGACCAACGATGGCGGAGTCGGCCAGCAGGAAGAGCGGCTCGGCGATCAAGGCGCCGAAAGCCGGAACGGCGAGGCGCAGGATGTCGCGGGCATGGCCCGCAGGCTTCACGGCCGGCAGAGCGGCGGCAGGGGAATCAGGCACGGTTTCAGCCTAGCTGCCGGCCCGGCGGGCAGTCCCTTCGCGGGGCACCCGGTCACCGAGGGACCCCGCGTGCTCATACACGTGGAAGCGTGCGGATCGTCACAATTAGTTGACTCTTCAACTATTGTGCGCAACAGTGGAATGGAAGCATCAGGCGGCGACCGTCGTCCGACCACAAGACCGATTGCAACCGACCCGAACGGTAACCTCCATGAACCAGTCCCCCCTGACCACTGCCGCATTGACCGTCCTGCGCGTTATTGCAGGCTTCCTGTTCGCTGCACACGGCTGGCAGAAGTTTAACGAATTCACCATCGCAGGCACCCAGGCGGCCTTCGCGAAGATGGGTGTTCCCGCAGCCGAGGCGGTGGCCCCCATCGTCGCCACGCTTGAGTTGGTCGGCGGCATCGCGTTGATCCTTGGCGTGCTGGCCCGCGTCTTTTCCGCCCTCCTGGCGCTGAACATGCTCGGCGCCTTCTTCCTGGTGCACGCCCCGGCCGGCGTCTTCGCCACGAATGGCGGCTACGAACTGGTCCTCCTGCTGGCCGCCGCCGGCCTTGCTGTTGCCCTGACGGGAGCAGGCCGCCTCTCCGTGGACCGCGCCCTTTTCGGCCGCCCGGGCTCCAAGCTGGGCGTCCTCGCCTAGCCTTCCCACCGGGCAGTCTTCTCCGGTACACACGGACGACGGCGGCTGTGCACCTTTGGTGCGCAGCCGCCGTTTTTCGTTGGGCCAGTTCGCCGCTTGGCCATAAACTCGCAGCATGAGCGAACGCCCCGCCAATTCCGTCACCCTCCGCTTCCTGGCCGCTCCCACCGACATCGGCCACAGCGGCTCGGTGGATGCCGGCACCGTCCTGGAGTGGGTGGACAAGGCTGCGTACGCAGCCGCCGTCGGATGGGCCAAGTCCTATTGCGTCACTGCCTATGTGGGGAACATCCACTTCGCGGACCCGGTCAACAGCGGGGACATGGTGGAAGTCACCGCCACCATCGTCTACACAGGCCGCTCCTCCATGCACATCCGCACCGTGGTGTCCTCCGGAGACCCCAAGGGCGGGGCCGCCACGATGCGGAGCCAGTGCATGGTGATCTTTGTGGCCGTGGGTGAAGACGGCAGGCCTACCCCGGTGCAGCAGTTTGAGCCCTCCACCCCCGAGGAGCTGGAGCAGCGCGACCACGCCTTGGCCCGCATCCGGATCCGCGAACAGATTGTGGAAGCCATGAACGCCCAGGAATATACCGACGCCGGCACCGCCGAACGCGTGGTGCTCCGCTTCATGGCGGCGCCCACGGACGTCAACTGGGGCGGAAAGGTTCACGGCGGCATCGTGATGAAGTGGATCGACGAGGCGGCGTACGTCTGCGCATCGCGCTACTGCGGCAAGGACACCGTGGCCGTGTTTTCCGGCGGCGTCCGGTTCTACCGCCCGCTCCTGATCGGACACGTGGTGGAGGTGGAGGCGCGGCTCGTCTACACCGGCGCTAAAAGCATGCACGTGGCGGTACATGTCCGCTCCGGGGACCCCAAAGGCGGTGAGCTTAGCCTGACCACGTACTGCCTCACGGTCATGGTTGCCCGGGACGCCGAGGGCACGTCGGTTCCGATTCCCCAATGGGTGCCGGTTTCAGACGAGGACAAGCGCCTCCACGCCCATGCGCGGCACCTCCTGGAAATCCGCGCAGCCGCGCCGGGAAACCGGCTCCCCAACCACCTGCTGCAGGCGCGGCAACAGGCCGCCGGTTAGAAGTGCAGGTTAGAAGCCGCCGCCTCCAGCGTCCGCTGCCATGTTGGCGAAGCGGGAGTAGTGGCCCTGGAAGGCAACCACGATGTCCTTGGTGGGGCCATTACGGTGCTTGGCGACAAGGATGTCCGCTTCGCCGGCACGCGGCGACTCCTTGTCGTAGACATCCTCGCGGTGCAGCAGAATGACCATGTCGGCATCCTGCTCGATTGATCCGGATTCCCGGAGGTCCGAGACCATGGGCCTCTTGTCCTGGCGCTGCTCGGAACCACGGTTCAGCTGGGAGAGGGCAATGACCGGAACCTGCAGTTCTTTGGCCAGCAGCTTGAGGGCACGGGAGAACTCAGACACTTCCTGCTGACGCGACTCCACCTTCTTGCCGGAACTCATGAGCTGCAGGTAGTCAAGGATCACGAGTTTCAGGTCGTGCTGCTGCTTCAGGCGGCGGCACTTGGCGCGGATTTCCATCAGGGACATATTGGGGCTGTCGTCGATGAACAGCGGGGCATCATTCATGCGGCCCATGGTGGTGGCGATCTTGGACCACTGCTCATCCTTGATGGTGCCCTTGCGGAGGTCCTGTAGGCCGATGGTGGCTTCGGCCGACAAGAGCCTCATGGCGATCTCGTTCCGGCCCATTTCCAGCGAGAACATAACAGTCGCGAGATTGTTCTTGATGGCTGCGGAACGGGCGAAGTCCAGGGCGAAGGTGGACTTGCCCACGGCGGGGCGCGCCGCTATGACGATCATCTGGCCCGGGTGAAGGCCGTGCGTCAATTCGTCCAGCTCGTAGAAGCCGGTTGGAACGCCCACCATGCCTTCACCGCGGTGGCCGGAGGCCTCAATCTCGTCCACGGTGGACTCCATGACGTCCTTCAGGACCACGTAGTCTTCCGCAGTCCGACGCTCGGCCACCGCATAGACCTCCGCCTGGGCCTGGTTGACGAGGTCTTCGACTTCGCCGTCCTGGCCGTACCCAAGCTGCACAATCTTGGTTCCGGCGTTGACCAGCCGCCTGAGGACGGCGCGCTCGGCGACGATTTCGGCGTAGTAGCCGGCGTTGGCCGCTGTAGGGACTGTCTGGATGAGCTCGTGCAGGTAGGCGGGTCCGCCAATCCTGTTGATCTCGCCGCGTTTGGTCAGTTCGTCCGAAACAGTCACCGCATCGGCGGGTTCACCACGGCCGTAGAGGTCAATCACCGCCTCGTAGATGGTCTCGTGGGCGGGACGGTAGAAGTCCTGGCCCCGGAGGATCTCGACGACGTCAGCAATGGCGTCCTTGGAGAGCATCATGCCGCCCAGGACGGACTGCTCGGCCGGAATATCCTGCGGAGGCTTGCGGCTGCCCTCGGTGCGGGTGCCCTCAATTGAGTCCAGGTGCGTAACTGACAAAACTGCCGTCCTCCATAGTGTCCGCAGTCCCTCAAGAGGCCTGCGGCAAGTCTGCCTGTGCCGTTTGGATGCGCCCCGCCGTGGAAGCTGCTGCGCCGGCTAAGGCAACTTCTACCAGCCGGCCCCGACAATTTCCGCGGAGGCCCGCGAGTCCAAGGCGACGCCTCATCCACAGGTTTTCCACAGGGCATAACCCATCAACGGAAGCCCTGAAAACGAGCCCCCAGATCCGGTTGGCTGTTGTGGCCCGCATGTCCTGAATCGGTGTCTCCGCTACGTTAGCGCCCGCCGGGCAACGCACAAAGCGGCGGGTTTTGCACGTCTGTGGATAACCTGTGCACAATGCCTCCCTGCTTGTGCACAGTCTGTGGGCGAAGCTGTGGATATCAAATATCTTTCACCCAACTATGGGGTTTGACCTGCGGAAACGTTCTTCCCGGCCTGTGGACTAAAAATTCTTTTCTTGAACCTTCATCCACAGGCTCAACCCTTGCGCTGGGGATACCGGCCGGTAGGTTCACGGTTTTCGGCGTCCAATATGCCCGCGGTGTGATCAATCTCGCTGGCATGGGGCGGGGATGCCGCGCTGCTCCCGTTCCTCCCGGCGCCAAGCGCCGAGCGTGGCTCGCTTTGGGAAGCCGCATGCGCATACCTGCATATGCTGTGGATAACGCATAACTGGCCTAAGCTCTAGATATGGGCGACGCATTGATAGTCATACTGCCTGTCCTCGTTCTCGGTGCGGTCCTGTGGGCCCTGTCTACCGCGCTCAGGCCGCGCGATTCCGGAATGTCGGAGGCGGAACGCTATCAGTTGGACCTGGCCATGCGGTCACAGGCCCACTACGCAGCCCAAGTCCAGGCTGCCACCGCGGCGCGTGCCCGGGTGGACGCGGCCACACGTCCCAGCCAGAACGAACAGCAACATACGCAGCAGCAGGACCACGCCCGGGAGGCGGTCCTGGCCCAGGCCTACCGCGGGGCAGCTTTGCCCGGCGGCCAGCTGGACCCACAGCTGGCTCTCCAGCTGCAGTCGATGGTGCGTAACGGGCAGAAAGTCCAGGCAATCAGGCTCCTGCGCCAGGCAACCCGTTCGGACCTCTTAACCGCCAAGCATTATGTAGATCGGCTTTAGAACCATGGAATCGCTTGTGATCCCCCTCCTGATCCTCGTGGCCGTCACCGTCGCAGTGACCCTGGCCGCCCGCGCATGGAACCGCCGGCAGAAGCCTGCCGACGGTCCCGCCCAGGCGCCGCCGGAGTCCGCTGAGCTGGCCAGGATGGCCGCTGCCAGGCTTTCCGAGGACGAGCACCGCAGGCTCTATGCCCTGATTGCCCAGGGCCAGGCGATGGCCGCGATCAAGCTCTACTACGAGGTTTCCGGACTCGGCCTGCGGGCCTCCCGGGATGCCGTTGCCGCGCTGGCCGCCCACCCACAGCCTTACCGTGCCGACCCGGCGGCGGCCACTGAACCGGACCCCGACGACGAACCTCCCCAGCGGTTCCCCTACCGGTACCGGGCGATCGCCAGCAAGGGCGATGTCACACGCGAAGTCAGCAGCAACATGCTCAATGACGAGATTTACGGCCGCATCCGCACCTTGGCCAAAAGTGGCAACACCGAGGCTGCCGCCACCGCCCTCACGAAGCATTCGGACATCACCATGAAGCAGGCACGTGAATTCATCGCCCTGCTGGATGACTAGCCCCAGCTGTCTGCTGGTCCGAAGGACGCCCGTCAGAAGTCGAAGAGCTCGCCCAGAAAGCCTTCCTTCTTCTTCGGCCGGCGCCGGTCGTAGTCGCGGTCATAGCCTTTGCCGTAGCCGCGGTCGTCATACCGCGGCTTGTCGTAGCGCGGCTGCTCCCGCCGCAGGTCCGGGTTCGGATACAGGGGAGGCGGGACCATGCCCGGCGCGGGCGGGGGAGACGCCGCCGCGGCTCCCCCCAACGAGTCCACACGGTCTATGATCTTGTCCAGCTCGCCGCGGTCAAGCCACACCCCGCGGCACTGGGGACAGTAGTCAATCTCCACACCGCTGCGTTCGCTCATGATCAGGTCAACAGAATCCAGAGGACATTTCATGTCCCGCACAACGAGCGGGTGCCGCGAATAGTTCACGGGGCGACCCCTCAGCGCCCGGTGCTGATTCCGGCCAGCAGCTGTTCAAACGGCAGGGACTCCAGCGGCGCCTGCCTCCTGCCTGGCTGTGCGCCGTCGAGAAGCCGGAAAAACTCATCCGCCGCACGCCCGATGCGGGCCGAAAGGGGGTTTCCGCCGTCGTCCGTATTTCCCCAGTCCTGGGGGCCGGCGAAGACGGCCGTCGCGGCCACGCGGGCGCGCAGGTAGCTGAAGAGCGGGCGCATGGCGTAGTCGAGCACCATCTGGTGCCGGTCGGTTCCGCCGGTGGCGCCCAGCAGCACGGCCTTTCCATCGAGCGCCTTGGGATCGAGCACGTCGATGAAGGACTTGAAGAGCCCGCTGTACGAGGCGCTGAAGACGGGCGTCACGGCGATGATGCCGTCTGAAGCCTCCACTCCTGCGATGACCTCGGCGAGGCGGGGGCCCGCGTACCCCGTAACGAAGTTGTTGGCCACGTCCACGGCCAGGTCACGGAGTTCCACCACATCGACCGTGACCTCGTAGCCGGCCGCCGAAAGCTTCCGGCGCGCCTCGTCTGCCAACTGGTCGGCCAGCAGCCTGCTCGACGACGGCACTCCCAGGCCGGCGGACAGAACGGTAATGCGGCGGGTCTCCACAGTGGTCTCCTCAGGGTCGGACCGTCTTCACGGTACATGCGTTTGCATCTAGTGAGTCCAACCGGGCGCGTCCGGTGTTTATTCCGGCTCAGAGATCGACGGCTCCCCGGATGCAGGTCACGGCATTCCCACCCACCCAGATGTCGTCCCCCTCGGATTCAATGTGGATGAGCCCCTTCCGTCCCAGCACAGTCCCCTGGGAGGCAACATACGACGCCGGTGCGCGCCCCGTGCCGGTCAGCCACTGGGCCGCGCCGGCATTGAAGCTTCCCGTCACGGGATCCTCGGGGGCGGCATCCCCGGGTATGAAGGTGCGGACCTCAAAGGTGGCGGGCGCTCCCTCGTCATACGGGCCTATGACGCCCACGGTGAGCCCCTCCATTGCGGCGTAGTCGGGCCTTAGTGCCAATACCTGCTCAGCGGACTCCAGCAGCACGCCGATCCACTCGGGGCCGTTGACGAGCCAGGAGGCATCCAGCAGCGCCTCCCGCGGCAACCCGAGGCCCGCAGCGATCCGCTGCAGGTCCTGCTCAACCACGGGACCTGACCGTGTCAGGGGCGGAGCGGCGAAAGCCAGCCTGCCGCCGTCGTATCTGACCCGCACCAGGCCCGCTCCGCATTCCTGGACCAGCACCCCGCTCTGCTGAGGCACGCCGCCGGAGTCCAGCCAGGCGTGGGCGGAGCCAAGCGTGGGGTGGCCTGCAAACGGGAATTCCTCGCTGCCGGTAAAGATGCGTACGCGGTAATCGGCCTCCGGCACGGTGGGCGTCAGCAGGAACGTGGTTTCCGACAGGTTGGTCCAGTTCGCGAACCGCTGCATGTGTTCAGCGGTGAGCTCCTCGGCGTCCATCACGACGGCGAGGGGATTTCCCCGGTACGGCTCGCGGGTGAAGACGTCCACCTGGGCAAAAGGACGACGGCGGACGGCTGTTCCGGTTTCTGGGGTCACCGGAGCAGGCTACCAGCCAGCCCCCATGGCGATGGACGTACACTGCGTCCATGGCAGAAAACAAGACACAGGTGACGGGTGCCTCGGCGGACGAATTCCTGGCAGCCGTGGAACACCCTGTCCGGCGCCAGGATGCACTCCGGCTCCGCGAACTCATGGCCAGGCTCACGGGGGAGGAACCAGAGATGTGGGGTCCGTCCATCGTGGGATTTGGCCGTTACCACTACAAGTACGGCAGCGGGCGCGAAGGGGACGCGGCGGCGGTGGGCTTCTCGCCGCGGAAGGCCGGCCTGTCCCTCTATGGCCTGAGCGCCGCGCCGGAGGCGGCTGAACTGCTCGCCCGGCTGGGCAAGCACAAGGTCGGCGCTGGCTGCGTCTACGTCAACAAGCTCGCGGACGTTGATGAAGACGCCCTGGCTGCGCTGATCCGCGCGGGCTACAGGTACTACACCACCGTGGTCCACCACGTCTGAGCCTGTCGGCGGCTTAGTCGTCACTGGCTCGAACGTCGTCGGTTTAACACGAAAGCCCCCGCTGCCGAATTCCCGGAGGAATCCGACAGCGGGGGCCGTCAGCAGTTCAGGGCTGCGCAGCAATCAGGCGAGAGGCCGGAAAGACTACTTGCCTGCGACTACGTCGAGTTCGATCACAGCGGCAACGTCGTCGTGCAGACGGACGTTGGCCTGGTAGGAACCAACCGACTTGATGTGCGTCGGCAGTTCAACCTTGCGCTTGTCGATGCGGCCAAGGCCAGCAGCCTCAACAGCGTCGGCGACGTCGGCCTGCTTGACCGTGCCGAACAGGCGGCCGCTTTCGCCGGCCTTGACGACCAGCTTGACCGGCTTGGCGGACAGAGCGGAGGCCTGCTTCTGAGCATCTTCCAGGGAAGCGTGCTCGCGGGCGACGCGGGCAGCCTTGATGGACTCAACCTGCTTCTCGCCACCCTTGGTCCAGGTCAGGGCGAAGCCGCGGGGCAGCAGGAAGTTACGTGCGTAACCGTCCTTGACCTCGATGACGTCGCCTGCAGCACCGAGACCGGTGACTTCGTGGGTCAGAATGAGCTTTGCCATGTTAGTTAATCCCTTCCTTAGCCGCGGCCAGCGCCGGAGTAAGGCAGCAGAGCAACTTCGCGGGCGTTCTTGATTGCCTGGGCGATCTTGCGCTGTTCCTGCACCGTGACGCCGGTGACGCGACGGGCGCGGATCTTTCCGCGGTCGGAGATGAACTTGCGCAGCAATGCTACGTCCTTGTAGTCGATGACGGTGATGTCAGCGGCCTTCAAGGGGTTGGACTTTGGTTTGGGCTTACGGAGTTCAGCCTTAGCCATCGTGGAGCTCCTTTTCTATGGAGCCCGTGGATATTGATCCACGGGATGGTGGTGGTCCGACGGCGGCAGTCACCTCGGTGCCTCAGGCACCCGGGCGGTCCCGGCGTCGGGCCTTTAATATGTTGTTTTAGAAGGGAGGTTCGGAATCCGGGCCGTTGCCCCAGCCGCCGCCCGCGTTGCTGACCCCGGGCGTTGCCCAAGGGTCTTCCTGCGCTGCGGGCTGGTTGCCGCCCCATGCTCCGCCGGTGTTGCCGCCCTGGTTTCCACCCTGGCCGCCACCGAACCCACCGCCGCTGTTGCCGCCGCCAAAGCCGCCCTGCGCGCCGTTTCCGGCACCCCCACCGCCGGAGCGCTGGGTGCGGTTGACCTTGGCGTTGGCGTAGCGCAGGCTCGGGCCGATTTCATCGACTTCGAGCTCGATAACGGTGCGCTTTTCGCCTTCTTTTGTTTCGTAGGAACGGCTCTTCAGCCGGCCGGAAACGATGACGCGCATGCCCTTTGTCAGGGATTCGGCAACGTTCTCGGCTGCTTCCCGCCACACCGACGCGCGGAGGAACAGGGTTTCCCCGTCCTTCCACTCATTGGACTGGCGGTCGAACGTGCGGGGCGTAGAAGCGATGGTGAAGTTCGCTACTGCCGAACCTGACGGGGTGAACCTCAGCTCGGGGTCATTGGTGAGATTACCGATGACCGTAATAGTCGTTTCGCCTGCCATCTACTGCCTCCTTGTTCGTTCCTGCGGGGTAAAGAATGAAAGCCGGGAGCTGAAATTACTCAGCAACGACCTTCTGCTCTTCGGGGCGGGTGATCTTGGTGCGCATGATGGTCTCGTTGAGACTCAGCTGGCGGTCAAGTTCCTTGGCGGTGTCCGGCTTGGCGGTGAAGTTCACCACGGCGTAGATACCTTCGGACTTCTTCTTGATGTCGTAAGCCAGGCGACGGCGGCCCCAGATGTCAACCTTTTCGATGGTTCCACCATCGTTGGTGATGACATTCAGGAACTTCTGAAGCGACGGCTCTACGGTACGCTCTTCGACCTCGGGGTCGATGATTACCATCAATTCGTAAGGACGCATATGTGAACCCACCTCCTTTGGGCTAAGCGGTTACGGCATTTCCGTAACAGGAGGTTCATTTGCGGTGCTGTGCATGCCCTTCTCCAAATTGGAGGCAGGACGCAGCACAGACTTCACTATCTTAGTGCATCGGGGAGGAATTCCGCGATTCGTGCGCTGTCTCGAGGCTAGCGCGGGAGTGACCCGGAAGGGAGCAGCGGAGACTCCTATGTGGAAAACCGGACCGCCTGGAAATCCAGCGCACTTGCGGCCTCCGCTGCCGTGAACGGGACGTCAGAAGGCCGAGAGCTTTACCTGCACCGTGTCCGAAGCTACGGAGACGCTGCCACGGAGGTAGAAATCCACCTGGTCACTCTCCTTCTCCCACTCGGGGCTGGTCCTGCTGAAGGACGCATTCCGCTCGTACGTCACGGACGCTTCCCCAGGCGTGGCACCGCTGAGCCGCCACGTGCCGTCGAAGGACCGTTGCAGCGTGTAGTCCGGTTCGGAGCTGATGGACCACTTCACGTTCCGGACGTCACCGAAGGCAAACCCCGAAAACGGGCAGCCCTGGGGATCCATCTCCGTGGATTTCGCGCAGGCAGCCAAGGCGGCGTCCACCTGGCGGGATGTCTCGGCCTGGAGGTGCTCCGAAGCCGTCACAGTGAGTTTCGCATCCTCCGCAGCCTGGGGTCCAGAGCCGACGGCCACCAGCACTTCCTGTTTGGCGGCCGCAAGGTACTTTTCATCTTCGGGAAGGCCGACGGAGTACGAGCCAGGGAAAGCCGGAACGCTGAAGTACGTGGAGAAAGCGTTCTCGTTCTCCTGCCCTGTCGGCACGGTGACACCGTTGATTGAGAGAGACTTCACGGCGGCATCGGCGGTGACGGCGACGCGCTGCAGCGGAGTGCTGCCGAGCGTCCAGTTGTCATCGAGGAGTTCCGGCTGGTTTTTGCGCAGGCTGAACGCCTGCTCGTGCTTCCGCCCGCCCTGCCTGAGCTCGACGTGTACCACCGCTGACTCGCCGGACACCTTGCTTGACAGCACCTCGAAGCCCTCCACCCGGTT
This sequence comes from Arthrobacter sp. NPDC093139, assembly GCF_044754165.1. NCBI lineage: Bacteria > Bacillati > Actinomycetota > Actinomycetes > Micrococcales > Micrococcaceae > Arthrobacter > Arthrobacter sp. NPDC093139. The sequence goes on from NZ_JBIVOO010000002.1 coordinate 26,258, forward strand.
CCCGGCCGCCCGGAAGACCTCGTTGGTCAGCAGGACCCTCTCCTCATTGGGAATGTCGGGGTCCAGAATGCCCAGGGCCTTCTCGGCATCTCCATCCACCAAGGCCTGAACGTATTCCCGCACCAGCTGGTCCGGACCGGCCTTGACGGCGTTGACCGCCACCACAGAACCGACAGCCAACACAACGACCGCTCCGACAGCGGACAGCGCCACCAGCGCGCGCTTCTTTCCCTTGGCCGAAAGCTCCCGGGCCATGCCGGACTCCTGGGCGGGACCGGATAGCGGGCTGCCGGGACCGTCCGCTTCCGGGCTGGCCGGGCCCGGCCCCGAGGGCGCCGTCGGTGCCTCTGCGGACCGGGCCGGAACAACGCGGGCAAGCCGCTGCAGCCGGGCCGGCACGAAAGGCAGCAGGTAAGGGGCCAGGAAGCGGGCCACGACTTCCGCCAGCAGCCCCCATGCCAGGAAGACCGCCGGCGACCACCAGGCCGGGGCCAGAAGAAACTGCCCCGAAGCGAGTCCCGGGACGTCGAAACCTGCCTGCGCGGTGAGCAGCGGGATCAGGAGCAGTCCCAGGACAAGGAACGCCGCGGGCACAGGAATCCACGACAGAATGTCGGTGGTCGTCGCGCGGCCCCTGCGAAGCAGAACAGCAAGGCCTGTAACAACCGTGCAGGCCAAGGCCAGCGCCAGGGCGGCCCACGCGCCGGCTGCCGCATCACTGCCGGCCACATCCGCTCCGAACCCGTACACCATGTGATCATCGCTCCGGCTCTCCCGTCCGCCCAGGATCTGTGACGTCTCCGTGAGTACACGCAGGCCTCCGAGATGCCCGGCCACGAGGCCGTAACCCACCGCGTTGCCGATCCACAGGGGACCGGACAGCAGGGCGCTCCAGCCCCCGGACACCGCGGCTGTGATCCATACAGCGGGAACGGCGACGGCAGCAAAGCAGGAAGCATGGAACGCAACCGCGGCGAGGGGCAGATTCAGTGCGCCAAGAACGCGCGCCGGACGAGCTGGCGGGGTGCGGCGGGCAAGGACGCCGCTTCGGGCCACCGCGGACATCCCCGCGCCGATGACGAAGGCCACGACAACCGACCAGGGACTGCCGGCGGACACTGGCTCGACAGTGAACGCTTCGGTGTCGGGATACCGGATGGGGGCTACCGCCGCCACACCATTGACCAGCAGGGAATAGACCACCCCGGTAACAACAGACTGGAGCAGGAGCTGAGGCCTGCCAGCCGAGGGGAGTCTCTGTTCGGCGACGCGGCTGCCGAAATAGACACTCAACGCGCTGGCCAACAGCAACGTCACGGGAACCACATAGGCCATCCCGTCCCCGCGGATCGTTCCGAAGAAGGGCACAGCACCCTGGACCACAGTATCGACGGCGCCCAAGTGCGCCATGGCAACGAGTTGTGCGCTGAGCTGGCCCAGCTGTGACCAGGCATCCGGCGTTTCCTCCGCGGGCAAGGCTCCGTCAAGCGCCGGGACCAGGGTGCCCTGGCTCGCGGCAATGCCGGCAAGCGTGAGCACCAGCAAGGCTAGGCTGGAGATCAACACCGCCAGATAGGACGCTACGGATACAGCGGCACCTGCCCAGAGCCGGCCGATATCCAGGGCGGCGGAATCCCGGGGCGGCTCGGGAGCCGTTCCGGGCTGAAGGTACTCGGGAGCCATTCCGGGTTGAAGAGCTTCCGGAGGTGTTCCCGGCTGGTTCGGCGGCAGTTGCGGCGCGGCGTGCGCGGAAACAGGTGGTTGATGCGACATTTTCCCCAATTTTCTGTCGGACTCCGAGTGTCGCTGTGAATCTAGAGGGAAAACTGCCGGGGTGCCAGTCATATGACGGCCAGATGTGGATAAGTTCCACAGAACGAAATACTGGAGCCATGACGATTTTGAAGTCGGTTCTGCTTTTCGCCCTTGCCGCTGCCGCCGAAATCGGCGGTGCCTGGCTCATATGGCAGGCGGTGCGGGAAGACAGGGCGTGGTGGTGGGCCGGGCTCGGCGTCATTGCCCTGGGAATCTACGGCTTTATGGCCGCCTTCCAGCCCGATGCCAATTTCGGGCGCGTCCTGGCTGCGTACGGCGGGGTGTTCATCGTGGGTTCGCTGCTATGGGGCATCATCTTGGATGGCTTCAGGCCGGACCGCTGGGACCTCATCGGCGCAGCCGTGTGCTTGGCCGGGGTTGCGCTGATCATGTTCGCGCCCCGCCAGGGCTGACGTCCAGGGTCAGTCTGCCGGGCCCATCCGGCGGGCGGGCCGCTGCGGTCCGCCTGCCGGATGGTTCACTTCAGAGGTACAGCCTGTTCAGGCGGAAACTACGACGCCGGCCCTGCCCCCACCTTGGCGGGTTCCGTTTCAGGGGCGGTCCCCGCGGAGTGTCCGGCACCGGGAACGTCCTTGCGGTAGCGCCAGATGCCGACGCCGAACAACCCTGCCCCAATGACGCCTGCGATGGCGATCATGGACAGGTGAGGCACCGAGGGACAACGACAGGTTACTGCTGTGCACTTTTGTAACGGGCCGGTAATGTTCGCGCGGAAAGGCAGAACTACGCCGCTGCCCCGAAGAAGCGCTCGGCCACCTTAGCAAGGCCAAATGGATCCTCCACGCCGCACAATTCCCTGGCGGAGTGCATGGACAGGAGGGGCACGCCCACGTCTACGGTCCTGATACCGAGCCGCGTGGCCGTCAGCGGTCCGATTGTGGAGCCACATGGCATCACGTTGTTGGACACGAACTCTTGGTACGGGACGCCGGCCTCACCGCTGAGCCGCGCCCAGAGGGCCGCACCCTCAGCGTCCGTCGCGTACCGCTGGTTCGCGTTGATCTTCAGCAGTGGCCCCCCGTTCAAGATGGGGCGGTTGACAGGATCGTGGCGTTCCGGATAGTTCGGGTGGACCGCGTGGCCGGCGTCGGCGGAAACGCAGAACGACGCCGCAAACGCCTGCCGCCGCTGGCTTGCCGAGGCTCCGAGGCCGTCGGAAATGCGGGTCAGGATGTCCTCGAGGACCGGTCCGGAGGCACCCGAGCGTGATGCCGACCCGATTTCCTCGTGGTCGAAGGCGGCCAGCACCGCGATCGGGGCGGTTCCGCCTTCATGAGTGCCGCTTGAGCTGGCCGAGGAGTGCGCGGCTAGGGCCGCCAGTCCGGCATGCGTTGCCGAAAGGTTGTCCAGGCGGCCGGACGCAAAAAGCTCACTCTTCGCCCCGAAAACCGCAGGTGGCTGGGTGTCCGCAACGACGACGTCGTATCCGCCGATCTGCGCAGGGTCAACAGGGCCGGTGCCCATGACGCGTTCGGCCAGCAGCCCCAGCAGGTCCTCGCCGGCGGGGTCGCCGAGTCCGAAGACCGGGTTCATGTGCTGCTGCTTGTCCAGGGTGAGGCCCTCGTTCACCGCCCGGTCCAGGTGGATGGCCAGCTGGGGAAAGCGCAGAAGCGGGCCCGTGGCAGTGAGGTGCTGGGTCCCGTCCAGCAGAACGAGGCGCCCGGCGAGCTGCAGTTCACGGTCAAGCCATGAGTTCAGCAGGGGTCCGCCGTAGATTTCCACGCCCGCCTGCAGCCAGCCGAACTTGCCGGTGGTCGGCTTGGGCTTGAGCTTGAACGACGGGGAGTCCGTGTGCGTGCCCAGGATGTTGAATCCCGTGGTCGGGCCTGCGCCTTCCGGGGTGACCCACGCGATCAGGGCGCCGTCCCGGATCACGTAGAACTTGCCGGACACCTCATTCCAGGATTCCCGCTCGGCCAACGCGGAGAAGCCTGCCTCATCGAGCCGTCGCGCCGCTTCGTGGACTGCGTGGAAGCTCGACGGCGAGGCGCTGACGTAGTCGCCGAGGTCCCGGATGTGGTCTGCGGCTGAGGAGTGGAGAGGCATGGCTCCGAGTCTAGCGCTGCCCTAGATGGTGACGTTGAGGCCAGCGGTGTACCCGGCCGATGCCGACCCTGACATGGTGGCCAGCTGGTAGATGCCGCCGTCATCACCGAAGACGTTGTCCGACTGCAGCGTGGTGTTGGGAAAGTTCCGGGCGCTGGTTTCATATCCCGCGGACGCGTAGACGTCCTTGCAGGCGGCGTCTGTCATGGCGATCTGCGAGACGGCCAGGACTTGCCCGGCCGCCGTGGCGTTGTTCATGGATTCGAAGACTTCGAAATGGATATGCGGCCAGCGGCCGTTGTAGGCTCCCGGGTAAATGGTCTTGAACGTGACCTGCCCGTTGGCGTCCGCCTCCTGCACCCCGCGGAGGTAGTTCTCGTTTTCCAGCCCGGAATCGTACAGGGAGTACCTGCCCTCGCGGTCGCAGTGCCAGGCGTAGACGGCTGCGCCGGCCAGGGGCACGCAGCCGTTGGCGTTGTCGAGCAGGGTCAGCGTGACTGTCAGCGGCACGCCGTCGGCCTTGGTGCTGGACGTGCCGAAGCTGGACGTCATGTCCTGCCGCACCACACCGGACGCTTCCAGGACGTTTGGCCCGTTGGACCCGTCGCCCCGGTACGGTCCGGCCGTTTCCTTGGGAATCTCCACACCGCACTCGGCGATGGCGCGGGTTACGGTGGGAGAAGCCGCGGGCGCCGTCGTCGTTGCCCTGGACCCCGGGGCGGCGGACGTTGTTCCGGCAGGGGACGAAGGGCCGGAGCCGGATCCACCCGGCGTGCACGCCGCCAAGGCGGCGGCTGCTGTCCCGGCGCCGAAGAACATGCCCAGGGAGCGGCGGGTCATGAGCGTGGAAAGGTCGAATTCGAGACCGCGGTCATGGTTGGGATGTGGTTCGTGCGGGGGCTGCTGCCCGGCCGGGGTGCGTGATGTGCTCATGGATCCATGAAACGCCACTCAGCGTTGGCCGGGATAGGGCAATCCTGTGGAAAGAAGCTGTGAGCGCAGCGCACTCACGGCCAACAGCCGGCTCAGTAGTCCGGATTGGTCGGCGTCACGAGCCCCGTTTCGTACGCGTAGACCACTGCCTGGACGCGGTCCCGCAAGTGCAGCTTCGTGAGGATCCGCCGGACGTGGGTCTTGACCGTGGCCTCCGAGAGGAAGTACCTGTGCGCGATCTCAGCGTTGGACAGTCCCTCGGCCATGGCCTCCAGCATTTCCGTTTCCCGCGGAGTGAGGTCCTCCAGCAGCGGATCCCGGCGGGCAGGCGCACCGGCGGCGGACGGGGCAGCGGCACCGCCGCCGCGGACGTACATCTCCAGGAGGCGCTGCGTGACGCGCGGCGCCACCACGGCGTCGCCGCTGGCCACCACCCGCACGGCCTGGACGAGCTCGGACGGGGCCACGTCCTTGAGCAGGAACGCCGATGCTCCGGCCTGCAGCCCGGCGAAGGCGTACTCGTCGATGTCGAAGGTGGTGAGAATGATGATCCTGGCCCGCGAACCGGAGCCGGTGATGGCGCGGGTGGCCTCGATCCCGTCAAGGACCGGCATCCGCACATCCATGAGCACGACGTCCGGCTGGAGTTGGCTGACCTGCCTGACGGCGTCCGCCCCGTCGGAGGCCTCGCCCACGACGCGGAAACCGTGTTCTCCCTCCAGAATGAGCCGGAAGCCCATCCGCAGCAGTGGTTGGTCATCCGCCAGCAGGACCCGGACCTGTCCGGTATCACTCATTCTTCCCCCTTGGTGCTGTTCAGCGTCAGGACGGCCCGCACCCGCCAGCCGCCGTTTGCGGTCCGCCCCGCCTCCACCGTACCCCCGTAAATCCCCGCCCGTTCCTTCATCCCGGTCAGGCCCTGCCCGCTGCCCAATGTGCTGCCCGGACTACCTGTGCCGGCGGCTCCGGCGCTGCCGGCGGAGGTTTCCGCATTGCCGCGGCCGTCGTCAACCACTTCGATGCTGACCGTGGAACCTTCCCGCAGCACCATGACGTCCACGCGGCTCAGCGCCCGGCCGTAGCGCAGCACGTTGGTCAGCGACTCCTGCACTATCCGGTAGACCGTCAGCTGGAAGGCCGCATCCGAGGGCAGGGCAGGCCCCGTATGGGAATAGTGCACAGGAAGGCCGGCCGTACGGAAGCCCTCAAGAAGCGAAGCGAGGCTGTCGGAGGCCAGCGGCTGGCGCGGCGCCTTCCCGGCTGAGCCGTCGTCACGCAGGACGCCGAGGACCCGTCGCATGTCGGCCAGGGCTGTCCGCCCCGTCCTGGATAATTCGGCAAGCACGTCCGCGGCGCGGTCAGGGTTTTTGCCGACCACGACGGCGGCCCCGTCCGACAGCGTGACCATGACGGTCAGCGAATGGGCCACGATGTCGTGCATTTCCCGTGCGATACGGTTCCGCTCATTGACTGAACCCAGGCTGGCTGCCTGGGCAGCCCACGCCGCGACTTCCTGTTCATGTTCGCGGCGCTGGCGGACCGAGATCCCGATGCCGGTGGCGACGATGTTGGAAAGCGCGATGCTCGTTCCCGCGGCAATGCTGGAAACCACCTGAAACTCTTCGGCTGACGCCGCATGGGCCGGCAGTTGCCTCTCCAGCGGCCCCACAGTAGCGAAGAAGTACAGCAACGCCAGCGGGGCGGTCGCAAGGGCAAGGGTGACCAGCGCAAAGCGCCGGGTGTGCACCACGGCCACGGCGTAGAGCGAGAACCACAGCCCCGCCGAAACATTAGAGCCCCACGGATGCAGCAAAGTGACGGCCACTTCCACCAGCGCGATAAACGCGACGAGGGCAACCGGATGGCTCCGCCGGAAAAACAGGGACAGTGCGACGGCAACGAGCAGGCCCGCCGCCAGCCAACCGCCGTCGCGCACTGCATCAACCATTGTCGGTGTCACCAGCAGCAGGTAGCTGGCGGTCACCACCGCATCCATGAGCCGCGGATGCCGGTGCAGGTAGCGGCGGACACGGCCGCGGCGCCGGGCAGAAATCTCGGCGAAGGACGCGCCGGCCAGGCCGCCCGGCGCGTCCCTCACGCGAACAGCATCAGTCATGGATGGAGGGCGGGTGCGGGCCTACACATCACGCTTTTTCAGCAGGACCATGGCGATGGCCAGCGGCACCACAACCCAGGCGCCCAGCACCAGGGCCGCCTGCCAGGCTTCGAGCGTGTCCGGGACGTGCTCCACAGCGGTCAGCGGATTGATGGTGTTGCCCGGCAGGTACTTGCGGGCCTCCTCGAAGAACTCGCCGGGAATCAGCTGGAAGGCGATGGGGGCCACGAAGAACAGTCCCACAAGGCTCATAATGCCGCCGGCCGAGTTGCGGACCAGGGTCCCCATTGCCATGCCGATGGCTGCCACGGCCGCCACGTACGCACTGTTGACGAGCAGCAGCTTGACGGACTGCGAGCTGCCCAGGTCCAGTGTGAGTCCGTAGTTGTCCAGGATCGGAACAGATACCAGGCCGGCAATATACGTGGACACGGCCGTCAGGACGAAAGCACTGACCATCACGACGACGAGTTTCGCGACGAACGCCGGAATCCGCTTGGGGACGGCGGCGAAAGTGGAACGTGCCATTCCGGTCGTGAACTCCGAGCTCATCAGCAGCACACCCAGTGACCCGAGGATCAGCTGGGCGAACGCAATGCCGGACGTGGGAACGGTGACCGCCAGGTCCCCGCCCTGGGCCGCAATGGCCTCCGCGGCCTGGGGATCGGACGCCGCCGCATCAGCGAACTGCCCGGTTCCCCACGCGGAGAGCGCGCCGAATCCCACCATGACCACGGCGGTTGAGGCGAGCAGGATCAGGGTGGACAGTAGGGTGCGGAACTTGATGAATTCAGAGTTCAGGACGCGGACGAAGCTGGGGCCGGGTCCGGGACGCACGGCGTTGTTGACGGGGCCGGCACTGCCGGATCCGGGCTGGGCGAAGGTTGATGTGCTCATGGCTCTAGTTGCCTCCGGGCTGGGCGGGAACCGGGGCCCCCGTGGTGATCAGCGAGTGGTATTCGACCTCATCCTTGGTCAGTTCCATGTAGGCCTCCTCAAGGCTGGCCTGCAGGGGAGTGAGTTCGTAGATCATGACGCGGTTGTCGAGCGCCGCGCGTGCGATCCTGCGGGGGTCAAGGCCCTTGACCTCGAGGAGCTCGTGGTCCTGCACTTCAATGGACACCCCATCTCCGGCGAGGACGTTCATGAGCTGCTCCGGCTGGTCCGTGCGGACTCGGGTCCTGCGCTGCCCGTTGCCGGTGATGATGTCCTTGATGGGGGCGTCGGCGATGATCTTGCCGCGTCCGATCACGATCAGGTGATCTGCCGTCAGGGCCATCTCGCTCATGAGATGGCTGGACAGGAACACCGTGCGGCCCTCGGAGGCCAGGAACCTGACGAGATTCCGGACCCAGACGACGCCTTCGGGGTCGAGGCCGTTGACGGGTTCGTCCAGGATGATGGTCTGCGGGTCGCCCAGGAGCGCGGCGGCGATGCCGAGGCGCTGCCCCATGCCGAGGGAGAAACCCTTGACCTTCTTCTTGGCGACGTCGCCCAAGCCCGTCATCTCGATGACCTCGCGGACGCGTTTCTTGGGGATGCTGTGGGTGGCGGCCATCGCCAGCAGGTGGTTGTAGGCCGACCGTCCCGTGTGGACGGCCTTGGCGTCCAGCAGGGCGCCGATCTCACGCAGGGGAGCCGCGTGCCGGGCGAAGGGCTCACCGTTTACGGTGACCGTTCCCGCCGTCGGGCTGTCCAGCCCCATGATCATGCGCATGGTGGTCGATTTGCCAGCCCCGTTGGGGCCCAGGAATCCGGTTACCCGTCCGGCCTGGACGGTGAAGTTGACGCTGTCGACGGCGGTTTTGTTGCCGTAGACCTTGGTCAGGCCTTGTGCCTCAATCATGGAAGCGGTCCTTTGCGTGCTGCGGAGTGCCGGTTGGGTGTGCACGTTCCACGCTACCGACGCCCCCGGCCGATTTCGCCGGTCTCAGGGATGATTCAGGGTCGATTCAGGGTTCGGCAGTGTCATCCGGACGGATGAGCCTCAGTCCTCATCCAGTGGCGAGTAGTACGTCAAAGCGCCCCGTTTGAGGGCGAACTCGGCCACCCTGACGCCGGGGATGGTTTCGCCGTCTACCGCGAGCACCATGGGTGCGGAGCCGGCCTCAATCCGCACGTGCGTGGCCTCCCTCAGATGCGTGATCCTGGACGTCGCCACGGTGCCTGTCAGCACGGACCACAGCATGCGGATGCGGGCGAAGGACTCATCCGCCGTGATCATCCTGACGTCCAGCACCCCGTCATCCAGCACCGGGCGGAGCAGCGGGGCGTGGTCCCTGGGGTAATGGCGGCCCCGGCCGAGGTACATGATCCACACTTTGTGCCGCACGCCATCCACCATGATCGTGATGGGCTTTTCGACGGCAAATGTCCGGAACATCGCCACCACCCCGGCCAGTGGCTTTCCCAGTGCTGGCTGGAGCTGCTCGCGCCGGCGGACCAGATTCGGGTAGAGGCCGATGCTCGCGGTGTTCAGCATGATGAGCTCGGTCTTTTCGGGGTCCTCCGCCAGCCCCCGTTCGACCGAGACGATGCCAACGTCCGCCCGCGCTGCCTGGCCTTCAGTGGCGGCTGCCACCGCTTCCCTGAGTGAAGGCGTGCCGGCGTCGCGGGCAAAGTGGTTCAGCGTTCCGCCGGCGAGTACCAGGAGGGGAAGGTTAAGCTGGATGGCGGCCGCAGCAGCAGTGCCGACGGTTCCGTCCCCTCCCCAAACGCCGAGTGCTCGGATGCCGGGGCTGGCAGCGGCAACCCCCATCTGTTCTGCCACATCATGGTCAGGTTCGATGATCGTTATATGCGCCCGAGGGAATACTTCTTGGAGCGCAGCTGCGGTCTCCTCAGTGAATGAGCCGCCGAGTGTGTTGACGGCGATGCTGAGGCCTTCGCCCTGGGGCAGCTTCGCCACTTCGACCCGGCTCCTGGTCGTGGGCGGAAACGGCGGACGGACGGGCCACCAGGTCCTGGTCACGAGCGCGGCACAGGCCCCGATGGCCGACCCGAAAAGGACATCGGAGGGCCAGTGTGCCCCTGTATGCACCCGGGAGTATGCGACGCCTGCGGCGACTGGCGCCACCGCCGCTCCCAGTGCCGGCTGCACGAATCCTGTGCCCAGCGCGAAGGCAACCGCCGATGCCGAATGCCCCGACGGCATCGAGGAACTTGTCGGTTGCGGATGTACGAAGCGGAACACCGGCAGGTGCTCCGGCAGGGGCCGTGTGCGTGGCAGCAGTGTTTTGAAGCCCAGGTTGGTTATGGCGGATGCCACGCCCTGGGCAAGAAGGCCGTGTACGGCAGCCCGGCGGGTGCGTCCGGGAACAAGGGCGGCCAGGGCGGCGACGCCGAACCATAATTTGCCCTTGTTGGCGGAAGCGGACAGTCTGCGGAAGAAAGTGTCGTGGTGGCCTCCCGGGAATCCCGAGACCAACCGCAGCAGGGCGCGGTCCATGCCGGCCACCCAGCCCGGGCCCCTTCGCAGCATTCTTCGCATTTCCCCACCCTACCGCCGGCTCCCTTGGAGGAAAGGGTACCGCCCCGGCGGACTTACTTCCGGGAAGAAAGCGGCTTGGCGACGCCGGCAAGCAGCAGTGCCACCAGGATCGGGGCACCGATCGCCAGGAGCGCGAGGTGGATTCCGGTGAGGTCGCCCAGATAGCCGAGCAGCGGCGGACCGGCCAGGAAGGCCACGTAACCGATCGTGGACACAACCGATACCCGTGCTGCCGCATGGTTCGGGTCGTCCGCTGCGGCGGACATGCCCATGGGGAACGCCAAGGCGGCTCCGACTCCCCACAGTGCCGCCCCCACTGCGGCCAGCCAGACGTTGCCGGCGAAGACGAACAACCCAAGTCCGGCAGCGGCCGCTGCCATGCTGGACCGCAGCACTGCCACGCGTCCGTACCGGTCGATGACGCTGCCTCCGACGAACCGCATGCCCGTCATGGCCAGGACAAACAGGGCAAACAGCAGCGCGCCGGTGGATTCTGATGTGCCAAGGCCGTCAACGGCGGCCTTCGCGATCCAGTCGTTGCCCGCACCCTCTGTCAGTGTGGCACCGAGCACCACCACGCCGATGAGCAGGGTCCGTGAGTCACGCCAGGCGGAGGGACCGCGGTCCGGCTTGGCCTCCTCGGCGGGGGACTGCTGTGCCGCCGCCTCATGCGGAATAAAATAGCGCGGCGTAATGAACGTCAGGACGGCAACGACCGCGGCGATGACCAGCAGGTGCTGCGGCAGTCCGACTCCCAGCCCGGAAAGACCCGCGCCGATGAGTGCCCCCACGAAGGCGCCGCCACTGAAGGCCGCATGAAACTTGGGCATGATCGTCCGCCTGAGGCGATGTTCGACGTCGGCGCCTTCAACATTTTGCGAAACATCCCACAGCCCGATTCCGATGCCGAAGAAGAACAGCCCCACGGCAGTGCCCGGCACCGACTCCGCCAGCAGTGACATGGCGATTGCCACCCCGGCCAACGCGGCCAGAAAGCCGCCTGCCCGGACGCTGTTCGAGGTGCCGATCCGCCCGATGACGTGTCCTGCGGTGGGCAGCGCAATCAGTGAGCCGACCGCCGTGCACAGCAGGAGCGTCCCCATCTGGCCGGACGAAATATGGAGCATCTCCGTGACCGCCGGAATACGGGCCGCCCAGCTGGCGAAAATCAGGCCGTTCGCACCAAAAATGATGAACGTGGCTATGGCTGCGGCGGATACCTGGCGCTCGGCGATCTGCTGGGTGGTAGTCATTCGACAACTCTAGCGATGCCTGCCGCCCGGCAGCTCACCCCATGGCCTACCGGGCGCGTTCTACCCGCTTTTCGTCCCACACGGGCTCGGGGGATTCATAGACCCGGCCGTCGGAGCCGAACACCAGGAAGCGGTCGAAGGTTCGGGCGAACCAGCGGTCGTGCGTCACCGCAAGGACTGTGCCCTCGAATTGGTCGATGGCCCGCTCAAGCGCTTCGGCTGAATGCAGGTCCAGGTTGTCCGTGGGCTCGTCGAGAAGGAGGAGCGTGGCTCCGGAGAGCTGCAGCAGCAGGATCTGGAACCGCGCCTGCTGGCCACCGGAAAGCGACTCATATTTCTGCTCGGACTGGCCTGCCAGCCCGTAACCGTCCAGGGCTCCGGCGGCGGCCTCACGGGCGAGCCCGGAGCGGTGTTCGTCGCCGCGGTGCAGGATTTCCAGCAGCGTTTTGCCCAGCAGATCGGGGCGGACATGGGTCTGCGCGAAGAATCCCGGACGGATGCGGGCGCCGAGTTTCACGGTCCCCTCGTGGGGCACTTCGGCGATCTCGACGTCGGACACCGGCAGGTGCTCCCGCTCCGGATCGGTGCCGCCGGTGGCGAGCAGGCGCAGGAAGTGGGACTTGCCGGAGCCGTTTGAGCCCAGCACACCCACCCGGTCCCCAAACCAGATTTCGGTGGAGAACGGCTTCATGAGGCCGGTCAGCTCGAGCTTTTCCGCCACCACGGCGCGCTTGGCGGTGCGTCCGCCCTTGAGCCGCATCCGCACGTTCTGTTCGATGGGCAGCGCCTCAGGGGGCCCGACCTCCAGAAACTTCGCGAGGCGCGTCTGCGCCGCGTGGTAGCGGTTGGCCATGTCCGAGCGGAACGCCGCCTTGTTCTTGTACATGTTGACGAGTTCCTTGAGCTTCACGTGCTCCTCGTCCCAGCGTTTACGCAGCTCCTCAAAGCGGGCGTTGCGGTCGGCCCGCGCCTCGACGTAAGAGCCGAAGCCGCCGCCGTGCACCCAGGCCCCGGCGCCGTTGATGCCGGGTTCGAGGGTAACGATGCGGCCCGCGGCGTTGTTCAGCAGCTCACGGTCGTGGCTGATGAAGAACACGGTCTTTTTGGATTCGTTGAGCTTGGCTTCGAGCCAGCGTTTGCCCGGGACGTCGAGGTAGTTGTCTGGTTCGTCGAGGAGCAGCAGCTCGTCGGGGCCGGCGAAGAGCGCCTCGAGCACCAGCCGTTTCTGCTCGCCGCCGGAAAGGCTCGACGCCGGGCGGTGCTGTGCGCGGTCGAACGGGAGTCCCAGCGCGGCCATGCAGACTTCGTCCCACACGGTCTCGACGTCATAGCCGCCGGCGTCTCCCCAGTCCACGATTGCTTGCGCATACTGCATCTGGGTGGGCTCGTCGTCGTGCTCCAGCATGGCGAGTTCGGCGTCGTCCACCGCACGGGCAGCGGCAGCCAGCGGTGCCGGGGCTGCCGAGACCAGGAGGTCCTTGACCGTAGAGTCGTCCCGGACCTGGCCGACGAACTGGCGCATGATGCCCATGTTCCCGGACCGTCCTATGACGCCTTCGTCCGGGGTGAGGTCGCCGGCGATGATGCGGAACAGGGTGGTCTTGCCGGTGCCGTTTGGTCCGATCAGCGCGGTCTTGGTGCCGTCAGGGACTTTGAAGGTCACCCCGTTCAGCAGCTGGGTGCCGTCGGAGAGGAAGTAGTCGATGCCGGAAACGTCAATATGGGCCACTGATCTATCTTCCCACGGCAGCATCCACCCCTCCCTCACGTGCCGCCGACGGACCCCGGACCCTCCCGCGGTATCAACAGTTCAGTGCGTGCGGGAGGGTCGGCTGGAAGGCTGAGTAACAGCAGGATGGTTCGCTCAGCCCGCTGCGGTGAGGAACTTCTTCAGCAGCGGCCCGGACGTCGTGGCTCCGAGGCCGCCGTCCTCCACGAAAACGGCCACAGCCAGGTCGCCGTGCGTCGCGATGATCCACGCGTGGGTCTTCGGCGGGTTTTCGGTGCCGAATTCGGCAGTGCCGGTTTTCGCACCCACGGGCTCGCCGGGCACGTCAGCCAGGAAACCCGCGTGCCCTGACGTCACCACGGCGCGCATCATGTCAGCCAAGGACGCGGCTTCGGCCTTCGTCAGCGGTTTTTCCGCTGCCGGGGCGGGCGCCTCAGCCGTGACGGTCGACGACGGCGCCGCCCCATCTGCGGGCGGCGCACTGGCCGTCTCGGTCGCCGATGGGGACGCCCCCGGGGCCGCATCAGGGTTGAGGACCAGCACCGGCGAGACGGGCGCGCCCTTTGCCACCGATCCTGCCATGATGGCGGCCGCCAGCGGCGACATCAGCACCCTGCCCTGGCCGATCATGGCTGCGGCGTGCTCGGTTCCTTCTGCTTCACCGGGAACGGATCCAAGGAACGCGTCAGCTCCCAGTTTCGGCGCCTCAACGGCCACGCCGAGGGAGGTGGCCGCCGACTCCAGCTGGGCTTGGGTCACCTTGTCCCGTGCGGCAATGAACGCTGTGTTGCACGAGTGCGCAAAGGCGTCGCGCAGGGTCACCGACCCCAGCGATTCCTTGGGGTAGCCCTCGGCGTTCTTGAACGTGCGCCCGTCCACCGTGAGCGTGGGTGTGCATTCCACCTTCGAATCCGGGGTGAGCCCGTTGCGCAGCATGGCCAGCGAATCCACCACCTTGAAAGTGGAGCCGGGTGCGTATTGCCCCAGCATGGCGGTGTTGTAGCCGTTGCTTCCCTCACCCGACGCCGCGGCCAGAACGGCCCCCGTGGAGGGACGGAGCGCCACGATGGCGGAGGCAGGCTTGACGTCGGCGAGGGTGTCCTCGGCAATCTGCTGCAGCTTGGGATCAAGGGTGGTCTTGAGCGGTGTTCCGGCCGTGGCCTGGATCTCGAAGACCGTCCGGCGCGGGTCGGTGGGGGCGTCCCGGATCTCGGCAGCGGTGAGGTCGGCGCGCTGGACCCGGATCACAATGCCGTCCGTGCCGCGGAGCTGGGCGTCGTACTGCTGCTGCAGGCCGCCGGTTCCGATAACGTCACCGGCGGTCAGGGCGCCGTCGGACTTTTCGATCTGTTCCGCGCTGGCCTCGCCCACGGTCCCAAGAACGGCCCGTGCGAAGGTGCGCGTGGGGGCGAGGGGCAGTTTGTCGGCGATGGCCCGGCCGCCCGGAATGGCAGCGATCTCTGCGTCGGTCACGGAGCGGCCGGGGGTGTCTCTCAGCGTGATGGCGGGAACGAAGGCCTCTGGCCCCGAAGCCTCGACCTGCTGGGCATAGGCGGCGGGGTCGACGCCCACGAGTTTGGCCAGTTTCGTGGCCGAATCTGCTGCGTCGGCGTTGCCAAGCTTCGGTTTGTCGATGCCGACGTTCACCACGGGCCGGTATGTGACGAGCTGGACATCCTGGGCGCCCAGAATGTCTGCCCGCTGCGGGGACTGCGTGGCTTTGCTGAGGATCTCCCCTTCCGCGAGGTCCGGCACGAGCATCCCCGGGGACCAGACCGTCAGCCACTTATCGCCCGACTTCCGCAACTGGGCCTTGACCGTGTACTTCCACTCGCTGGTCTCAATTTTCCAGCTGTAGTTCAGCGGAACGCTGGCCGTGTCCCCGTCGAGCTGGAGCTCGCCCGTTTCGACGGTCGGCTTCACCGGCTGGAGCGCCTTGAAGACCTGGTTCAGGTGGTCGTTCGCGACGGCGGAGTCCCGGCCGTCGAACGCCACGGGACGCACATCCAGCCCGGCGACCGCGGATGCCAGTTGCTTCGCGGCAGCCTCGGCACCGCCGCGGCCGTCGTCGCAGGCGACCAAAGCCGTGCCAAGTATCAGACCTATAAGAGCGAGCGAAAGATTTTTGTAGTTCCCCATCGCGCCATTATCCCCCGCGGAAAGACCACTTCCGGCCACATCGGCGGGGGTCTAAATGCCCGTTAGCTCTCTTGGGGTCAGATTCCGAGCACCGGGACACCGAGGCCGAATATGTCTTTTAGAGCATATTTAGCCGCATGGAATCCGGGCATGCCAGTGACGCCGGGACCAGGAGGAGTCGATGAAGAACACAGGTACACGCCGCGGGCAGGCGTCCGCCACGGCACCGTGGACACAACGGGGCGCTGGAGCAGGCCGCGCACGTGCAGCAGGCCCGCGCTGAAGTCGCCGCCGATGTAGTTTTCGTTGTACTCCGCCAGCTGGGCGGCGGTGGTCACCCTGTAGTTGAGCACCACGTCCCTGAAGCCCGGCGCGAAGCGTTCCAGCTGGTCAATGACGGACTCGCCCATATCCACTGTGGAGCCCGGCGGAACGTGGCAATAGCTCCAGAGGATGTGCCTTCCATTGGGCGCCCTGCTGGAATCGACAGGGGAGGGCTGGGACACCAGCACATACGGGCGCTCGGGGTGCCGGCCCTCCGCAACCTCATGTTCGGCCTGCGCGATCTCGGCACGCGTGCCTCCAACGTGGACCGTGCCGGCGTCGGCGAGTCCGGGGGCTGCCCAGGGCACCGGGCCGGACAGGATGAAGTCCACCTTGCAGGCCGCACTCCCGAAACGGTAGGACTCCAATGACCGGCGGTAGGAGGTGGGCAGCCTGCTTCCTGCAATCCGGGAAAGCGCCGGCGGTGCCACATCCAGCAGGACAGCCTTGGCGGGCTCGAGCTCGGCCAGGGACGTCACCCTGATTCCGGGCTGGATTGCCCCCCCGTGTGCCTCAATATCCTTCACCATTGCCGCTGCAATCGACGACGATCCGCCCACAGGAATGGGCCAGCCGTCCCCGTGCGCGAGGGCATTCAGGAGGAGCCCTGCTCCTGCCGCCGCAAGGGAGGGAAGACGCCCCACAGCGTGGGCGGCCACGCCGCTGATGAGGGCCGGGGCCCGATCCCCCCGGAACCTGAGGTTCCAGAGCGGCGAGCCCTGTTCAAGGGTCCGGATGCCCAGGAGAGCAGCGGACAACGGGTCAGCCGGCATCCGCAGCAGTTGGTCCGATGAGGTCTCGACAATGCCGTCCAGGCGCCGGACCAGCGGTGCCATGAGCCTGCGGTAGGCATGGCCGTCTCGGCCCAGTTCATCAGCGGTACGGTCAAGGGAGCGGTAGGCAAGGGCCGACCGCGCACCGTCCAGCGGTGACCCAAACTGGATCTTGGGCAGGGCAAGGCTGATACGCCGGCGCAGTTCGAACGCCTTGAAGAACGGCGAGGCCAGCGCCATGGGGTGCACAGCGGAACACACGTCGTGCCAGTGGTTCTCCTCGATGAGCTGCAAGGTCCGGGTGCCGCCGCCGATCTCTGCTGCCGCCTCGTAAACATGCACCTTCAGTCCCGCGCGGGCCAGGATCACAGCCGCGGCGAGGCCGTTGGGTCCGGATCCGACGACCGCGACGTCAGGCACGGCGGGCGGCCGTCCGCCAGGGGAGTACTGATGCCGACGGGCGCAGGGGATCCAGCCGGAGGCGGTCCGGCGCACCATCGAACGGTCCGCCATGGGGATCGTCGAGGAAGTGGCGGCGGATGGGGTCGTACGTCGGGTCCCAGATGTCAAGGGCCACGCGCAGCATGAGGTATGCCGTCACGAGCATATGTGCGCCCACAGCCAGAACGTAGTACGGCATGTCGATGTTGTGCTGTGGAACACCGCCGCTGGTCACTTGGCCAAGATACATCCAGATGGCGGCCCAGTGCAGCCCTTCAAGGCCTTGCCAGATCAGGAAGTCCCGCCAGCGCGGGCGTGCCAGGGCGAGCAGGGGGACCAGCCAGATGACGAACTGCGGGGAGTACACCTTGTTGGTCAGGATGAAGGCTGCCACGATGAGGAAGGTCAGTTGTGCGAGCCGCGGCCGCGTGGGTGCCGTCAATGCCAGCACGGCGATGAGGACGCAGGCCAGCAGGAAGACATTGAGGGCGAGAGTGTTGATGGCTTCCGGTGTAAGGAGTGTCCACCGCACCCGCTCCGCCACGAGGTTGTAGGCGTACCACGGCGAGCTGAATCCTGCCGGACGGTCCTGCGTGAACTCGAAAAAGTACTTCCAGCCGGTCAGGTCCCTCAACGCAAAGGGGAGGTTGACGGCCAACCATGTACTGGCGGCCGCCACCGCAGGGACGAGGAAAGCCCTGATTTTTCCGGTGCGCAGGGCCAGCAGGAAGATCGCCCCGAAAACCAGGACAGGGTAGAGCTTTGTGGCAGTTCCCAGCCCTATCAGGACGCCCGCCAGCACAAGCCGCTCCCGTGAGAAGAAGTACATGCCAAGGGCCAGCAGGGCCACTGCCCACATGTCCCAGTTGATCACTCCGGCCAGGACGATGCCCGGGGCCAGCGCCACCATCGCGGCGTCCCACGGGCGGCGCCGGGTCATCCGGGCCGTTGCCAGCACAGTGACGATCCAGACGGCGGCTATCAGCGTGGCATTGACGTCGAAGTAGCCCAGTACCCGAGCCTCAGTGGCCCCTGTCCCCGGGACTAACCATGCCGTGGCGCCGGCAATAAGGCCCATCAGGACCGGATACTCGAAAAGGGTGCCCTCGGTAAAGAAGGGGAACGCTCCGTCACCCAGGCCGCGGCTGCGGAAAAGCTCCGGAAAGTCGGAGTAGCAGGTGGAGTAGAACTGGGACGGCGTTGCCCAGCCATTGACGCGGCAGTAGCCCTTGATGACGATCCCGGCCAGAGCCGCAAGCACGGTGAGGATGATCAGTACCCGTTCCACCGTGAAGAAACCCGGGGCAACGATCCCCGGCGCCGAGTGCCTTCCCAAGGGGCCGCCGACGAGCTCTGTGAAGTTCCTGAGCAGGCGGTCGCTCCGGCTCGGCACCACCAGGCGCGCACGCTGACGAGGGGGCGGCGGCTGAGTTTCCTGCATGGCTCCGAGCTTACCGGGGCACTGCTCCACGGCGGGAGCCCGCGCACACCTGCACGGGCTCCCGGGGCGATGCTGTGGCCGGTACGGCGCATCAGGCCTCCTTGTAAGATGCCAACGCGTCAAAAAAGCAAGCGCGCTGATCGGTTTCAGCGCAGGATGCTCATTTGCTGGTGCATCCGGGCATATACGTCTTCCCGGTTCTGGTCCAGCAGCTGGCTGTTGAACTGTTGCTGCCGGTCCCTCGCAGGAATTCGGCTCAGGAGAAGGGCTTGGAGTTTGCGAAGCATGGGGCTCACCTCCTTTCGGGTGGGTCGCAACAGGACAAAGCGCAAGGAATTTGTGGCATGCCAATAAGGCCATTTGTATTCGCCCGAAATGGCACAAATGGACAGAGGGATGCCCGGCTGGAATAGGAAATGCGGCAAAGCCGAAATAGTCCAGAAAACGGAAGCGCTGCGGAGCCCCACCAAGAAGCAGGTTCTGAAATATGGGGAGCTGCGAAACCGCCAGGACTCCGCCGGATCAGGCCGCTGGCTCAGGAATCCGCCAAGAAGGCGCGATTATCGTCCTGATAACCCTACGCCGCTAGGAACACGCGAAGAGCAGGGTCAGCCAGCAAGTCTGCGATAACGGCGCAGGCCAGCAACGGAAGCGGGAAACGCGGTGATGGTCATCTTCCATCCGCTAGTCAAAGTAATCATTTTCCCAACCTCCTTTTCTGCTCTGCCGTGTTCCGGCTGACTGGCCGGCCAACGTGCGCCGATGACCCCGGCAAGATCGCTCTGGGGTCAGAAACAAAAGTACACCAGGAATGCTGCGGTTGACTACCTAATTCTCAAACAATTTTCGGAATTAGCAAACAAAGTATTGTTAGAGGCCCCAGCGGACAATGGCCGGTGTCCTTTTATCCCAGCCCAGGGTGCAGACTTTGGCGGTTCCGAGAATGAAGTGCCGGCCCTCTTCCGGGGCGAGCTCCAGCCACCGGGCCGTGAGGATGCGCGAGAAATGTCCATGCGCCACGATCAATACGTTGTCAAGGCCCGATTCCAGGACCCGGGCCACGATCTTGTCCGCGCGGGCCGCCACGTCCTGCAGTGTCTCGCCGTTCGGAACCCCGTGGGTCCAGATCAGGTAGTCCGGGTTGTCCTTGCGGATCAGGTCCGAGCTGATGCCCTCGTAGTCGCCGTAGTCCCATTCGACGGCCAGCGGTTCGTGAACGGCGTCGGGGAACCCCGCGAGTTCGGCCGTCCTGCGGGCGCGGCGCAGCGGGGAGGTCAGCACGAGGTCGAAATCCACACCGTCCAGCACTTTGCGGGCTTCCACCGCCTGCTGTTCGCCTTCCACCGTCAGCGGGAGGTCGGTCAACCCCGTGTACTGGCCGCTCTTGGACCACTCAGTTTCACCATGCCGCAGGATCCAAAGCTGGGGACGGGCGATGTAGGCGGAATTCACTTAAGACTCCTCAGTTGGGGAAGTTTCGGCGGCGGGAGGCGTTGCGGGACCGGACGGCGAGGGCTGCGGTGCTTCAGGCGCAGACTCGGGCTGCCGCGCCCACCACGCACGCAACGCCGACTCCGCGACTGAGGGCTCCATGGGGCCGTTTTCCATCCGTTCCTCCAGCAGGAATTTGTAGGCCCTTCCCACGACGGGCCCCGGCTTCAGATCCAGGAGTGCCATGATCTGGGCGCCGTTGAGGTCCGGCCGCACGGCATCCAGGGACTCCTGCTCACGCAGCGCCGCAATCCGGTCCTCGAGGTCGTCATAGGCGAATGCCAGCCGCTCGGCCTTGCGCTGGTTGCGGGTGGTGACGTCCGAGCGGGTCAGGCGGTGCAGGCGCTCCAGCAAGGGCCCGGCGTCGGTGATGTACCGGCGGACAGCGGAATCGGTCCACCCGGCGTCGCCGTATCCGTAAAAGCGCATGTGCAGCTCCACGAGGCGCGCAACCGCCTTGATGGTGTCGTTGTCGAAACGGAGGGTCCTCATCCGCTTCGCGGTGAGTTTGGCGCCCACCATGTCATGGTGGCGGAAGCTGACCGCGCCGCCCGGTTCGAAACGGCGAGTAGCCGGCTTCCCGACGTCGTGCATCAGTGCTGCGAACCGCAGCACGAAATCGGGTCCGGGCACGGGGCCGTCTTCGTCTGTCTCCAGGGTGGCCGCCTGTTCCAGCACCTGGAGCGAGTGCTGGTACACGTCCTTGTGGCGGTGGTGCTCGTCGGACTCGAGGCGCAGCGCGGACACCTCAGGCAACACGAACTCGGCCAGGCCGGTGTCCACCAGCAGATCCACGCCCACCCGTGGGTGCCGGCCACAGATGAGTTTCACGAGTTCATCGCGGACGCGCTCGGAGGAGATGATGGCGATCCGGTCGGCCATCTGTGTCATGGCCAGCCGAACGTCATCGTGGACGGCCACCCCTAGCTGGGACGCGAAGCGGGCGGCGCGCATCATGCGCAGCGGATCGTCCGAAAAGGACGCCTCGGGGGCGCCGGGAGTGGCCAGCACGGCGGCATGGAGGTCGCGGATTCCGCCGAAGGGATCCACGAGCTCCATGGAGGGCAGCCGCAGCGCCATGGCGTTGATGGTGAAGTCGCGCCGCAGCAGGTCATCGGTCAGCGAGGTTCCGAAAGCCACCACGGGCTTGCGGGATTCCGGATCGTAGGCCTCGGCGCGGTACGTGGTGATTTCGATCTGGAATCCGGCTTTCCGCATGCCGATCGTTCCGAAGGCGCGCCCGATTTCCCAGAAGTTGTCAGCCCACTTCTTAATCAGCGCCACGGTCTGGTCAGGCGTGGCGTCGGTGGTGAAATCGAGGTCGGGAGAGGTGCGGCCCAGGAAGAGGTCGCGGACAGGGCCGCCGACGAGCGAGAGCTCATGCCCCGCGTCCACGAAGCGCTGGCCGAGCTCCAGGACCACCGGGTCCACCTGGAAATCGACGGTGTGGAGATCAGTCTTTTGATGTGCGTGCGCCATAGTTACTTAAGCTTGTCAGAAAACCCTGCCCAACCACACCAATCACAGTGATCGCGGGCGCTTGGGGGCAAACCGCGTCATATGCAGGACACCTTGAAGCCATGTTCCAGTCATCATCACGGGACAAGAGTCGTTAGAGTGGACTGCATGGCCCATCCAGTACCGAGCGCCCCCGGCAGGAGGACAAACCCACCGTTGCCGTCGGCAATTGGTGCACACGTCGCGCCTGCACCGCACTCGGCTCCGGCCTCCCTCCCGACTGTCGAGGAGATCTCCGCCGGCGGCGTCGTGGTGGACACGTCCGACGACGAATTGAGGGTTGCGATCATCGCCCGACTTAATAGGGGCGGACGCCTGGAATGGTGCCTGCCGAAAGGCCATCCGGAGGGGCGGGAAAACAACGAGCAGGCCGCTGTGCGCGAGATCGCGGAAGAGACCGGCATTGACGGGAAAATCCTGGCTCCGCTGGGCAGCATCGATTACTGGTTCACGGTGAGTGGCCACCGGGTCCACAAGACCGTTCACCACTACCTGCTGCGCGCAACCGGCGGCGAGCTCACCATCGAAAACGATCCTGACAAGGAAGCGGTGGACGTTGCCTGGATCCCCATCCACGAACTCGCCCGCAAACTCTCCTTTCCCAACGAGCGCCGGATTGCGGATCTTGCCCGCGAGGTCCTGCCCGAACACCTCTGAGGTCCGTGCGGCCCGGACAGGGCCGCCGCGGGTTACGGCAACGTGGGTTACGGCAATTTGCCCGCCCGGGTGAGACGATGAAGACGATGTCAGCAGCCAATCCACCATCCGAGCAGCCCGCACAGCCGGGCGAACCGCCCTCGGGCGTCACGCCTGCCGGCGAGGCTGCCTCCAGCGCGGCCCAGCCCGGCGAAGCCCGGTCCAGCGCCATCATGGCGGCCGGGACCCTGGTCTCGCGCATCCTGGGCTTCGGCAAAACGTGGATGCTCGGCGCCGCCCTGGGACTGGGTTCCACGGTCAATGACACGTTCATCAACGCCAACAACCTGCCGAACCTGATCTTCCTGCTCGTGGCCGGCGGTGTCTTCAACGCCGTGCTCGTGCCGCAGATCATCAAGGCAAGCAAGGCGCCCGACAGGGGAGCGGACTACATCAGCCGGCTCCTGACGCTGGCGGTGCTGGTGCTGCTGTCCCTGACACTGCTGGTGACGCTGCTGGCTCCCTTCGTCATCGAACTGACCACACAGGGCTATTCTCCGCAGCAGCGGGCCCTTGCCGTTACGTTCGCCTTCTGGTGCCTGCCGCAGATCTTCTTCTACGGCCTCTATGCCCTCCTGACCCAGGTCCTCAACGCCAATGGAGCCTTCGGCCCGGCCATGTGGGCACCCATCCTGAACAATGTCGTGGCCATCGCCGGCCTGGGTATGTTCATCTGGATTTTCGGCGCCAACGTGGCCAATCCTCATACGCTGGACAACTGGGGTGACACCCAGACCTTCTTCGTGGCCGGTTTCTCCACAATCGGCGTCATCGCCCAGACGGCCATCCTGCTCATCCCCGTTTTCCGCCTGAAGCTGGGCCTGCGGCCGCGTTTTGGCTGGCGCGGAGTGGGGCTTGGCCACGCCGCAAAGCTGAGCGTTTGGACGCTCCTCACCGCCGCCGTCGGCCAGCTCGCCTTCCTCTACGTGATGCGCATCGCCACCATTCCGGGTGCGGAGCGGCTCCGCCTCCAGAAAGCCGGCGACTTTGACTCTGCCGCGTTGCTTCCCGGCAACGCAGTGCTGGAGGTTGCCAGCCAGCTGTACCTGCTGCCGCACTCGATCATCGCGCTCTCACTCGCCACCGTGCTGTTTAACCGCATGACACGAGCCTCGCAGGAGGGAAACCGCGACGAACTCCGCAATGCACTGTCGCAGGGGCTGCGCACGATGGCAGTCGCGACCGTGTTCGGTGCCCTCGCCCTCTTCGCTTTGGCCGGGCCACTGGGCATGTTCTTCTCCGGCGGGCTGCGGACTGACGGGATCATGCTGGCGCAGACCCTCACCATCCTGGCGCTCTCCACGCCGTTCATGAGCGCGAACTTCATGATGTCCCGGGTCTTCTATGCCAATGAGGATGCCCGGACACCGTTCTACATCCAGTTGGTCCTGGCCCTGGTGAACGTCGTGGCGGCGTTCTTCATCCAGTTCCTCCCGTTCAACCAGATCATCTTTGCCATCGCCATTCTCTATACGGGCGGCAACATTCTCTCGGTGATCGTCAGCGCGTTCTTCCTGCGCCGGCTCCTGGGGCATCTGGACGGGCCGCGGATCGCCAACTCGTATATACGCATGGGTTACGCCGCGCTCGGTTCCGCCATTGCCGGCGTCGGCGCCCTCTGGCTGCTGGGTAACTACAGTCCGGTGGGCTTCGCCTGGACCAACCGATTGACGGCACTGGTGACCATCATCGTCGTCGGGCCCGTCATGCTGGCCGCATACCTGTTGCTCCTGAAACTGTTCCGCGTTACCGAACTGCGCGACCTGCTCCGTCCGCTGCTCGGACGGCTGGGCCGCGGCGCCGGGCCTACGGCACCGGCAGCCGGTGATTCTGCCGGTACCATCACGGAGGGGGCGCGGAGAGCCGCCGCCGCGCCCGGGTCAGGTTCCCATTCTGCGCAGCGGCCGACGGCGGAACGCGCCACGGTCTCGCTGGACACCGGATTGATTCCGCGGATCTCGGGCGAATTCGATGCCGCTTCCTTCCGTGCCGGACCGGCTCCCAGGCCGGAACGAGAGGATGCCGGACGTTCCGGCAAGCCAGCATACCTGCCGGAGGAGGAGACACCCAGCACCGCCCGCGGCAGCATACTGCGCGAGGAGATCCCGCTACCGGGCCGGAGGACGTTCCAAGGCAAGCCAGGTCAGAACCCGTACTTCAGGACCAGGCGCAAGAAGAAAAAATAAGACACCGGGTCCGGCTTATCCAGCCCGTCTCACCCGGCCGTTGCACAGCATCGGCTAGGATCGAAAAAGAACAAGGGTAGTTGCGGGTCAGGTGTCAGCCGGCTTGCCGGAGGTCTTTCCGCGGTGACGGCACACCAGGCCCGCGCAATTCCCGGACAGCCTAGGAGGAACACGTGTCCCACCCGATCGATGTCGGATCAGTACTTGGCGGCCGCTACAAGGTCACGGCCACAGTACTGACCTCGCATGACCAGGATCTGGTGCTGGATGGTACGGACCAGGTGCTCAACAGGCCGGTCAGCATCCTGGTGGCCGGCCCCCACAACGCTGACCAAGTGGCTCAGAGCGCCCGTGAAGTGGCCACCGGGGAACGCCCCGGCAGCGTTCAGATCCTTGATCTCGGCGTCAGCGATGCCACCACGTACCTCATCACCAACCACACGTCCGCGGCTGACCTGCTGGACCTCGTGGTTGCGTCCAACCCTCCGTATGTTGAACCATTCTTCACGGACACGCTGGGCAGTGAGATTTTCGGGCAGGCACGGTCCCATGAACCGGAACTGTACGACGACGAGGAAGAGGTTGACGCCGGCTACATCGATTACAGCGCAGCCCATCAGGGTGACTCCTACCCGGCTCACAGTGGCGGCCGCAGCTCCGGCCAGCAGTCGCCGGAGCAGCATGCCGGTGCCAGCGCACCGGCTGCTCCAGTCCGCAGGGCCCCCATCGTCCCTCCGCTTCCGCCGAGCCGTCCGGGCGTTCCGGCTGCAGGCGCCGCCGCAGGCCCCGGCGAGTCTTCAGGTGCCGGCGCGGCAGCCCCTGCGGGCAGGCCGCGGACTGAGGTTCCGGAGAACACGGCACCACAGCCCGTCCAGCGCGAGAACGTAGAGCAGGCCCTGCTCCAGCGTGAACGCAACAGCTCCGCGAACTCCACTGAAGGCTCGCACGAGCGTGGCGCAGCGGGGGCCCATGGCGGGGATGATCACCCGAAGGTATCGCTGTGGTCGCAGAACGACTATGGCTACGCACCCGATGATCGCTATGCCAACGACCAATACACCGACGACGAGGTGGACGGCCACCACTCGGACCGGCAGGCCAGCAGCTTCCCTGCGGCCGCCGGAACTGGCCTCGCTTCGGCTGGCGCCAGCTACGACGATGACGATGAAGATGAAACCCGGCAGGAGCCGCGCTCCATGCGGTGGCTGGTGGGCGGTTTGCTGGCCGCAGTGCTGGTTGTCGGACTGATCTTTGCCGTCACCAACCTTGGCAGCCTCATCAAGCCTGCGCCTCAGTCCCAGGAAACGCCGGGATCCGTGGCGACTGCGCCTGAGAAGGCCGGCACCGGAAGCCCGTCGCCCAGTCCAAGCACCGCACCCGCGGCCGGACCGCCGGCAGTAGAGGGTGTCACTCGGTTGGGTGTCTTTGATTTTGCCTCCAACTACGACAATGACCTCGCCAAGACGTTCGACGGCAACGCCGCCAGCTACTGGTCAGACATGGAGTTTGCGACCGACAACTGGGGTGGCCTGGCTCCTGATGGTGTATCACTCGCGGTCAAGCTGAAGGACCCGTCCAAGATCTCCTCCATCACGTTGAACCAGCTGGGTGCCTCGGGCGGTAACATCAGCGTCTTCACGAATGACAGGCCGTCCCTGGATGGTGCCAAGCAGGTGGGCACCAACAGCTTCACCTCGCCTGACCTGACCATGCCGCTCGCTGAGCCGGTCACTGCGGAGTACGTCATCGTGTCCATCAAGAACCTGCCCCGGCTGGCGGCGCCGAAGACCCGCTACGGTTTCGGTCTCCGGCTCGCGGAAATCAAGGTCCAGTAGCGGAGCGCATCCTTTTCCGGTCACCTTGCCGGCTGCACGTTTTCGGCCTGATGCCATGACATGTAACGGGCATGCTCTGATGGATCCGAACCGGTACCCTTGGGGGACGTCTTGTGATGGCGTGGGTGTGCAGGCTTCACGCGCCTTAGCGGGCCTCCACTACGTCTGGAATATTCGGCACCGCTAATCAGTTGTGCCATGTGGCCGGCCGAAAGCTGGCTCATCGATTAAGGGAAGAGGTTCACCGTTCAGTGAGCAACGCAGAAAACGGCGCGTCAGAAGTACGTGATGTCATCATCGTCGGCTCCGGCCCGGCAGGGTACACGGCGGCTGTCTATACGGCACGTGCCAACCTTAAGCCGCTGCTTCTGGCCGGTTCCGTCACTGCTGGCGGCGAACTGATGAACACCACGGACGTCGAGAACTACCCAGGCTTTCCCGACGGCATCATGGGTCCGGACCTGATGGAGAACTTTGAAAAGCAGGCCGCCCGTTTCGGAACGGAAATCCAGTTTGAAGACGTCACGGCGTTGGACCTCGACGGCGACATAAAGACGGTCACCATCGCCACGGGGGAGACCTTCCGCGCGCGGGCCATCATTCTCTCCACCGGCTCCGCTTACCGTGAGCTTGGCTTGGCCAATGAAAAGCGTCTCTCCGGCCACGGAGTCAGCTGGTGTGCAACCTGCGATGGTTTCTTTTTCAAGGACCAGGACATCGCCGTCATTGGCGGTGGCGACTCCGCGATGGAAGAGGCACTGTTCCTCACCAAGTTCGCCAAGTCCGTAACCGTTGTCCACCGCCGCGACACACTGAAGGCTTCCAAAATCATGGGTGACCGCGCCCAGGCTCACGAGAAGATTAACTTCATCTGGAACACGGCCGTGGAGGACGTGCTCGGCGATGACAAGGTGACAGGCCTGAAGCTGAAAAACGTCCTGGACGGTGCCGAGTCGGAACTGGCAGTCACGGGCGTCTTTGTGGCCATCGGAAACGATCCCCGCACGGAGCTTGTCAAGGACACCCTTAAGATGACGGACGCGGGAACTATCGCGGTGGAGGGCCGCAGCTCCCGGACGAGCATCCCCGGAGTCTTCGCAGCAGGTGATGTCGTCGATCCCACCTACCGCCAGGCCATTACGGCGTCGGGCTCCGGCTGTGTAGCCGCAATCGACGTCGAACACTACCTTGCAGACCTTCACGCCTGAACGGCGCTGAAACACTTCGAAAGAGAGACAGGATTATGAGCAACGCTAAAGATGTGACCGACGCAAGCTTCAGCACGGACGTTCTGGCAGCCGACAAGCCGGTAATCGTGGACTTCTGGGCCGAATGGTGCGGTCCCTGCCGCAAGCTCGGCCCCATCCTGGACGAGATCTCCGTGGAATACAGCGAAAAGGTCGAGGTGGTCAAGGTGAACGTCGACGATAACCCGTCCATTGCCGCCGAGTACGGTATCACCTCGATTCCTGCCGTGTACCTGTTCCAGGGCGGCGAAGTGAAGAGCACAGTCATCGGTGCAAAGCCGAAGCAGTTCTTCGAAAAGGAATTTGCAGACGTCCTGTCCTAACCAAGAGAACGAACCTGCCCCTATTAGGCGGCGGGACGTGGCCACCACTCCGAAAGAGTGGTGGCCACTTTTTTATGGGCAGGGTCTTCTGGGACGAACGCACGGTGGCAACAGGTCAATGCGGGTTTGGTAACTGCCGGGATGGCTTCAGCGGGATACTTCCCGTGGAGGACACCGAAAGGATCACAGCGAATCACTACACTGGGCAAATCTTCGGCTAAATGAACCGCAAGTTGTTTCGAAGTCCTGCTTTCTTCACTGAGATGGACTCAGGCAGAATTCGACCCTGGATGACGTGCGGTTAGGGTGCTGCTGCAGTCGTGGAACGTCCCCACCGATTGACCTAGACGATGCCCCTCGGGCTCGTCGTTGGCGTACTGTGCTCGTGAACTCTATGTTCGGCCGCGGCGACCTTCAACGGCGTTTCACGTGAAACAGCGCTGGCAATTCAGCGCGCGACATCACCGTGGCAAACCATGCGGCACCGGAAGTAGCCTCCCATGGCACGGCACGGCACGGCGTCATCGAAGGAAGCGGCACCGTAACCAACCGCACCGACCGCTAACTGCACCGATGACCGTTTGGTCGGTTCCCAGAAGGTGCTTCCCCTCTCTGGCTGCCGATCACTTTGGTCGCTTCTCACGCTGTGGATCTGCACGGAGCATGCGCTCACTTTCTAGTCCAGCCGGTTGCCGGGCCAACTGTCGTTCAGTCTCGTGACGGTCTGTTGTCTGATCTCGCGACAGATGGCCCTGTTCAGGACCGTATACCGCTGGACAGATTCATGTCAGCCCAACACCAACTTCAGGGCGGCTCCTCAGAGCGATGTCGCGTTCCTCGCCTCGACAACGAGGCGAGTAGCAATTGGGCGCAACGATACCCAGGGCCGCTCAGCGCGCCTGTCCGCCATTGCGCGAGGACTGGCACTTATAGCGGTATTGCCATCTGTCATCTAAAGTTCCCAGCTGGAAGTTCACCTGCGAGCAGCTCCAACCAAGGCGTCCGAGCGGTGCGCAGGCGCGGCAGTTTCACGTGAAACGCTACCGGATATGCAATCGCCCCATGTCGACAACGCTAGATGCCAAGAACCGGCGCCGTACACAGGGAGGGGATCTTCTCATCGTCGACACGCTCTACAGACTTGGGGCGACGTTTCACGTGAAACATAAAGCTACAACTGCAGGCTGACATGACTCGCCGCCGGGGAGCACCCTGCACTGCAAGCGGCCCACGATTAGGCACCTAATTTCGGGTGAACGCCATCAAAGAACAACGTGAAGCAGCGAAAGTACCGCCGCCGAGACCTCAGGTCGGTATGTGTTTTTCCATACCTCTGTAAGGGCACGGACGAAGCCCCGCCGTCTGCGCGGCAACCACATGTCTCCTGGCACGCAACGGGCCGTAAAGTCCGCCGTATGAGCAAACCCAAAGCATCGTTTCACCCGGGCAGCTCAGCCGATCCGCCCCTCCTCGAACCGAAGAAGCGAACTGGCCGGGATCGAGTTGTCCAAAAGCTCACACAAATGAGCACATTTCCATGGGCTACCGATTACGCAACAAGCCTGAAGGAGAATTTTGAGCGCCAACCTGAAATCGGCGTGATGAATTCCACGACAACGATGAGT
The DNA here is from genome assembly GCF_044754165.1 of Arthrobacter sp. NPDC093139. Classification (NCBI taxonomy): domain Bacteria; kingdom Bacillati; phylum Actinomycetota; class Actinomycetes; order Micrococcales; family Micrococcaceae; genus Arthrobacter; species Arthrobacter sp. NPDC093139. The sequence goes on from NZ_JBIVOO010000002.1 coordinate 55,700, forward strand.
TGCCACACCATAAAAGACCTTCTAATCCGTAGATAGGCGTCCGGACTCCGTGATTAACAACCACAGCTTGGCGATTCCGGAGCCGTTTCCCGGCGCATGAAGCTTAGAGCTGGACTACGGTGCTAACCGGACTCGAAATCAGTATGCGTGAGGGATCTAGTCTCCGTTGCCGGTACAACAACTAGTGACGCTCTCCGTCTGAACTACATGCCCCTTCGCCCGCTGGTGCTTCAGGCGCTTCTTTGCCAGCGCCAAGTCTTTCCAAGACAGGTATGGACATGGTTTCACGTGAAACAGGCTGACGGTCGTTCTTCCGAGAGACATCGCAGAGCAGAGACGGTGCCCTAACGTTCCAAATCCTTGTTCCATCCTTGACCATAGACAACTTGCCGATTCCGTGGGGCCCGGCCTCTGAAGGGCATCAGCCACCTTGAAGTTGCGTTGCTAGACTCCACATCAAGCCACGGAGATCCGTGCGCACCACCACCCGTCCGCACACTCGGCTTGAATCGATACTTGAACGAACACAGCCGGCGGTCCCAGGCGCCGCCCTTTCAATTCCGGAGTTGCCCGCCCCTCGCGAACGAACTTCCCCGGTAGTTGCGTGTAGTCCCGCATGCCGCCAGTTTTCTCGGCTGCATCAGTGATAGTCGGAGGTTCTGATCAAACACCTAAACCTTGGCTGCGGCTCTGCTCCCAATCCCACAGCCGCTCAAGCCCACGGCCATTCGGCGGCGAACCAGGTCCTCAACCGTGCCACGTCTGCAGAGGCCAACTACCAGCGGCGCCCTTCCGCGGCATACGCGGAAGTCATCCCTCAACCGTTCGGCCAGTCGACTACGAGCCCGGTCGGCTTTAAGCCGGGCCATGGGTATTCATGTTTCACGTGAAACGTGCGAACCGCGTTCAGTATTGCTTCGAGCGCCGACCTGTCCCAATTCAGCTACCGTTCGCTAGTCATCGGCAGGTAGAGTCACTGATGTCCGGTGCTGCACCACTGGCGCTGGCAACGCGCTCCCAGCAAATGGGTACGGTGAATTGGCCCAAGGCCAGGTGGTATCGGACCACGTTCCGAAGAGATAGGCGGCCCCACCCTGTGCAGCCTCTCCTTGTGAGAAACGTCCAAGGCCATTGGCCGAATCAATACTCCATAGACTCGCCCGAACATCGTCGCATGCCCCTGGCGCCCTCTGGACGGATCGACTTCCCGGGCCACTTCGAGCCTTGCCGACACTTCACGGCAACCGCCGAGCCCTGCAATGACCCAAGTGCCTGCCGGCACTGCGCCGGTCGACGCAACGCCACGTCACGATTCGGCGACCGACTAAATGGTCTCCCGACACCCAGGGTCGCGGAGCCCCTTCAAGACCCTGCACGGACCACGATGCTCCGTCCCCGAACTACGGACGGGGACGACCGCGGTCCCAGCCTAGCCACTCAGGCACCACCGATTAGCTGCCTAGTGCCTCGATGCCACACCAGGCACCGCGGACAAGACGACTACCGCACTGTCCCATCATTTGCTGAAAACCGGCAGTCAGTAAATGCCCACTCGGCCCAAGGGTGCAGTTGTATCGGCACGTGCCAGGTCTGCCCGATTCCGGACGCAAACCACTGCCTCGCCCTAGTTGCATGTGAAAGATCAACAGCCTCTGCGTCAGGTAATCAGGTACTGAAGTCGCGTGCGCCACAACTCAGAAAAGGGTACGGCGGCGACGAAGCATCGCCCTCCGGGGATCGGGTTCCCTCTTAGACAGTGACATTATTCACATCTTTATCCACAGCCTAATCCACAGGCTTTTTCACAGCTCATTCCGGGCCGCTCCTGACGAAGCTGTTGGAGTGCTGCGGGTACAAGCCAACTCAGCCTACGTTTGAGCAGCAAACCGTGCAGTGAGCCTATCCGCTACCTCTACGAGAACACCTGCTTTGATGAGGGTCAGATCCGTGCAAGAAACCGATTTTGCTCCAGTATTAGGCTTCGGTGCGGAGTTTCAAGAGTGTAAAAATGAGGAGCGCTTCCCGTGACGCGTTTCACGTGAAACACTCGGCGCCAGCTATCCGTACGAGCGTCGCCTGCAGCTGCGGCGCGCTGCCGGCAGTCACACCCAATATGCGGGCGCCCCGCCGCTGGCCTCCAGTTATCCCCACTGTTATCCACAGGCGTTTCCACAGCGATATCCACACGGTTATCCACATCAGATCACCAGGCCCGTTGAGCAGTCCGCGTTGGCGATCACACCGTACGACGGCGAGGCGCAGCCAGGAATCAGAACGTCGAGGAGGGCGATACGACACCCAACTCTCCAGGGAACCACGTGCCGCCGGGAAGAGCCACCGAGGTGCCAGCGAGTCGGCGTGCCGTCGCTTGGCCGTGCGCACGTCCCCAGGTCGCGGTTCCATCAGGGTCCTCGGGCTAAACGCCAGCCTGCACATCGCCGGCTTGTATTGAGCCTCAGGGGTATGCAGGGCTGCGAAAAGCGAGGCTCCAAGAGACGCCAGGTGCATGTGCGCATAAGTTTGTCTGGGGGAGCGCGGATGAATACCCGTCGTGCGGGCATAGGCAGGATGCTGATCGCCACTGCCCTCGGCGCGGCCATGCGGAATCCCATGCTCTTGCGTGGGGGAGAAAGAGGGGACGAAGGACGATGCGAACTCGCAGCGTGATGATCGTGTTCCCCAAAGACACAGCAACCAACCGGCAAGCAAGCCTTGCTATCGCGCCCAAGGCGTCATTCCGTCGCCTGCGGTTCCCGGGGTGGCTGTGCCAATTGCCGTACGCTGGCCGGCCGACCAACGACTCCTTGGCAAATCATCCGCGCGGCTGGGGATCTGAACAAAGCGCCGACTCGTCCGTTCGACCGTTCTTGGGGGCCGTTTCACGTGAAACGGCCGGGTCCCTTGTTTCACGTGAAACAGGTACCGGCCGTGTTGCGGTTCAAGTTCATTTGCCTGCCATACGGCAACGGACTGCGCACGGGGATAAGAACGCCCGCTGTCAGCCACGCAGACCCTCCGCCCCGAACGGAGGAGCAGTCACCCATCGTGCCCGTGAGCCCAGCAGGGAGGAGAACCGCCCCACATATCCCACCTATCTGTCTACGTCGTCCGTAGGCATGAACTGGTCCTAGCAGGCATGGCGTGGTCCTTCACCACGTTGGTCGCGCCCACTAGATCCTCCCTGGACTCGACGCGACAGGCGTGGAGACTTCAGTTGGCAACAGGAATTTGAAGATGAACGGTCTTTTCCATGCCGTCTGCAACAAAGGAAGCGTGCCATCGCTGTTCGCTGCCAGGCCTATCGGGGACCGCCGAGCATCCGGGCGGGGGGACCCCGCGGTTGTCCATCGTACTCGAGCGATGCCTGGCGGGAAATGGAAGATCGCGGGTGGAAGACAGCAACGCGGGCGAAATGCAGCAAACAGTTCAAGCATCGAGCCTGGCTACACGCGCTAATACTGGTAAGAAGTCGAAGGGGCCCCCGCAAATTCGTATGGCTAACCCCTCCTTCGTGCACGCACTTTGCCCGGGAATAGTCGCCGCTGCATACCGCTCCAGCATGCGGCGTGCGCTCCAGTGACAGGAGGCCCGCACCAGTGATAGGACGGAGGATTCGGCTTCCAACGAGCTGCAGACATCGGTGAATACAGGCCAGGTCGGCCCGCACACCCTTAGGAAAGACGCCTCTAGCGTGGAAGCCCCTTCAACATGACCGGACAGATGACGTTTCATGTGAAACGTCAGGATCATCGGCTGATGCATGCGCTAGCGAAAAAGCATGTACAAAATTCGAAAAGCCTAACGGAGCCTCCTGTGCCGGCGCCCACAAGCGGACATTCGGACTGGACGGGAAAGTCGGCGGATTAGAACAGCGCTGACTGGCGCGGACCAATCCGATAATTAGGAACAGCTGAAGCACCTTCTCCCTCTTTGGTTTCACGTGAAACGACCACTGAACTGCGAGAGAGAGGGAAGAGAATCAGCAAACAGCATCATATCCATGCGTAAGCGATATCCGGGAATAGATCACATCTCCGCCCTGCGCCTAAGATCGGTAGACTTCGTAGCCGCCGCCAGGAAGGAGACGGAGCACGTGCCCCGTTGAGACCCCGTCTTGCAGGCACGGAGTATCCGTAGCCATAGCGGACCTCCGACTTCGAACGCGGCTACCGCGTGGGCCGGCCGTTTTCGGGGGATGGGAGTACGGGGCAGTCCGCATGGAACGGGCAAAGGGCCTTCGAGACAGCCCCACATCCAATCTGCGCGCAACAAGTGCTCCGATACAGAATGGGAGCGTCCCTGGCAGTCTGCAAAACGTCGCTTCGGTAGCTTCCGAGGCAAGGGAACGCGCTGAACAACCTGTGCTCTCCACGGTGGGAGGGAGCGCTGACCAGACGACAGAACACAGCCACGTGCCGCACTAGGGAGTAGTCAGAGATGGAGTGGCAGAGCGAGTCGAGCCAGAGTGGTAGCTTCCCGGCCTTCAGCGCGAAGAACCACTCAACATCGGTGCAGGATCTACGGATCGCCACCCTCACAGGTTGCGGGCCGTTTCGGCTTGATGAACTGGTCGTTTGCGGAATAGCGTCGCCTGCGCCTATCGGCCGCCGATTCTTGCTGGGCTCCGGGAGCTGGACGAGTTGGCCCACGCGGCAATGGCTGACTGGCGCTTGTCCTTCAGAGGAGTACAACCCGGTTCCCGGGCTCAGGGCTTGCTCCCGGCCTTCCAACCGGCGCGGACAACCCTACGTTCTAGCCATCAACCAAACACTATTGGTCGCCCGTCCTAGCCCTCGAACAGGCACGGCGTAGGCCGAGAAGGTTCGTTGAGCGGCACCATGACAGCGGCCAATGGGGCTGGTAGCTGCAATTTGGCCAGAAAAAGGGGCCCGTTTCACGTGAAACGGACCCCGGAGGTAGGGCTTGGGAATCTAGCTCTCTGCACCAGGTGCCAGGACGTCCATGATGCGATTCAGATCCTCGACGCTTGCGAATTCGATGCTGACGCGTCCCTTCCGTGCCCCGAGCGAAATCTTCACGTTCGTGTCCAGACGGTCCGACAATGAGGAGGCGAGATAGTCGAGACGTTCATGCCGCGCACCAGGACGCGGAATGTTGTTCTTTGGCTGGTTCGAGGGCTCGCGGTGCAGCGTGACTGCTTCCTCTGTGGCCCGTACAGACATACCCTCGGCGACAATGCGCTGGGCCAGGCGTTCCATCGCGGCGGCATCCGGCAGGGCCAGGAGTGCACGGGCGTGGCCGGCGGACAGTACGTTGGCAGCTACCCGTCGCTGCACCAGCGGGGGCAGCTTAAGAAGGCGGAGCGTATTGGACACCTGAGGACGGGAGCGGCCGATGCGATCAGCCAGCTGCTCATGCGTGGTGCCAAAGTCTTCCAGCAGCTGCTGGTAGGCCGCTGCCTCTTCAAGCGGATTCAGCTGGCTGCGGTGAAGGTTTTCCAGCAACGCATCCCGGAGGAGGTCGTCATCCGTGGTGTCGCGCACGATCGCCGGGATGGTGGCAAGCCCAGCGGCCTGCACTGCCCTCCACCGGCGCTCACCCATCACCAGCTCATACGGTTCTCCACCTTCTTCGGTTGAAGTACGTACAACAATTGGCTGGAGGACGCCTATTGTGCGAACAGAATGCACGAGCTCGGCCATGTCGTCCTCATCGAAGACAGTGCGGGGCTGTTTTCGGTTTGGATGGATGTCACTCACCGGGATTTCGGCAAAGCGAACGCCCGGTACCTCGACGAGCTCCACATCGTTAGATGTCTCTGCACTGCCGCCGTCGCGCGAGCCCGGCTCCTCCGGTGCTCCGCCTGAGTGCTCTTGGGCACCTGTCCTGGTAGACGCCCCTGCCTTGGCGCTGCCCAGTCCAGGACCGGCAGGCGTGGCAGACTTTTCAGCATCTACTGAAGCTGCCTTGCTCCGGGGTGCGCGCTTCGCGGCTGCCGTCTCAGCGTCCTCCGATTCAGGAGTACTTTCCTCTGCGCTCCCGCCCTTGGCTGCGGCAGCCTCAGCCGAAGCAACCCCAGCCGAAGCAACGTCAGAATCAGTAGCGTCGGGGCGTGCAGTTTTGCGGGCTTCAGGAAAGAACAGATCCACTGGGCGTGACGGCGCAGCACCGTTGCCGGAAGCGCTTGCGGCGGCGGAACTTGGAATGAGTGCGCCAAGACCGCGACCGAGCCCGCGTCGCTTATCGCTCATGGATAAATCCCTCCATTGGAAGAGCCCGGCTGTGCCAGGCTCCGGCTGTTGCAGTGTTTGGAAAATTCTAACGCTCAGCGATTTCCGCTGCGGCTTCCAGGTAGGAAAGTGCACCGCTGGAGGACGGATCGTACGTCATGACTGTTTGCTGGTAACTCGGTGCTTCGGAAATTCGTACGGAGCGGGGAACAACAGCTCCCAGCACCTGATTGGGGAAATGCTGACGTACCTCAGCTGCCACCTGTGCAGCCAGATTGGTGCGGCCGTCGTACATTGTGAGCAAAATCGTCGAGACGACCAGATCGGCGTTCAGGTGCTTCTGGATCATCTCGATGTTCTTCAGAAGCTGGCTCAGCCCCTCAAGGGCGTAGTACTCGCACTGGATCGGAATCAGGACTTCACCGGCAGCGCAGAACGCGTTCACTGTCAGCAGACCAAGACTCGGCGGGCAGTCGATGAAGATGTAGTCCAGCCGCGGTTCGCCCTTTTTCTCGCGTGCCTTGGCGTAGACGTCGATCGCACGCCGAAGTCTCTGCTCCCTGGCCACCAGGGACACCAGCTCGATTTCGGCGCCGGCAAGGTGGATAGTTGCGGGTGCACAAATGAGATTGCTGATGTCGGGGCACGGGGCCACAACATCTTCCAGTGGAACGTCGTTGATCAGGACGTCGTAGATGCTGTCCACGTCCGCGTGGTGTTCAATGCCCAGGGCCGTAGACGCGTTCCCCTGCGGGTCGATGTCTATGACCATGACGTTCAGTCCGGCCGCCGCCAGTGCGCCCGCAATGTTGACGGTGGTGGTGGTCTTGCCGACGCCGCCCTTTTGGTTTGAAACCGTAAAAATACGGGTTTTCTCCGGCTTCGGGAGCTTGCGGCCCAAGAGCCGCTCGCGGCGCCTGTTCTCGTGGGCAAGCTCCCGGGCTATGGGGCTCGAGTCATCCATGGTGTCCAGCACGTTTGTCCGCCCGGGCGTTTCACGTGAAACCTTGGCCATATCTACCGTGCCCGCAACCGGATTCGGGTGACTGGCGGCTGCAGCAACGGAGGGCGCAGCAACGGCACGTGCCGACCCCAAAGTCACGAACGGGGGTATCCGCTGTGTGAAGGTTTCGCTACTGGTCACTGGGACACACTCACTCTCGTTCGGCCTTTTGCTGCCGCTCTCTAGCCTAACCGGTCCGCAGTCAAGACCTGCGGCACCGGGCCTGGGCTAGGCGATCTTTTGGGACTTCTTCACGACGATGCGCACCACAGTGGTGGGTTCCTCCAGCAGGTCCTGGCCTACTGTTACGACCGAAGTCTGTACACCGCCAAGCTTACGGATCACTTTGGCGGCCTTCTCGATTTCCTCTGCGGCACTGCGTCCCTTGATGGCGACGACCTCACCCTCACCGTCAAGGAGGGGGATGGTCAGCCCTGCCAGGTTGCTGAGTGCAGACACTGCCCGGGCGGTGACGACATCCGCGTTCACCATGCCCACGGCAAGCTCTGCCCGGGTGCGCATGATTGTGACATTGTCCAAGCCGAGGTCGTCAACAACCTCCTGGAGCCAGATCACCCGGCGTTCGAGCGGCTCAATGAGCGTGAGTTCCAGATCCGGACGGGCTATGGCCAGGCAGAGACCCGGCAGCCCGGCGCCGCTTCCGACGTCGGCAACATGGCTGCCGTGCGCAATCTCGCTCTCGATGACAGCGCAGTTCAGCACGTGCCGCCCCCACAGGCGCGGTATTTCCCGCGGACCGATGAGCCCGCGCTCCGTTCCCGAAGTTGCCAGGTGCTCGACGTAGCGTTCCGCCAGGCTCAAACGGTCGCCGAAGATTTTCTCCGCCGCCTGGCGCTCAGCGGCCGTAATTTCAACCATCAGTCAGTCAGTCCGCGCGTCAGTCGACGGAAACGACGATATGGCGGCCGGCGCCTTCGCCCTCGGACTCACTCACGAACCCCAGGTCGGCAACGGCGTCGTGAACAATCTTGCGCTCATAGGCACTCATGGGCTCAAGGGATACAGGCTCCCCGGTTTCCTTGGCCGTGGCGACAGCGTCCTCTGCGATCTTCTGCAGGTGGCCGGCACGTTCCTTGCGGTACCCGTTGATGTCCAGAACGAGGCGGGACCGGTTCTCGGTGGCGGACAGCACGGAGAGCCGGGTCAGTTCCTGCAGCGCCTCGAGGACTTCGCCGTCCCGGCCCACCAGGCTCTCCAGTCCAGCGGATTCTTCCTCGGTGACGATGGAGATGTAGGTGCGTCCGTTACGGACCTCGATGTCGATATCGCCGTCGATATCGGCGATGTCGAGCAGTTCCTCCAGGTAGTCGGCTGCGACGTCGCCTTCTTCTTCCAGGCGGCTTACCGCAGTGCCTTTGTCCGTGGACACGGCCTCGGCGGTGCTGTCCTGGTCTTCGCTGTTTTCAGCGGCAAGTGCTTGTTCTGAGCTTTCAACAGACATTACTTCTTCTTCCTGTTCTTGCGTTGTGGCTGGATGCGCTGGCTCTTGGCTTGCGCTACCGCAGCGGCAGCGGCGGCCTCCGCCTCGACGTCGACCTTCTTGCCTCCCAGGATGGGGAGGGCCGGAAGGCCCTTGGCGGCCCGGCGCTCAGCGAGGGCCTTGGCTGCGGGGGAACCCGGCGTCGGCATCCGGCGGATGACAAAGAACTGCTGACCCATGGTCCACAGGTTGGTCGTCGTCCAGTAGATCAGGACACCGATCGGGAAGTTAATGCCGCCCACACCGAACACGATCGGCAGGATGTACAGCATCATTTTCTGCTGGCGCATGAACGGGGAGGCCATGGCCTCTTCAGACATGTTCTTGGCCATGATCTGCTTCTGCGTGATGAACTGCGAGGCCGTCATGGCAAGGATCATGATGATCGAGAGGATCCATACGGCCGTGAGGTTGCCTTCGCCGCCGTGCAGCAGCGAAGCGGACAGCGTGGCACCGAAGATGGTGGACTCGTCGAACTGCACCACCTGGTCATGGCTCATCGCACCGATGCCGTTGCCCTGGTCCCGCGCCGTGCTGATGCCCGACAGTACCGTGAACAGCGCGAAGAAAAACGGCATCTGGATGAGCATGGGCAGACAGGCGGAGAACGGGTTGGTGCCGTGCTTCTTGTACATGGCCATCTGTTCCTGCGCCATGGCCTGGCGGGACAGCTGGTCGGTCTTGCCCTTGTACTTGTCCTGCAGCTTCTTCAGGTCCGGCTGCAGCAGCTGCATGCCGCGCTGCGCCTTGATCTGCTTGACGAACACGGGAATCAGGGCGGCGCGGATCACCAGCACCAGCCCGATGATGGACAGCGTCCACGTCCAGCCGCTGGCCTCGGGGAGTCCAATACTGCTCAGGCCCTCATGGAAGCCCACCATGATGATGGACACAAGCCATTTGAACGGAAACATGATTGTTTCAAAGAAGTCCATACGATATCCCTATTCGTTAGGCCGCAGCGCGGCCTTCTCCATCAGTCCGAGCAGCCAGGTACTTGTCCGGGTTGTTCATCACAACAATTGTGGGGGTCTGGTTTTCAGGCCACTCCCGGTGGCCAGCGGGGACGTGGTCCACACCGCCGGCATTCCAGGGATGGCAGCGCGCCAGGCGCTTCGCCGCGAGCCAGCTTCCTTTCACTGCACCGTGCACGGTGATCGCCTCAAGCGCATATGCCGAGCACGAAGGAAAGAAGCGGCAGACCTGTCCGTACAAGGGTGAAATCACCTTGCGGTAGGCCAAGAGCAGAATGATGAGGATATTGCGGGGCAGGTTCCAGACGAACATGCCGGCAGCCGCTGCTGCGGGCTTTACAGAACGGACGACGGCGCCAGTCAGGTCAAGCACGCTGTGTCCCTTCCTGTGTTGTTCCGTTCGGACCGGTTCCGTTCGAACCTGTTCCAGCCAACCTTTGATCGCGGCCCTGCAGCCGCTTCATGGTGGCTTCCAAGGCAGCGTTATAGTCCGCCAGCAGTTCCTGCCAACTGGCGGTCGCCGATGCTGGCAACGCACGCACCACAATAGCGAACCCGGTCCCGTACTCGCGCAGCGAGACAGCACCGGCTTCCCTAAGTCTCCTCTTAACGAGGTTCCTGGCAACAGCGTTCCCAACAGCTTTGGAAACGATGAACCCGATTCTGCTGGGTTCGTCGGCCCCAATAGTTGCCGTATATAACACTACGTTCCGGCGTCCATTGCGGACGCCGGAACGTACAGTTTTTGAAAAATCGGTTGAAGTCCTCAGGCGGTTCCTGGCGGCAAGCACCGTTAAAGTCGCGAAGGGAAGTTTACCGACGAGTCAGTATTTAGGCCGACAGCTCGACGCGGCCCTTGCCGCGGCGTGCAGCCAGGATGGCGCGGCCGGCACGGGTGCGCATACGAAGGCGGAAGCCGTGCTTCTTGGCCCGACGGCGGTTATTCGGCTGAAAAGTCCGCTTGCTCACGTTAGTTACTCCAGTGGATCAAAGGTGCGCCCACCCGATCAAAGGGGAAGAACTGGCCGACGCTAAGTTTTGTATATGTCTGCTTCCCCCGTTTCCGTAACGCTGGGCGTTCGAAGATCCAAATTGGGGTCAGAAAGCAGGCACAAAGGACTCCACAACGTTAGTTCAGACCGTGATGGTGAGTCAAACCAGCACCTGTCCCCAGCTGTGGCTAAGTACTGTGTCCAGCCTGTGGATGAAGTGGCTCACAAGCGCCCTTTTCGAACCACAACCGTGTAATTATCCACAAGCTGCTTGCCAGCTATCTTCTAGCCTTTTCATCCCCTAGAGTGTCCCAGTAGCCGATTATCCACGGACTGTGCATAACCCTGTGGATTAAGCCGGGCCAGCACCCTGGTTTCGGGCTTGCGGCTGCATGTAATGCAGGTCAGCAAGCTTTGAGGAACCCGATACATGACAGTAGACGAAGCCAACCACGCCAATACTGTCGGAAGTTCCTGGCGCCGCGTGGTGAACCTTCTCGAACAGGATGACCGGGTCTCCCCGAGGCAGCGCGGGTTCGTTATCCTCGCCCAGGCGCAGGGCCTCATCGGATCGACGCTCCTGGTGGCAGTACCCAACGAACTGACGCGCGAAGTGCTCCAGACCCAGGTGAAGGATGCCCTCGACGACGCCCTGCACAACGTCTTCTCGGACGACATCCGGTGCGCGATCGACGTGGACACCGATCTGGTGCCCCTCTACGAAGAGCCCGAACCCGCCGTCGAACTTTCCCTCGCAACAGACCTGTCTGTTGAACTGAAGCCGCAGCCGATGCTGCCGAGCACTTCCCACGAGTTCGGCCGGCTGAACCCCAAGTACGTTTTTGACACGTTCGTCATCGGTTCCTCCAACCGCTTTGCACATGCCGCCGCGGTGGCCGTGGCTGAAGCGCCGGCCAAGGCCTACAACCCGCTGTTCATCTACGGGGATTCCGGACTCGGCAAGACCCACCTGCTGCATGCGATCGGCCACTATGCCCGCAGGCTCTACAGCGGCATCCGGGTCCGCTACGTGAACTCCGAGGAATTCACGAACGACTTCATCAACTCGATCCGTGACGATGAGGGCGCCAGCTTCAAGACCACGTACCGGAATGTCGATGTTCTGCTGATCGACGACATCCAGTTCCTGGCCGGCAAAGACCGAACGCTCGAGGAGTTCTTCCACACCTTCAACTCCCTGCATAACAACAACAAGCAGGTAGTGATCACCTCCGACCAGCCGCCCAAGCTGCTGGCCGGCTTCGAAGACCGCATGAAGTCGCGCTTCGAGTGGGGCCTGCTGACGGACATCCAGCCGCCAGAGCTCGAGACCCGCATCGCAATCCTCCGCAAGAAGGCACTCAGCGAAGGCCTCTCCGCTCCGGACGACGCCCTGGAATACATCGCGTCCAAGATCGCCAGCAACATCCGCGAACTCGAGGGCGCCCTCATCCGGGTCACAGCTTTCGCCAGCCTGAACCGCCAACCCGTTGATGTGGCACTGGCCGAAATGGTCCTCAAGGATCTGATCACCGATGACAACGCGCAGGAGATCACGTCCAGCCAGATCCTCACGCAGACCGCGGAGTACTTCAAGCTCAGCATGGAAGAGCTGTGCAGCAAGTCCCGCACCCGCACTCTGGTCACCGCGCGACAGATCGCCATGTACCTCTGCCGTGAGCTGACGGACATGTCGCTGCCCAAGATCGGCCAGGAACTAGGTGGCCGCGACCACACCACGGTCATCCACGCGGACCGCAAGATCCGCGAGCTGATGGCCGAACGCCGTGTGATCTACAACCAGGTCACCGAGCTCACCAACCGGATCAAGCAGCAGCAGCGGGACTCCTGAGCCAAGGTTCTTAACCTTATTAACAGGGGCGTGTGGATAACCCTGTGGACAGTTAAGGGGACAACCGCGGTTAATGGGCTTAAAACCCTTAAGGCGTCTGTGGATTGCCGAAACGGCCCAAAAAGTTTTCCCCATCCACAGGCTGTTTAAAACCTGCTCCGCCCACAGCCCATGAACAGGGCTTAACCCCGGATTCCTGCCGCCAGCGGGAGTTATCCACAGTTTCCACAGCAGTTATTAACACTACTAATCCCAAAAAATCGAAATCCCTCAAACAACAATCCCACTTCCCTGCCCACCCGGCAGCCCTGGCCGGGGCCAGGAACGGACCGTCCCGCCGGCGGGGATGGGGATTTCCCCGATCTTCGGGCTAAGCTGTCAGCAGCGCTCCCATCCTTGGGTCTTCCTGTGATTCAGCAGGCGCGGACCATGCAGGTTCAGGGGTCTGGGGGCACAGGTTTGTGAACTCCCTGTGGGAGTTCCCCGTAGCAACTGGCAGCAGCAATGAAAGGCGGCACCCTTCCGTGAAGTTTCGAGTCGAACGGGACGTCCTGGCAGAAGCCGTCACATGGACAGCCCGATCGTTGTCTCCGCGGCCGCCAGTACCCGTCCTTTCGGGCCTGCTGCTCAAGGCCGAAGCAGGAACGGTGAGCCTCTCCAGCTTCGACTACGAGACATCGGCCAGGCTTGAGATTCCGGCTGACATCACGGATGAAGGCACCATCCTTGTCTCCGGCCGGCTGCTCGCCGACATCTGCCGCAGCCTTCCGTCCGCCCCGGTGGATATCGAAACGGAAGGCAGCAAGGTGACACTCACCTGCCGCCGAAGCAGTTTCCACCTCGCCACCATGCCTGAGGCCGAATATCCGCCGCTGCCCGCACTGCCCACGATCAGTGGCACTGTGGCCGGAGACTCCTTCTCCCAAGCCGTGTCCCAGGTGATCATTGCTGCCAGCAAGGACGACACGCTCCCCATCCTCACGGGCGTCAGGATGGAAATCGAGGACGACCTCATCACGCTTCTGGCCACGGACCGTTACCGCCTCGCCATGCGTGAAGTGCCGTGGAAGCCCGTTAACCCGGGCATTTCCACCAGTGCGCTCGTCAAAGCGAAGACCCTTAACGAGGTGGCAAAAACCCTCGGCGGCAGCGGAGACATCAGCCTCGCAATCGCCGACGACGACTCCCGGCTCATCGGGTTTGAAAGCGGCGGACGCACCACAACGTCCCTTCTCGTCGACGGCGACTACCCCAAGATCCGCTCTCTGTTTCCGGACTCGACTCCGATTCATGCAACCGTGCAGACCCAGGAGCTCGTCGAAGCGGTCCGTCGTGTGTCACTCGTTGCCGAACGGAACACCCCTGTGCGCCTGGCCTTCACGCAGGGCCAGCTCCACCTCGACGCCGGCACCGGCGAAGACGCGCAGGCATCCGAAGAGCTCGAAGCTCAGCTGTCCGGCGACGACATCACAGTGGCGTTCAATCCGCACTACCTCGTAGAGGGCCTGAGCGTCATCGAAACAAAGTTTGTCCGCTTTTCCTTCACCACCGCGCCGAAACCGGCCATGATCACGGCGCAGGCAGACGCGGACGGCGAAGACCAGGATGACTACCGCTACCTCGTGATGCCTGTCCGCCTCCCCAACTAGATCCGGCCCGGCCCGCCACCTCCCCAGCGCAGAAAAGAGTTCACCGTGCACATCGGACTGATCGGCCTTGGAAAAATGGGTTTCAACATGCGGGAACGGTTGCGCAAGGGAGGCATCGAAGTTACGGGCCTTGACCGCAATCCGGAAGTGACGGATGTTTCCTCGGTGGATGAGCTCATTGCCACCCTGCCGGCGCCCCGGCTGGTCTGGGTCATGGTCCCCGCCGGTGAAATCACTGACGCGGTGATTACTGAACTTGGCAGCAAGCTCCAGCCTGGTGACCTCGTTATCGATGGCGGCAACTCCCGCTTCACGGAGGACCAGAAGCACGGCGCTGCCCTGGCCGAGAAGGGAATCCGCTTCGTGGACTGCGGGGTATCCGGCGGGGTCTGGGGACTCCAGAACGGCTATGGCCTCATGGCCGGCGGATCGGCCGAGGATATCCAGCGCGCCCTGCCCGTGTTTGATGCCCTCCGCCCCGAAGGTGACCGGGCGGACAGCTTCGTCCATGTGGGCGGCGTGGGCGCAGGCCACTATGCCAAAATGGTCCACAATGGCATCGAGTACGGTCTCATGCAGGCCTATGCGGAAGGCTATGAGCTGCTCGCTGCCAAGGAGATCGTCACCGATCTTCCAGGTACCTTCCGCGCCTGGCAGAAGGGAACGGTCGTCCGCTCCTGGCTGCTTGACCTGATGGTGAAAGCGCTGGACGAGGATCCGGGACTGGCCTCAATCGATGATTACGTCGAGGACTCCGGCGAAGGACGCTGGACAGTGGAGGAAGCCATCGCCAACGCGGTTCCGGCGCCCGCCATCACGGCCGCGCTCTTCGCCCGCTTCTCCTCCCGCGAGGACAACTCGCCGGCCATGAAAATGGTGTCCGCCCTGCGCCACCAGTTCGGCGGGCACTCCACCCGTCCGGCCAAGTAGCATCCGCACCGGGACCTGCGGGTCCCGGACGAGAGTCCCGAGAATCCTGAAGAACGCGTGTACCTAGAACACTTGTCCCTGACCGACTTCCGCAGCTATGCCCAGGTGGACCTCCGCTTGGAGCCCGGCGTGACGGTCCTGGTCGGCTCCAACGGGATCGGCAAGACCAACCTGATGGAGGCTGTCGGTTATCTTTCGACCCTGAGTTCGCACCGTGTCAGCGCCGACGGTCCGCTCCTTCGCTTCGGTGCGGACCGCGCCCTGATCCGGGCAAAACTGGTCCGCGGAGAACAGTCCACCGTGCTGGAACTCGAGATCAACAGCGGCCGGGCCAACCGCGGCCGCATAAATCGCAGCAACCCGGTCCGCGCACGGGATCTGCTGGGCATCTGCCACACAGTCCTGTTCGCGCCTGAGGACCTTGCCCTCGTCAAGGGAGATCCGTCGAACCGAAGGCGCTTCCTGGACGAGCTGCTCGTCAGCCTGATCCCGCGGCACGCCGCCACGAGAAGTGACTATGACCGCGTCCTGAAACAGCGAAATGCCCTTCTGAAATCGGCCCGGACAGGTAAATTCACTGCAGGCCATGAAGCAACCCTGGATGCCTGGGACCAGCACATGGCCCGCGCCGGAGCGGAACTGCTGCACGCGCGCCTGGAGCTCGTGGAGCGGCTGCGACCCCACCTCAGCAATGCCTACGCCCAGCTGACGGACGGGTCCAAGGAGGCAGGTGCCGCGTACCGGTCAACGCTTCAGACTTTAATGGACGACGACGGCGCGCCGGCCGGTGCGGGCAGCGAACCTTCCCAGGACGGAGATCAGGTGGAGGACCTGCGGCTGCTTTCCGTGGACGAGCTCACCGAACGCTATGTGAGGGCCTTCGCGGCGTCCCGCCGCAGGGAACTTGAACGCGGCATTTCGCTGGTCGGTCCCCATCGCGACGAACTGGAGCTTGTCCTCGGCCAGGCACCGGCGAAGGGCTATGCCTCGCACGGCGAAACCTGGTCGATGTGCCTTTCCCTGCGCCTGGCCTCTTACTACGTCATGCTCGATGACGCACGCACCGGCGGTTCGGCACCCATCCTGATCCTCGACGATGTTTTTGCCGAGCTTGATGTGCAGCGGCGGCGTAAACTGGCCGCAATAGTCTCCGGTGCCGAACAGGTCCTGGTGACGGCCGCCGTCGATGCTGATATTCCTGAGGAACTGGCTGGGCGGCGGGTGAAGGTCATCCCGGGAGGAATCGATGATGCGGAATCTCGATGAATAGCACCGGCGGAGGCCTCCAGCCGGGCCGCGACCCTGACGAAATCGATGCCGCACAGGCTGCGTTGAACCGCATGCGCGACGCCGCGGCCGCCCGCGGCGAAGTGCGGCGCGCCGCGCCCCGTGCGGGCAGCACTCAAAAGCAGCGTACCTCTGGGCGGAGCACCCGCGGCTTCAGCCAGTTCCACGCCACCGGGCGTGATCCGCTCGGGCTGGGAAAAGTCGTGGGACGGCTTGTTGCCGAACGCGGTTGGACCTCCCCCGTGGCCGTGGGATCCGTCATGGCCGAATGGGCCACCCTTGTCGGCCCCGAAATTGCGGCCCACTGCACTCCCGAGAGCTTCACCGACACCACACTGCATGTGCGTTGTGATTCCACGGCCTGGGCCACCCAGCTTCGCCTGCTGAGCATCAGCCTGCTGGAAAAGTTCCGGGTCGAACTCGGCGACGGCGTGGTTACGAGCATCCAGGTGTTGGGGCCGGCAGCTCCCAGTTGGCGGAAGGGCGGCCGTGCCGTCAACGGCCGCGGGCCCCGGGATACGTACGGGTAGGCACCGGCCGGGGCCTTCGGGCACCAGCCTGCCGACGGATCTCTTGAAATATGCTCAAACGGCGTGTAGGCCGTTCAAACCGTCGAGACCCGTATAGGAACCTGAAGACGGTACCTCGGGAGCCTTGCAGGCGGGGCCAATGGCCAGCGAGAGGCACACTGACCGCCGTTCGCGGCCCTGGAATGCGGGAATCAGCCCTGTTTCACGATAGAATCGCTGTAGATAACTGGGCGCCGGTGAAACGTTGACTGAGTCCGTTTTCCGACGCTTTCCCAGCGAGCGGAAGACGGTTCCGCGAGTCGATTGAGTAGCCGGCGCTATCAGTGACGTGCCTGTTGGCGGAAGCCTTTCCCTAGGGAGACGGCATCGGCCGGCCATCATCAAATACAGAGGAGTCGAGAGCGCCCGTGGCTAACGACAATGCAGAGGCAGTGGAAACCATCCTGGAGGATGCCCGGACGCCTGATACACCGGTGGACGCGGTGACCCCTGAAGGGGTGACCCCGCGGGAGTACGGTGCCAGCGACATCACGGTACTTGAGGGCCTGGAGGCCGTGCGCAAACGGCCCGGCATGTATATCGGTTCCACGGGCCTGCGCGGATTGCACCACCTCGTGTACGAGGTGGTGGACAACTCCGTCGATGAGGCTCTGGCCGGTTACTGCACCCATATTGAAATTGTTCTTCAGGCCGATGGCGGCGTAAGAGTTTCGGACGACGGCCGAGGCATTCCGGTGGACATCCATCCCACCGAGGGCAAGCCCACTGTTGAAGTGGTCATGACCATCCTGCACGCCGGCGGCAAGTTCGGCGGCGGCGGATACGCTGTTTCCGGCGGCCTCCACGGCGTGGGTATCTCTGTTGTCAACGCGCTCTCCAGCAGGGTGGAAACCGAGGTGCGCCGGCAGGGCCACGTTTGGCGCATGTCGTTTGCCGATGGAGGCAAGCCCCAGGGCAGCCTGGTCAAGGGCGAGGAAACAGACACCACCGGCACCACTCAGACGTTCTACCCGGACGAGAGCATTTTCGAGTCGGTGGAATTCGATTTCGAAACTTTGCGCGCACGCTTCCAGCAGATGGCTTTCCTCAACAAAGGCCTGCGCATCACACTCACGGACGAGCGTGCCGCCGCTGTTGCCGGTGACGACGAGGACCTCGACCTCGACGCCGTGGCCACCGAGGGCGAAGTCAATGCGGACCACCGCACGGTGGTTTACCAGTACAACGACGGCCTGCTGGACTACGTCAAGCACCTGAACTCGGGCAAGAAAGTGGATGTGGTCCACGAGGACGTCATCGCCTTCGAGACCGAGGACACGGAACGTCGCATCGCGGTGGAGATGGCCATGCAATGGACCAGTGCGTACTCCGAGAGCGTTCACACCTATGCCAACACCATCAACACCCATGAGGGCGGTACCCACGAGGAGGGGTTCCGGGCTGCGATGACGTCTCTTATTAACCGCTACGCGCGGGAGAAGAGCATCATCAAGGAAAAGGAAGAGAACCTCACCGGTGATGACATCCGGGAGGGCCTCACCGCCGTCATTTCGGTGAAGCTCGCCGAGCCGCAGTTCGAGGGCCAGACCAAGACCAAGCTGGGAAACTCCGAGGTCAAGGGTTTCGTCCAGCGCGTGGTTACCGACCAGCTGGGAGACTGGCTGGAACGCAACCCCGGCCCTGCTCGGGACGTTATCCGGAAGGCCATTTCAGCAGCCCAGGCGCGCATGGCCGCACGCAAGGCACGGGACAATGCACGCCGCAAGAGCCCGCTGGAGTCCTTCGGTATGCCGGGCAAGCTCTCGGACTGCTCCTCCAAGGACCCGTCGAAGTGCGAGGTGTACATCGTGGAGGGTGACTCCGCCGGCGGTTCGGCCAAGCGCGGGCGGAACCCGGAAACGCAGGCCATCCTGCCCCTGCGGGGCAAGATCCTAAACGTCGAACGGGCCCGGCTGGACAAGGCCCTGGGCAACAACGAGGTCCAGTCGATGATCACGGCGTTTGGCACGGGCATCGGGGAGGACTTCGACCTCGCCAAGCTGCGGTACCACAAGATCGTCCTGATGGCCGATGCCGACGTTGACGGCCAGCACATCACCACGCTCCTCATGACGCTGCTCTTCCGCTACATGCGCCCGTTGATTGAAAACGGCTATGTGTACCTGGCGCAGCCGCCCCTTTACCGGATCAAGTGGTCCAATGCGCCGCACGACTACGTCTACAGCGACCGCGAACGCGACGCCAGGCTGGTGGCCGGGCAGGCCGCTGGCCGCCGCATCCCCAAGGACAATGGCATCCAGCGCTACAAGGGTCTGGGCGAGATGGACTACACGGAGCTGTGGGACACCACCATGGACCCGGATAACCGGACACTGCTCCAGGTCACCATGGAGGACGCGGCCGCCGCAGACCAAATCTTCACCGTGCTGATGGGCGAGGACGTCGAATCCCGCCGGAACTTCATCCAGCAGAACGCCAAGGACGTCCGGTTCCTTGATATCTAGTGCCAGTTTGCGCTGATATTCCTGAACCGACATATACCTGAAACGGAAACATAGACTATGAGTGACGAAACCCCTGAGGTTCCTTCGGACTCCGCGGAAACCCCCGAGGTAGTGCTGGAGGGGGACCTGCTGATCGACCGCGTGGAGCAGGTGGACCTCCAGACCGAGATGCAGCGGTCCTACCTCGACTACGCCATGGCTGTGATCGTGGGCCGTGCACTGCCGGATGTCCGGGACGGGCTTAAGCCCGTGCACCGCCGCGTGCTGTACGCCATGTTCGACGGCGGCTACCGCCCGGACCGCTCCTTCAACAAGTGCGCGCGCGTCGTGGGTGAAGTCATGGGCCAGTACCACCCGCACGGTGATACGGCCATTTACGATGCCCTGGTCCGCCTGATCCAAGACTGGACCATGCGCTACCCGCTGGCACTGGGACAGGGCAACTTCGGTTCTCCCGGCAACGACGGTGCAGCGGCACCGCGTTATACCGAAACCAAAATGGCGCCTCTCGCCATGGAAATGGTGCGGGACATCGACGAGGAAACCGTCGACTTCCAGGACAACTACGACGGCAAGAACCAGGAACCCACGATTCTCCCGGCACGGTTCCCGAACCTGCTGGTCAACGGCTCCTCGGGGATCGCCGTCGGCATGGCCACCAACATTCCGCCGCACAACCTCCGCGAGGTGGCCGACGGCGTGCAGTGGTACCTGGCCAACCCCACCGCCAGCCGGGAACAGCTGCTGGAAGAGCTGCTGCTCCGCATCAAGGGACCCGATTTCCCCACTGGGGCGACGATCCTCGGACACAAGGGCATCGAAGATGCTTACCGTACGGGCCGCGGTTCCATCACGATGCGTGCCGTGGTCAATGTCGAGGAACTCCAGGGACGTACGTGCCTGGTGGTCACCGAACTGCCCTACCAGGCCAACCCGGACAACCTGGCGATCAAAATCGCCGAATTGGTCAAGGACGGCAAGGTCCAGGGAATCGCCGACCTCCGCGACGAAACCTCCGGACGCACGGGCCAGCGCCTGGTTATCGTCCTGAAGCGTGACGCCGTGGCGAAGGTGGTGCTGAACAACCTTTACAAGCACACGCAGCTGCAGGAAAACTTTGGCGCCAACATGCTGGCCATCGTGGACGGCGTGCCGCGGACGCTAAGCCTTGACGCCTTCATCCGCCATTGGGTCACACACCAGTTGGACGTCATTGCACGCCGCACGCGCTACCGGCTGCGCAAGGCCGAAGAGGAAGCGCATATCCTGCGCGCCCTCTTGAAGGCGCTGGACATGCTGGACGAGGTCATTGCGCTGATCCGTGCCTCCAGCACCACTGAGGCCGCACGTGACGGGCTGATGCAACTCCTGGACATCGACGAGCTACAGGCCCGGGCCATCCTGGACATGCAGCTGCGCCGTCTCGCAGCGCTGGAACGCCAGAAGATCCAGGACCGCCACGCTGAACTCGAAGCGCTGATCGCTGAGTACAACGCGATCCTGGCTTCGGAAGAACGCCAGCGCGAAATCATCAGCAACGAGCTTGCGGAAATCGTGGCGAAGCACGGCGATGACCGCCGCACCAAGATCCTCATGGGATACGACACCGACATGTCCATGGAAGACCTCATTCCTGAAGAGGAAATGGTGGTCACCATTACCCGTGGCGGCTACGTCAAACGGACCCGGAGCGACAACTACCGCTCCCAGCAGCGTGGCGGCAAAGGCATCAGGGGCGCCCAGCTGCGCGGCGATGATGTCGTGGAACACTTCTTCGTCACCACGACGCACCACTGGCTGCTCTTCTTCACCAACCTGGGCCGAGTCTACCGCGCCAAGGCGTACGAGCTTGCCGAAGGCAGCCGTGAT
This sequence comes from Arthrobacter sp. NPDC093139, assembly GCF_044754165.1. Taxonomy (NCBI): domain Bacteria; kingdom Bacillati; phylum Actinomycetota; class Actinomycetes; order Micrococcales; family Micrococcaceae; genus Arthrobacter; species Arthrobacter sp. NPDC093139. Next base: position 76,982 of record NZ_JBIVOO010000002.1, read on the forward strand.
TCGAAGGGCCAGCATGTTGCCAACCTGCTGGCGTTCCAGCCTGACGAGCACATCGCCCAGGTCCTGGATCTGAAGGACTACCAGCACGCGCCGTACCTGGTGTTGGCCACCAAACGGGGCCTCGTCAAGAAGACCCGGCTGGAAGACTACGACACCAACCGGTCCGCTGGCGTCATCGCGATCAACCTGCGTGACGGGGATGAACTCGTCTCCGCACAGCTCGTCTCCGAAACAGACGATCTCATGTTGGTCTCCCGCAAGGGTCAGTCCATCCGCTTCACCGCCACGGATGACGCGCTGCGTCCGATGGGCCGTGCCACCTCCGGTGTGACGGGGATGAAGTTCCGTGAGGACGACGAGCTTCTCGCCGCGAATGTGGTGACCGACGGTTCGTACGTCTTCATCGTCACGGAGGGCGGTTACGCCAAGCGGACCGCCGTCGAGGAGTACCGATTGCAGGGTCGCGGCGGGCTGGGCATCAAGGTCGCCAAGCTTGCCGAGGAACGCGGCGACCTGGTTGGTGCCCTCATAGTCCAGGAAGAGGACGAAGTCCTGGTGGTCATGGAGGGCGGCAAGGTTGTCCGTTCGGCCGTGGCGGGGGTTCCCGCCAAGGGCCGCGACACCATGGGCGTCATCTTCGCGAAACCTGACAAGAACGACCGCATCATTGAGGTGGCGCGGAACAGCGAACGCGGACTCGAGGGAGAGGAATCTCCGGAGGATGACGTAACGTTGGCTGAAGATACCGGATCAGCACACGGGTCCGCAGAGGCAGAAACAGCAGAGGCAGAGTCGGCAGTGCCCGGAGCATCCCAGGGTGCGGACAACGATGCCGAGCTGAACGAAGACAACACCGGAGGTAACGAGTGAGTAATTCCGACTCATTTCCCAAGCCGAGCAGTAGCGGTAGCGGCGGGATGCGGCAGCCGGCGGCCGCTCCACGAGTGAACGCCCCGGTGCGTCCCGCTCAGAGCCCGGGCTCGGCGTCGGGGCTTCCGGGACAGCCGCCCGCCGCTCCCGGCCAGGCAGCTCCCCGACAAGCACCGGCACAGCCCGGCCCGGGGCAGCGCCCAGCCGCTCCCGGCCAGCGTCCGGGCCAAGGGCCAGCCCAGGGGCAACGTCCCCAGATGCCTGGCCAGCGGCCCGCCGTTCCCGGCCAGCGTCCAGGCCAAGGCGCCCCCGGACTCGTCAAGCCGGCGCCGAAGGCCAAGGTCCGCCGTGCGCGCCTGCTGGTCAGCAAGGTGGACCCCTGGTCCGTCCTGAAGATGGCCTTCCTGCTCTCCGTGGCCCTTGGGATCGTCACCGTGGTGGCGGCCATCGTGCTCTGGACCGTGCTGGACCTGACCGGCATCTTCGACCAGGTGGACAGCCTGCTCGGCACGCTCGCAGGCTCCGAAGGCGGCGGATTCGAATTGAAGAAGGTTGCTTCCCTCGGCCAGGTGGCGTCCTTTGCCACCATCATTGCCGTGGTCAACGTGGTGCTGTTGACGGCCCTGTCCATGCTCTCAGCCGTCCTGTACAACATCTCCGCCACCCTCGTGGGCGGCATCGGCGTCACCCTGACGGACGACTGAAAATCCCCGTGATTCCGCGGATGTAGGACCACGGAATGCCTCGATTTGAGATCGGGCCGGGATGTGCTGTAGAGTCATGTCTCGGCCCGATGAGGCATCGGGGCGTATAGCTCAGGCGGTTAGAGCGCTTCGCTGATAACGAAGAGGTCCCAGGTTCAAGTCCTGGTACGCCCACGGAACCTGCACAGGTTCAAGTAAAGGATCGGGTAAAACTGACCGGAACGGGGTGCGTGTGAAGAAGTTGCTGGCAGTTGCAGCTGCGATCGCAGGCGTCCTGCTCTACAGGAAAGTGCAGGAATCCGAAGCCCGGAAAACAGTCTGGAGCGATTCAACCGACACAGTTGAATAGCCCGGATACCCGCAGGCCGGCTGGTCAGACAGCCTTCCGAACTAGGGTATGATTGACGGGTTGCTTCTTATGGGGGCATGGCGCAATTGGTAGCGCACCTGCTTTGCAAGCAGGGGGTTCGGGGTTCGAGTCCCCGTGCCTCCACCATAAGGAAAGTCCCGGCCAGAGTTGGCCGGGACTTTTGTTTTAAGTCCGTCCCAATCCGGGGGCGTTGGGTACTCCAGACCAGCCGCAGCAGCACACTACGCTGGATCCGTGACCTTTTTCCTTGCCGCCCTGGGCGTCCTCGGCGTGGCTTCCTCCGGACCGCTCATCGCGGCGACCCTCGGTTCCACTACTGTGACTGCCCTGGCCATTGCCTTCTGGCGCAATGCGATCGGAGCCGCCGTCATGGCAGCTCCCACGCTGGTCAGGGAACCGGCGCAGTTCGGGCGAGTCACCGGACGGGAGTTCCGCTGGTCGCTCGTGGCGGCCTTCGCACTGGCACTGCATTTCGCCTGCTTTATCACCTCCCTGCAGCTGACCTCCGTCGCCGCCGCCACGGCGCTTGTCTGCCTGCAGTCCGCCTGGATCGCCGTCATACAGCTGTTCCGCGGCGTGAAGCACCGGTGGCAGGTCCTCGCCGGTCTGGGCACCGCGTTCGGCGGCGTCGTAGCCATCACCGGCTTTGACATGGGAACATCGCCCGAAGCACTGCTGGGCGACCTGCTGGCCGTGGCTGGAGGCCTCCTGGCAGGCATCTACACCCTGGCAGGGGGCAGGGCCCGGCAGAGCATGACAACGGGAACCTACACAACGCTGTGCTACGGAATGTGCGCGGCACTCGTGGGGGTGATGGCTCTCTTTGCCAACCAGCCGCTCGCGGGGTTCGAGGCGGCCGGGTGGATGGGCATCATAGCCATCACCGTGTGCGCACAGCTGATCGGGCACACCGCCTTCAACCACCTGCTGGCGACCATGAGTCCGCTGCTCGTCTCCATGATCATCCTGCTGGAGATTCCGGGAGCGGCGCTGCTCGCTGCCATCTTCCTGGAGGAAACGCTGCCAGCGGGGACGTACGGTGGCTTGGCACTGATCCTGGTGGGGCTCGCCGTCGTCGTGGCAGGGCAGCGCGGCGGCAAAGCCGGGCGCGGAAAACCGCCGGCAGAACGGCCTCTGGCGGAGCTGGGGACAGACTGAGGCCAGCCTCCCGCGCGGCCCGCCCGGCCCGCTGCTACTGGCCGCCGCGGCGGACGGGCTGGCTGGTGTTGACGGTGTGGATGGCGCGGAGCAGCTTGGCGGGAAAGTAGACCGAGAAGAAGACCACCATGGGCGCTTTAAGGGCCATCTTCTTCACGTTGTGTGCCTTATACGTGCGGTCGAAGCGCGTGACGTAATAGCGGTAATCGCGGGGTGAGTCTTCGAGCCGCCGGGCGGACATGCCTGAAACCATTTGCGGCCAGTACTGGATCTTCAGATCATGCTCTGCGAGGTGCAGGGACAGGTCAATGTCCTCATGCATCTCATCCTTCTCATCCCGGCAGGCTTCGTCCCGGATGATCTCCCATGCCCCGCGACGGAGCGCCATGTTGGATCCGAAAAGGAAGTGGTACTGGTGCTTGGCCAGTTTCAGCATCAGCTGCCGCATTTTGTCGTCAGCTTTGAGGCCAAATCGGCGCATGGGCATGTCGTAATAGACCACAGGCCCGGTGGCTGCCTGCGTGGACGGGTCCGCAAAGGCCTTCTGGACCTGTTCCACCCAGTCAGGTTCCACCACTGAATCGGCATCTATGCGGCCGAGGATATCTCCGGTTGCGTGGTCAAGACCGAAGTTGCGCGTGGGGATGAGGCCCTGTTCGCTGTCCTGGCTCAGCAGGATGATGGGGCTCTCGGGATACTCCTGCTGCATTTGCCGGACGATGTCCGCCGTACGGTCCTTGGACATGTTGTCCACGACGATGATCTCGTGCGCCGGAACCGACTGGTAGACAGCGGCGATCAGGCACTGCCGGATGACGCTTTCCTCGTTGTATGCCGGTATGACGATTGATACGCCCGGCAGCTGCGGAGCGTCATGCGAGGCATCCTCAAAGGATCTATCGGCTGACATCACCTCAAATTTAGCACCGATCGATTTTCTTCCCCTGCCCTGTGACCGCGCCCCGCGAAGACATGCCCGGAAAAGATGCGCGGCAGAAGAAAGGAGGGGCCCCGCCAGTCAGGCGGGACCCCTCCAGGTGCACGCCCCTTGGGCGTGGACGATGCTGTTTACCTGTCAGCCGGCTTGCTGGCGCCGTTTTCGATGTTGGCTGCAATGTTCTTCACGGCGGTCTTTGCGTCAGCGGCGACCGTGCCGGTGTCGGCGTCGGAATCCCCGGCAACATGCTTGGCCTTGTCCGCCGACCCTGCGTCGGTGTCCTCGGCGCTTACATCCGCCACTGGCGTGGCCTGCGCCGTGGCGGGCTCATTGACCGCTGCGGCCGGCACGGGAGACGGTGTCTCAGCGGCAGGGGTGGACGGCGCCGGAGTAACGGGCGCCGGGGTCTTCCACGGATCCTCGACCGGCTTGGACGCCTTCCAGGCAGCAACGCCGGCAGCCACGGCAGCCGCGATCACTCCAACAATCAGCAGCCCGCGCTTCTTCGGCTTTTCCGGCTGGATCAGCTGCTTCCCGGCAACCTGCGCCTGTTCCTGAAGGGAGTGGAGGATGCCGACGTCGCCGAGCTTTTGTGCCACGGCGTCGACACGGGCCGGAGCGTTTTCCAGCGTCCGGTGGACCACTTCCGACGCCGTGCCGATTTGGTCGGAGAGCCGCGGCAGGTATTCCACGACCACACGGTCCCGGGCCTGGGTAATCACGGGCGTGGCCCTGTCCAAGGCCTCATGCAGCCTTGGCGTTGCACCGTCGACGGCGTCGTGGATCTTGGGTGCCAGCTGCGCCAGTCCGTCCTGGATGCGCGGCGTCACCGTGGCAACTCCGTCAGCCAGGTTGTGGGCCGCTGTCTTGAGCCCGTCCTGGATCTTGGGGGAAGCGGTGTCGATGCCATGCTGCAGCCGGGGCACAGCCCAGTCCACTGCGGCTTCCACCCGGTCTTTTGCGTTCTCTACTGCGGAACTGACCGACAACTCCAGTTCGCGGGCAATACGATCCGATTTCTTCACAACTACCTCCCGATTAATGTGACGGTTCTGTTGTTAGCCTACGTGCAGGATGACCGGTGCTGCTATCGTTCCCGGGGATTGCGGACGGATTTCACCCAGCGCGGAACTGCCTTTGCTGCCCCGTGCGGCGTTGACCCTCCGTGAAAGAATGACCGTATGACTGCCACAGCAACTGCAAAAGCAACCATCCACACAAGCCTCGGCGACATCGTCGTGAACCTCTTCGGCAACCACGCGCCGAAGACTGTCAAGAACTTCATTGGATTGGCCACAGGCGAACAGACCTGGACGCACCCGGAGACCGGCGAGGAAAAGACCGGCACGCCGCTGTACAACGGCACCATCTTCCACCGCATCATCAAGGACTTCATGATCCAGGCCGGCGATCCCCTGGGCCGCGGCACCGGCGGACCGGGTTACCGCTTCGACGACGAGATCCACCCCGAATTGAGCTTCAACGCCCCCTACAAGCTCGCCATGGCCAACGCCGGCATCCAGATGGGCAAGGGAACCAACGGTTCCCAGTTCTTCATCACCACCATCCCCACCGACTGGCTGCAGGGCAAGCACAGCATCTTCGGTGAAGTGGCTGACGAGGAATCCCGCAAGGTCGTCGACGCCATCGAAGGCGTCCGCACCGGCATGGGCGACCGGCCGGTCGAAGATGTAACGATCAACAGCATCGATATCGAGCAGCTCTAACCCACACCATGAGTTACGGAATTCCGTCGGTCGAGCCGTCCGCGCAGGTTCCCGTGTGCCCCCGGCACCCGGACAGGCCCTCCTACGTGAGGTGCCAGCGCTGCGGGCGTCCCGCATGCCCCGAATGCCAGCGGGCGGCCGCCGTCGGATTCCAATGCATTGACTGCGTCAATGAAACAAAACGTACGACGCCGGCAGTCCGGACCGTCTACGGCGGCGCCGTGGCGACGGGCAAGCCAATGGTGACGTTCGCGATCATCGCCCTGTGTGCGGTGCTGTACGTCCTGCAGTGGCTGATCCCCGGCGACGAGGTCTATCAGAACCTGGCCTTCGCAACCGTCTATGCCACCCCCGAGTACGGGGTGTTCGAACCATGGCGCATGCTGACGTCGGCGTTCCTGCACTCGCAGGGCTTCATCCTCCACATCGTGCTGAACATGTACATGCTATGGATGTTCGGCCAAGCGCTGGAGCCGCTCCTCGGACGCGTCCGCTTCCTCGCCGTCTATATCCTGTCCGCGATCGGCGGCTCCGTCGGCTACCTCCTCCTGACTCCCGGCTACATCCCCGGCCAACCCCTCACGGGAGTGGTGGGCGCCTCGGGCGCAATTTTCGGGCTCTTCGGTGCCATGCTGGTAGTGCAGCGTCACAGAGGCGGTGAGACCAAGCAACTCTGGGTGCTCATTGCCATCAACGGCGTCATCGGATTCCTGGTGCCCCAGATCGCTTGGCAGGCCCATCTCGGCGGCCTCGTCACAGGTGCCCTGTGCGCCGCCGCGATCGCTTACGTCCCCCGCGGCCCGCGCCAGCACCTTCTGCAGTTTGCCGGTCTGGCCGCTGTTCTGGCGCTGCTGGCCCTCGCGTCCTGGTCCCGCATGATCGCCGGCTGACGGTTTCCTCACCGCTTCCCTTGCAGCTCCCTGTCTGCATCTACCTAGCCGACCAAAGCTCGCGGCCTGCTTCCCGTAACCTTCCAGCTCGGGATGCGCCCTGTCCTGCACCCATAACCTCCTGGATCGGTGGCCAGAGTCTTAGCGCTTACGTTTTCCACAGGACTTATCCACAGTGTGAGTAACTTACACACGTGTAGTTCCCTACTTGGCGTCTTGAATTCCCCGTCGTGGCGCGCTTTCCCCTACTTTGTCGACAGTTGGGTCCACACCTGTGGATAACCCTGTGGGGGCTCCCTGTGGGGAAGTGGACAACTTTAGGGCTCCCGGAGGGGCGTGACCTTACATGGGCCGATGGCCCGGCAACAAACTCACCGGATTGCCGGAAATCCCCGGAAAACCAGCGGAACCAATAGTCTCCTGACGCGGGCGAAGCAGGCCCGCGCTCCTATTCTCAACAGGGTTATGCACATTTGTTAATAACTTACAGCCGTGTAATTCAAGGACGGGAGACGGTCCTGAAGCCTACATGGCGGCGATTTGGGAGACTCTTCCCCACAGGTTATCCCCATCTGTGGATAACTTGTGGGTACACGACTGTTGTTAAGTGGATAAGCCCCACGGGTTCACCTCAGATTTACCATCACCGGGGGGCATATGACTGTGGCGGGCAGGTGGGCCAATGTGCCGCCTGCCGCTCCAGGCCGCGTGTAGTCTCGGACTATCCGCCAGCCAGCGCTACTGTCCGCCGGTGGCTTCCGGCGGGCTTATTCATCGAGGAGTACGCCGTGAGCACTACTGAACATATCTTCTTGGACAAACACCATCCCGCATCATGGCGTGCCCTCAACGGCCTGGGACTCAAGGTGCGGGAAGCGGCGATTGAGGCCGGGCTGGATCCTAAGCTCATCGAACTGCTGTACGTCCGCACCTCGCAGCTCAACGGCTGCGCGTACTGTCTGGACATGCACGTGTCGGACGCCCTTAAGGGTGGCGAATCCAGCCAGCGGCTGGCTGTTCTCCCCGCATGGCGCGACACCGAGCTCTTTGACGGTACTGAGAGGGCGGCCTTGGCACTTGCCGAGAGCATCACAAACCTCCCTGATGCGCGAACCCGCGAAGCGGAGGAAGCCTATGCGCGCGATCACCTGACAGCTGAGCAGTATTCCGCGGTCAGTTGGCTGGCCATCACGATGAACGCGTTCAACCGGGTTTCGATCACCAGCCAGCACCCTGTCCGGCGGCAAAGAGACTAGGGTGTCGCATTATCCACAGACTTTCCACAGTTGTTAATAACTTGAGCAGGTCTTTTCGTGAAGGAAGGGCCGCGCTAGAGGCCTTGAGCCGCTCTTGAGCCCGGAACCGGCTCCGGCTTTATCAACACTGTGGATATCCTTACCAACATCTGTGGACAGGGAGTGGGACGCCGGAAGCGGGGCCGTCAGTGCCAGACGCCGGACGTTCCGCGGCGGTGGCTGTCGATGAGATGGGTGTCCACCATGCCGATAGCCTCCATGAGGGCAAACATCGTGGTCGGCCCTACGAAGGCGAAACCCTTTTTCCGGAGTGCTTTCGAGAGTGCAATGGACTCAGGCGACGTGGTGGGCACATCCGCGTAGGTCACAGGTGCAGGAGTGGATGCGGGCTGAAAGTTCCACACAAAATCCACGAGCCCGCCCTCGTCGCGGAGGGCAATCGTAGCCTTGGCATTCGTAATGGCGGCCCGGATCTTCAGCCGGTTCCGCACAATGCCGGGGTCCTGGAGCAGCCTCTCGACGTCGGCCTCCGTGAAGGCCGCCACAGTATCGGGATGGAAGTTGGCGAAGGCCGCACGGAAGGCCGGCCTCTTGCGGAGGATTGTGGCCCAAGACAGCCCGGCCTGAAACGCCTCCAGGCTGATGCGTTCGTATAATCCCTGTTCGTCCCGGACAGGAAGTCCCCATTCGGTGTCGTAGTACTCCCGCATGAGGGGATCGGCAGAGGCCCATACCGGACGGGCGAGCCCGTCGTCGCCGATGATGATGCCGTCCGGGGTCATGGCAGCTGGACGGCCGTCAGGAACGCCAGCGCGTGGTCATGAGGAAGCCAGCAATCGCAATGCCGAACCCGGCAACGATGTTCCATGAGCCCCAGGTACCCACGGGTAGTGTTCCCTCGCTGATGTAAAAGGTAATGATCCAGAGGAGACCGATGATCATGAGCCCGAACATGACAGGCTTGAACCACACGGGGTTGGGCTTGTACGCCTGCGTCGCGGAGACGGATTCGGACGCGCGGGCAGTCTTCTTACGGGGCTTTGACTCGGGCACATGTCCTCCTTGGCGGGCTGAATCAAGAACGGCGTGCCGGCTTGATATCCTGCTAGCAGGAATATTGCCGGCGGTCTGCGCGCTCCTGGTCAAGTCTGAAGTCTTACTAGCAGCCAATTCTAGCTGTACTTCAGCCCACACCATCGCCCACCGCACCCGCCTTGGAGGAGATCGCGTGGTACTGCAGGAGAAGGTCAGACCCCCTGCCGCGCCGGTTTCCGGCGTCGTAATCCTGCGAAGGGCTGTCCAGGTCATGGGTGAGCTGCTGATAACGGCCGGCATTGTGCTCCTGCTCTTCGTCGCCTGGCAACTGTGGTGGACCAACGTCGCGTCCGATGCCAGGCAGGGCGAGGTGGTCAAGGACTTTGCCCGGGAACTGGGCGGACCGGTGGTTCCCGCGCCCGCGCCCAGCCCGGGAGCTTCGGCGGCAGCGTCGGGGACACCTGACTATGGAACTCCTCCGGTGGCCCAGGCACCCGGCCACGGCGGCACCATCGGCATCATGTACATCCCCAGGTTTGGCGAGAACTACACGCGCCCCATCGTTGAAGGAACCAGCCCCGATGTGCTGGACACCCTTGGCCTGGGCCACTACGGAAGCACCGCCATGCCGGGCGCGGTAGGGAACTTCGCGGTGGCCGGACACCGCCAGACGCACGGGGCCGTGCTGGACAATATCCACACCCTCGTTCCCGGAGACAAAATCTACGTCCAGACCAGGGACGGCTACTACGTGTACGTTTTCCGGAACAACCGGATCGTGATGCCCTCTAACGCTGACGTCCTGCTCCCGGTGCCCTCGCGGCCCGGTGCCAGGCCGACCGAAAGATTCCTGACCATGACCAGTTGCAACCCCCGCTTTGGTTCGCAGGAGCGGATCATTGCCTATTCCGTGCTGGACCACTGGCAGCCGGTGTCCGCGGGGCCGCCGCCGGAAATTGCGGCCCAGGTGGCACGGGCCCGAGGGGAAGGCTGAGACTTGTACGGTTGGATATTCCGGCACCTCCCCGGTCCGCTCTGGCTTCGCATCCTCACCTCGGCGGCGCTGATTGTTGGGACAGTGTTCCTGATGGTCGAGTTCCTGTTCCCCTGGATGTCACAGTTCACACAATTCACCGACTCAACGATTGGCGCGGCAAGTAAACCATGAGCACAACCAAGATCCTCGTCGTGGATAACTACGACAGCTTCGTCTACACCCTGGTGGGCTACCTCCAGGAACTGGGCGCCGAAACCACAGTGGTCCGCAACGACGACGTCACGCTCGCCGAAGCGATCGAAATGGCTGAAACGCGCGACGGCATACTCATTTCGCCCGGTCCGGGCTCGCCGTCCGAGGCCGGCGTCTGCATTGAACTGATCAAGTGGTGCGGAGACAGCCGGAAGCCCATGTTCGGCGTCTGTCTGGGTCATCAGGCTCTCGCCGAGGCTTACGGCGGCATTGTGACGCATGCCCCTGAACTGATGCACGGCAAGACGTCGCTGGTCCGGCATGAGGGCGTCAGCGTGTTCGCTGGCCTGCCCTCCCCCGTTACCGCAACGCGCTATCACTCGCTGGCAGCTGTGCGCGAGTCCATTCCGGACGTTCTCGAGATCACGGCGGAAACAGCCAGCGGCGTGGTCATGGGCCTGCAGCACCGCACAGCGCCGCTGTGTGGAGTCCAGTTCCACCCGGAATCAGTCCTCACCGAGGGCGGCTACCAGATGCTGGGCAACTGGCTTGAGTCACTCGGCATGAAGGGCGCGGCCGAACGCGCGGCTAAGCTCAGCCCGCTCATCCAGCACTAGCCGCCCATCCGGCACTACCGTTTGGCGGAGGCGCTGGGCGAGGCAGTCGGCTTGGGAGTGGAAGTTGGGGTCGGGGTCGGCGTCGGCTTTGGTGCCGGCGCCTTGGCCACGGTGATGGTGATGGTTTTTCCCTGTTCCACGAGGGTGTTCAGGGGATCGCTTTGGCCTGTCACCTTGCCCGGAGCCACTTGGGAATTCTCCACTTCACTGACGACAACCGGCAGATGCAGCCGCTTCAGGGCGGCCTCAGCCTCGGCGCGTGTCATGCCCCGGAGTTCGGGCACGGGCACCTTGCCTGTGGAAATGATGATCTCCACGGTGCTTCCCACCGCAACCTGCTGGCCCGGAGCGGGCTTGGTGGTGATCACCAGGCCGCCCGGAACCGTTGGGCTGTTGGCCATGGTGGTGGACGGCGCTCCCACCAGTCCGACCTGTCTCAGGATGTCACGGGCCGCCGCTTCCGTCCGGCCGGGCAACGCTTCAGGGATCTTGACGGCGCTTGGCCCGGCCGAAACGTTGAGCGTCACTTCCGAATCCAGAGTGAGAAATGATCCGGCCCCGGGCACAGTTCCGATGGCTGTCCCCTTGGCGACGGTGTCGTGCTGGACGCGCTGGATTTGGGGCCGCAGCTTGGCGTCGTAGAGCACCTGCAGGGCTTCTGATTCTGTGCGGGCTTCCACCGAGGGCACGGCAACCTTCACCGGCTCCGCCGGCGGCTGGTTCATGGTGTTGTACAGCCAGAGCCCGCCGCCTGCGAGCACGAGCAGTGTAAAAATGACAAACGTGGCGATCCACGCCCGACGGCGGGACTTCTGTACGCGCGTGCGCTCCCTCTCCCGCGGGAGACCCAGGGGAAGGTCCTCCTGTTCGGCCGTCTCATACATCGCGGCGGCCTCCGCAGGCAGAACGGACTCGGTGCCGGCCGGCTCATGGGCAGGACGGAGCCTGCCGCCCGGGGCATCGTCCAGGAAGCTGGCGCCTGTCATGAAGAAGGCTTCCGTGGCAGGCGGGCGATGGAGCTGCGGGACGTGGTCGTTCGGGTCCGTCGGCGCCTCGCTGGCGGACACCCCGGGCACGGGCACACCGTTTTGTGCGGCGCGCAGCGCACGCCTGAATGCCGCGGCATCCTGGAACCGGTCTACCCGGTTTTTCTGGAGTGCCTTCGCCAGGACGCTGTCCAGGGCTGCGGAAACATCTGGGTTGAGGCTGCTGGCAGGTTCGGGAATCTCGCGCACGTGCTGGTACGCCACGGAAACCGGGCTCTCACCGATAAACGGCGGGCGGCCGGTCAGCATTTCGTACAGCAGGCACGCCGCGGAGTACAGATCGCTGCGGGCATCCACGGTCTCTCCGCGGGCCTGCTCCGGCGACAGATACTGGGCAGTGCCCACGACGGCCTGCGTCTGCGTCATAGTCGCGGCGGAGTCTGCCATAGCACGGGCGATGCCGAAGTCCATGACCTTCACCATGCTTGAGTTCCTGCAGAACATCACGTTCGCCGGTTTGATGTCCCGGTGCACGATGCCGGCCTTGTGGCTGTACTCGAGCGCGGACAGGACCCCCAGTGTGTAGCTGACGGCCTGGCTGATGGTGATGCCCTTCGCCCTGATGAGGTCCCGCAGGGTTTCCCCGTCCACGAATTCCATCACGATGTACGGCACCCGGATATGGTCGTGGGCGTCCTCCGGCAGAGCGTGGTCACCGGTGTCGTAGATCGCCACGATGGACGGGTGGTTCAGGGCTGCAACAGCCTGCGCCTCACGTTTGAACCGGGCCTGGAACTGCGGATCACGTGCCAGGTCCGGACGCAGCAGCTTGATGGCCACTGTGCGCCCCAGCCGGGTGTCGGTGCCGCGGTGTACATCGGCCATGCCTCCCCGGCCTATGAGCTCACCGAGCTCATAGCGTCCGTTGAGGATGCGCTGGGCCGTCACCGGGATGCGGTCCTCCCGGTGCGACGGCGATCGTGGCGGCGTAGTCACTGCTTATCCCTGGCCCAGAGGCACACTTGGAGTGACGCTGGGGCTGGTCGTGGGCGGGGTGGTGGCCGGGGCCTTGGCGAGATGGTAGGTCACCGTGGAACCGGCATTGACTTTGCTGCCGCTGCCCGGCTCGGAGCTGACGAACGTCCCGGGCTCCTGTCCGGGCTCGCCATCCACATCAGGCCCTTTGACCCAGCGGAGGTTTGCGTTCTCGATCGCGGTCCGGACCTGTGCCTCCGTGCTGCCGGGAATGAGGTTGGGCACAGTGGACTGCTCCGGTCCCTTGGAGTACGTGACCTTGATGGTCTCCCCTGGCTGGACGGGGCCGGTCGGGTTGATTTCAGTGACTGTGCCGGGAGCTGCCGCATTGAAGACCGGTTCCCCGTCCACCTGGAGTCCGAGCGCGTTCAGTTCGTCCCGCACGTCGGTGAACTGCTTGCCCAGATAGGCAGCGGGAATGACATTGACCGTTTCCGGAGTGCTCTGGGTGGGGGTCTGCGTGGGCGTGGGGGTCGGCGACGTGGTGGTGGGCGTGGGGCTGGCACTCGTTGAGGTCGGGCTGCTGGCGGCACTTGACGTGGTACCGGCAGGTGACTGCGGCGGGAACAGGAGGCCCGCCTGGGTCAGGAGAATACCAACAAGGGCGAAGAGCACCAGCAGGATCAGAGCGATCAGCGGCCAGGTCCAGGGGCTGCGTCCGCGCCGCTCCGGCTCATCCGCCGGTTCGTCGACGTACTGTTCCTCCTCCTGCACCCAGCTGCGCTCCGCAGCGAGGGCGTCGGCCCGCGACAGCGTGCTGCCGGCACGAGTGGGTGCTCCGTCTGTTCCGGCGCCGGCCGCCGCAGCACCTGCAGCCGCCGCACCGAGCACCGGCAGTGCGGAAGTCGCCGTCGAACTCTTCTCGGTGCCGATGACGCCGGTGGGGGCCGTGTGCATATTGACCGGCGCGGTGATGGGCCCGGTGGCACCCTCGTAGAGCAGCATGCCGGGGACGGCCGCGTGCGCCGCCTGGATGTCCCCGTTCCGGATGGCCTCGGCGGCTTCCGAAAGTTTGATGGCATTGGCAGGCCGGTTCTTCGGATCCTTGGCCAGCATGGACATCAGGAGCGCGCGGACCGGCTTCGGAAGGGTGTCCGGCAGGGGCGGCGGAGCGTCGTTCACCTGGGCCAGAGCGATGGCGATCTGGGATTCGCCCGAAAACGGCCGGTGGCCTGTGAGGCACTCGTAGCCGATGACGCCCAGTGAGTAGATGTCCGAAGCTCCGGTGGCTGTCTGCCCGGTGGCCTGTTCGGGGGCAAGGTACTGGGCGGTGCCCATCACCTGGCCGGTCTGCGTGAGCGGCACCTGATCGGCAAGGCGGGCGATGCCGAAGTCCGTCACCTTGACCCTGCCGTCGGGAGTGATGAGAAGATTACCCGGCTTGATGTCACGGTGCACCAGCCCCTGGGCGTGGGCAACGGACAGTGCGCGGGCGGTTTGGGCGATGATGGACAGTGTGCGGTCCGGGGAGAGGACCTGCTCGTGCTCGATGATGCTGCTCAGCGGTTGGCCGGGCACCAGTTCCATGACGAGGTAGGCGGAGCCCTCCTCCTCGCCGTAGTCGAAGACATTCGCAATGCCCACGTGATTCAGGAGCGCGGTGTGGCGTGCCTCTGCCCGGAACCGCTGGAGGAAGCCTGGGTCGCCCGTGTACTCCTCTTTGAGCACCTTGATGGCCACGATCCGTCCGAGGATGAGGTCTTTGGCCTTCCAGACTTCGCCCATGCCGCCGATCGCAATACGCGTGGTCAACTGGAATCTGCCGCCGAGGGTGATTCCTGATGTAGGCCTCACTTATTCAACACCGCCTCAAAAATCTTCTTTGCGTTCGGACTGGTTAGCTGTGCGCCGGTGGTGATGTCAACGCCCTGCATGACGATCGTGACAGACACCTGCGGGTCATTTGCGGGGGCAAACCCGGTGAACCACGAGTTGTTAAGGCCATCGATACCGAGTTCGGCGGTGCCGGTCTTGCCGGCCACCTGCACGCCGGGTACCGCAGCGCCGGCACCGATGCCCTGGCTGACCACGCTGGTCATCCATTCGGTGATCTGACCGGCAATTTCCGGGGTGGTGGAGGTCCGGAGCGGCACCGGTTGTGGTTCTTCGAGGACGCGTAGATCCGGCGACCGCACGGCCTTGATGAGGTTGGGGGCCATTTGTACTCCGCCGTTGGCGATGGCTGAGGTCATCAGCGCGATCTGCAGCGGTGTGGCGCGGACGTCGCGCTGACCAATGGCCGACTGGGCCAGCCCGGCGGCGTCCAGGTCCCGCGGGAAGATGCTTTCGGCGTAGTCGAGCTTGAGCTGGTCTCCCAGTTCCTGTCCCCAGCCGAATTTCGCTGCCTGCGCGGCGATCGCGTCCTCACCGAGCTTTTCAGCAATGCTCGCAAACGGGGTGTTGCAGGACTGCTGGAGCGCGAACGCGAAGTCAGCGGTGTTGCGGGTGTAGCAGTTGCCGCCGGCATAGTTTGGAAGCCGGTACTGGATGCCGGGGAAGGACATTTCCGCGGGATTCGGCAGCTGGCTGTCCGCGTTGTATTTTCCAGATCCCAGCGCAGCAGCAGTGTCCACGATCTTGAAGACCGAGCCCGGCGCCAAGAGCGCACCGGTAGGCCCACTGACGGACGGGTTCAGGTTGATTCCGGGGACCTTGATGATGTCGTTGTAGCTCGCCTGCTCCTTGGCCGCGTCTTGGGTGGCAATGAGGTTGGGGTCATAGGACGGCTTGCTGACCATGGCGAGGATGTCGCCGGTCTTGGGATTGGTGACCACGATCGATCCCCGCTGCCCGTCCGGTATGAGGTCGTACGCGAGTTTCTGGATTTTGGGGTCGATGGTCAGCTCCACGGACGCACCCTTGGGCTGGTTGCCCAGGAAGAGCTGCCCGATGCGGTCCAGGAACAGCTGGTCCGAGCTTCCTGCCAGCTGGGCGTCCATGGCGCGCTCGAGACCGGTCACGCCATAGTTCTTCGAGAAGTATCCGGTAATGCCGGCATAGAGCTCAGGCTGGGTGTAGGTCCGCTGGAACTTGCAGGTTTCGTTGCCCTCCACGGACTCCGCAATGGGGGTGCCGGCCACGAGGATGGCGCCGCGGTCATTGCAGTAGTTCTGGAGAATGGCACGCTTGTTCCACGCGTTGGCCTTGAGCTCGTCCGCCCCGACCACCTGGACGTAGCTGAGGGCACCGAAGATCAGGGCGAACATGGCGATCGCGGCAACCCACGAGTGTCGAATGGCTTGGTTCACAGTTGTTTCACCGCCTCGGTGGGAGCGTCCGGAAGGGTCTGGGTGGCGTTTTTGCCGGGCCTGCCCGTTGCCGCTGGCGGCCCTGGAGCCCGCTGCGCCTCGGGCGTCCTGCCTGGCTGCATGGGCGTGGTGTCCACAGGTCCGCGGGCCGTGTGCGAAATCATCAGCAGGAGGCCCACGATGATCCAGTTGGCCAGGAGGGAAGATCCTCCGGCTGCAAGGAAGGGGGTGGTGAGGCCTGTCAGTGGAATAAGCCGCGTGACGCCACCGATGACGACGAAGCATTGCAGCGCCACAGCGAAGGACAGCCCGCATGCCAGCAGTTTGCCGAAGGCGTCCCTCGTGCCTAGTGCGGCGCGGAATCCGCGGGTGAACAGCAGCAGGTACATCATGACGATGGCGAACAGCCCGATCAGGCCAAGTTCTTCACCGAATGAGGCGATGATCATGTCGCTGTTGGCAAACGGCACGAGGTTGGGGCGGCCCTGGCCAAGCCCGGTCCCCACGAGTCCGCCGCTGGCCATACCGAAGAGGCCCTCTACGATTTGGCCGCTGCCGCCCGGCGAGCGTCCGAAGACCTCTTCCGTGAACGCATTAAGCCAGGAGTCGATGCGGAGCGCGACGTGTGAGAAGACCTGCGACGCAACGAAACCTCCGCCCAGGATGAGCGAAACGCCGATGACCACCCAGCTGATGCGGCTGGTTGCCACGTAGATCATCACAATGAACAGGCCGAAGAACAGGACGGAGGAACCGAGGTCACGCTGGAAAATCAGCACGCCGATGCTTACGAGCCAGGCGGTGATCATGGGTCCCATGTCCTTGAAACGCGGGAACTGAAGCGGCCCGATCTTCCGGCCGGCGAGCATGATCAGATCGCGGTTCGACGATAAATAACCTGCGAAGAATATAGCCAGGGTGATCTTGGCGACCTCACCGGGCTGGAAGGTCATGGGTCCCAGCCTGATCCACACGCGGGCGCCCAGGATCTCGCCTGCGGAAATGCCGGGAATCAGCGGAAGGATGAGCAGCAGCGCACTGACGGCCAGCGAGATGTAGGTGAAGCGGCGAAGGATCCGATGGTCCTTGAGGAGCCAGATCACGGCGATGGCCACGGCCATCGCGATGAGTGTCCAGCGCATCTGGTTGTTGCCGGTGTCCTCGCCGGGGGCGTCGAGACGGTGGATCATTGCCAGGCCGAGCCCGTTGAGGGCGACGACCAGCGGAAGTATTACCGGATCTGCATACTTGGCCCGGATCCGAAGCACGACGTGGAAGGCGAGAGCGGCCACGGCTAGAAGGCTGGATTGGAACCAGAAGTCAGTGTCGAAGGCGTTCTGGTCATCGATGCTGATCAGTGCGTTGGCACCGATGCTGACAGCAAGGGCCAGCATGAGCAACAACAGCTCCACGTTTCGCCGGGGCTTGGGCATCGTTTCGGCGTGGCTCATTGGCCCCCCTCACAGGTTGCGGTTGGGGACGGCGCGGGGGACGCACCGGGGGCGGCGGTTTGCGACGCTGTCGGCTTGGGGCTGGCCGTGGCGGCAGGTGCTTTCGCGGCAGGAGCCTTGGCAGCCGGCACCTTTGCGGCCGCGGTTCCTGCGGGGGTTGGCTTGGCCGATGTGGCACGCGGAGTCGGGGACGCCGTGGACGTCGGTGAAGCCGAAATGCATTCATCCGATGGGGCCGTCGTCCCGGTCCGCTCGAGGTTCTTCACGATGCGCTGGGCGTCGTAGAGGTCGCGTGCCGGCACGGTCTGGCGAACGCGCTGCTGCGAGAACTGCGGCAGGGACTCCATCCGAATTTCGGTGACGGCCTCAAGCGTCGACAGCTGGATGGGGCCCAGGCGCTGCGAAACGCCATTGAAGATCGCCACCCGCTGGTCGAACTCGCCAATGTAGTACCGGGTCTGCGTCCAGGCGTAGCCCAGCCAGAGCCCCACGACGAGGACCATGAGGGCCGCAGCCGCGATGCCGATGGTGACCCAGCGGCGCGGCCGGCGTTCGGCTCCGAGATCTTCCGCCTCGTCACGGGCCGGTTCGGCCTTGTGCGTCAGCACGGTGGCTGCCCGGCGGGCCACGGTGCGCCCGGCGATTGTGGGGATGGATCCGGTCTCCGCCGCGGTGACTGCAGCACCGACGAGGAGGTGGGGGCGTGAGGACAGTTCCTCGCGGAGCACCTCTGCCGAGAGGTGCTCACCCAGGTGCGGGTCGGTACTTGTTGTGGGCTCCTTGGATTCAGGCTGCTCGGGGCCTGCGACTGCGGCTTTGCCGTCCTCGGAGGAAGGGGCATCATCTGAATCGTCGGCCTTCGGGCCGGGGGTGGCGGCTTCAGAGGCGGGTGCTGCAGGGGTTGGTGCTTCAGCGGCGCGCGCGGTTGCCTTTTCCGGTTCAGCCCCGGCGCCCGGTTCCGCAGCGGCGGAGGTTCCGGCCGCGGCGCCGGCGGCGCCCGCGGCGGCAGCGGGCTTGGCGGCACCGTCCGGCGAGGCGAGTTCCGCGGAAGGCACGATGTCGACGGCGGCTGTTTTGATGTCGTCGAGCGTCTCCTCGACGATTTCCACCATCACGACCGTGACGTTGTCCGGGGCGCCTGCCTCCAGGGTGAGATCGACCAGGGTTTCCACGCATTCGTGGATGTCCTTGGTTTCGCGGACTGTCCGCTCCACGACGTGCCCGGCCACATAATTCAAGCCATCGGAGCACAGCAGCCAGCGTTCGCCGGGCTGCACCTCCAAGGTGGCCAGGTCCAGTTCGGGGCTCGCATCGACGTCGCCGAGCACGCGCATCAGGACATTCTTGTGAGGATGGGTTTCGGCCTCTTCAGGGCGGAGCCGGCCTTCATCGATCAGGCGCTGGACGAACGTGTGGTCTACGCTGACCTGTTCGAACTCGCCGTTGCGCAGCCGGTAGGCACGTGAATCGCCGATGTGTGCGAAGTGCAGCTTGCCCTCGGCGAGAAGCAGGGCCGTCACGGTGGTGCCCATTCCGGCAAGTTTGGGATTGATGTGGACGAGCTCCGACAGCAGGGAATTTGCCGTCTGGATTTCGTCGGCCAGAACGGTTTCGGCGTCGCCGTCGTAATCGTCAGTGTCCAGGTGGATCATGTCCAGGACGGTGGCCGCGGAGGCCACGTCCCCTCCGGCATGGCCTCCCATGCCGTCCGCCACGACCGCGAGGTGCCGCCCCACGTAAGCGGAGTCGTCATTCTTCGCCCGGACGCGGCCGACGTCGGACCGCGCGGCATAGCGCATGATCAGGGGACGCGGGGAGGCTGGCGCCTTCTCCACGGGAATGTCCGGAGCGGCCATGGCTATGGCCTCAATTCAATGACCGTCTTGCCGATTCTCACGGGTACACCGAGGTCCACGGGAAGGGCCCGGGTGAGCTGCTGGTCGGCCAGATACGTGCCGTTGGTGGAGCCGAGGTCCTCGATGAACCAGCGGCTTCCCTGCGGGAACAGGCGTGCGTGCCGGCCGGAGGCGTAGTCGTCCTCCAGCACGAGAGTGGCTTCCTGTGCCCGGCCCAGCAGAATGGGGCTGGCTGCGAGGGGAACCGTGCGCCCCTTGAGAGGGCCTTCGGTGACCACCAGTTGGCGGGCCTGCTGTTTGACCGGAGCCGGGGCGGGTTCGGCCAGTTCAGGATTCTTGCGCACCTGCCGCGCAGTCGGGGCTCCCGTCGCGGCCTTTCTGCCGATCATGAGGTCGCGGCGCATGGCGGACACGATGCTGAAGATCAGAACCCAGAGAAGCAGCAGGAAGCCGAAGCGGAGGGCGGTTATGGTCAGTTCGCTCATGGGCGGCCGCCAGTGTTGGCGGGCAGGAGGCGGAAAATGATTTTGGTCCGTCCCATCGTGATGGTGGAGCCGTCGGTGAGCTCCGTGCTACCAGCCACTTTGTGTCCATTGACGTAGCTGCCGTTGGTGGACCCGAGGTCCACGGCAGTTGTGGTGCCGCCGGCCGTCTGGATTTCGAGATGGCGACGGGAAACTCCGGTGTCGTCCACCAGGATGTCAGCTTCTGATGAACGTCCTAGAACGATCGAAGGAGCATTGAGCGAATATCGCTGGCCGTCGATGTCCAGGACGGGCTGCAGGCGGACAGGCTGGCGGCTGGGCGCTGCAGGTACGTTGGCGCGCGGCGCTGCTGCTTGAGCAGCGCCCGACGCCTTCTCGGTCTTGGAGGTGATCTCAAAGTCGCCGGGACGGTTGGCTTCATCGTGCCGGAACGAGATCCGGACCGGCCCCTGAAGGGTGTAGCCCTGGCTGCGGACGTGGTTGATCACCACATCGCACAATTCTTCGGCCAGCGGGGTTCCCCACTCCTGGGCACGCTGGAAGTCATCGTCGCTGAGCAGTACGTCAAAGACATTGGGCGCCAGAGTCCGGCCGGCGGCGACGGTGATCGCCTTGTGGTCCACTTCCCGGCGGAGCCGGCTGGCGATTTCCACGGGCTCAACCTGTGCTTTGGAACCGGTGGAGAAGACGCCGCGGACGGCCTTTTCAATGCCGCGCTCGACTTTGTCCAGCAAACCCATGGTCCTTCTCCTTCCTTGCCACGGCGGGCAGTGCGCCTCGTGAAGCTCTATCTGCTGCGCACGTCACAACAGAACAGTGAGCCCGCCGGAAGCGGGCGCCTATACATCCGATACTACTTGCCACCCCTGCTAATGACCTTAATCCACAACGTGCCGGTGCTCAGATTCGTTCATGATGGACCCTCTTTTGTTGCCGTCATCACACGGATTGGCGTGCGAAGCGCCGCCGGGTTGCCTGGTGCCGATGCGGCCGCGCGGGCATCAGTCGGCCTGTCAAGGGGCCCCAGTCCGGCCGATTGGCGTTTTGCGGCAGTTGTCCGTTATGCTTGATCTCGCTGCTTTTACGAGGTTGCAACTCCGGGTCCGGGGTTGGAATTCAGTGGAAGAAGTTGCGCGCGAGTGGCGGAACGGCAGACGCGCTGGCTTCAGGTGCCAGTGTCCGAAAGGGCGTGGGGGTTCAAATCCCCCCTCGCGCACGCAAATGAAACACCCCGGTCTTTTAGACCGGGGTGTTTTCGTTTGCCCTGAATTGAGGCTATTGGCAAAGCAACTAAACCAGGTCGCGTCAGGTCACCGGGGTCACCAGGGTTCCGTCAGCTGCGAACTGCGCCAGGTTCGCAAGCGTGAGTTCCGCCATCGCGGCGCGGGTCTCATGCGTACCGCTGCCCAGGTGCGGCAAAAGAACCACGTTATCCATGGACAGCAGGTCCTGCGGGACCTTCGGCTCATCGGCATAGACATCAAGGCCTGCTCCGCCCAGCTTTCCGGCCAGCAGCGCCGCGACGAGAGCCTGCTCGTCGACTACCGAACCTCTGGCGATGTTGATGAGGTAACCGCCGGATCCGAGTGCCTCCATGACCTCACGGTCAACTACGTGCACAGATTCCGGCCCGCCGGCCGCTGCCACAATAAGTACGTCGGAATTACGTGCCAGCTCCACCGGTGAGGACGCGTAGTCGTAGGTCACCCCCGGATCCCTTCTGCGGTTGTGGTAGCTGACGGTGCAGTCGAAGCCCTCGAGCCTGCGGGCAATCACTTTTCCGATACGGCCAAGGCCCAGTATCCCCACCCGCTTGCCGCTTGCCTTGGTGGCGAGGGGGAAATTGCCCTTTCGGGCCCAGTCGCCCCGGCGCACGTAGCGGTCTGCGGCGGTGGTGCGGCGCAGCACATCCACGTAAAGCGCGACGGCGGTGTCAGCCACGCAGTCATTCAGGACATCCGGCGTATTGCTGACGACGATCCCGCGTTCTGCGGCCTGCCTCGTATCCGTGGTGTCGTACCCAACGCCGAAGTTCACGACAGCCCGTAGATTGGGCAGGGCCCGCATCAGCTCGGTTCCCACACCGAAACGGCCTGAGGTGACGGCGACCTCAAAAGTGTGGCCATGGCGTTCCAGGAACTCGGTTTGGTCAGCCGCCGCATCGGGCAGCCGGACTGCATCGTACACGTCGACCACCGTGTCCTGGACAGTTTGCATGAGTGGTCCTACCTGCAGGACAGCGACGTTGTTGTTCATATCCTGCACAGTAGGTTCGGGCATCCATATGCGTCCAACATGCAAATAGCATTGATCGATGCCCGATGTGTATTGGTCTGCCGACTTTCGCGGAATACCGCGGCCGACGGGACCACGTGGCTCCGGTCACACGTCTTGGCGCCGCCGTTAGGAGCACGACGCACGGCTCTGCGGCATGCCCCTCCTCTTGTGGTGCTTTTGGAGGCTCAACTAGCTTGAGTCCAGCGCGGCCCCCAGCTCCTTATCCACACCTCACACCAAGCTGCAGCCTGCCGCGCTCCACTACTCCGGAGGATCCAATGATGTCTTCTTCAACACTCCAATTCCGCGCATCGGCGGTTAAATGGCCTGCCCTCGCGGCCGGAGCGCTGCTGGCGCTGAGCGGCTGCTCTGTCGCCAATTCCGACGCCGCGCCCGCCTCCGGAAGCACGCTCCGCGTGGTCCTCGGCCAGGAGCCGCCCACCTTGGAGGCCTGCGAATCGAACCTCACGTCGACCGGCGTGGTGGTGCGCTCCAACGTGACTGAGCCGCTCGTCGAACGAAACCCCCAAACCGGCGAACTTGAACCGCTGCTGGCAACGGAATGGAAAGCCACATCGGACACCGAATGGACTTTCAAGCTGCGCCAAGGCGTGAAGTTCCAGGACGGCACGCC
The DNA here is from genome assembly GCF_044754165.1 of Arthrobacter sp. NPDC093139. Lineage (NCBI taxonomy): Bacteria > Bacillati > Actinomycetota > Actinomycetes > Micrococcales > Micrococcaceae > Arthrobacter > Arthrobacter sp. NPDC093139. The sequence goes on from NZ_JBIVOO010000002.1 coordinate 99,707, forward strand.
ATTCAATGCGGAAGCCGCGGCCTTCACCATCAACAGGGCCGTCAACTCCAAGCTCGGCTGCAACGTGGAAGGCTATGTGTTCGGGGACGCCGATCTCAAGGTAAAGGCCGTGGACGACACAACCCTCACGGTCGCCACGGCGGAGCCGGACCCCATCCTCCCGCTGCGGCTGTCCTTCCTCGAGGTGGTGCCGACGTCGACGAGCACCACCGCGAAGGTTCGTGAACCCGTCGGCACCGGCCCCTACAAAATCGAGGCGTGGGACGCCGGCCAGAAAATTACGCTGAGCAGCTGGGATGGCTACTGGGGCGATAAGCCGGCCTACGCCAAGGCCGAGTACCAGTGGCGCTCCGAGAGTTCCGTGCGTGCGGCCATGATTACCAGCGGGGAGGCCGATGTGGCGATGGGTCTTAGCCCCGACGACAACATGGGCGAGCTTGGCATCGACTATCCGAATAATGAGACGGTTGCCCTTCGCCTCGAGGCTACGAAGGCGCCGCTGAACGACATCCGCATCCGCCAGGCCGTGAACTACGCCCTCGACAAGGAGGGAATCGTCAACTCCCTCTACCAGGGCAAGCACAAAGTGGCGGCCCAGCTGGTGCCTGAGGGCATCGTGGGCCATAACGCGGAGCTGAAGGGGTGGGCCTTCGACCTGGACAAGGCCAAGTCCCTCGTTGCCGAGGCCAAGGCCGACGGCGTGGACACCTCCGCCCAGATCTCGCTCGTTGTCCGCAGCGCCCAATTCCCCAAGATCACCGAACTGGGGCAGGTACTCCAGGAGCAGCTGAGCCAGGCCGGACTGAACGTGAAGCTGAAGATGCTGGAAACCAGCCAGCACCTGACCTACCAGGTCCGCCCGTTCGCAGACGATGAAGGTGCAGTTGCCCTGATGACGCAGCACGGCAATCAGGCCGGTGATGCGGCCTTCACCGTGGACCAGTACATGCTGTCCACCGGCGCGCAGAGCTACTTCGGGACCCCGGAGTTCGACGCCATGATCAAGAAGGCGGACGCGGCATCGGGTGAGGAGCGGAAGAAGGCCTTCGAGGACATCTTCGCCTACCAAAACGACAAGGTGGTCCAGTTTGCCCACATCTCCCACCAGACCGGCATCATCGGCAAGTCCAAGTCCGTGAACTACACGCCGAACTCCTCCAGCGGCGACGAGCTGCGTGTCTCGGAAATGACCCCGGCAAGCTAGCCCGGGGCTCCAGGAAAAGGAGGACGGCCATGCTGATCTACTTGAGAAAGCGGATAGCCTCCAGTGCGCTGCCGCTGGTAGTGGTTATCGTCGGCGTTTTTGCGCTCGCCCGGATGACCGGAAACCCGGCCAGCCTGTATTTGCCCCTGAACGCCACACAGCAGATGCGTGATGACTTCACCGCACGCAACGGCCTGGACCAGCCCTTGCTGGTGCAGATGGCGGACTACTTCGGCGGGGTGCTCAAGCTCGACTTCGGGCAGTCGCTCCGCACCGGGCAGGATGCCGCCGCCATGGCGCTGCGTGCCTTCCCTGCAACCCTGCAGCTCGCGGCCACCACCATGGTGCTGGCCGTGCTGCTTGCACTGGTTGTCGGTTGCTGGGCCGCACTGAAGCCCAACGGCGTGGCCGACCGCATCTCAAGCTTCGTCTCCATGGCCGCCGCTTCGATTCCTGATTTCTGGCTCGCCATCGTGGGCATCTGGGTCTTCGCCATAACGCTGGGCTGGCTCCCGACATCCGGTGTGTCGGGGGCCGGCGCCTGGATTCTGCCGATCGCAACGCTTCTGCTCCGGCCATTCGGCGTCCTGGTCCAGATCGTCCGGGGCTCCATGGTCTCGGCACTGTCGGAGCCGTACATCAAGCTGGCACGCAGCCGCGGTGCCGGCGAACTGCGGGTGGTCACCCATCACGCACTGCGCAACGCCGCGGCTCCGGCCCTTACTGTGGCCGGTGACCTGACAGTGGGTTTGGTGAACGGAGCAGTGGTCGTGGAAACAATCTTCGGCTGGCCCGGCATCGGAAAGCTCATGATCGATTCCATTCTGCAACGCGACTTCGCCGTGCTGCAGGCCGCGGTGCTTCTCACGGCAGTGGCGATCTTTGCATTGAACATCCTGATTGACATGGGCTATGCGCTGCTTGATGCACGTGTCCGCCCCGTCACGGCAAAGGCTTAGGAGTAGCCATGAACACTTCATTGACTGAGCCGGCGGGGCAGGATCAGCTGCCGGCAGCCGAACAACCGAAGCCCGTGAAGGAAAAGAGGGAAGCGAACCTCCACCTCTTCCGGCTTCTGCTGAAGGACCCCTTTGCAACGGTGTCCGCGCTGCTCCTGATCGCCATCGGACTGACCGCCGTCGTCGGCCCTGCCCTCATGGGCGACCTGGCAACCAAACAGAACCTCCTCTTCGCCAATAAGGCACCCTTTACCCTGGCCAATGGCTGGGAGTACTTCCTGGGCAGTGATTCGCTGGGGCGGAGCATGCTCGCACGCCTCGTCGTGGCCAGCCGCACCACGTTCTCCGTGGCGCTGCCCGCCGTGGCACTTGCCCTCGTGATCGGTTCTCTCTGGGGAGTCTGGGCCGGCTACCACCGCGGGTGGCGTGAAAACGTGTCGATGCGGATCGCCGATGTCATCATGAGCTTCCCGTCCCTGCTGCTCGCCGTCGTCGTGCTGTATGTGTTCAGCCCGAGCGCAGGAAACATCGTGCTGATCCTAGCCCTCACCCGGATCCCCATCTATCTGCGCACGGCCCGGGCCGAATCGGCGGAGCTGCAAAGCAGGACGTTCGTGGACGCTGCCCGGACCTTTGGCGCCAAGCCGAACGCCATCATCGGCCGCCACGTTATCCCCGTGGTCCTGCCGACGCTCCTCACACTTGCCACGCTTGAATTTTGCTACGTCATGCTGGCCGAGTCGTCGCTGAGCTTCCTCGGCATCGGAATCCAACCGCCGGACGTCAGCTGGGGACTAATGGTCTCGCAGGGCAGGCAGTACCTGCAGACGGCATGGTGGCTGTCCATCTTTCCCGGCGTCGCAATCGTGGTCACCACCATCGCCGCCAACGTCCTCGCGGCCTGGCTGCGCATCGCCACTGATCCGGCCCAGCGCTGGCGGCTGGCACTTCCCCGCAAGCCCCTGATTGCCCGTATTCCAGCAAAGGAGGCCAAGCCGTGAAAATTGCCGCCCAAACCGTGCTCACCGAAGAGTCCCCGGTGAAAGATGCCGTTCTCACTGTCCGGAACCTGGCTGTGGACATCCGCACCCACCGGGGAACGATCCGGGCCGTCAATGGTGTGGGCTTTGACGCCCGCGCGGGGGAGACCCTCGCGCTGCTCGGAGAATCCGGCTGCGGAAAATCCATGACGGCCAAGGCCCTCGCCGGGATCATGGACCCGGTCTGTGACCTGGCGGGCGGGGAGATCGTCCTCAACGGAACAGATCTGGCAGCCCTGACACCTAAGGAGCGGCTCAAGTTTGCGGGACCCGGGCTGGGGATCGTCTTCCAGGACGCGCTGACAGCCCTCAACCCTGTCTATACGGTGGGAACACAACTCGGCGAGGCCTTCAGGATCCATCAGGGAATGAGCGCCAAGCAGGCCAAGATCCAGGCAGTTGAGTTGCTGAAGCGGGTAGGAATTCCCGAACCCGAGTCCCGCGTTAATTCGTATCCGCACCAGTTCTCCGGCGGTATGCGCCAGCGCATCCTGATAGCCATGGCCGTGGCACTGAACCCGCGCCTGCTGATAGCGGATGAACCCACCACAGCCCTGGACGTCACGGTCCAGGCGCAGATCATGCAGCTCCTGCGGAAGCTCCGCGAGGAGGGACAGATGGCCGTCGTGCTGATCACCCACGACCTGGCGGTTGTTGCCGAGGAAGCGGACTCCGTGGCCGTGATGTATGCCGGGAACGTGGTGGAGAGCGGACCGGTCTCTCAGGTCTTCAGCGATCCACGGCATCCCTACACCAAGGGGCTTCTCGAGTCCGTGCCCGTTCACGTGGAGCGCGGCACCCCTCTGAAGTCCATCGCCGGGAGCCCCCCGGAACTCCACGACATCCCGGCCGGCTGCGTCTACCAGTCACGTTGCCCGCTCGTGCAGGACATCTGCAGGGCCGAGCGCCCCCGGCTGCTGCCGGTCATGGACAGTCGCCAGGACAAGCAGCACGGTGCCGACAATGGCCCCCCCGCCGAGACCTACCCCGGGACCCAACCGCTGCGGCCGGGCCGGTCCGCAGCCTGCCACTTCAGCAAGGAGTTAAACAATGTCTGAGCCGCTTCTGCAGATCGATGGTTTGTGCAAGACGTTCCACGTCGCCAAGAGCGCCAGCGGCAACACCCGCCTCAAGGCACTGGATGGCATCAGCCTGACGGTCGGCCGCGGGGAGACCCTGGGCCTCGTGGGGGAGTCGGGCTGCGGAAAATCCACGCTGGCCCGGACCCTCATGATGCTCGAGACGCCTGATGAGGGGACCGTGACGTTTGAGGGAACGAACCCGTTCGGCCTCCGCGGCAAGGAACTGCTCAGCTGGCGGCGCAGAGTCCAGATGGTGTTCCAGGACCCGTTCGCCTCCCTCAATGCGCGTATGAGTGCCGGAGACATCATCGCGGAGCCCTGGGCCACCCATCGGAGCCTCTACCCGACGCCGCGTGAGCGCGAAACCCGGGTGCGCGAGTTGCTCAACATGGTTGGGTTGCGGCCATCGGATGCCCGTAAATCCCCGCAGGAGTTTTCCGGCGGCCAGCGGCAGCGCATTGGCATTGCGCGGGCGCTGGCCCTCAACCCGGACGTCATCATCCTGGATGAACCGGTCTCCGCCCTGGACCTTTCCGTCCAGGCGCAGGTCCTCAACCTGCTCAATGACATCCAGCAGGAACTCCGCGTTTCCTACATCTTCATCTCCCACGACCTGACCGTCGTGCGGCACGTGGCAGACCGGGTGGCCGTGATGTACCTGGGCAGAATCATCGAAACGGGAGACACCGAGGAAGTTTTCGACCATCCGCGGCACCCCTACACCGCCGCGCTGATGTCCGCATCGCCGAGGCTGGACGTGACGGGATCGAAGCGGGAGCGCATCGTCCTCAAAGGCGAGTTGCCCTCCCCGTTGGACCCGCCGTCGGGCTGCCGCTTCCGTACCAGGTGCTGGAAAGCGCAGGACATCTGCGCCGATCTGGCTCCCGAGCCGCGCGTGACAACAGCCGCCGCCGGCGCGCCGCACGTGGCCGAATGCCACTTTCCACTCGAAACCATCAAGGGCCTCAGCGCCGCCACAGCCACTGCCGGGTGACAGGCACGGAGTATGCGGCCATTGCCGGCGTGATCTTCCTGGCCGCCTGCCTGCAGGCCTCAACAGGGTTCGGCTTGGGAATGCTCGCCGCGCCGGTGGTGGCCATGGTGGATCCGACGCTGTTGCCGGCCACGCTCATTCTCCTGGCACTGCTCCTGACCATCCTCGTGACGGCCCGTGAGCGGCAGCACCTGGATCTCCGCGGTACCGGCTGGGCCCTCGTGGGCCGGATCCCCGGAGGCTTTCTGGGGGCGTGGCTTGTGGCCGTGATCTCCACGGAAGGACTCGCCTGGGCTGTGGTTGTGGTGGTGCTCACCGGCCTGGTGCTTGCCATCAGGGGGTGGGCGCCCCGGCCGGTCCGGGTCAACCTCATCGCGGCCGGTGCAGCTTCAGGCATCATGGGCACCGCAACATCCATCGGCGGACCTCCCATGGCCCTGGTGTGGCAAAGCCATCGGGGACCGCGGCTGCGGGGCACCATGAGTGCGTTCTTTATGGTCGGCTCCGCCATTTCACTGGTCTCGCTGGGAGTAGCAGGCGCCGTGACAGCTGAAACCTTGACGCTCGCCCTCTGGATGGTGCCTGCGGTGCTGGGCGGCTATCTGGCCTCACGCTTCATGAACCGCTTCCTGAATGCCGCACGCCTGAGGGTGCTGGCGATAGGGGCATCCGGGCTGGGAAGCCTGCTGTTGATGGGGCAACTGGTCCTGTCTGCCTTGCAGCCCTGAGCGGATGAGCTGGTCGGAACGACTCGCCCGCAGATCGCCGCCCTAGGACCTGGGCACGAGGTTGAACAGCTCCCGGCCTTCCGCCAGCCTCCTGATGTTGTCCGCAATGTCCGCTGCCCGGCGTTCGAACGTGATCCTCGCATGTCCGGAGTGGTGCGGGGTGAGAACGGTATTGGGCAGGGACGAGAACGGCAGTTCCGCCGGAGGCACCACGCCATCGGCAGGCGAACCCCACCAAACGTCGATGCCCGCCCCGGCGATGCGCTGAGACTCCAGGGCGTCGAACAACGCGTCTTGGTCCACCACCGGCCCCCGCGCAACATTAATAAGGAACGCCGTGGGCTTCATGGCGGCGAACTCCGCGGCTCCGATCATCCCCTCCGTCGAAGCGTCCAAGGGCACAGTGACAACCACGACGTCGGACTCGGCCAGCAGCTCCCGTAGCTGGTGGTTGCCGCCCATCCAGCTCAGCGCGGTCCCGTCGGGGACGCCGGCGCCCGGGTTCCTGCGGACGGCGCGGACGTCCATGCCCAGTGCGCCGGCCATCCGCGCCACCTCCGCCCCGATCGAGCCCATTCCCACGAGTCCCAGGGTCATTCCGCCGAGGGTCGGGTGGAAAGGAACGTCCGGATCGGTGGCAATGGTTTTCCAGCTGCCGCCGCGTACAGCACGGTCGGCCGCCAGAACATTGCGGGACAGCATCAGCGTGAGCATCAGGACATGTTCGGCGACGGGCCGCGCGTGATGGAAGGTGTTGGCAACGACGGCTTCCGGGGGCAGGCCCGGAAACGAGATTTTGTCGTAGCCGGCGCCTGTGACGTGCACGAGCTGCAGCCGGGCGGCGGCGGCCGCCTGCTGCGGACTCAACGACGAACAAACGACGACGTCGGCACCCCCCAGCGCGTCCAGCTGGCGGTCGGGGGTCCAAGCCGCCGCCATGTCCCAGTGGTGGGCGGCGCCGTCGTGCTTTAACGCATCCTCTAAACGGCTGATGATGGGGTCGGTGACCACGATCCTCAGGCTCTTCATTGAGGGCTCCACTTGGCTGTGGTCTTGAATGCCCTCACCAGCGGGGGCTCTGAAGCTCATAGGAAGGGTTCAGCCTTGTCATGTACCCGGTGTCGTCCCGGCTCCTGATGCCGCATTCCAGATACTGACGGTTGAGACGCTCCAAGGCGTCGCGGTCCAGTTCGATGCCCAGTCCGGGCCCGGTGGGGACCTTGACGGCTCCATTCTCGAAGGCGAAAGTGCCGGCAGCGACGACATCCTCTTCCGGGTCTTTCCACGGCCAGTGTGTGTCGCACGCATAGTCGAGGTTTGGCGTCGCTGCTGCCAGATGAACCATGGCCGCGAGGCTGATGCCCAGATGGGAATTCGAGTGCATGGCCAGGCCCAGGCCGAACGTGTCGGCGATGCCGGCCAACGACTGGGAGCGGTGCAGGCCTCCCCAGAAATGGTGGTCCGAGAGGATGACATCCACGGCACCTGCGGCAATGGCCGGGGCCACGTCAGAGAAGCTGACCACGCACATGTTCGTGGCGAGCGGCATCCCTACCTCGCGCCGGACAGCAGCCATTCCCTCAATGCCAGGCGTGGGATCCTCGAGGTACTCCAGGATGCCGTCGAGCTCCTTTCCCACCCGGATGGATGTGTCGACGGTCCAGGCGCCGTTGGGATCAATCCGGAGCGGCATGGCCGGGAACTCGGCCCGCAGTGCCTTGACGGCGCCCACTTCCTCCTCCGGCGGAAAGACGCCCGCCTTGAGCTTGAGTGCCGGGAAACCGTACTCGCCCACCATCTTCCGGGCCTGCCGAACAATTCCGGCCGGATCCAGCGCCGCACCCCAGGAGTCGTCGTCCTGACCGGGGTGTCCGGACCATTTGTAGAACAGGTACCCGCTGAACTGTACGGTGTCGCGGACAGCGCCGCCGAGAAGATCGCTGATGGGGCGGCCAAGGAGCTTTCCCTGAATGTCCAGGGCGGCCACGTCGAAGGCCGACAGGACACGGTCCGTGGTGCTGGAGCCGGTGACCATTCCGCTCATGCCGTGGCCTCCACGGACCGTGTCGTGTTGGAGTGCAGCTGCGATGCGGCTTCGGATTCCGTTGATGTTGAAGACATCAGCGCCGGGAAGGCCAGCGGCTGCAGCTTCCAGGCGTGCCAGGTGGCCGGCGTCTCCATAGGTTTCGCCCACCCCGCTGATGCCGGAATCCGTGTGGACTTCCACAATTGCCCGGAGGGCATAGGACTCATGGACGCCAACGGTGTTCAAAAGCGGCGGATCCCTGAACGCCACCGGCGTGATGGTGACGTGCGTGATGATCACTTGCTTCAGGTGTTCGGCGTGCTCGTTCACGGGGTTCACTCCGGTGTGCTCCTAGATGCGGCTCGGTCAGTGGGCTTGCCCAGTAGTTCGTCCGTTGGGGAAGTCGGGGCCTTTTCCTGGGCGGGATGGTTTCGCAACTGCCCTCCCCATGAACATAATGGGACGAATCGATCCACGTCCAAGCCAATTTCTGCACCCGATCATCCATGAAAGGTATCGATGTTCACCTTGCCCCAGCTGGAGGCCTTCGTTGCCGTCGCTGAAGAACTGCATTTCGGTGCGGCCGCGGAAAGGCTAAACATGACGCAGCCTCCCCTGAGCCGGCAGATCCAGATCCTGGAGAAGAAGCTGGGCACGCAACTCTTCGGCCGCACCAGCCGCAAGGTCGAGCTGACACCGGCGGGCGCCATGTTGTTGCCCCGGGCGAGGCAGATCCTGGACTTGTGCATCAAAACCGAGCTGGATGTCCGCAGGGTTTCCTCGGGGGAAGTAGGAGCCATCACCGTGGGCTACACGGCGATCGCCGGCCAAAGTGCATTGCCGCTCATGCTGCGCCGCGCGGCCGACAGCATGCCCGGGGTCTCGTTCATGCTGAGGGAGCTCGTCTCCACGGACCAGATGGACGGACTGGTGAAGGGCAGCGTGGATCTTGGCCTCTTGAGGCCGATTGTGGCCCGCCCGGGCATAGTGTCACGGCCCCTTATGAAGGACCGTCTGGTCGTGGCGCTGCCCGTTGGAAGCTCACTGCTTGGAAGCATGCCCATGAAGGAGGGCGCTCCGCTGCCCTTGGGAAAACTGGACCGGCTTCCCCTGTTGATGTACTCCACGAAGGAAGCCAGGTACTTCCACGATCTAGTGCTCCGCCTGTTTGCCAGTGCCGGTGCCCATGCGAACATCACCCAATATGCCAGCCAGATCCCGGCACTCCTCGCCTTTGTCCAGGCGGGGCTGGGAGTCACGCTGGTGCCGGCGTCCGCCATGGCTTCGGCGCCGGCGGGGGTCGAATTCCACGAAATCGACGGAAGTCACGGTATTCAGGAGCTCAACCGGGTGGACCTGGAGATCGCGTGGAACGAAGAGACAGCCAACCCAGCGGTAAGGCGGCTCCTCGAGCTGATCGACTCTGCGGGGTTGGCTGCGTCCGATTCTGACAGGTAGCCCGGGCGGCTACTTTGATCCGACTACTTTGATCCGACGGTGGCGAGCCCGGAATGCGGTTCCCTTGAGTTTTCCTCCTCATCGCGCGGCTCCGCTTCGACTCGTGCCCCGGGCGTCTTGCGCTCCTTCAAGAAGTAGACGAGGCCGGCCGCGAGGGTGGATGCCGCGGCCAGGGCGAAGAGTCCCGGCACTACGCTGCCGGTCTGCTCCTTGATGATTCCGAAGCCAAACGGGGCCACAAAACCGCCCAGGTTCCCCAGTGAATTGATGATGGCGATGGCCGGGGCCAGGACCAGCGGATGCAGGCCGGACTGAGGGATGGTCCAGAACAGCGGAGAAGCACTCTTGAAGCCCATGGCGGCGATGGCGAGGAACACTAGGGCAAGGACCGGAGTGGCGACGGCGGCTGCGAACGTTCCCACGGCGGCCACCAGCAGGGCAACCACCAGCAGGGGACGCTTGGACTTTGCCTTGTCCTGCCATTTGGCTGCAAAGTACATGGCGACAACGGCGCACACCCATGGAATGGCGGAGAGGAAGCCGACGCTCAGGTCGGTGGTGCCGGGGATCTGCCTGACGATGCTGGGCAGCCAGAAGGTGTTGGCGTAGATGGAGAGCTGCACGGCGAAGTAGATGCCGCAAAGCAGGAGGATCTGGGCGTTCAGGAGCATCTTCCAGCGGTTGATCTTCGCATTGCCTCCGGCATTTGACCCGGTACCGTTGCCGGCGGAGTGCTGGGCGTCCTCCTCCTCAATTGCACGGGAGAGTGCGGACTTTTCGGCGGTACTCAGCCACTTTGCGTCGTGGATCTTGGCATCCAGAAGAAAGAACACCACGATGCCCACGGCCACCGACAGCAGGCCTTCGAACCCGAACAGCCACTGCCAGCCACGCAGTCCCAACACGTCGTGGAGGCTGAGCAGCATGCCGGCAATCGGCCCCGAAAGGGCGGCGGCGACCGACGAGCCGGCTATGAAAATGGCTGTGGCCTTGCCGCGCTGGCCTGCGGGTACCCAGCGGGCGAAGTAGAAGATGACGGCGGGGAAGAATCCAGCCTCGGCCGCACCGAGCAGGAAGCGCAGGACGTAGAACATCGTCTCGTTCTGGACAAAAGCCATCAGGAAGGACACGGTGCCCCAGCTGATCATGATCCGGGTCAGCCAGACCTTTGCGCCGTACTTTTCCATCATCACGTTGCTGGGAAGCTCGAAGATCGCGTAGGCGATGAAGAATAGCCCCGCCCCGAAGCCGTACGCAGCCGCACCGATGCCGACGTCCGCCTGCAGGTGGTCCTGGGCGTAACCGATGTTGGACCGGTTCAGCTGGTTGCAAACCAGCATGACGAGCATGATGGGCAGCACCCGCCTGAAAAACTTCTTCGTGGCCGAAGCCAGATCCGTGACAGCGGTGTCAACAGACTGCATGGGGAATCCTCTTTGATAGATCAGCAAGCTCACGCTGCGGGGATTGCGGCCGAGCCGTGTGCTCCTCGCCGCAGCACCCGTTAACTGTAGGCAGTCGGTTTCATGCACGTCCAACACGAATACTGCATGGCGTGATACCTACGGAGACTGATTCGCTAGGAGGCCTCCGCTACAGGAGGCGTTCATTCACCGTCCCTCGCGGAGTCGGCGGCGGGAATTGGCGAGATGGCTGCGCATTGCCGCAGCAGCGGAAGGCCCATCGCGCTCGGCAATGGCGGCATAAATCGAGCCGTGCTCGTGAACGACCTGATCGAAATGATCGCGTGCGTAGTGCTCGACGTCGGTCATCAGCCGGGTCCGGGGCATGGCGATCATGGTCTGGCCCAGCGATGCGAGGCAATCCGAATAGAAGGGATTTCCCGAAGCAGCGGCGACCGCCCGGTGAAAGGCGTAGTCGGATTTCATGGCATGCGCAGGATGCTCCACGCTGGCCGTGAAGTCATCCAGCGATTTCTGAAGGACCTTGAGCTGGCGGTCCGTGCGGTTGGTGGCAGCCAGGGTGGCGGCTTCGGCCTCCACGCCGATCCGGAACTCCAGCAGGTGGAGACGGTCTTCCATGGTGACAACAGGCCTGCTGGCCCGTCCCGCCGTCGGACCTTCCGGGGGCGGGGTCAGCGCAAAGCTGCCCCGCCCGCGTTCGGTTTCCACGAGTCCTTCGGCTTGGAGCCGCGTGAGCGCGGAGCGGACCACGGTACGGCTCACACCAAACTCGTTGATCAGGGTGTTTTCGCTCGGAAGCTTGTCCCCGGGCTGGATGACGCCGTCAACGATGCGGTTGCGAAGGTCGGCGGCGAGGTCGGTGGTCAGGTTCCGGCTCATGGATTCAAGATTACGCGCCGAATTCCACGGTCTCCGTGGTCCAGGCGCGTGCCTGGTCGCTGAGCGACACGCCAAGGCCGGGACGGTCCGGAACCATCATGCGGCCGTTCTTCGTTTCGAGGCGCTCGTTGAACAGCGGGTCCAGCCAGTCGAAGTGCTCCACCCAGGGCTCGCGGGGATAGGCAGCGGCAAGGTGGAGGTGGATTTCCATGGCGAAGTGCGGGGCCAGGTCAAGACCGCGTTCATCCGCCAAGGCCGCGAGACGCAGGAACTGCGTGATACCGCCGACGCGCGGGGCATCAGGCTGGATGATGTCGCAGCCGTCGGCGGCGATGAGGCCCTTGTGCTCGGCTACGGAGGCGAGCATTTCGCCTGTGGCGATGGGCGTGTCCAGGACGCAGGCGAGATGGGCGTGGCCTTCGAAATCGTAGGCGTCCAGCGGCTCTTCAATCCACACGAGGTTGAACTCCTCCAGCTGACGGCCCATGCGCAGGGCGGTGGCGCGGTCCCACTGCTGGTTGGCGTCCACCATGAGCGGGACGTCCCAGCCGATGTGTTCACGGATGCCGGCTACGCGGCGCAGGTCCTCTTTGCTGTCCGGGAGGCCAACTTTTATCTTGATGCCGCCGATTCCCTCTTCGATCGACTGTGTGGCGCGGGCCTTGACCTCCTCCAGGGTGGCGTTGAGGAAGCCGCCCGAGGTGTTGTAGGTCTGCACGGAGTCGCGGTAGGAGCCCAGCAGCTTGGCGAGCGGGAGGCCGGCGCGCTTGGCCTTGAGGTCGTAGAGCGCGATGTCGAGGGCGGCGAGGGCCTGCGTGGCGACTCCGGAACGGCCCACGGAAGCGCCGGCCCAGAGCAGCTTGGTGTAGACCTTGCCGATGTCGTTGGGGTCTTCGCCGATGATGCCTTCTGCGACTTCCTTGGCGTGGGCGTACTGGGCGGGGCCGCCTGCGCGCTTGGAGTAGCTGAAGCCGAGGCCGGTGTGACCCTGTTCGGTGGTGATTTCTGCGAAGAGGAAGACCACTTCAGTCATGGGCTTTTGGCGACCAGTGAAGACCTTTGCGTCGCTGATCGGAACGGCCAGTGGAAGCCTCGCGGTGGAAAGTTTTACATGGCGGATGAGATCTACGGTGCTCATGGATGCTCCTCGAAAGCAGGATGGTGGGCTGCATCGCCCTCCCACTTAGGCTACAAGTAATAAACTTGTATTACAAGTGTTCTCTTGCAGGAGTAAGGGGAGCGGCGGGAGGAGCTCAGCATTTGAAGTAGTTGTTTCGTTGTGGTTGTTGGCGGGGGTCGATATGGGGTGGTGGGTTGAACCAGGGCACACCGGCTCGGAGTTGAATGGTCCATTGTTCTTTGTGGATGAGGTGGTGGTGATGGGAGCAGAGGAGGGTGCCGTTGTCGGTGCCGGTGGTGCCGCCATGTGACCAGTAGGTGATGTGGTGGGCTTCGCACCACGGTGCGGGGATGGTGCAGCCGGGGAGGCGCAGCCTTGGTCGCGGGCGGTGATGGCTTTGCGGATGGGGGGCGGGAAGATTCGGGTAGTGCGGCCGACGTCGAGGATGCGGCCTTCGCTGCCGAGCAGGATCGGGATGATGTCCGCGTCGCAGGCGATTTTCCGGACGGTGGCGGCGTTGATGGGTCCGGTGAACGTAAACGACCCTGTGCCGGGAATGCCCGGATGGGATCCGGTGCCGGCGGGGCTGGCGCTGGCTTTGCTGCTATTTACGAGGTCGCTGGTGTCGCTGCCGAAGCCGGTGTGATTGCCGCCTTGGCCATTGAGTTCGTCGCCGCGGTCCGCAGGGACGCCCGGGGCGCCATGCCCGCCAGTGGCTGCGGCCGTGGGTCGGCTCGGTGCGGTGCTGCGGTTGGTGTTGGAGTAGCGGGGTCCTTGGCTGGTTTCGTGTTCGAGGCGGTCCAGGAGGTCGACGTAATCGATGGTGACCATGACCTGGGGCCGGAGCCCGCCTGCTGTGGGGAGTGTTCCGGCAGTCAGGGCTGCTTTGCAGGCGCCGACCAGTCCGTCCAAGTGCCGTTGCGGGCGGGTCCGGGTCAACGTCCGGCACCGAATCCCAGCCGGTGGTTGCGGCGTCCTGCCGGGCTAGATCCCCGTCTGCGTTGTCGTTTGTGCCGGCGGCGTTGGTGGTTGTGCGGGGGTTGGTGGCCGTGTTCATCACGGTCAGGAGGGGTTCGAACTGGACGGCGGTGGCGAAGATTTCCAGGTGGTGGAGCCCGTGCCGGGTCGGACGGATGAAGGCGCCTTGCCGGCGGCGGAGTTGTTCTTCGCTGGGTTCGGGCCCGTCCGGGTCGAGCCCGTTGATCCAGCGCCTGGCGATTTTGGACAGGTAGTCGGTGTCGTTCTCGGCCGCGGTGCGGGTCAGGGCGTGTTCCATCCGGGCGAGTGCTTCGTCCGGGGCCTGGTGCCGGACCTGGTCCAGGGCGAGCGTGATGATGGTCGCGGGTTGGGAGGCGATGGTCCCGGCGGCCAGGGCGGCGCCGAGTTCTTTGCGTTCGGCCGGTTCGGTGTGGCCGGTGAACCCGGTCCGGGGCAGCACCGCATCGGCGAGGGCGACCCGGCGTCGCGCCTCCCGGCCGCTGATCCGCAGCCTGCCCCGCAGGAACTCCTCCGCGTTCCGGAACCCGTCATCAGCGGGATCCGGTTCGGCCGCGGCCGGCCGTCCGCTGCGGGTTTGGCAGGCCGTCAGGCCGCTGCCACCCTGATCAGACTCCACCTGCGCAGAAGCCGGCCAGCCGTTCGCTTCCGGGGCACTTTCGACCGCTTCCGCGCCCCCACCGGTGACCCAGCCAACCCCCGCACCCGACCCCGACCCAGACTGCGCAGCCAATGTCGCATCTCGACGGCTCCGGTTCACCGATCCGGCCGCGACCACCTGCAAATACTCAATAGCGCGGGAGGCGTCCTCGACCTTGGCGGCGAAGTCAGCGGCCTCACGGAAACCCATAAGCGCGGCGTCAGCGGCCGCCGTCGAACACATACCCTTCAACAACTCAAGGCCCCGGGCAAGACCACCGGAACCGCCGCCGTCGGCCGCTAAGTCAGACCCGAAAGCAGGCGCCAACCCAGCTAACTGCGCCGTCCCGGCGGGGACACTACGGAGCCCGCGGAAGTGGCCTTCGGGAAGCACAGCGGCACCGGGCAACACTGCCCACGGCCCTGCGCCTCCTGCCGGATCTTCCCCCATGGCTTCCATAGCTAAACTCTGCCAAAGGGGTCGGACATTATTAGTTATCCGACTGCCCAGGCGACCACCAGCAGCGCCCCGACGCTGAGCAGCGTGGTGCAGAGGATCACGTCCCTGGCCACGGTTATGCCCCTGCCGTAGGGGGAGGCGAAGAGGAACACGTTCTGTGCGGTCGGGAGGGCGGCCATGATGACACTCGCGAGGAGATGCTGGCCTTCCAGGCCGAAAACGAACCGGCCCAATACCCAAACAACCAGTGGCATGCCTGCAATCTTCAGGAAGGTCGCCACCAGGGTTTCCGTGCGCCCGTCGTCTGCTTGCAGGGGTGCCTTCCCGGCCAGGGAGAGGCCAAAGGCCAGCAGCACCATCGGAACCGCGCCGCCCGCGAGCATATCGATGGGTTTCTGTAACAAGTCCGGGGCGCTCCAGCCGGTAAGCGCTACAACGGCGCCGAGCGCGGAGGCGATGATCATCGGGTTGGCGAACGGCTGGACCAGCATCTTTTTCCACGAGATTCTGGCTCCGGAGGACAGCTCCAGAACGGTCAGATAGAAGGGGGCCATGACCAGGATCTGCACCAGCAGCACCGGTGCCACGTGCTGGGCCGTTCCCACGGCGTAGAGCGAGACCGGGATCCCGATGTTGTTGGCATTGGCATAGCTGCTGGCCATTGCTCCGACAGCGGTCTCCGCAACGGGTCGGCGGAAGAACAGGAAGCTTAGCAGGCAATAGAGTAGCCCCACTATCACTGCTGACAGCAGCGCCAGTGGGGCGTCCGTTCCGAGCGCCGCCCGGATGTCACTTCCGGCCACCACAGTAAAGAGGAGTGCCGGGTTGGTGATGTAGAAGGCCGTGCGGGTCAGCGCACCCTGGATCTCGGGACCGAGGATCCGCAGGCGGGCCGCGACATAGCCCACGGCGATGACGGCGGAAACTATGAGGATTCCGGAGACGACGCCGCCCAAGCTGAGCCCTTCTATTTAGCTCTATTCAACATAATGAGTGGGTTCCGCACGGCCGGCTCCTGTTGCGGGGAGGTCCGGCCGTGCGGAAGATTTTGGTGCTTGTCTACCCCACTCGCATTAGCGAACGAGGCAGGGACGCTTCGGGTCGAAGGACCAGCCGTCGATGTAGTACTGCATGCCGATGCTGTCGTCGCGGGCATCGAGGCCGTGCTGCAGATACAGCTCGTGTGCCTTGTCCAGCGCGTCCCGGTCCAGCTCGATGCCGAGACCGGGTGCATCCGGAACTTCGATGGCGCCGTTCCTGATCTGCAGCGGGTCCTTGGTGAGGCCCTGGCCGTCCTGCCAGATCCAGTGCGTATCCAGCGCCGTGATCTCGCCCGGTGCGGCCGCGCCTGTATGCGTGAACATGGCGAGCGAGATGTCGAAGTGGTTGTTCGAGTGCGAGCCCCACGTAAGGCCGAACTCGTTGCACAACTGCGCCACGCGTACCGAACCGTGCATGGTCCAGAAGTGCGGGTCTGCCAGTGGAATGTCGACGGCGTTGCTGCGGATCGCGTGCGACATTTCGCGCCAGTCCGTGGCGATCATGTTGGTGGCCGTCTTCAGGCCGGTGGCACGCCGGAATTCCGCCATGACTTCGCGCCCCGAGAAGCGGCCTTCCGCGCCGCAGGGGTCCTCGGCGTAAGCCACCACGCCCTGCATTCGCTTGCCCAGCCGGATAGCCTCCTCAAGAAGCCACCCGCCATTGGGGTCGAGCGTGACACGGGCTTCGGGAAAGCGCTTGGCGAGTGCCGTGACGACGTCCACCTCGGCGTCGCCGGACAGCACGCCGCCCTTGAGCTTGAAGTCGCTGAAGCCGTAGCGCTCCTGCGCGGCCTCGGCCAGGGCCACCACTGCTGCGGGTGTCATCGCTTCTTGCCGGCGCAGCCTCTCCCAGCGGTCCGCCGGCGCATCCTCCACGAGGTACGGAAGGTCGGTCCGTCGGCGGTCGCCGACGAAGAAGAGGTAACCGAGCATGGGAACCGAGGTGCGCTGCTGCCCGTCGCCCAGCAGTTCCGCGACGGGGACGCCCAGGAACTGGCCGTGAAGGTCCAGCAGGGCTGATTCGACGGCGGTGACCGCGTGGACCGTGGTGCGCAGGTCGAAGGTCTGCAGGCCACGGCCGCCGGCGTCGCGGTCGGCGAA
Source organism: Arthrobacter sp. NPDC093139 (assembly GCF_044754165.1). Lineage (NCBI taxonomy): Bacteria > Bacillati > Actinomycetota > Actinomycetes > Micrococcales > Micrococcaceae > Arthrobacter > Arthrobacter sp. NPDC093139. The sequence goes on from NZ_JBIVOO010000002.1 coordinate 116,857, forward strand.
CTCTGCGGCAATCTCGCGCAGCAGGGACCGGTAGCGGGCCACCGGCTTGCCGGTGATCAGTGCGCCGGCTTCCTCGATGGTGGTGCGGATCTTCTCCCCGCCGGGAACCTCACCGAGTCCCAAGCGGCCGTCCGAGTCGGTCACGATGACCACGTTCCGGGTGAAGAAGGGCCCGTGGGCGCCGCTGAGGTTCATAAGCATGCTGTCGTGGCCGGCAACCGGGACGACTTCCACGCGGGCGACGGTTGGCTGGGCGCTCATGCGTTGACCTCTTCTCTCTCTGCCTGAGCGGCGTCTGCCTGGACAACCGTGCCGTCGACGCGGCGGCTGAGCTGCCAGGGGTTGGTGTCCTGGAGGGGTGCGGGGAGCAGTTCCTGGGGCAGGTTCTGGTAGGCGACGGGGCGGAGGAAGCGGTTGATGGCGAGGGTCCCGACGGAGGTGGTGCGGCTGTCGGAGGTGGCGGGGAAGGGGCCGCCGTGGACCATGGCGTGGCCGACTTCGACGCCGGTGGGCCAGCCGTTGACGATGATGCGGCCGACTTTCTGCTCCAGCGCCGGGAGCAGCTGGGCCGCCGTCGGGTGGTCCTCTCCGGTGAGCTGCAGCGTGGCGGTGAGCTGGCCCTCGAGCCGGCTGATGGCGGTGAGGAGTTCCTCGGTGGTGGAGTAGCGGATCACCAAGGACGCGGCGCCGAAGATTTCCTCGTGCAGCACGTGGTTGGAGACGAAGGTGTTGATGTCGGTACCGAAGATGGCCGGTGCGGGGGCGTTCTCTGTGCCACCTTGGGTGCCTTGGCCCACGAGATCGACGCCGGCTGCGGCGCCGAGCGCTTCGGCGCCGGCGTTCCGGGAACCGGCGATGCCCTCGGTAAGCATGGTCTGCCCGGCGCAGCCGGATACCGCGCGTCCGACGGCGGCGGCGAGTTTGTCTCCTGCCTCGCCGGCCGGGGCGAAGAGCAGGCCGGGGGAGGTGCAGAGCTGGCCTGAGCTGCCGGTGACCGCGGTGACGTACTGCTGTGCCAGTGCGTCGATTTGTGCGGCGGAGCCTTTGAGGGCGCCGGGGAAGACGAAGACCGGGTTGAGTGAGGACATCTCGGCGTAGACCGGGATCGGTTCGGGGCGAGCGGCGGCGGTTTGCATCAGGGAGACGCCCGCGGCCCGGGAGCCGGTGAAGCCGACGGCCTTGATGGCCGGGTCGGACACGAGGGCCTGGCCGATGCTGGCGCCGGGGCCGTAGACCAGCGAGAACACGCCGGGGTGCAGCCCGGTGTCCTTGACGGCCTTGACGACGGCTTGGGCGACAAGTTCGCCGGTGCCGGGGTGGGCATTGTGGGCTTTGAAGACGACGGGGCAGCCGGCGGCGAGGGCCGAGGCGGTGTCTCCTCCCGCCGTCGAGAAGGCCAGCGGGAAGTTGCTCGCGCCGAAGACCGCGACGGGGCCGAGCGGGATCTGGCGCAGGCGGATGTCCGCGCGCGGCAGCGGGGTGCGGTCCGGGATCGCGGGGTCGATGCGCACGCCGCGGAAGTCGCCTTGGCGGACCACGGTCGCGAAGAGGCGCAGCTGGCCGGTGGTGCGGGCCCGTTCGCCCTGCAGCCGGGCCGCGGGGAGGCCGGTTTCCTGGCCGGCGCGGATGATCAGTTCCTCGCCGAGGGCATCGATGTTGTCCGCGATGGCGTCCAGGAACGCGGCGTGCGTCTCGGGGTCAAGGGTGCTGAAGGACGGGAAAGCCTCGGCGGCCGCGGTCGTGGCGGCTTTGAGCTGCTCTTCGGTGATCAGCGTGTAGGCGGGCTCGAGCCGCTCATTCGTGGCCGGGTCGAATCCAAAAGCGGTTTTGCCTGCGCCCGGGACGGGCTCTCCGGCGATCAGTGAGTGTCCGTTGAGTGTCATGGTTCTTCCTAGGAGACGGTGGCGATGAGGGCTTTGAGGTCGGCGAGGTCCTGCGCGGCGAGGTTCTGCAGCGGCGGGCGGACACCACCTGCGGAGCGGCCGATGACGTCGAGGCCGGCCTTGACGATGGAAACGGAGTATCCCTTGACCCGGTCGCGGATGTCCAGGTACGGGATAACGAACTCGTTGAGCTTCTTGTTGACGGCCACGCGGTCGTTGTTGCGGACGTCCTGGTAGAAGTCCAGGGCGAACTGCGGGACGAAGTTGTACATGGCGCTGGAGTACGTGCTCATGCCCAGCTGCAGCAGCGGAAGCGCGAAGGTTTCCGCGGTGGGGAGGCCCCCGAGGTAGAACAGGCGGTCGCCGAGCTTGGCGTAGACGCGGGCATCGTGCTCAAGGTCGCCCACACCGTCCTTGAAGCCGATCAGGTTTTCGTGCCGGTCGGCCAGGGTGGCCACAGTGGTGTCCTGGTAGATGGCGTTGGCGCGGTTGTAAATGATCACGCCGAGCGAGGTGGCACGGCAGACGGCGCTGACATGCTCGACCAGGCCGCCCTGGTCCGCCTCGGTGAGGTACGGCGGGAGGAGCAGGATGCCCTCGGCGCCCGCCGCTTCGGCCGCTTTTGCATTCTCGATGGCCTGGGCGGTGGACCCGCCGGCTGACGCCAGGACCGGAACTGTGTTGCCGACTTCCTCGACGGCGGCACGGACGACTCGTTCCGACTCGGCAGGCGTGAGGGAGAAGCCTTCGCCGGTCCCGCCGGCGGCGAAGAGCCCGGCCACCGGGTAGCTGGCCTGCCACGCGAGGTGCTTGCGGTAGTTCTCCTCGTCAAACTGCAGCTCTGCATCGAAGGAGGTCACGGGGAAGGAGAGCAGCCCGTTCTTGAGTGTGTCGGCAAGTTCCTGGGGTGAGTATTTGGCCACGGTGTGGTCCTCCATGTTGGCGCCGCTTCGGTGCGGCGGATGAGTTCGTTCCTTCCACAGTAGGGAGGCATTTGATGCCTGTCTAAGTTCATTTTTGTATGCACTGATACCGTCCCGGCATCATTTGGGCTACGGACTTCGGGGCTCAGTTACCGCGGAATTCCAGCCCGTGCAGCAGACGGGAGAGCGCTGGGTTCCGGATGTTGCGGTTCCAGATGGCATGGAGTTCCACCGGATCCTCCACGCTGCTCTTCAGCGGAAGGAACTCGACTGCTTGGATGCCCAGCAGGGTGGCGGAGTGCGGAACGAAGGCCACGCCCCGTTTTGCGGCGACCAGCGAGACCATGGTGAGGATCTGGCTGACGGTGTGGACCACATTCGCGTGCTGCACGGGAATCATGCGGACCACGAGGTCATAGAAGTACCGGGCCTGCGTTGGCGAGTGCATGATGAGGGGTTCGTTCTTGAGGTCATCATGAGTGATGTCCCGGCCCAGGTCGGCGAGCGGGTGGCCTGAGGGAACCGCCAGCACCATGGCTTCCCGGTACAGGAGGTGGGAATCAAAGATTTCGCTGTCGAAGGGCGGGCGGGCCAGGCCAAGATCCAGTTCGCCGGTCTGAAGTCCCATGATCTGCTCGCCGGTGACGAGCTCCTGCAGGTCGAGGTCGACGTCCGGAAGGATATCCGCGGCCTCCTCGAGCAGCGGCCCCAGAATGCTGAACCCGCTCGCGGCGGTAAAGCCGATGCGCAGATGCCCTGACCGGCCGGATGCTATCCGGCGGGCCGTGACCGGTGCCCGTTCCGCCAGTGCGATCAGCCGACGGGCCTCCTCCAGGAAGGCGCGGCCCGCGGGCGTCAGCTCGACTTTCCGGTTGTCGCGCTCAAGCAACTCGGCGCCCACTGTTTTCTCAAGCTTTTGGATCTGGCGGCTGAGGGGCGGCTGCGTCATGTTGAGCCGCTCGGCGGCGCGGCCGAAGTGCAGCTCCTCGGCGACAGCGATGAATCCTGCAAGCTGGTCGAACGTAAACATGATGCCTTCCCGGTATTACCCGATGCATATTTGGGTTTAGACACGCATCATACCGGCTCCCTACACTCGAGAAAGCGAGCCGGCCGTGACCCGGTTCACAACTACTTGCCGGGCACCCCCCGCCCGCAGTGCAAACGAGGAGTTTCAATGACGCACTTCCCCTCCCGCCGTTCCATTCTCGGAGCAGCATCCGCCGTAGCGCTGATGGCCCTGACTGCCTGTGGCAATGTCGCCGGCGGCGGCGCCGATACATCGAAATACCCGAGCGGACCGGTTAACCTCACGGTTGGCCAGGCTCCCGGCGGAAGCACCGATCTTATTGCCCGCGCCATTTCAGAAGGCGCGTCAAAGACCCTGGGCGCCCCGATGCCCGTAGTCAACAAGCCCGGTGCCAACGGTGCCTTGGCCTCCAAGGAGGTGGCGGGCAAGCCGGCTGACGGCCAGAACCTGATCCTGCTCAACGCTTCCCTGATCACCATCACGCCGCTCGCCGTGACCGCGGACGAGGCTGTGAACATTGATGATTTCGATGTCATCGCCGGTTTGTCCCAGGATGACTACGTGCTGGTGGCAAGCGAGAAGTCCGGCTTCAAAACCATCAAGGACGTGACAGGGGCGGGCCGCAACATCACGTTCGGCACCACCGGCGTGGGGACCGGAAGCCAGCTGGCACAGACCGTGCTTTTCAAGCAGGCGAATGTGAAGGGCACCGACGTTCCCTTCGACAGCGGCAAGCCGGCATTGACTGCTGTCCTTGGCAACCAGGTGGAGCTGGCGACCATCCAGCTCGGCGAGGCAATGCCCCAGATCAAGGCCGGCAAGGTTGCCCCGCTGCTGGTCTTCTCCGAGGAGCGCAACACCTTCCTGCCGGACACGCCCACCGCCAAGGAATCGGGCTACGACGTTCCGGTGGCCCAGTACCGGGCCGTCGCCGCGCCCAAGGGCACGCCTCAGGAGGTCAAGGACAAGCTCACCGCAGCGCTGCAGGAGACCTTCAAGTCCGACGCCTATAAGCAGTTCAATGAGCAGAACCTGCTGACCCCGAAGGAAATCTCCGGTGAGGAAGTTGTCACGCAGTGGAAGGACTACGCCGCGAAGTACAAGGCACTGGTGGAGAAGTACAGCATCAGCCTGAGCGGAACAAAGTGATTTCTGTGAAGCCAACACCCCCAGTGCCCGACGGCGGAGCGCTCCCCGGCGTTGATCTGGACGATCTCACGCCGGAACAGCTGGCGGCCCAATGGGAAGAGGAAAAGCCGCCCGCCGCCGGGGCTCTGGCCAACGTGGCCTCCTCGCTGGTGGTTCTCGGCCTAGGCGCCGGTGCCATTATCCTGTCCCTGGCGATGGGACTGGGCACGCCGGCCGCTCCGCAACCCGGACTCTGGCCGTTCATCATCAGTTGCGTGATGGTGGCGCTGGGCCTCTTTCAGCTGGTGATCGGCCGGCGCAACCGGGACGCGGAGAAGTTCACCCGCATGTCCATGGCACCCCTGACCGGCCTGGTGACACTGGCCCTCATGGTCGCGCTGATGCCGACAATCGGATTCGAACTGCCGGCGTTGGCGCTGTGCATCGTCTGGATGCGGTTTCTGGGCAGCGAAACCTGGCGCTCCACGCTCGTGGTGAGTGCCGTCGTCGTTGGCGCGTTCTATGGGCTCTTTGTCCTCGCGCTCAACACTTCCATCCCCCATCTCTTCTAGGAGACACCCGTGGATTTTCTGAATCCCGTGATCAACGGATTTGCGGTTGTCCTGGAGCCGACAAACCTCCTGTACTGCCTCATCGGCGTGGTGATCGGCATGCTGATCGGCGTGCTGCCAGGCCTCGGCCCGGCTGCCACGATCGCCATTCTGCTGCCACTGACCTACAACGTGGAGCCGGTGACCGCCATCATCATGCTGGCCGGCATCTTCTACGGCGCGCAATACGGCGGAACGATAACTTCGGTGCTGCTCCGGCTTCCCGGCGAGGCGTCGTCGGTGGTGACCGTATTCGACGGCTATCAGATGGCGCGGCAGGGCAAGGCCGGCACCGCACTGGGACTGGCCTCCATCGGATCCTTCGTCGGCGGCACCGCGTCCATCATCGGCCTGACCTTCCTCGCCCCGATCGTGGCGAGCTTTGCCCTGGACTTTGGCGCGCCGGAGTACTCCGCCCTGGCCCTGCTGGGCATCCTGCTGGTGGCAACGATCAGCAGCGGCGCAAAAACCAAGGCTCTCATCGCCGCGGCACTCGGACTGCTGCTGGCCACCGTCGGCCGCGACGTGTTCACCGGCGAGAGCCGCTTCACGTTCGGCAGCCTGGAGCTCGCTGACGGGATCGACTTCGTGCCGATCGCCATGGGCATCTTCGGCCTTGGCGAGATTCTGTACAACCTGGAGGAACGCCACCGTGCCGCCAAAGCGCCATCCAAGGTCGCCAATGTGTGGCCGTCACGCAGCGACCTGAAGCAGGCCTCCGGTTCGATAGGACGCGGCTCCATCCTGGGCTTCTTCCTTGGCATTCTGCCTGGCGGCGGCGCCACGATTTCGTCCATGGCCTCCTACGCCATGGAAAAGAAGCGGGCCAAGCAGCCGGAACGCTTCGGCAAGGGAGCCCCCGAGGGCGTTGCCGGGCCCGAGACGGCAAACAATGCAGCCGCCACCTCCTCCTTCATCCCGCTGCTCACGCTGGGTATCCCGGCCAACGCCACCATGGCCCTGATGTTCGGAGCGCTGCTCATCCAGGGTGTGACCCCAGGCCCGCAGTTGGTGGAGGAGAACCCGGACCTCTTCTGGGGCGTCGTGAATTCGATGTATATCGGCAACATCCTGCTGCTGATCATGAGCCTGCCGCTCGTGGGCCTGTTCGTGAAGATCCTGCGGGTCCGGGCCGCGATCCTGGCTCCTGTCACGGCACTGATCACCCTGCTTGGCGCCTACACGATCAATAACAGCATGTTCGACGTAACGCTTGTGGTGGTGTTCGGCGTCATCGGCTACCTGATGAAAAAGTTCGGCTTCGAGCCCGGTCCGCTGGTCCTGGCGTTCGTGCTGGGTTCGCTGCTGGAGAGTTCGCTCCGCCGCTCGCTGCTGGTCTTCGGCGGCGATCCGCTGGGCTTCTTCGGCAGGCCGATTTCGGCAACATTGCTAGCGGTGTTCGTCCTGGTCGCCGTGCTGCCGGGGATTCGGAGCATGCTGGTCAAGCGCAGGGCAGTCGTTCCCGCAGAGCCCGGTACCGTACAAATCAAGGAGAAGGTATGAGCATCATCGTCGGTTTCGTCCCTACGCCCGCCGGTGAGGCGGCCTTGAGTGCGGGCATTGCCGAGGCCCGGTTGCGGAAGCAGGACCTCGTGATCGTCAACTCCGCCCGCGAGGGTGCGCTGGTGGATAAGTCGGTGGCGCCGGTGGATGTGCTTGCCCAGGCCTCCCGGCGGGCCGCGGAGGCGGGCGTGAAGGCAACTGTGATCCAGCCGCCGTACCAGCACGACCTGGCAGACGAGTTCCTCGAGGTCGCCCGCGAAGCCGACGCCTCTCTGATCGTCATTGGCCTGCGGCACCGGTCGCAGGTGGGCAAGTTCATCCTCGGCAGCCACGCGCAGCGAATCCTGATGCAGGCAGACCGTCCCGTGCTCGCAGTCAAGGCGGGCGACGGCCAGTTTTAGTCGGCGCCACCGCTTCGTAAGGCACACTGCATTGACAAGGCACTGCCAACTACGGCACCACCGCATGGAAACGAGGCGGGCCGGAATCCAACAGGGATGCCGGCCCGCCTCTGTTCTGTGCCCAGTTCTTGCTTGTCGACATCTTTCCGGGGATCCCCGTCACGTGCCGACGTAGGCCGCCAAGTGCTCCCCGGTCAGGGTGGAACGCGCGGACACGAGGTCGGCGGGCGTGCCCTCGAAGACAATCCGCCCGCCGTCGTGCCCGGCGCCGGGACCGAGGTCAATGATCCAGTCGGCGTGGGCCATCACCGCCTGGTGGTGTTCGATGACGATCACCGACCTGCCGGAGTCGACGAGCCGGTCGAGGAGACCGAGCAGATTTTCGACGTCGGCGAGGTGCAGCCCGGTGGTCGGTTCGTCGAGAATGTAGACATCGCCTTTTTCGGCCATCTGGGTGGCCAGCTTGAGCCGCTGCCGCTCGCCGCCGGACAGCGTCGTGAGCGGCTGGCCGAGGGTGAGGTAGCCGAGGCCGACATCGGCGAGCCGGTCCAGGACCTTGTGGGCAGCCGGCGTGCGTGCTTCGCCGTCGTTGAAGAACTCCTCGGCCTCGGCCACCGGCATCGCGAGCACTTCGGCGATATTGCGACCGCCCAGTGTGTACTCCAGCACCGCCGCCTGGAACCGCTTTCCCTCGCACTCCTCGCAGGTAGATTCGACTGTGGCCATGACGCCCAGCTCAGTGTAGATGACGCCCGCGCCGTTGCAGGTGGGACAAGCACCTTCGGAGTTGGAACTGAAGAGCGCCGGCTTTACCCCGTTGGCTTTGGCGAATGCCTTGCGGATCGGTTCGAGCAGGCCGGTGTACGTCGCCGGGTTGCTCCGTCGCGAACCGCGGATCGCACCCTGGTCGATCACCACCACGCCGTCGCGGCCGGCGACCGAACCGTTGATCAGCGAGCTCTTGCCGGAGCCGGCGACGCCAGTGAGCACGCAGAGCACCCCTAGCGGGATGTCGACGTCTACGTTCTGGAGGTTGTTCGTCGATGCGCCGCGGACTTCCAGCGCACCGGAGGATGAACGTACCGAGTCCTTGAGCCTCGCACGATCGTCGAGGTGGCGGCCGGTGATGGTGTCACTCTCCCGCAGCCCATCCAAGGTGCCCTCAAAGCAGACGGTGCCGCCCCCGGTGCCGGCGCCGGGGCCGAGGTCGACGACGTGGTCAGCGATCGCGATGGTCTCCGGCTTGTGCTCCACGACGAGTACGGTGTTGCCCTTGTCACGCAGCTGCAGCAGCAGCCGGTTCATCCGCTCGATGTCGTGGGGGTGCAGGCCGATCGTCGGCTCGTCGAACACATAGGTGACGTCAGTGAGGGAGGATCCGAGGTGGCGGATCATCTTGGTCCGCTGCGCCTCGCCACCGGACAGGGTCCCGGCCGGCCGGTCCAGTGAGAGGTAGCCCAGCCCGATTTCGGCGAACGAGTCGAGCAGGTGCCGCAGTCCTTTGAGGAGGGGTGCGACCGACGGCTCGTTCAGCTCGCGGACCCAGCCGGCGAGGTCGCTGATCTGCATCTCGCACAGGTCGGCGATGTTCTTGCCCTGGATTTTCGAGGACCGCGCTTCCGGGCTGAGCCGTGTGCCGTCGCACTCGGGGCAGGCCTGAAACGTGATGGCACGCTCCACGAAGGCCCGGATGTGAGGCTGCATCGCGTCGACATCCTTGGAAAGCATTGATTTCTGGATCTTCGGGATCAGGCCCTCATACGTCAGGTTGATGCCCTCGACCTTGATTTTGGTGGGCTCCTTGTAGAGGAGGTCGTGCATCTCCTTCTTGGTGAACTTCGCGATCGGCTTGTCCATGTTGAAGCCGGCGCCGCTGAAGATGCGTCCGTACCAGCCGTCCATGCTGTAGCCGGGGACCGTCAGGGCACCCTCGCCGAGCGACTTGCTGTCGTCGTATAGCGCAGTGAGGTCGAAGTCGGAAACCGAGCCCATGCCCTCGCAGCGCGGACACATGCCGCCCAGGTACACAGCGCCCTGCACAACACTCTTCTCGACGCGGCCGCCTGCTTTCTCGGTGCTCATCACCCCGCTGGCCTTGCGCGTGGGGACGTTGAAGGAGAACGCCGTGGGTGGCCCGACGTGCGGCTGTCCGAGCCTGCTGAAGAGGATGCGCAGCATCGCATTGGCGTCGGTCGCCGTGCCGACGGTGGAGCGGGGGTTCGCGCCCATTCGCTCCTGGTCGACGATGATCGCCGTCGTCAGGCCTTCGAGGAGATCGACGTCCGGCCGCGACAGCGTTGGCATGAAGCCCTGGACGAAGGCGCTGTAGGTCTCGTTGATCATCCGCTGCGACTCCGCGGCGATCGTGCCGAACACCAGGGAGCTCTTGCCCGATCCGGAGACGCCGGTGAACACGGTCAGCCGGCGCTTCGGGATCTCGACGCTGACGTCCTTGAGGTTGTTCACCCGCGCGCCCTGGACTCGGATCAAATCATGGCCGTCGGCGACGTGCTGCGTGGGCTCCTGCGTGTCACTACTGGTGGCCATGCTCATCATGTCTCCATCTGTTGATCGGGGCGGCAATCGTCGTATCGGCGCGAGTGCTCGAGGGGGTACCGGGCTCAGCGGTCCTGAAGCAGTCCCAATACGTTGCCGTCGGGGTCGGTGACGGTGGCCACCAGACGGCCGCCGCCGACGTCGTGCACGGGTTCCTTCACGGTGGCGCCCGCGGCGGTCACCTCGGCAAGCTTGGCTTCGATGTCCGGCACATGCCAGTAGGCTACGGGTGAGGTCATGCCCTGCGGTCCACCGCCCGGCACCAGCCCGATATGCTGGCCTGCGGTGTCAAAGCCGACATAGTAGGGGCCGTCGGCCTGCGGCGGCACGCCGAGGAGGGCCGTGTACATGCTCTTGGCCGCAGCCAGGTCGGACACGGGATGCAGGACGGTCTTGATTCCCTGGGTGGAAGAGTCGGTCATGGTCACTCCTGTGGTCCTGGGCCGTATTCGACCCGGTATTTACGGTGTGATGTCGATGGGATTCATGCTAGCCGCAGCGCCTTGCGGACGCGTGCTGTCTGCCTCATTTTCTTGAGCCGATCTTGCGTTGACACTGTCCGGGTCTTGAGGCTCCGGGGTGAGACTGTGATCGGCGGCCGTGCAGCAGCGTCGCGGCCGGCGTGTAGCACCAATGATTCTTGGGGAAGGATCTGTGATGGCTGGAAGCAATGTCGAGACGTTCTACGAAGACCTGTTGTGGAAAACCCGCCGCGAAGGGAGCGCTCAATCCCTTGTGGTGAGCACGAATCAGTCCGAGGCGCTGGACGCCGGACGACGAGCCGCTGTGCGCGACAGGGTCGACCACCTCATCCGCGACGTCGACGGCACACTCCTGTGTCAAAACAGCTACCGCGACCTTCCAAACCGCTACTAGCGCCGACCGGGACCGGGCGTGGCCGGCGTGTCGGGACGCCCTGCGAACTGGGTCCCGGCCCCCGGCTTCTTGGCAGATATGATTTCCCTCAATCACTTGCATTTTCCAAGGGGGAGACATGGAAGGTACCGTGCGGCACGACCCCAGGACGCGTCGTGGCTGGATCTGGCCTATTGTCGCCGGATTCGCTGTCTCGGTTACCGGCATCATCGTCGGTCTGCAGAAGGTGGGCCCCCTTTGTGGCAGCCCGTTGATTCCCCCAAGCCGTCAGGCTGAAATTTTCGACGCGCTTCGAAGCGGCTCACGGATGGCCGGTGAGTGCTACCGGAAAATCGATGAGGCCGCGGCTCCGGTCTGGATGCTGATCGCCGCGGGCATCATTATGGTCCTGACCGCAGTGATCATTCGGGTTGTCGCGATCAACCGGTACACGGCCGCCTCTGCCGTTCCGTCGGTGGCGTCACAGATCGAGGACCTGGAGCGCCGGTACCGTGATGGCCTGATCAGCACCGAGGAGTTCGACCGCAAGCGGGCCCGGCTGCTCAACCAGCTTTAAGAAGCAACGCCTAAGGAAGCCGCGTCGGCCGCAGCAGGGCAGGCGCGCCGGCGCTTCCGGGGTCGAGCGGCACTGGGCTGATGAGCACGGCCGGCCCGCGGTGCAGGATGCCGTCCGAAAGGGGCTGACAGCGGACGCCTCCCCGCCCGCGCAGGGCCTTGTGGGCGCCGGGGGCGAGCATCTGATCCATCCAGGCGCAGGGGTGGGCAGGACGTCCGGCCCTTAGCCGCAGCAGGTCACCGCGCGATTCCAGCACGAACTCCTTGCCAAGCAGCGGAGCCAGGTGGGCGCCTCTGAGGACTACGTTGCGTCGCGTCAGCAGCGGGTCGAATGGTGCGACTCCCAGTTCCGTGGCCATGGCATCGAGGGCTTCGGCCGCGATCAGGGTTACCGCTGCGTCCATATGCGCGGCCTTGCCGAAGAACCGATCACCGACTATGCCCTTGCCGGCTACCAGCTCCACCCGGTCGGCGTCGGTTGTGGGGACGTCTGCGGCACCCTCGCGTGCACGGCCAAAGTACGCGTGCGCCGGCGACACCAGCAGGTGCAGGATCTCCAGGTCGTACCTGTGGGTGACTGTCATACAACTATCCTCCCCAATATGGGGGATTTGTGGGTGCCCGGGCATCGTCGGCTTAGAATCGACAGTAGTCAACCACTGAGGGAATCATGAAGAAACTCACCACCGCCCTGCTGGCCGCCGGGCTTCTACTGTCCGCTTCCGCCTGCGCCTCGCCGCAGCTTTCGACGGCGGAAACCTGCGACCGGGTCAGGACTGTAGTTTCCAGCCCCACGGGAAACATGGGCAAGACCGGCATGATCAAGCTTGCCAACCAGATCCGGCCGATCGAGGCCGTGTCCTCGAACGACCTCAAGCCGGCCCTGCAGGCAATCCTGGAGTACGCGGACGAGTCCGTGAAAGAGCACCCTGACAACGCGAAGCTCGCGCAGCTTACTGCCGCGTACCAGGAAGCGGGCAGCACGTACAGCAGATTCTGCAGCTGATTTCTGGGGCTGATTTCTGGGGGCCGGTGCTGCTGGCCCAGCGTGCTTAGGCTGAGACGCTCAAGGCTGCGTTGGCGTCCTTCAGAACCTCGGCAGCCCTGCTGCTGAGCCGGCAGACGCGCCCCGGCTGGTGTTCGGCTCGGCCGAGGAGTTCCTGCACGAACAGCTGCTGCCCACCTACGTCCCGGACGTCGATGACCGCAGCGCCAAGTGGTGCATGCTTAGATCACCAGAAGCGGTACGAACTGGCATCTGACCTTCAAGACGCAAATCAGGAAACTGGACGTTATGCTCCAAGCCCCGGACGGGTCGGAACTAATCTCGCCGAGTCTGAACATGGGCTTTCCCGCTCAACTCTTAGGCGTGCTCTCGCAAGAATGAGCCAGTTATGGAAGGGCCAGCCTCTAGACGGCGTTGAGGCTGATTCGCCTCGAACCATATGGCCCGTCCTCTAAGTGCATGAAAGCAAACGGGGTGCCCGACATTCGATACAGCATCTTGCTGGCCTGCCAGACGGTAAGGCGGAGGTCATCGTAGCCTTCCAGCTTTATATGCACCGTCTCAATACGGGGCTCATTCAGGGCCGACGATATAGAAAAGGAGTACGCACGGTTCGGAAATAGCTGCCAGATATGGGCGTGAAGGTCAGGCAGAAGGCGAAGAAGCTCGACAGCGTTACGACTAACGCCGCGGCCATCCCAAAGTTGTATGAGACAGAACCTTTGTGTCTGGTGGAACTTCCGGAGGTTTTTCCTATCTTTCAGGCCCTGGAAGAAGACGAAAGCCTTGGACAGAGCAAGGATGAGGAGAGACGCCCAGACGTTCTGGATCACGCTCTCCATGAAGGGGCCGATTGCGCTGCCTGTGCCAGGGATGTCAACGGGACTCGACTTGAGCCCTGCGCGCCGGAGCCAATCGTGCACTTCTTGGCGGATGTCTTGCGCCAAGGACTCATCATCGTGGCCGCCGTCGATAACGCCAACGCCAATAGTGCCGGCTTGCGATGATGATCTCTCAGGGTCAGCCATAGCCCGACCATACCCTTCTGTACTAATGCGGCTGGCTGCGGGGCATGCCGCCTGCCGCTTCCGCGCTCCAACAGAAGGCCAGGATGGCGTAGCCAGCCTGACGAAACGATGATTATCGGCGTGGTAAATAAGCCAACCACGGGACGGCTACGATCAGCGCTATCCCTGCGTTTCCTGACAATGACGCGCACAAACCGTGCGCGCGTGGCCAACGTTGACGTATGCGTACTGCTGTGCGGTCGGGAAGACGAGGTGGTCACCCGCGCGGAGCTCGGTATCGCCGTCTTCCGTCACGCATGAGAGCCTTCCGCGAACCTCCGTTTCATCGCGGCGATTCAGCAGGCAGCGGAACTTCCGAAAGTAATTAGCAAGTACACTTACTATTTAATAGTAACCATGCTTACTATTATCTGGCGTGCTGGTTCATCAACAGCAGCTACCCCTGAACAGGAAAGAGAGCAATGATGACCGAGAACCAATGGCCGCAGACATCTGATCCCTACGCAGCTGACCCTTACGGCACGCCAGGAACAGCGACCTCATCCACGGCGAAGGGTGGGGTCACCACTAAGAAGGACGCTGTGAAGGAAGAAGCGTCGAACATGGCCGGGAAGACAGCAGGCGCAGCCCAGGGCGTGGCTGAGACTGCCAAGGCCGAGGTCGCGAACGTCGCCTCCGAGGCGAAGACCAGCGCCAAGGATCTTCTGCACCAGGCGAAGACGGGCATGACGGACCAGGCGGGGGCCCAGCAGCAGAAGGCCGTCGAAGGGATCCGCACGGTCTCCTCGCAGCTGCGCACTATGGCCGACGCTCCTGAGCAGCAGGGTGTCGCGTCCGATCTGATCCGCCAGGCCGCGGAGCGTTCCGAATCCGTCGCGTCCTGGCTGGAGAACCGGGACCCGGGTTCCCTGCTGGGTGAGGTTAAGTCCTTTGCCCGCCAACGGCCAGGGGCGTTCCTGCTGATCGCGGCCGGTGCCGGTCTGCTCGCCGGACGGCTGGGCCGCAGTCTTCAGGCCGGCGCCCCGTCAGCCACGGCAACGGCAGGCGGCGCCGCTGCGCCGCAGGCGGCCCGGACCCTGGCTCCTGAGAGCACCCTCGCCTCGGGGATGGGTGAGCCCTTCTACGAGGAAACCACCACCGGTGTATCTGCCTACGGGGAAACCGCGTACGGGGAACCCACCATCCAAGGCACGCGTGGGACCCCGGCACAGACCCCGCCGGGAAGTTCCACTGCAGGCGTGCCGCTGCGCGATATTGAGGACCAGTACGCAGAGGGTGAAGGGCGCCAGCTGTGAGCAGCCAAATACCGGAGCCTCCTCCCACAGCCGCGCATGCGAAGGCAGACACCAATTCCCTTGGCGAGCTCCTGGGGGATGTCACCCGGGACCTGTCCACCCTTATGCGCCAGGAACTGGAGCTGGCCAAGGCGGAAGCGAAGCAGTCGGCCACGAAGGCTGGCAAGGGCGGCGGCATGCTCGCCGGCGCCGGCGTCGCGGGCCACTTCGTTCTCCTGTTCCTCTCCATCGCCCTCTGGTACGCGCTGGGCGAGCTGATGGGCCTGGGCTGGTCCGCCGTCGTCGTGGCCGTGATCTGGGGCATCATCGCCGCGGTACTTGCCTCGATTGGCCGCAAGGAACTCAACAAGATCAAGGGCATGCCCCAGACCGCTGAAACACTCCAGGAAATCCCACCGACCCTCAAACCCAATGGAGAGAACCGATGAGTGAAAATCCGGACGCCATCCGCGCCGACATCGAAGCAACCCGTGCCCGCCTGGGCACGAACGTGGACGCCGTGGCCGACAAGGTCACGCCCTCGAACATCGTGAACCGCCAGACCGAGAAGGCCAAGGACAAGGTCAGGAACGCTGTCTTCGGAGTGAAGGAGAAAGTCATGGGAGCAGCGGACACCGCCACGTCCAAGGTCTCCTCCGCCACCGGCAGCGCAGGTTCCACCATGGGTGATGCCGGATCCACCATCGGCTCCACGCTCAGTGACGCAGGTTCAGCCATCGCCGACGCACCGCACCAAGCGGCTGCCAAGGCCCAGGGCAACCCCCTGGCCGCAGGGCTGATCGCCTTCGGCGCCGGACTGCTCGTCTCCTCCCTGATCCCGCCCAGCCAGAAGGAACGCGAAGCAGCCCAGACCCTCAAGAGCGCGGCCGAACCCGTCACCACCCAGCTCACCGACGCCGCCAAGGACATGGCCCAGGGCTTGAAGGAACCCGCCCAGGAAGCCATGGAAAACGTCAAGGCCACCGCCACCGACGCCGTCCAGAACGTCAAAGACGAAGGCCAAACCGCAGTTTCTGACGTCAAGTCCAGCGCCTCGGACGCCAAGGACCACGTCCAGAACACGTGAACAGCCCGGACCAGTTCCCTGCGCCGCCCCGCAGGGAACACCCCGGCCGAGGGCTTGCCCGTTCGGCGGGCCCGGATGACTGGCCGATACACCGGCTCCTGAGCATTGCCGCACGCCTGGACGAACGGTGGATCAACCGTCACCTCACACAACTCGGTCTGACCAAGAGCGCCCTCGATGTGCTGGAAGCCGTCGCCGAGCTCCAACCGGCCAACGTCTCAGACCTGGCCGCGCTGCTCTGCATCAGTAAACAAAGCCTCGGCAGCACGGTCCGGCGCCTGCAGGGTCTTGGCTTCCTCGTCAGGGAGCACGGTAACGACCGCCGGAACGCCGACATTCGGCTCACCGAGCGCGGCGAGTCGGCGCTGCAGGCCGCGGAAGATCTCCTGCACCAGCTGCCGCATACCGGTCTGGAGGCTGAGAACACGCTCCGCGGACAGCTGGAACACCACATCCATGCGCTCAGGCAGTACGAAGCGCACCACCTGTTCCCATAACCACGAAGGAGTCCACCATTATGATGACCACCAACCGCGCAACCGCCCCCAAGACCAGACTCCAGACAGCATCCCAGGCCGTCGGGGCAGTCTTCCTGCTCGTCGGCATCCTGGGATTCATCCCCGGCATCACGAGCAACTACGACTCCCTGGGATTCGCAGGACACGGATCCGAAGCCCTCCTGCTCGGCATCTTCCAGGTTTCCGTGCTGCACAACATCGTCCACCTGCTCTTCGGCGCCGCAGGTATCCTCATGGCCCGCACGCACAGCCAGGCCAGGAACTTCCTCCTCTACGGCGGCATCATCTACCTGGTCCTTTGGCTCTACGGGCTGCTCATCGGCCACGACACACCTGCGAACTTCGTCCCGGTCAACAGCGCCGACAACTGGCTGCACCTCGTCCTCGGCCTCGGCATGATCGCCTTGGCGGTACTCCTGTCCCGGAACACCGCAACCCGCCGCTGACGACCACCACAGCCACCTATCGCTCATCCCGACAACCTGCCGTTGTAGCCGGCGGTCCGGGTGGAGTACCAGCCAGGGCAGCATCGCAAAGGGCGGATGTCCCGACCCCGGACACATTCATTGCCCTGACCCGCCACCCACCCACCATCACCGTCACATCGAAAGGCCGCTGATGCTTTTCATCTTCGGACTAAGTACCAAACTCAAGGCACTACCCTCCCGAGCCGCAACATGCCGGTACTGCAGGGCTTTCGTTCAGCACTACCTCGAAGAGCGTGCCGCCAGGATCACACTCTTTTTCATCCCCGTCTTCACCACCTCCAGGTCGTACCGCATCACCTGCTCAAACTGCGGGCAACACTCCTCCATCAGCAAACGCGAGGCAAACGCGCTAAGCCGGTAAACAACACGGTTCCCGTTTCTGCCCCAAGGGAAAAGCATTGGTCCGGTGGCGGACTCAGTTTCCCAGGTCTCGGCTTACGAGACATGCAAACTAGCGTCACTGGGAACAGGCGTAGTGTGGCCGACCCTCATATCCGGTGGAAGCACACACGAGAAACGCCAGCTCAAAGGCCAGATCCTGGCGCGGCGTGGGCCTTGCCGGCTATGCCTTCGAACTCAGCGTGGTTGCGCGGGCAGGGCCGTAATGAGTCGTTGGCCAACCCTTTGCGGCTCACAACGTCTCTGGCCGGGACGCGCTGGTGGAGCCGGAGCTGGGTCATCAGGGCGCTGCCCCTGCGGTAATCAAGGGGTCAGAGGTCTGCTGCCCGCGCCTCCAGGACGGCCCGGGTGCGGTCGTTCCTGGCGAAAGCGGCCGCCGTCGTGAATTCCGCGCGGGCTTCGTCGGTCCGCCCCAGCCGAACGAGCAGTTCGGCGCGGACGCTGGGCAGCAGATGCCCTCCGCGCAGGGCGCCGTCCGAGGCGAGGCGGTCAACGATGGCCAAGGCGGCGGCAGGACCCGTCGCCATGGACACGGCCACGGCCCGATTGAGTTCCACGACGGGGCTCGGCGCCACACGGCCGAGCACCTCATAGAGCAAGACAATGCGCGCCCAGTCCGTCTCCTCAATGCTCGGCGCCACCGCATGGCATTCGGCGATGGCGGCCTGCAGGGCATAGCTGCGGCGGCCCCGCCCGAACTCGTCGGCCCGGGCCAGGGCTGCACGGCCCCGCCCGATCTGGCTACGGTCCCAGCGGGTGCGGTCCTGGTCCGCCAGCAGGATGGGCGTGCCGTCGGGCCGGGTGCGGGCGGCGAAGCGTGAAGCCTGGAACTCCATGAGTGCCACGAGCGCATGGGCTTCGGGCTCGCGTGGAACCAGCCCGGCGAGAACGCGCCCTATCCGCAAGGCCTCGTTCGCCAGATCGGGGCGGATCCACCGGTCTCCGGACGTGGCCGAATAGCCCTCGGTGAACATGAGGTAGACGACCCCCAGGACCGCGCCCAGTCTCCCGCCCCACTCGTGTGGTTCGGGGACCTCGAAGGGCACGTGTGCTGCGGCCAGGGTTTTCTTGGCCCGCACAATCCGCTGCTGCACGGTGGCGACCGGAACGAGGAACAACCGGGCGATCTCGTCCGTCGTCAGGCCGCCCACCGCCCGCAGCGTCAGCGACATTTGCGCTTCGCGGGAGAGGACGGGATGGCATGCCGTGAAGACGAGCCGCAGCACGTCGTCGTCCACCGGCTCCCATGACAGGTCTTCCGCGTCCGAGAGTCCGTGGGCAATGGTGCGGTAGCGCTCATCCAGCATCTCGGCCCGCCGCCAGGCGTCGACCGCCTTGCGTTTGGCGACGGCGGTGAGCCAGGCGGCGGGATTCCGCGGGACGCCGGTCCCCGGCCACTGGGCCAGGGCATCGGCCACGGCCTCCTGGGCCAGATCCTCGGCAAGACCGAAATCCCGGGTGGCCCTGGCGAGGGCCGCGATGATGCGGGGGCCTTCGATGCGCCACAGCGCATCGATCCGGCGGCGGACTGCCGCGCCCGCCGCCTCGATCGCGGCTTCCTCATTCACCGGGGCCTCCTGGCTCACTCCCGCTTCACCGGTCGGATCAGGCCTGGCCCAGCTCCTCGCGCCAGAGCGCCTCCTTCTGGATGTACTCGTTGTCCTCGAAGTCAGCGAAGTCCTCGGCTTCTGCGACGCGGCGGACCTCCAGCTTCGAGCCCGGTCCGAGCGGGCAGCGGCTTGCCCATTCGGCGGCCTCCTCCTTGGATGCGACCTGGACGATCCAGAACCCGTTGAACAGCTCATGCGTTTCGCCGTAGGGGCCGTCCGTGACCACGGGGGGTTCCTCGGAGAAGTCAACCACGAAGGCGGAACCCTCTGAAAGGTCGGCGAGGCCCTCGCCGGCCAGCATGACACCGGCCTTGATGAGTGATTCGTTATAAGCGCCCATCTTGTTGAGGATCTCCTCGAAGGGGACCTTCTTCGATTCCTCAATTGCCTCGTCGGTGGCGCGCATGATGAACATGTACTTCATGGGATTTCTCCTTTGACTGGATGAGGACGCCGTGTGCGTCCTTCTACTATCCCGTCGAACGGGGGTGCCAGGAATCGACACGCGCATGAAAAGTTTTTTGAAGTCTAGGCGCAGGACGTCACTACACAGCCGGCACGGCGACAGATTCCCCAGACGCGGCGGGCACTATACCGACGGACCCCCGCTGGATCAGCTTCGCATTGAACTCCGGGGCAGGGGCCACGGGCGAGCGGCCCTCGATTTGCCGGATCAGGGCAGCCGCCGCCGCCGCACCCATCTCATAAACGGGCTGCGCCACAACCGTCAGGGGCGGCGTGGTGAGGCGCGTCCAGGCGAAATCGTCGTACATCATGAACGAGACATCGCCAGGCACAGCCAGTCCCAGTTGCTGGATGGCCTCCAGGACGCTCAGTGCGATCAGTCCGTCCGAAGCGACGACGGCGGTGGCCGCGTCGTCGCCGAGGAGGACCTCGCGGGTGAGGTTCCGGATGGATTCGGCGGCGCCGGCGTTGAGCCGTACCAGGTCTTCCGGAAACGGGCAGCCGGCATCGGCAAAGGCCCGCCGCATCCCGTCCAGGCGATCTGCGATCTGGGAGGAGTCCAACCGCATGTCCGGGCTGTAGGCGGCGTCGGTGCGCAGGGTTGAGATGAAGGCGATCCTTCGGTGCCCGGCATCAAGGAGGTGGCGGGTGGACTCGTACGCGATGGGTGCCATATCGACGGCGACCGTCTGCACATCGAGGCCCTCCGCGGCTCGGTCCAGCAGAACCAGTGGCCGGCCGGAATCGCGGACGCGCCGCAGATGTTGGGTTTCCACAGAGGACGCCGGGGCAATGATGAGGCCATCGACCCGCTTGTCCAGGAGCACCCGCACGGCGTCCACTTCCGCGGCCGTGTTCTCGTCCGTGTTGATCAGGATGACGTTGAACCCGCTCTTCTTGGCGGTGTCCGTGATGCCCCTGGTGGCGAGTCCGAAGTGGGGGTTTTCGATGTCGCCCACCACCACCCCGATGGTGTGGGATTTTCCCGTATTCATGCTGCGGGCCAGTTCGTTGGGCCGGTACTCCAGCTCTTCCGCGGCCGCGAGGACCCGCTCACGCACGTCCTCGCTAACGGCCCCGTAGTTGCCCAGGGCCCGGGCGGCCTGGGCCTTGGATACCTGGGCAGCTCTTGCGACGTCGGCGACTGTTACGTCCCGCCGTCTGGCTCCGTCACTGCTCATGTTCACCTTTCCAAGGAGGGCTGTTGACGCGGCTTGTGAGTTCCGCTACATTTTCATTCAATCGATGTGAGTCCGGTCTCAATCGTAGGGACTGAGACCGGACTCAGCAAGACCTTCATCGACCAAATCCTTTGGCGGCCCTGACAGCACCGCTTTCCCTCCCACGATTGGACAAACGCTGTGATCAAATTGAACTTCCGCCCGGCAGCCGTTGCTGCGGCAGCCCTGGCGGCGATCCTCGCCCTTTCCGGCTGCGGCGGATCATCATCGGCCAATTCGACTCCTGCCGAGAACCCGTACGGCCTGATCGAACCGGGCACCATCCGGGTGGCAAGCTTGGGCGATTCGAAGCCGTATACCTTCACTGACGCGCAGGGTAACTTCACCGGTTTCGACGTCGAACTCTTCAAGGACGTGGCCCACCGTGCAGGCGTAGACAACGTGGTCTTCACCGGCCAGGACTTTTCCGGACTGCTTGCCGCTGTGGCCAACGGCCAGTTCGACGTCGGCGTGGCCGCGATCGGCATCACGGACAAGCGCAAGGAAACCGTCGACTTCTCCGAGGGCTACCTTGCGGGATACCTGACGGTCATCACCACCAAGACCTCGGGCATCAAGGACGCTGACGGTCTTTCCGGCAAGCGCCTGGGCGTGGTCCAGGGAACGCTGCAGGAAGCCTACGCGGTGAAGAACTTCACGTCGGCAAACCTGGTGCGCTTCCCTGACAACAACACCGCCATCTCCGCCGTGAACAGCGGCTCCGTGGACGCCCACTTCCTGGACTACGAGGCAGCCAAGGCGTACCAGGAGCAGTATGGCCTGGTCAGCGCCGCAGACATCCCGTCCTTCGACGCCCCTGCGGGTTTTGCCGTGGCCAAGGGCAAGACCGCCCTCAAGGAGGCGCTGAACAAGGGCCTCGCGGAAGCGATGGAGGACGGAACCTGGAAGAAGCTCTACCAGAAGTGGTTCCCCGGTTCGCCGATGCCGGAGCAGTACCTGCCGAAGGCCGAGCAGACCGCGTCCCCGGCCCCCAGCAAGTAGCCCCCAAAGGCAACCAAGCCAACCGGCTTTCCGGGCGGGCCGCCCTGCGCGGCCCGCCCGGGACCCCTAAGCGAACTACGTCTGAGAGCAACCATGGACTGGCTCAACACCATCATCCGAACTTTCTTTGACTTCGGCGCAATGGCCGAAGTGCTGCCCCAGCTACTGGGCGTGGGCCTCCTCAATACCCTGATCATCTCCATCGCCGCCACCGTTCTGGGTGTGGTGCTGGGCATGGTGATCGCCATTATGGGCATCTCGCCGTCCAAGTGGCTGAGGGTTCCGGCCCGGATTTACACTGACCTCTTCCGGGGCCTTCCCGCAATCCTCACCATCCTGCTGATCGGACAGGGCTTCGCGAGGTTCAGCCAGTCCGTCTTCGGACCGTCGCCTTACCCCCTCGGCATCATCGCACTGAGCCTTATCGCCAGCGCTTACATCGGCGAGATCTTCCGCGCCGGCATCCTCAGCGTGGACAAGGGGCAGGGCGAGGCCTGCCGCGCGCTGGGCATGAGCTACGCCAAATCCATGGCCCTGGTGGTGGTGCCGCAAGGCATCCGCCGCGTGCTGCCCGCCCTGGTGAACCAGTTCATCGCCATCGTCAAGGACTCTTCCCTGGTCTACTTCCTGGGCCTGCTGGTCAGCGAACGTGAACTGTTCCGGGTTGGCCAGGACGCCGCCGTGCTGTCCGGCAACCTCTCGCCGCTGGTCATGGCCGGCATCTTCTACCTGGTGATCACGGTGCCGCTGACCCACCTGGTGAACTACTTCGACAACAGGTTCCGCACCGGCCGCCGCCGGCCGTCTGCACCCAGCAGCGGGCTGAAGGAAGTCAAGGAACTCGACGCGGCCTCGCCGCTGATTACCGGGAGCAACACATGAGCCTCGCAAGCAACACGGCCAACACTGCCGCGGAAAGCAGCACGTTCCACGGTTCAAGCCTGGAACTGAAGAACCTGACCATGGCTTATGGGGACATTGAGGTGCTCCGCAACGTCAGCCTCACGGTGGCCCCCGGCACCACCACGTGCATCATCGGCCCGTCCGGCTCAGGCAAGTCCACGCTGCTGCGCGGGATCAACCGCCTGCATGAACCCAAAAGCGGCGACGTGCTGCTGGCCGGGGAGAGCGCCCTGAAAGTCAAGCCCGACATCCTTCGGGCCCGCATCGGCATGGTGTTCCAGCACTTCAACCTCTTTCCTGACCACACTGCGCTCGAGAACGTGGCCCTGGCTCTCTGGAGCGTGAAAGGAATGCCTAAGGCCGAGGCAAGGGAACGTGCCCGCAGCCGCCTCGCCGAGGTGGGACTCGCCGAACGCGCCGACCATCGTCCCCGGGACCTCTCGGGCGGACAGCAGCAGCGTGTCGCCATTGCCCGGGCCCTGGCCATGGAACCTGAGGTGATGCTCTTCGACGAGGCCACCAGCGCGCTGGACCCCGAACTGGTCAAGGGCGTGCTGAACCTCATGGCCGGACTGGGCCGCCGCGGGATGACCATGGTGGTGGTTACGCACGAGATGGGCTTCGCCCGCAAGGTCGCGGACCAGGTGGTCTTCATGGATGAGGGCGAAGTGGTGGAGGCCGGCACGCCGGCCGAGCTCTTCGACAACCCGCGCAGTGAACGGCTGCAGCGCTTCCTTTCGGAGGTGCTGTGATGCGGACCGTGGCAACGGCACCCATCCGGACGGCCGTCGTCGGCTTTGGCATCTCGGGGAAGGTCTTCCATGCGCCGCTGATCGCAGCCGATCCGGGCTACTCCCTGGACGTGATCGTGACATCGGATCCGGAGCGCGCCGCTGAAGCCGCGCGGCTCTACCCGCGGGCCAGAGTGGTTCCCAAACCCGAGGCGCTGTTCGCCCTCGCCGCCGATCTCGACCTCGTCGTCCTCGGCACTCCGCCGCTCACGCATTTCGACCTCGCGGCCACGGCCATTGCCCACGGCCTCCATGTGGTGGTGGACAAGCCGTTCGTCACAACGGCGGCGCACGGTGAAGAGCTGATCGCCAGGGCGTCCGACGGCGGTGTGCAGCTGACGGTGTTCCAGAACCGGCGGTGGGACGCCGATTTCCTTACGCTCCAGAAGCTCGTACACGAAGGCGCCCTTGGGGAGGTCCGCACTTTCGAGTCGCGCTTCGAGTGGTGGCGGCCGGACGGCTTTGGAAACTGGCGGGACACTGCCGGGTTGACCGAAGGCGGCGGCATCCTCAACGACCTCGGCGCCCACCTGATCGACCAGGCCATCCAGCTGTTCGGCCCCGTTGGGGAAAGCTACGGGGAGACAGCCAACTACGGCCATCCGGATGGTGCCGACACCGAGGCCTTCGTGTCCCTGCGTCACGAATCCGGCGTCCGCTCCAGGCTGTGGATGAACGGCATGGCGGCCCAGGTCGGCCCGCGCTTCCACGTTCTCGGTTCCACGGCCGGCTACACCAAATGGGGCCTGGACAGCCAGGAGGCAGCACTGGCGGCGGGCATGTCGCCGTCGGATCCCGCGTACGGCGCTGACGCCCAGGAGTCTTGGGGGCTTCTGGGAGTGGACGGGTCTGCCGTGCCGGTACCGGCAGCGAAAGGCGGGTACCCCGGTTTCTACGCCGGGCTCGCTGCTTCGCTCCGGGGTGAAGGGCCGCTGCCGGTGGACCCCGCGCAGCCGCTCGAAACCCTCAGAATCATCGAAAAAATCCACGCCTTCGCGTAGCCCGCCCCCAGTTACCTGGCCGCATGGCCAAAGCACCAGAACACAAAGAAAGGGACAACGCATGTCCTCCACCACCAAGCGTGTCGCCGTCATCGGCGGCGGCATCCTGGGCGTCTCCACCGCTGTCCATCTGCTCCGCGAGGGCGCGTCCGTGACGCTGCTGACGGAGCGTGGCCTCGCGAGCGAGGCCACCGGCCGCTCGCTGTCCTGGCTCAATTCGGCGGGCGAGCGGTCAACGCCGTACCACCTGCTGCGCCTCGCGGGTATTGACCGGTACCGCACGCTCTTCGCCGCAGATCCCCACCGCGAGTGGCTGCAGTTCGGCGGCGGCCTCATGTGGAACGCGGCCGGGCAGAGGGAGGATACTGAGGCCCGCCACGCGTACGAGAAGTCCGTGGGGTACGACTCAGTGTTGCTGGCACCGGAAGACGTTGCCGCCGCCACGCCCGGCATCGATGCCGGTGCCATTCCGGAGAACGCCATTTTCAACCCGGGCGAGGGCTGGGTCAGCCTGCCGGCCCTCGTGGAATTCCTGATGGAGGAGTTCCACGATCGCGGCGGCAAGCTGGTGGTGAATGCCGGCAAGGCCTCCGTCGTGACCGACGGTGGCCGCGCCGTCGGCGTCGAAACGGCGGCGGGCGAGACGTACGACGCCGACGCTGTGCTGGTGGCGTGCGGAGCGGCGACACCCGCCGTCGTCGCGCCCCTGGGCGTGGAGATCCCGAACGGTTCACCGGTGTCCATGCTTGTGGTGACCAAGCCGGTGGACCACGACGTGCGGGCTGTGATGAACACGCCGCGTGCCGCCGTGCGGCCCAACCCGGGCGGCACCTTTGCGCTGGACCACGACTGGTACGAAGAGCACATCACCGGGCACGCGGACGGCACTTTCAGCATCCCTGATGACGTCGTCCAGGAACTTGCGGATGAAGCATCCAAGCTCATCGCCGGAAACCCCGAGCTGAAGCCGGCGTCGTGGAAGATCGGATACAAGCCCATCCCTGGCGACGGCGAACCTGTCTTCGGCGAACTGGGCCAGGTGCCGGGCTGCTTCGTGGCCTTCACCCATTCCGGTGCCACGCTGGGGCTCATCGCCGGCGAGCTGCTCGCGGGGGAGATTCTGACCGGAAACAGGCACCCGATGCTGGCCACATTCCGGCCGGGGCGGTTCTCCTGACCGTATATTCCTGAACCGGAACTGTTGCATGTGAAGAATAGGGCGGCGGCGCCGCCGTCGCCCTATTCTTCGCACGCCAGGTGTACTTTGAGGGGATGGAGGTCCTCGACTGGCTGCTCGATTCCGACCCTTCGATCCGCTGGCAGGTGCTGCGTGACCTTGCGGACGCGCCGCCGGGGGAGGTGTCCGCCGAGCGTGCCCGCGTGGCCAGCGAGGGTTGGGGCGCCCGCCTGCTCGCGCTGCAGGGTGCGGACGGGCAGTGGGACGGCGGCACGTACTACCCGGCGCAGTATGACGATTCGGCGCCCGGCCAACCCTGGACCGCGACGACCTACAGCCTGCTGCTCCTGCGTGAATTCGGACTCGACCCCGACAGCAACGAGGCCCGCCGCGCCGTCGGACTCGTGCGGGAAAACAGCCGGTGGGAGGAGGGGGACCAGCCCTTCTTCGAAGGGGAAGTGGAGCCGTGCGTTAACGGCATGGCCGTCACCCTCGGAGCCTATTTCGGACAGAATGTCGACGGCGTGGTGTCGCGTCTGCTTGGGGATCAGCTGGCCGACGGTGGCTGGAACTGCGAGGCGGAAAACGGCTCCACACGGTCCTCGTTCGGGACCACGATCAACGTGCTCGAGGGGCTGCTCGAGCACGAACGGGCGACGGGCGGTTCGCCGGCGTCTGCTGCGGCGAGAAAGCGCGCTGAGGAGTACCTGCTTGAGCGCGGACTCCTGCGCCGGAAATCCACCGGCGAGCTGATCAACGAGGAGTGGCTGCACTTCTCGTACCCGACCCGCTGGTTTTATGACGTGCTTCGGGGCCTCGAGTACTTCCGGGCAGTGGGCGGTCCGCCGGACGAGCGCACGGCCGAAGCGGTCGGTGTGCTCCGTTCCAGGCGGCAGGCCGATGGCACCTGGCTGCTGGAGAATACCCACCCTGGGAGGATTCACTTCTCAATGGAGGACGGCGACGGACGCCCCAGCAGGTGGAACACCCTCAGAGCGCTGCGTGTGGTCAGGTGGTACGGAGACTGACGGTTGTTCCTTGTCCGGCCCCCGCAGGGACGGACAAAGAACTGCCGGTCCCGGCATCGCCTTGGGGAGTGCGGTGCCGGGCCGGCATACTGGCCGAGCCATTCGGAAGGGCACCCGTTCCGGCCAGATGCCCATAGTGTGGCAGCCCGGCCTTGCAGAAAGCTTGCGGAACCCTGCGGCGCCTGACTAGGAACGAAGGGGTGCTGTGGAGTGCCCGGGGGAGCCGCTCGATTCACGCGGGATGAGCGTTGGCATGGATTTCCGGATTTTTGGTTCCCTGTTGGGATTCACGATGAGGTCGATGGCGTTGCCGGCGATCTGGTCCAGGGGCACGCGCACCGATGACAGCGGGGTGGAGAGCCGGGATGAGAGGGGTATGTCGTTGTAGCCAACCAGGGCCAGGTCTTCTCCGACCGTGACGTGGAAACGGTGGGCCGCTGCGATGAGGCCCATGGCCAGGTTGTCGTTGGCCGCGAATACGGCGCTGGGGCGCCGCCCTGCGTTGCTGCCCAGGAGGGATTCTCCGGCGGAGAACCCGTTTTCTATGCCGTAGCCCACGGCGAGCAGCCATTCTTTCGGGGGCGTGATGCCCGCTTCCGCCAAGGCTCTACGGGCACCGGCGAGCCGGGCGGTCCCGGTGGAAGTGAAGGCCGGGCCGGTCACGACGGCGATGTCACGGTGACCGAGGTCGATGAGGTGGCGAACTGCCAGGTATCCGCCCACTTCATCGTCGCCTAACGCAGAGGGGCTGACCCCGTCGGTGCGCAGCACCAGCGCGTGCGCCATGCCCCGTTCGCGCAAGCGGCGGGGGAGCTCGTCATCGATTCGGGCCGTGGCCAGGATCAGCCCGTCCACGTTGCGGTCGAGCAGGGTCTCTGCGGCACGGCGTTCATCATCAGGGTCATCACCGCTGGTGGCAACCATCGCGAAATAGCCGCGGTCCGACGCCGCCCGCTCGAGCTCCTCGAACATCAGGGCCATTACGGTGTCGCTGAGGCGGGGGACGAGCACTCCGAGGGTCCGGGTTTCGCCCCTGCGCAGGCTCGACGCGAACGAGTTCCGGCGGTATCCGAGTTCCTCCGCCACTTTGCGGACGTGCGCCGCGGCTGCAGAGCGCGACGCGGTGCCACGTTCGTCCAGTGCCCGGCTGGCCGTGGAAAGACTAACTCCGCTGGCCGCCGCAACGTCCCTCAAGGTGACGTTCGTGCCTGGGGCAGCCGATTCCATGCGAATTCTCCTGTTCGGAATTGTCCTAGTAGACACTCTATTTCCTCCTCGTTCGGAACCTGCCCCTTGACAGTGAGCTGAACCACACCGCAGAATGAAAACGTTCCCGCAAACGTTCTCACATCATCCTAGCGGGACTTCGATCAACAAGACAGAGGAAGCTCTTATGACCATGGACCTCCGCGGGCTGGTTCCCGCACCTGTAACGCCGTTCAACCGGGACGGCAGCGTCGACGTCGACGCGATCCACCGCCTCGGGGGCTGGCTGGCCAGCGTCGACGGCGTCAAGGGCCTCGTGGTTCTCGGTCACGCCGGCGAAGGCACCTTCCTGACCCAGGAAGAGCAGGCCCTCGTCATTCGTGAGTTCAAGAACGCCGTCAACAGCGAGATCCCGATCATCGCGGGCATCACCGGTGAGGGCAACACCGTTGCTGCCTTGGAAGCTAAGCGTGCCGTTGAGGCAGGCGCCGAGGCAGGTCTGGTCTACCCGTCCCACGGCTGGCTCCGCTTCGGTTACCAGAAGGGCGCCCCGCAGACCCGTTACAAGGAACTCTACGAAACCTCAGGCCTGCCGCTGATCCTCTTCCAGTACCCGGATGCCACCAAGGCAACCTACGACCTGGAAACCCAGCTGGAGATCGCCGGCATGGAGGGCGTGTTCGCTACCAAGAACGGCGTCCGCAACATGAAGCGCTGGGACACCGAGATCCCGGTCCTGCGCGAAACTTACCCCGATCTGCAGATTCTGACCTGCCATGACGAGTACCTGCTTCACACCATGTTCGACGTCGACGGCGCACTGGTGGGCTACGGCGGGCTCGCCCCGGAACCGCTCGTGGAGCTGATCGCCGCCGGCAAGGCCAAGGACTACGCAGCCGCCCGCGCCATCCACGACCGCCTGCTGCCCGTGACCAAGAACGTGTACCACCGCGGGTCCCACATGGAAGGCACCGTCGCCCTCAAGGAAGGCCTCATTGCCCGCGGCATCCTCGAGCACTCCACCGTCCGGCCGCCGCTGCTTCCGCTTGCTGAAGGTGCAGGAGACGAGATCGCGAAGGCCCTGCAGTCCGCCAATCTGGGCAACGTCACCGTACCTGCGTAACATCGCAATTCAGGGGTGGCGGGCCGACAATGGCCCGCCACCCCTCTCAGAAACTTCACGCTCCCACCGGTCAAAGAGGACCCCAGCAACGCAGCTGGAGAAGGAGGACTCGCCAATGCGCGAGCACAACAAGACCGCCCACGCAGTAAAGGTCCTGCCGGGGCATGCGGTCAGCAACGAACAAGCTTCACTTGCATCCGATCCACTGACAACTGACGCTCCGAAGCGCCGGACCTTCCTTGGCTATCTTGCTCTTATGGGTCCAGCCTTCGTCGTCGGAGCCTGGCAATTCGGTCCCGGCAACCTCACCACCGCAGTGCAGGCCGGCAGCCGATTCGACTACAGCCTCGTCTGGGTCATCGCCGTCTCCACCATCCTCATGATCTTCTTCACCGACATGAGCGTCAGGCTCGGCATCGCCACACCCATTTCCCTGATCACCTCCATCAAAGACCACCTCGGCAAATGGGTGGGCGTCCTTGCAGGCTTCGGCGTCTTCGGCATCACACTGATGTTCTCAGTCGGCAACGCCGTCGGATCCGGCCTGGGACTCTCCTTGATATTCGGCGGATCACCGGTCCTCTGGACGGTCGTCTGCACCGCCGCCGTCGGCTTCGTCCTCGCCTTCAAAAATGTCTATGGAATCGTCGAAAAAGCCCTCCTGGTTATCGTCGTACTCATGGGCATCGCCTTCATCGCCAGCACCGTCGTCGCCCAACCCGACTGGTACCGCTCCATGCAAGGCATGGTCCCGCAACTGCCCGCCGGCAGCGAAATCCTCATCGTGGCACTCGTCGGAACAAACTTCTCCATCAACGCCGCCTTCTACACCTCCTACGGCGTCAAGGAACACCGCCGCACCCGGGCCGACTACCGCGACATCACCCTCGTCGACACCATCCCCGGCATCGTCGCACCCGGCATCATGACCGCCCTCGTCATCATGGTCGCCGCAGCCGTGCTCGGTAAGACCGGAGCCGAGGCCGGGACCATCAACGCCCTGGCCTCCATCTTCACACCCCTCGCCGGCCCTGTCGGAGCGATGCTCTTCGCACTGGGACTCTCAGGGGCCGCCTTCTCATCCATGATCGCCAACGCCACCGCTGGCGGCACCATGCTCTCTGACGCCCTCGGCCGCGGCGCCAAGGCAGGATCACCCGTAGCCCGCATCGTCACTGGAGTGATCCTGGCCTTCGGACTCATCATCACCCTGTCCTTCCAGTCATCACCCGTCGGCCTGATTGTCATCGCCCAGTCCCTCACCGTCCTCATCGCACCACTGCTGGGCATCCTGATCGCCATCATGGCCAACAAAACCGCTGTCATGGGAGAGCTCCGCAACAAATGGTGGCACAACCTGTTTGGCGCCATCGGGCTCATCGCCATCATCGCTTCCTCAGTGCGGCTCATCACCACCCTGCTCGGATAGCAGTCCCCAACCAGAAGGCAAGCGTGCATTGCCCCCGTCTGCATAGGACGGGGGCATCAGCACGGCAACCTAATCCTCGGGGAGGGTGCCAGGGGACCGGTACTTGATCTGGCCGGCTTTCTGAAGGGCTTCCAGGGTTTCGTCCACGCTCAGAAGCACTGTCGTTTCCATTGAACTCAGCGCCCCGCCCCCGCTGATGGCCACCGCAACCGCTGCCATGGAGACGTTGTCAGGAGCCTCCCACAGGTTGTAGCCGTCGTGGGTGCCAAAGGCGTACCAGAAGCCGTGGAGTTTCCCGCCGACGGCTTCGATGTATTCCTGTGCGGCTTTCCTCCGGTCCTCGGGCTTGCTGACCAGCCGTGCCCAGGTCTCCGGTGTGTAGCTGAACTTCGACAGGTAGAGCGGCATGATTTCGTCCCCTTTGTTCGCAGTCGGGAGTGCGGATGCACCAAGAATGGCAGCGAGCTGTCCGCTCGGCAATGGCCATGATTTTCGCGCTCACGGGGGCGCCAAAAGCGCCTGCGCGGGCTACTTCCGCAATGCGCCGAGCCCGGAGATCAGCGCCTCGAGGCCCAGGGCGAAGGCCACGTCGGCGGGCCGCTCATGGCCCTGCTCGGCCAGGCTCTGCACGGCAGCGGTGAAGCTCGGGGTCGCATCGGCCATGGAACCGGCGTCGAAGATGTCCGCCGGCGCGGTCACGTCGTAGGCCGAACCGAAAATGAAGGACTCCAGCGCCACGATGGAGGAGACGATCCGCTCCTCCGGGAAGCCGGCCTCCCGAAAGGCGGCGCTGACCGTTTCATACATGGCCAGGGTCTGCGGGGCGTCCGTTACGGGCAGCACGGCGATGACCGGGATCAGCGGGGTGTGCCGGGAGAAGACGTCGCGGTAGCTCCAGGCCCATTTCCGTACCGCCTCTTCCCACGGTTCCGTGTCGAAGGCTGAGAGGTCCACCAGCGCAGCCAGGTGGTCCTCCACCAGGAGCAGCACGTCGCGTTTGGATTTCACATGGTTGTACAGCGCCGACGGCGCGACGTTCAGCGCGCGGGCCAGCGCGGCCATGGTCAGGGCGTCATAGCCCTTTTTCTCGACCAGTTCGAGCGCAGCGCGGGTGATGCCGGATTTGTCGAGGACCCCGCCGACCGGCCGGCCGGCGCGGCGCCGGGCGTCGGGTCCGGCCGTCAGGCTGCGTCGTGCCGCGTCTTCCACGGCAGTCTCTCCCGGGGCGGTGTTTCCCGGGGCGGGTGATGCCGGCATTGGTGGCCTTTCTGCAGGCGGTTTCTCCATCAGTATTCCATCAGCCTCTTCCCGTACACGGACGGAGCGGCTATAGTTTCTCATAAATGAATGACATTCATTTAGTGGTACGCATCACCTGGGCGGCCACAGAGAGAGGACATCATGCTGAATTTTGACCGCGACGTCGTGATCGTGGGCGCGGGACCCTCCGGGCTGAC
The DNA here is from genome assembly GCF_044754165.1 of Arthrobacter sp. NPDC093139. NCBI lineage: Bacteria > Bacillati > Actinomycetota > Actinomycetes > Micrococcales > Micrococcaceae > Arthrobacter > Arthrobacter sp. NPDC093139. The sequence goes on from NZ_JBIVOO010000002.1 coordinate 148,535, forward strand.
GGCAGCCCGTGAACTGAAGAAGGCCGGCCTCACGGTGGCAGTACTCGAGGCCCGCGACCGTGTGGGCGGCCGGACCTGGACCGACACCGTGGACGGCGCCACCCTGGAAATCGGCGGGCAGTGGGTCTCACCGGACCAGACCGCCCTGCTGGCCCTCCTGGACGAGCTGGGCCTGAAAACCTACTCCCGCTACCGTGAGGGCGAATCCGTCTACATCGGCGCCGACGGCACCCCCGTCCGCTACACGGGGGATTCTTTCCCCGTCAGCGCGTCAACCGCTGCCGAGATGAACAAGCTCGTGAGCCTGCTCGATGGGCTGGCTGCGGAAATCGGCCCCACCGCGCCGTGGGCCCACCCGAAGGCGCGGGAACTGGACACCGTTTCCTTCCACCACTGGCTCCGCCAGCACTCAAGCGATGAAGAAGCCTGCAACAACATCGGCCTCTTCATCGCCGGCGGCATGCTCACCAAGCCCGCCCACGCCTTTTCCACCCTGCAGGCAGTGCTGATGGCTGCCTCCGCGGGATCGTTCACCCATCTGACGGACGAGGACTTCATCCTGGACAAGCGGGTCATCGGCGGGATGCAGCAGGTCTCCCTGCTGCAGGCAGCGGAACTGGGGGACGACGTCGTCCTTAACAGCCCGGTGCGCACCATCCACTGGGAGGCCGACGGCGGCAGCGGCCACCGCGTCACGGCCGTGTCCGAGCGCGCCACCGTCAACGCCCGTTTCGTGATCATGGCGGTGCCGCCCAACCTGTACTCCCGCGTCTCCTTCGACCCGCCGCTGCCCCGCCGGCAGCACCAGATGCACCAGCACCAGTCGCTGGGCCTCGTGATCAAGGTGCACGCCGTCTACCGGACCCCGTTCTGGCGCGAGGAGGGCCTCTCCGGCACCGGCTTCGGGGCAGGATCCCTGGTCCAGGAGGTCTACGACAATACCAACCACGGCGACACCCGCGGCACGCTGGTGGGCTTCGTTTCCGACGAAAAGGCTGACGCCGTCTTCGAGCTGGACGCAGCGGCGCGCAAACAGGCGATCCTGGAATCCATTGCCGGGTTCCTCGGCGAGAAGGCTCTGGACCCGGAGGTCTACTACGAATCCGACTGGGGTTCCGAGGAGTGGACCCGCGGAGCCTACGCCTCCAGCTACGACCTCGGCGGCCTCCACCGCTACGGCAAGGACCAGCACACCCCGGTCGGCCCCATCTACTGGTGCTCCTCGGACCTCGCCGCCGAGGGCTACCAGCACGTGGACGGGGCAGTCCGGCTGGGACAGGCCACCGCTGCCCGCATCGCGGCAGCAGCCAAAGCAGCCGCAGAAGCACCCGGTGCATTCGGTGACCGCCGGCTGGTCGAGGCTGCGGCCGCCGTCGGCTGACGCGGCCGCACCCACCCCATTCAACGGCGAATGAACTATCCGGAAGAGGCAATCCCATGAGCACCACAGACGCTGTCGCCCAGGGCGAGCACAAGAAACTCAGTGAAAAAGGCCTCAAGGCCGGGTCCGTGGGGCTGCTCGGCGCGGTGGTGATCGGCGTTTCGTGCATCGCACCGGCATACACGCTCACCGCGGCACTCGGTCCGACAGTGTCCGAGGTGGGCGTGCACCTGCCGGCCATTTTCCTGGTGGGGTTCATCCCCATGCTGCTCGTGGCGCTCGGGTACCGCGAACTCAACAACGCAATGCCCGACGCCGGAACCTCCTTCACGTGGGCAACCCGCGCCTTCGGCCCGTGGATCGGCTGGATGGGCGGCTGGGGGCTCATCGCCGCCACCATCATCGTGCTGTCCAACCTGGCGGCCGTCGCCGTCGACTTCTTCTACCTCATGCTGGCGCAGCTTTTCGGCAATCCCGAACTGGCGCAGCTCTCTGCCAACCTGCCGCTCAACATCGCCACCACCCTGGTGTTCATCGCCGCAGCCTGCTGGGTCTCCTACCGGGGCATGGAAACCACCAAGGCCGTCCAGTACGTGCTGGTGGGGTTCCAGCTGCTCGTGCTGGGCTGGTTCGCCGTCTCCGCGTTCCTGCACATAGCCAACGGCTCCGCCTTCGACGCCACGGCCATCTCGCCGGACTGGTTCAACCCGTTCGCCGTCGACTCGTTCTCCTCCTTCACGGCCGGAGTCTCGCTCTCGATCTTCATCTACTGGGGCTGGGACGTGACGCTGACAATGAACGAGGAAACCAGGAACCCGGAGAAGACGCCGGGCCGTGCCGCGACCGTGACCGTCGTCGTGATTATGGCCATCTACATGCTGGTCGCCCTGGCCACCCTCTCCTTCGCCGGAGTGGGGGAGAGCGGGCTGGGCGCCGGGAACCCGGAGAACCAGTCCAGCATCTTCGCGGTCCTGGCGGGCCCGGTCATGGGTCCCTTCGCCATCCTTATGTCGCTGGCGATCCTCAGCAGTTCGGCGGCTTCACTGCAGTCCACGTTTGTGTCGCCTGCGCGGACGCTCCTCGCGATGGGGCACTACAAGGCGCTGCCCGCGACGTTCGGCAGGGTCAGCCCGGCCTTCAAGTCGCCGGGCTACGCCACGGTTGCCGCCGCCGTCGCAGCCGCCGGGTTCTATGTGATGACGCGGACCACCTCGGAGAACGCTCTCTGGGACACCATCACGGCGCTCGGCATGATGATCTGCTTCTACTACGGCATCACGGCACTGGCCTGCGTCTGGTTCTTCCGGGCAGTGGCCTTCAGCAACGCCCGGGCCTTCTTTTTCAAGTTCCTGGCGCCGCTGCTCGGCGGGGTCATCCTGCTGGTCATGTTCGTCAAGACGGCCTACGACGCCATGGATCCCGCATACGGCTCGGGCTCATCCGTGGGAGGCATCGGCATGGTGTTCATCCTGGGCATGGGTGTGATCCTGCTCGGCGTGGTGGTCATGCTGGTGATGGCCAGGATCCGGCCGGGGTTCTTTAGGGGTGAGGTGCTGGCCCCGGGGCGCTGATGCCCTTGCAGCAGCGGGTAGAAAGTAAGCACGCTTACTAATAAGGTGGTCCGAGGGGTAGTTCCCACACTGAACCGCACGTACTGAACAGAACGAGGTGACAGCATGCCGGAAACCGCCAACATCAGCAAAGTCACGGACATCATCAACGATTCCCATATCGGGATGTTCACCACCATCAACGAAAAAGGCGCGCTGGTCAGCCGGCCGCTGGCCGTGCAGGACGTGAAGGACGACGGCGACATGTGGTTCTTCACGGGGGAGGGAACCTCACAGGTGGCCCACATCGGCGCGCATCCGCGCGTCAACGTGTCCTTCGGCCAGCGCACCGAGTGGGTCTCGGTGGCCGGGACCGCCGAAGTTGTCCGGGACCGGGACAAGATTCGTGAGCTGTGGAACCAGGCGGCCGAGGCATGGTTCCCGGACGGGCCGGACACTCCCGAGGTGGTCCTGCTGCGCGTGGACTCCGACTCCGCGGAATACTGGACCAGCCCCGGCGGCACCGCGGCCACTGTGCTGCAGTGGGTGAAGTCCAAGGTCACGCACAGCCGCATGAGCGTCGGCGAAAGCGGCACGGTGGAGCTGTAGCCCCATTTAGCCGCCTCAGGCCTTCCCGGAAGCGCTCCGAGATCGGGGGGCTTCCGGGGAGGGGCCTTCACCGCAGGCTGCCCCCGCTGCGGCTTCAGCGCAGCGCAGCGCCGCGTCGAGCCGGTCAACGGCTTGCAGGTAGCCGGGTGCGGCCAAGGTCTTCAATAGCTCCGCCTCCCGCATGGCCTTCACGAATGCCGCCGTTTCCGGCCGGCGCACATCGGACATGGCCGGAAAATCAATCGCCAGCGCGGGGTCGAGTTCGTAGCGCTGCCAGCGCTGCAGGACGGCGTTGTGAACGTTGGCTGCGGCCTGCAGGGCGGGCAGCTCCTCCCGCTGCCGGCGCCTGGACGAGTACCAGCCCAAAACTCTGGGGCTGGTCCGGTAGGCGGCCACGCCGCTGACGCAGGCTGCCGCCGCCAGCGCCAGTCCGGCCGGGGGCGAGGCCACCGCCGGGATGAGGAGTGCCGGGAGGATCACGGCAGAACCCCAGAAAACGTCCCAGAACAGCGGATCTGACGGGTCGCCGTCGGACTTTCCGGCATGGTGCCGGACGGCGAAGACGGTGCAGGCAGCGGCGGCCACGAGCACGGCACCCCAGAAGACAAGCTGCAGCGCCCCAAGAGGGACGGCTTCGATAACGGCGGACACTGCACCACCTCCAAGCAACGGGGCCCGGGACTTGGGCTCCACTTCAATTCCAGCCCCTCCGGTGCCGCCGGTCAATGGTCCCCTGGACGGCGGAAACGGTTTGCAGCGGGCGGCCTGCGGCGTAGCGTTGGCGGCATGCGACTTAAAATGTGCAGCATCCACGTCCGGGACCCGCAGGCAGCGCACTCGTTCTATACGCAGACGCTCGGCTTCGAAACGCTCATGGCCATGCCAGAGCACAACCTCTTTATCGTCAAGGACCCCGGTGATGCCGGCAGTGTGGGGCTGTTGCTGGAGCCGAGCGACAACCCGATCGCCGCCGCGTACATGAACGGACTTCATGACGCCGGGCTCCCGGCGATCGTGTTCGGCGCTCCGGATGTGCGGGCCGAGTATGAGCGGCTCACCGCCGTCGGGATCCCGTTCCAGGGCGAACCGTCGGAGGATCCGTCCGGGACGTCGGCCGTCTTCGACGACGGCTGCGGCAACTACATCCAGCTGCACCAGGACTGACAGCCAATGGCTGTGGCGCCGGACCGGCCTGCGGAAGGGACTGAATGGACGCCGTTGACGCCCTGAATGAGATCGCGTTCTGGCTGGAACGCAGCGCCGCGCCCACCTTCAAGGTGCAGGCCTTCCGGAAGGCTGCCGGTGTCATTGCGGACCTCGAGACGGAGGACCTGGCTGAGCGTGCGCGGGACGGCAGGCTGAAGCGGACCAAGGGCATCGGGGACACGACGTTCCAGGTCATCCGGCAGGCCGTTGACGGTGCCGTGCCTGACTATCTCGACAAGCTCAGGCAGGGCCGTGCCAAGCCGCTCGCCGCCGGCGGCAACGGGCTGCGCGCCCAGCTTCGGGGCGACCTGCACTGCCACAGCAACTGGTCCGACGGCGGATCGCCCATTGACCTCATGGCGGACGCCGCCCGGTACCTGGGCCGCGAATATCTTGCCCTGACGGACCATTCCCCGAACCTCAAGATCGCCAACGGACTGAGCGCCGAGCGCCTCAGCGACCAGCTCGAGGCCGTGGCCGCGGTCAATGCGGCCCATGCGCGCCAGGACTGCGCGGAGTTCCGGCTGCTGTCCGGAATCGAGGTGGACATCCTGGAGAACGGGGAACTGGATCAGGATCCTGACATGCTGGAACGGCTCGACGTCGTTGTGGCCAGCGTGCACTCAAAGCTGCGCTCGGACCGGCGCACCATGACGGAGCGGATGCTTAGCGGCATTCGCGACCCGCACACCAACGTGCTGGGGCACTGTACTGGCCGTCTGCTGCAGGGTTCGAGGGGCACCCGGCCGGAGTCAGAATTCGACGCCGAGCGGGTGTTTGCGGCGTGCGCGGAGGCGGGCGTCGCCGTCGAAATCAATTCCCGTCCGGAGCGGCAGGACCCTCCCGACAACCTGATGCGGCTGGCTCTTGATGCGGGGTGCCTGTTCAGCATCGACAGCGACGCCCATGCTCCCGGCCAGCTGGACTTCCTGCAGTACGGCGCGGAGCGGGCTGAACGGAACGGCGTCCCGGCAGAGCGCATCATCACCACCTGGCCGCTGGAGCGCCTGCTGGAGTGGCTCCGGTCGCGGGAGTAGCACGCTCCCGCCGGGTGTGGGAGCAGCTCCTCAGATATTAGTAAGTAGGGTGACTATTTCGTTGCCGAGTGGTAAACCTTGAATGTTCCGCTGAGGAAGCCCGGCGGGCGTGTCTCTCGTAGCGAGGTGCACCATGTCTTCCGTGAATCCTGCTGACCACCTGGACGAGCTGGGCCGCCGAACATTGCGGCGGGTGCGCGGCCGCCTGATGCCGCTGATCGTCCTGCTCTACTTCATTGCGTACCTGGACCGGAACAACGTCGGCTTCGCCAAGCTGACGATGAGCGAGGACATCGGCCTGAGCGCGTCCGCGTACGGGCTTGGCGCGGGCATCTTCTTCCTCGGCTACGCACTGCTGGAAATCCCGAGCAACGGCGGGATGTACAAGTTCGGCGCCCGCAAGTGGATTGCCCGCATCCTGATGTCGTGGGGCATCTTCGCCACGGCCATGGCTCTGGTGAACGGCGAAGTGACCTTCTACATTATCCGGTTCCTGCTCGGCGCGGCCGAGGCAGGCTTCTTCCCGGCCATCCTCTTCTACCTGACCCTGTGGTTCCCCGCCGCGCAGCGCGTCACCGTGCTCGGCATCTTTATCCTGGCCCAGCCGATCTCCAACGCCCTCGGCGCCCCGGTCTCCGGCCTGCTGCTGCAGATGGACGGCATCTGGGGCCTGCACGGCTGGCAGTGGCTGTACATCATCGAAGGCATCCCCGCCATCCTCCTCGGACTGCTCACCCCCATCCTGATGACGGACCGGCCCAGCCACGCCCACTGGCTGGCCCAGGACGAGCGCGAATGGCTGACCAAGACCATGGACGATGAGCTCGCCCACAGGACGAAGGGCCAGCCGCACCACTTCCTGGCCGGGCTCAAGGATCCGCGGACCATCGCGTACTCGGCGCTGTACTTCGGCCTGGTGTGCGGCATCTACGGCCTTGGCCTGTGGATGCCGACCATCGTTGCGGCCTTGGGCAGGTTCACCACTACGGAGGTTGGCTTCATCGTGGCAATCCCGTACACCATCGCCGCCGTCTTCGTGTACTTCTGGGGCCGGCGCTCGGACCGCACGGGCAACCGTGTCATGCATGCCAGCATCAGCATGGTGATGGCAGCCATCGGCCTCCTGGCCGCCGGCTATCTCGTGCAGGTCAATGCGGTTCTGGCCATGATCGCGCTGACCCTGGCGGCCATGGGCATCTACTCAGCCATCGCTCCGTTCCTGGCAATGCCTTCGACGGCACTGGTGGGCGCCGCGGCTGCAGCCGGCCTGGCCATGGTCAACTCCCTGGGCAACCTGGGCGGCTTCGTGGCCCCCTACGCCGTGGGCCTGCTCAACGACGCCACGGGAGACAACCGCTCCGGCCTCGTGTTCCTGGCGGCCTGCCTCGGCATCACCGCAGTGGCCACCTATCTCTACGCGCGCAGGCGTCCGGAGGGCCACGTGAAGCCCGGTACTCCTGCAACGGTCGGTGAGGAAGCTGTTGCCGCCGACGAGTTCGACATCAAGAGCTGACAAGCCAGGCGACGAGAGGGCTGCAGACCATGACTCATCACGAAACGTTCCCCGCCGAGCGGACCGCGGTGCTGACCGGCGCAGCGTCTCCGCGCGGCATTGGACGGGCGACGGCGGAGATGCTCGCCAGCGCCGGCTGGTCGGTGGCGGTTTTGGATATCGACGGCGACGCGGCCAAGACGGCGGCCGAGGAAATTGCCGCCGTCTACGGCGTCCAGACACTCGGGGTGGGCGCCGACGTCTCCGACCAGGCAAAAGTTAACACCGCCATCGACGAGGTCGAATCCACGCTGCCGCCGATCGTTGGCCTCGCCAACCTGGCCGGCATCAGTTCACCCACGGAGTTCATGGACGAGACGCTCGAGGCGTGGGAACGGGTATTCAAGATCAACATGACCGGCACGTTCCTGGTCACCCAGCGCGTCCTCAGGGGCATGATTGAGCGCAGACTTGGCCGGATCGTCAGCGTCTCTTCCATCTCCGCCCAGCGCGGGGGCGGCACCTACTCAAAGGTTGCGTACAGCGCCTCGAAGGCGGCCATCATCGGCTTCACCCGGGCGCTGGCCCGGGAAATGGGCCAGTACGGCATCACCGTCAACTGCGTGGCACCCGGTCCCGTGGATACGGACATCATGGGCGGAACGCTGACCGAGGAGCGCAAGGCTGCCATGTCCGCCGACATCCTGGTGGGCCGGGTGGGCACCGTGCGGGACATAGCAGCGCTGATGGTGTTCCTGATGAGCGAGGATGCCGGCTACATCACGGCGGCAACCTACGACATCAACGGGGGCCTGCAGATTTCCTGACGGGCGGTTACCCTTCGCACTCCGAGCAGTACTTGTTGCCGTTCTTTTCCCGCGCGAGCTGGCTGCGGTGGTGGACCAGGAAACAGGACATGCAGGTGAACTCGTCATCCTGAACAGGCACGACCTGGATGAGCAGCTCTTCGTGCGAGAGGTCGGCGCCGGGGAGGTCGATGCCTTCCGCGGTGTCCGCCTCCTCGACGTCCAGCAGCGCAGTCTGGGATCCGCCGCGCTGGGACTGCATCGCTTCGAGCGATTCGGCCCCGGGCTGTTCGTCCTGGCTGACGCGGGGTGCGTCGTAGTCGGTTGCCATTGGTGGTTTCACTCCTTCGCATGAGCGCCGGGATGGCACTCGATAGCAGGGATCAACTCTACTGGTACGCCAGGTATTCCCGCGCACGCAGCATACCCCGGAGAACAAGGAAGTCGTTGAGAGTGCGGATGGGGCAGTGGAGCCGATCATGCCCGCGCTGTCTTCTCCGGCTGTTGCCGGGGGAGCGCCGTCCTGACCGCGGTGCGAGGCCGTCACCGTTTCTGTTTTATCTGCCTCCTGAGAGGGAGGAGGGCGCCAGCCACGGTGATGACGGTGCCGGTGCCAAGGAGGAACCAGAAGTATCCGATTGGTTCCGGGATGGCGCCCGGCTTCTGTTCGTTGGCCCTCTGTGCGGCGGCCTCGGCGACCTGCTGTTTGTACAGTTCAACGGACAGTTCCGACGGTAGCCCCGCCGCGACTGGATCGAGCTTAGGCCAGTCGGTCACGATACGGGCGGCGTCACCATCCGGGGCAACGGTAAACGCCTGGGGTACACCGAGGAACGGCAGCGAGATGGCTGCCAGTCCTACGAAGAGAGCTGCGAGTGAACACCCGAGCAGCTCGATCTGGCGTTTCACGATTGCTGAGGTGTCGTCGATGAAAGTGTTCAGCCGCGCATAGGCCTTCTTTTCCCGAGCAGCGCTCTGGACGTCCCAGCCCGGATCGATCCGGGGCGGGCTCACCAGGTAGGTGAGGTAGACGCTGGAGAGAACGACGGCGACTCCGAGGAAAATCGGAGCGATGATCCCGCGCAGCGGAAGCGGGTTGTCCGTTACGGAGAACACCAGTGCAAGAACGCCGGTATAGAGGGCGGCTATGGCGGCCGAGGCCCTCTGGATGGTTTCCGCCGCGAATTTTGACCGGTCCAGGGAACCGAGGGCCAGATCGTAGTAGCGGTCGTGCATTTCCTTGAGATTTGCGGCGTCCGCGCTGGCGATGCCGGCCCGGCGGGCCACGTTTTCCTCGCCCTGGGACATGTCCAGCCAATCCGGGTCACTGTCCCGGTCCGAAGCGCTTGAACGCGGTTGTTGCGGTTGGCGTCCAAGAAGGTCCGCGAGCCGTTGTTTCATGTCTGCCAGGTTCATGGCCGGGGCCAGATTCTGGTCAGTTCCCTGACCTTGATATGAATGATCTGCCTATCAGGCCCCATCCCGAGATGGCGCGCGGGAAAACTGTTCTGCTCCGCCTCGCAGAAGTGTTCGTTATCTGTTGCTCGCACTGCCACTGCGACCCTTCAAAAGGCAATGGGACGGCTGGGAAATCCAGCGTACGCGCAGCTCACAGGGCTGTCCATGGGTGTGCTTCCTGCCCGGCCGTCGTGCCGCCGCATGGCCAGGGCCTAGAGTCAGGGAGCCCCGTCCGACCTGGCAGTGCGGGCGTTGCCCCGGGATTGACCGCGCTCCGGCGGCGGTATAAATCTTCACTAAGGGAAATTGCGGTGCACGGCCGGCGCGGAGGTGGAAGTCATGACGGATCATTCCACGCTGAAGGATCAACAGGTTCAACACGATGCCCAGCCAGATACTGGTCGCGGCTCCCGGTGGGTCCCCTGGCGTACAGAGGGGTTGCCGGACCGGAAGGGCGCGAGTGGTGGCCAGGATGGCCCCGAAGCCCCTAGCGGCTGGTGGAGGAGGGCGCTGTGGATGGTGTTGCTGTATTTGGCGGTCTTCGTGGTGCTGTCTGTCCAGGACCAGTCCGTACGGCCCCAGCAGGTGTCGTACACGGAGTTCAAGGTCCAGGTCGAGGCCGATAACGTCGCGGAGATCTTCGCCCGCGGGAACACCATCGAAGGAAGCCTCCGGCAGGACCGGCCCCTGCCCGGAGCGGGGGAGAACTACCGGCAGTTCAGCACCGAACGGCCCGTCTTCGCCAATGACGACCTGTTGGGGGCGCTGGAACAAAACAACGTCACCGTGCGCGCTACACCGGTGATCCAGGAACGGGGTCTGCTGCTCAATCTGCTGATCTCCGTGGCGCCGATCGCGTTGCTTGTCCTGTTCTATCTGTGGCTGCTCAGACGGCAGTCCGGGATCTTGGGGATGGGGGCGGGGAAGAAGTTCCAGCCAGTGGACCCGGAGAAAATCCGGGTGACCTTCAAGGATGTAGCCGGGATCGATGAGGTCGAAGCCGAAATTTCCGAGGTTGTCGATTACCTCAAGGAACCCCATAAGTACCAGGTGATCGGAGCCAAACCACCCAAGGGCGTGCTGCTCAGCGGCCCGCCCGGAACAGGGAAAACCCTGCTGGCCAGAGCAACGGCGGGGGAAGCCGGCGTGCCGTTCTTTCACGCCAGTTCCTCCGAATTCGTTGAAATGATCGTAGGAGTGGGTGCCAGCAGGGTCCGTGAGCTCTTCCAGACGGCCCGCAATTCCGCCCCTTCCATCATCTTTATCGACGAAATTGATGCGATCGGCCGCAAACGCAGCGGGTCGCTGGCCGTGGGTGGACACGATGAACGCGAACAAACGCTGAACCAGATTCTGACCGAAATGGACGGCTTTTCCTCCTCGGAGGGTGTGGTTGTCCTGGCCGCCACCAACAGGCCCGACGTTCTGGACCCGGCGCTGCTGCGCCCTGGCCGTTTTGATCGCTCCATCACCGTCCATGCCCCGGATCAGAAAGGCCGGGCACAGATCTTGGGCGTTCACGCCCGCAATGTCCGACTGGCCCAGGACGCTGATCTTCAGGCGTTGAGCAGGGTTACGCCCGGGATGACAGGGGCTGAACTGGCCAACCTGATCAATGAGGCCGCCCTGCTGGCCGTGAAGCGGGGCCGTTCTGAAGTCGACCAGCGTGACCTGCTCGATGCCCTGGAAAAGGTCCAGCTTGGTACCGTGCGCAACGTCGTCATGCCGGCGGAGGAGCGCAGGAGGACAGCCTTCCACGAGTCCGGGCACGCCCTGTTGGGCATGCTGGAGGCAGGGGCTGATCCGGTCCGAAAGATCTCCATCATTCCCCGCGGCCGCTCACTGGGTGTGACGCTCTCAACTCCGGACACGGACAGGTACGGCTACGACGAGAACTACCTCAAGGGCAGAATCGTCGGCGCCCTGGGCGGGATGGCCGCGGAGGAACTGGTCTTCGGTGTCGTCACCACTGGTGCTGAAAGCGATCTTCAGACCAGCACCCACCTCGCCCGGATGATGGTCGGTCGCTGGGGCATGTCACAGCGCATCGGCCCGGTCCAGGTGCTGCCGGAAGAAGGGGACCCCCGCGTCGCCGGTGTCTCCGAGGGCATGCTGGACGCTGTGGCCGAAGAAGTCAGGGCACTCGTGGACGAATGCTACACGCGGGCAAAGGGACTTCTGCAGGAGCACCGGTGGCGGCTGGAAGCCCTCGCTGAGCGGGTCCTGGACAAGGAAACCCTGGACGAGCCGGAAATCTACGAGGCCGCAGGCATCCAGCGGCCCCCGATCGCCGGAGGAGCCGCCTTGGCAGGACAACAACTGAATCAATAATCGACCTGCTTCGCAGACGCGGACCACCCGTGGCAGAACCGGCCGGCATCACCTGACCCGGGCCTCCCCCTCCTGCGCTCCGGAGGAGCCAGGCCTTACCGGGTGATTACTGTTCGAGGACGCTGTCGATCAGGTCCTTCAGGATTTCCCAGAAGTCCCGGGCCCGGAAAGATGTAACGGGTCCTCTCCCTTGGGCTTGGCGGACGGCATTGGCCACTGCAATCGCCTCCGCGAACAATTCGGCCGTAACGGCAGGGACACGCTCGGGTTCGAGGGCGAGGATATGTTCCACCATGGCCCGGGAATGCTTCTCCGCCTCTCCGCCCTGATCCTGGCCCAGCCTGCTTGGCTCAAGACGCGTCCTTGCCGTTGCGAATCCCCGGTCCAGATGGGGGGCGAAACCGTCGTCCATGTACTGGATTGTCATTGTCCCTACCTCCATTCGCGTCGCCTCAGGACCACCATGCCCGGTGGAATCAGCAGGCGATGGCGCGCTGCTTCCGCCTGGTCCTGATGGGGTTGTGTTCCGCGGTCGGGCATGCAGCGGTCCCCGGGAACGCAGGGACCGGAGACCGCTCTGAGGGAGGGGTGCCTCTGCCTGATGCTGCTTGTGCGCTAAAGACGCAGTGGCGCTCTTGATGAAAGCCAACCGCCCGATAGGCAGCCTTGGCTTCGGCATCCCTCCCGGTCTTTTAGGCGTTGATCTGGTGCTGTGCGCCAGCTCCGGATGTGATTTCAATCTTCCGGGGCTGTGCCTTCTCCGCGACCGGGATGCGAAGCGTTAGGACGCCGCCGTCATAGCCGGCCTTCACGTTTTCCGTGTCCAGCGCTTCGCCCAGGATCAGCTGACGGCTAAAGACCCCGCGGGGCCGCTCCGAAGCAAGCAGTTCAACCTCTTCACCGACGGCGTCCTTTCGCTCGGCACGGATCGTCAGAACGTTCTGCTCAACATTCACATCGATCGAGTCGACCTCCACGCCGGGCAGATCAACCGCCACCACGAACTCATTGCCTTCACGCCAGGCATCCAAGGCCATCGCGGCCGGATGTGCGGTCGTTCCCAGCACCTGCTGGGTCAGCCGGTCGAGCTGGCGGAAGGGATCGCTCATCATCAACATGACATACCTCCTTGATCATCGAGTGACCGGATCTATATCCGCTGACATAGATTTAAATAGCACCGGGAGCAGCAGCTGACAATAGGGCTCTCGGGAATATTTGCCAGCTGAAGACGGAGCTGGCTTTGATTACTGCAGGCTGCGAGTCCGGCGGTTCCCCGCAGGGAACCACCGGACTTCTGAGGCGGGCTGGTCCTACTTGTTGGCTACCAGGACGGGGCCGGTGGTGCCTCCCACGGTTGACTCAGCATAGATGGAGCCTGGGTTGGTGGTGCCGGCGGCGGCGTTGCGCAGCCGCAGGCTGAACTCGCCTCCCGTGGCTGGCGCAGCGGCGGCGGTGACTGCCACCTGCCCGAGCAGCCTGCCGGTGGGTCCGCCGACCCGGATGGTCACCGTGGCGCCGACGACAGAGCCGGTCCCTGAGATCCGGAAGTCGCCGCTCTTCCACTGCGCGCTGCTGACGGTCACCCGGTCAGGAACGGGCGTTACCCGGACCTCATCCGTTTTCACTGTGCCGCCGGCCGTGACCGTGAGCCGGAACGTGAGCGGGCTGTTGGTCATCGGGTACCTGAAGACCGGGAGGCTGAACGTCGGCTTCAGGGTGGTGGCCCCGCTCAAAGTGACCTTGTTCGGATCCGTGGCTCCGGCAAGGACCTGCTCCCACAGATAGGTGGCGCCGGTGGTGGTGGAGCCGGTGCCGTCCAGCGTCACGGTCGTTGCCGTGGTGCGCCGGGCGACTGCCTGGTCCGGCCCGGCCTTGGCTACGACGTCGCCTTCGGCGGTCATGCTCATGCTCTTGGTGGATTCCGCGCCCCAGCCGTTGATGTTCCTGGCTTTCACGGTGAAGTGGTACGCGGTGTCAGCGGCGAGTCCGTCATAGGTGAACGTGGTGGCGGTGCCGGCAGACCTTGCTGTGCCAAAGGCGGTGCCGTCCGCGGTGTAAGCCTGCACGGAGTATTCGCTGATGGCCAGGCCTTCCGCACCGGGATCCGGTGCGTTCCAGGACAGCGTTGCGGTGCCCTTGCCGGCCACGGCCAGCGGGGCGGTCGGTGCTGCCGGAACGGGATCGTTGGTGATGGTGAAGGTCGCCTCGCGGATCTCCGAGACGTTGCCGGAGGGATCGAAGGCCGCGAAGCGCAGCGTCGTCGTGGTGGTGATGTTCAGGGGACCCTCGTAGCGAAGGGCCGTTTCCCCGAGGCCGCCGCCCGAGACGACCGGATCCGAACCGTCAACGGTGTAGTAGATGTCGCTGTCCGCTTCGCTGGCGGTCAGCGTCACCTGCTGGGCGACAGGGGACGTAAGTCCGTTGGGTGAAGCCGTGACGGTCGGCGCGGTGCCGTCCGTTTGGGGCACTGCGTGCGCTGCCGGGAACGTCTCGCCCACGCTGCTCACGCCCACGACGTAGACGTCGTACTCCTCCCCGGACTTGAGGCCGGTGATCGTGGTTCCCGTGGCTCCTGCTCCGGAGATCCGCTTGCCGATTTCCTCTTTCTCGTTGTGGGTCTCGGTCCTGCCCACTGCTACGGCGCGGTACCCGGTGATGGCCGGAGTGCCTGGAATGGCCGCTGCGGGCTTCCAGTTCAGCTTGATTCCTCCGGCCACGTTGGCGGCCGTGATGTTGGAGGGCGCGGGCGGGCCGGACTGCAGCGGCCCGTTGGGGCAGCCGCCCATCCCTGGTCCTCCTGGTTCGCCGTATTCGGAGATGGTCAGGCCTTGGCGGTTGCCGTCTACGTCTGTCACCTCCCATGCCATGGAGCGTGCGCCGGCGGCGTTCGCGGCCAGTTCGGCCGCTGCCTGCTCATCGAAAACGTAGGTGGCGGTGAAGGTGTTCCCGGAGATCTCCAGGCCGGACGAGTAGCCACCCTTGTCCGAGGGCGTCAGGGGGCCGGGCAGGGCGCGGACATCCCGGCGGCCCACTCCTGTCTCGTTCAGGGCAGGCTCAATGATGCGCTGTTCCATCTGGTCGGGATCGACACCGCTGCCAAGGTAGCCCTTTACCGTGACGGTGTTGCCGTTAAGCTCGGAGCTGCCGGTCACGTAGGTGTCCTGGACCTTGGTTTCGCCGGCGTTCGCACCCTCGCCGTCGAACCTGATCGAGACTACGTCCCCGGGGCGGATGTCCGGAGTGACATTCACGCCCGTGCCGGCGCCCCAGCAGACCCCGCCGGGGTGGTTGATTTCGAACGCCACATCCCCTGCCGCAACCTCGCTGCGGGCGGACCCGATGACTCCGGCGTTGGGCCGCGAGACCTCGACGGTCGCGGACTGCCCAATACGGTCCTGGTAGCCCTCAATGGTTATGAAATCCCGGTCGGGAAAGACCACGATGTTGTCGGGGAAGGTGGGTACGGCAGCGCTGGCTGGTGGAATGGCGAAGACGGACGTTGCGCAAACCACGGCCGAAACGGTGGCAACGATCCCTGCCCTTCGGGTGCCGGGCAGAAGAGATGCGTATGCACCCGGCTTGCATTGTGCTGGCTTCATGGTGACCCCATCGACTTAGAGATGCGCAAGACCTTCGCGCACAACCACAGACTTGGTGACCCGGGTTGCGGAAATGCTGTGCTTCCCGGGCCGCCCGAGGGCCGCCAACCACCGTATTGGCGGTGCCCATGGTCCCCCAGGGGTCTGGGGGAGGGGGCGGGGGAATGCGACGGTCAACTTTCGCTGCGACGGCCGGAATGAAGCGTGTTGCCAGCCTTCCGTGGGCCTAAAACCCGGGCACGGGGCCGAGCCCCGTGCGGGCATGCGGTCCCCCTAGGGTGGGGGGATCAGCACGCCGGTACTTCCAAGGGCCGGGACGGGATCCGTGTAACAGAAGCCAGTTCAGGCCTGGCGGGCCTTCTTGGCGTCCTTCTTGGCGGCTTCTTCCTTGACGCGCTGCGCCTCGGCGCGGACGGCTGCGTGCGTGGCCCGCTCGGTGACCAGCCACGCCGGGGGAGCCTGCAGCAGCGCGGTGATTTCCGCCGTCGTCAGCGCCTCGTCAACGCCGCCGCGGGCAAGGCCGCTGATGGAGACGTTCAGCTTCTGCGCCACCACCGGGCGGGGGTGGGGGCCGTTGCGGCGCAGCTCGGCGAGCCACTCCGGCGGATTGGCCTGGAGCTCGGCGAACTCCTCGCGGGTGATGGTTGAATCCTGGAACTCCTGGGGTGTTGCGGGCAGATAGATGCCAAGTTTCTTGGCAACGGTGGCCGGCTTCATGGACTGGGAGTTAGCAGAGGTCATGCTTCAAGGGTATCCGGCTGCCGGCGCGCAGCGCACCAACGGCAGGACCGGCACCGTCCGTCCACGGGGGCCACTGGCGTACTGTGAACGTGTGCCCGCTGAAGATGAATCCACGTTAGCCCCCGCCCCGCCGGAACCCGGGCAGCGGCAGCTCCGCTTTGCCTACGTCGCCGGAGTCACGCCGGGGAAATGGATCCGGCGCTGGGAAGAGCGGATGCCGCATGTTCCGTTGCGCTCGTTCATGTCCGACGGCGGGGCGCAGCTTTCGGTCCTGCGTGACGGTTCGGCGGATCTCAGTTTCGTCCGCCTGCCCGTGGACCGCGAGGGCCTCAACGTCATCCCCCTGTATGAGGAACAGCCCGTCGTGGTGGCCCCCAAGGGGCACGAGATCGCCGTGTTCGAGGAAGTGGCCCTCGAGGACCTCGCACAGGAAACCTTCCTCGACGCCGACGAGCTTGGGGGCCCGGAAACCGCCCTGCAGGTGGTTGCTTCGGGGGCAGGCCTGCTGATTCTGCCGATGTCCGTAGCCCGGCACTTTAACGTCAAGGACACCGTGGCCCGCCGTCTCACCGGAGCGCCGGGCACCGAGATTGCCCTGGCCTGGCCCAGTGATGCCACCGACGAGGTGATCGAGGAGTTCGTCGGCATCGTCCGCGGCCGCACTGCGCAGAGCTCCCGGCAGCCGTCCGCCAAGGTGGAAAAGCCCAAGAAGGAGCCGAAGCCGGACCGGCGGGGGACCGGAGTGAAGAAGCCCAGGGTGGCCCAGCGCTACGCCCCGAACCCGGATAAGGGCCGCGGCAAGGGCTCACGGAAAAAAGGCAAGCGCTAGAACCTGGCCCTTGGCCTTCACTGCCAGTCCTCACCGGCAGTCCTTACTGACGCAGATCCAGCGCCTCGAGGAGCCGCCTGACCGAGCCGCCGAGGTTCCACTCGGCGGCGAGGCGCTCGAGTTCGGCGCGCGCTTCACCGGAGACAGGATGCAGCTGGGCGCCCGCCTCCTCAAGTGTCGGCAGCTCGAGGTCGCGGACAATCTTCACGACGGTGGGGGCGACCGTGAGGTAGTCGGCGGCCGCGGCGAGCTTCGCCCGCACCGATGCGGACATCCCTCCTCCCGCGTCCGCTGCCGCCGCGAGCAGCGCGTCGAGCGTGCCGTGCTCCAGCAGCAGCGAAGCGGCGGTTTTGTCGCCGATGCCGGCGACGCCCGGCAGCCCGTCGGAGGCGTCGCCGCGGAGGGTCGCGTAGTCGGCGTACTGTTCCGGCAGCACGCGGTACTTGCCGACGACGCCCGCGTCGGTGATCACTTCGAGGTTGCTCATGCCGCGGGCGGTGTAGATCACCCGCACCTGGCGGGAATCGTCGACCACCTGGAAGAGGTCGCGGTCGCCCGTCACCACATCAACCGGAAGGTCGGCGTGGCTGGCGTAGGTGCCCACGACGTCGTCGGCCTCATGGTCTGCGGCCCCGACAACGGCGATCCCGGCGAGGTCGAGCACGCGGCGGATCATCGGGATTTGTACCTCGAGCGCGTCCGGCACCACCTCCACGTCGGGGGAGCCGGCCACCACCTCTGCGACCCGATGCGACTTGTAGGTCGGGATGAGGTCGACGCGCCACTGCGGACGCCAGTCGTCGTCCCAGCACGCGACGAGATGCGTCGCCCCGTAGTCGGTGGTGAGCCGCGCGATCATGTCGAGCAGGCCGCGCACGGCATTCACTGGCGTGCCGTCCGCGCGGCGGATCGAGTCGGGCACGCCATAGAAGGCGCGGAAGTACAGCGACGCAGTGTCCAGCAGCATGAGACGGTCGGGCATAACTGATCCTGACACGGATGGCGCAAATCCTCGCGAAGAAGCGCCAATGTCTTGCATCATGACCGTGGCCGTATCCGAATCCAATCATTCGCTCCTGCGCGCGTTCTTCTGGCAGCACTCCCGGAGGCCAAACTGGACAGCTACCTCAAGAGCTTGGACTGCGGCGGTCGCCTGACCTGACTGGTCGGTGCTCCAAGCGCGGTGCAATGTTCCCGTCTTCTGGCGCGTTTTGGGCTGGGATGGTGTAGGTTGCATACCCGTCAGATAAGAACGCTAGAGAAGAGAACCATCTAAGTGGCCACCGATTACGACGAAGTCCGTTCCGACGTCAAGGAATCCCAGGACAACTCCTTGGAAGCACTCCAGTCCGCCAATGCCCCGGACGCCCGCAGCGTGGTCCGCGAGCTGGACGAGGCAGATGCCTTGGACGATGCAGTCATCCCAGGCGGAGAATTCGTCGCCGAGGAACTGGTCGTCCAGGTCGTCCCCCAGGCGCAGGACGAGTTTACCTGCTACTCGTGTTTCCTCGTCCGGCACCGGTCTCAGATCGCGCGCGAGCAGAACGGCCACGCTTACTGCATCGACTGTGAAGGCTAAGGGGCTTAGCCCGAAACGAGCTTGCACTAACCACAGCAACGCTCGAGACTCCATGCCAGGCAGCTTTGGACGAGACCGATAATCGAAGTCGAGGTCACCATGGATATGAAGCCGGAAGTCGGCGAACCCTTTGCAGGACGCTGGCAGGCCGAGTCACTGGAGGGCCTGGTGGGGCGGCTGCTGCCGGAAGCAGGAAAGCATCAGAACCGACCCTGGATTGTAGCGGTAGACGGAAGGAGTGGGGCAGGCAAGACCACCCTGGTTCATCGCCTACTGGCTCGAGTGCCGGACTCAGATGTCGTTCACACGGACGACGTAGCATGGCATCTCTCGTTTTTTGACTGGGCCGATGAACTCCGTGACGGTGTCCTCGAACCCCTGCTCCAAGGCCAGGCAGTCCATTACCGTCCGCCGGGTTGGGTGGCCCGAAAACGTCCAGGTGCCATAGCTCTACCCGCCGGGCGTTCCGTGGTGTGGGTGGAAGGGAGCGGATCATCACGCCAAGCGCTCTCCGACCTAATCGACGCTTCGATCTGGGTGCAGTGCGACAACCATGAAGCCCGACGTCGTCTCCGGGCACGAGATGGCCAGGAAGAAGAAGACCTTCACAGGGAGTGGGAAGAACAAGAAATTCCCTTCCTGCTTGAAGACCGGCCATGGGAGCGCGCTACTGTGATCGTGGCCGGAAGGCCGGCCCTGGAGCATGATCCGAATACGCAGGTAGTAACCGCTCAGCCGGCACCAGCAAGCGCGGAGATCACCTAACGCACGGATCTGCCATCTCCGCCCTCCACTGCCAATGCAACAAGATTGAGCGACTGACGCTGCTGGCGGGCGAGTAGTCAAGTAGGAGAGCACGCCTTTAAGGCCGATGAAGATCGTTCTGTCGGCTGCTGCGATCGAGGGGATATGCACGTACTGTCAGATTGCGATCTAAGGGTTCCTCGAACGGGTGCCAGAAATGTCAGAATCTGACCCTACTCTGACAACTTTTCGCCTACCTGCCTGACGTCAGGTTGGGGTGTGCCTCAACCAGATGAACTCCTCGCTGTTCATCGAACTTGACGAGACCGGCTGTACACCGGGCTCTACTCGCTCAACTTTCAGTTGATGGTCATGGCGTTGTCGCGCAGGTACAAATGGATTCAAATCGAAGTGCATACGTACCAGTAGGCACAGTGAGCTGGACGTTAGACAGTAGCTTGGGGTGCGAAAATTGATGGTGGCCGCACAGCCAAGCCTCGTGTTGTCCCGCACGTTTCTCCGAGGACAGCGTGATCGTGCCCGCGTTGCCTTGGTGTTCGCCTCCGCAAAATCGGTGTTCCTCCCGGTACCTTCCGGTACTTCCAGGGAGCCATTTTCCTCCAAACCCAGATGGAGAAGGTCGGACCGGACCCCGACGGAGGCAATGCTCAGGGTGACTGGGGCTCGGATTACCGCTCGGCGATCCGGCTTATCACTCGAAGCAAAGGCATATGAAGCGATGCAGCAGAGCGTGTAGAGCCGATGTTGCTATCGTTCATGCATAAGCCGCAGCTTGTCTCGCTAATGGCGCGTTGCATCTGGCCCGGGTTCGCGAGGAATCGCAGCACGGCACCAGGCCCAATTAGTCGCCGTAAGCTGCACTGGATTATCTTGTCCTAATGGGGGCAATGGGGGAAAAGGATGATGTCGCGGTGCAGGAAATTTCGGTAGTTGTAGCTGTCTTAGAGACTCAATTGCAAGCAGTCCTCGATGCAATTTTTCGGTTTAATGTGCAGACACGGGCGGTGTTCAGCCGAGCCGAGTCGCCTCTCGAGCTCGCTGCTGACTGTCGAGCACACCAGGCGGACCTCATCGTAGTTGATGCGCGCTCGTCTCACGAGGCCCACAATCTCCTTCCCGTGCTGACCTTCTATCCACAGGCACATCTCATGGTCTTCATCGATGTTGGTGCATCGGAGGCGATTCGGGACGTAATGAACGCAGGTGCCCGGGGAATTCTCACTAGTGATGCTTCTGCTCGGGAAATTCAGCGGGCAATTTCCGACGTTGCGGCGGGCCACGTCTTCTTGTCACGATCCGCACTTCTCGGATTGCTAGAGGTATTGCGGAGAACTCATTCCGCCGCCCAGCCAGTGCTGTCACGTACCGACTTACCAGCACTTACTGGCCGAGAACGGGAGGTCGTTGAATGCTTGGGCAAGGGACAATCCAACCGCGATATCGCGAAAGAACTCGGTGTCTCCGAGGCGGCCGTCAAAGGCCACCTTTCACGCATCATGGTGAAGTGGTGCGTCCAAGATCGGCTACAGGTACTTGTCGCTGCTTTCGAGGCCGGCGTGCTCCGCGTCGGGGAGTTAGGCGGGAAGGCCCTCGGCTCCGGGAATATCGACCCGGGCTATGCTGACCAGTTGTCAAATTTTTCGACCAAAAGTATATCCAAAATGGATAATAGGCTACTGCTAAGTTCTTCCTCAAAAAAATAGTGTTGGCAACGTGTCGGGGGATTCCCAACGCATCACTATTACTTTGTGGGGAGACGTAAATGGGTGCAGTATTGAGGTTTGTCTATTGGGTTCTGCAGCAGGCATGGCGCTGGGGATGGACCACCGTCAACAAGATCGCCACGTGGGCTAGGAACAACTGGCCGACGGTTCAGCGGTGGCTGGAGCGTGGTGTGACCTTCGGTACGATCGCACAATGGATCATGCAGATCCTGGGGATTGGCTGACGTATCTCTGATACTGGTGTGGCCGGGGCGCTGCAGCCTTGGCCACACCAGTGGTTTAGGAACACGGGCTATACATGTGGTTAGCAATACAAAAAAGGGGACACGATGGCCGGCACACAGGCTGACGGCCAAGGCACATGGTCTGGGTGGGGCCGGGCCGTGCCTTCGCATTCCTATGCGTCCACGCTGCCACCGGCGGCCTTGCATTACCTCATGATCCGTTCCACCTTCGAGGTGCTGGTGACGGGAGTCGTCTCCTGCGGTCTGGCACTCTGGCTCGTCCCGAGCGGGTGGAAGTCACCAACCCTCATTGTTATGGCGATCCTCATCATCGCCGGCCTGATCATTGATGTGCCGATAGTTAGCCGCCTCACGACGCGCCACACGTCGTACCACGTGGACGCGGACGCGGTGCGGATTAGCCGGGGTTTCTTCCTGTCCAAGGACACGGTTTTATCCACCGCCCAGATCCTGAATATCTCGATCATCGAAGGCCCGCTGTTACGGCGATTTGGCTTGGCTAAGGTCAGGTTCACTACTCTCAATCACGTCGAGCCGTTGGGGCCCGTGGAACGTGGTGTAGCTGTAGATATTCGTCGACAGGCGTTGGCCACATACTTAGAGGCGTCCACTAGTGGGCACTAAAGCCCCGCAACGGCTGCCGATGAGGGCGATGGCGGCGATGTCCCTCCATGGAGCCCCAAGCATGCTCAGCCTGCTGGTCGCAGGATTCCTTTACTGGAACCAGCCAGGGCTGTGGCCCGGGCCTGTCACAATCTACCTGGTAGGCAGCCTGCTCATTCTCCGGTTGGCTAACCCCGTCTACGCTTGGGCGACGGTGAGGTACGAGATTTCCAGGGAGGACTTCTCCCTCACCCGTGGGCTGCTCTTCAGGAAAACGAGCACGACCGCCTGGTGTGACGTCTCCGTCGTGGACATCGACTCACCCTGGGCCTTTCGACGGTTCGGACTGGCGGTCGTCTCACTGCGCTCCGGCGGCCAAGACGATGCGAAAATCGATATGGCCGGCATCGACAAGGCAGATCTAGAGGTGATCGTCCAGTATGCCCGTTCCCTTGGGGCTCCGCGCTCACAGTCTGAACCCCCCGATGGCGAGGCTAACGGTGTCAACGAAACGGTCCCGGAGTCGCTGGAACGCGCGGGCCGGACTAAGGTGTACACCGCCCGGAAGAGGGACCTCGCGGCTGCTAACCTCATCTATGGCCATGTGGTGGTGCTAGGCACAGGTGCTGTTCTCGCAGCGTTCGACGCGGTGGAGCAACTGGTAAATCTTGATCGTGCCGTAGAGATCTTCAGATCGCATCCGTTTGCAGGAGGCATAGTGCTCTGCGTGACGGTCCTCCTCGGCGGATCGGTCGCCGCCGTGGTGAAATATCATGGCTTCACGGTGAGTAGTCTTCCTGGTGGGCTCTCCATCAGATACGGCTGGCTTTCCACCCACCAACGTGACATTAGGTCTTCCGCCGTCGGCGGGATCAGGGCCCGCCGCAACCTTGTCGAGATGCTTCTTGACCGCGTACGGATCGCGCTTCTAACTACGGACTCAGATGCACAAATGGGAACCAACATAGTCTTTCCCTCGATGCCGCGCAGGCAGGTGAAACAAATTCTCAGCACAGGGTTACCGGAGCTTCCAGTGCCGGCCTTGCTGGCATCCTCGGGCCGCGAATCTATCGCCAGATCGATAGTGCTCCTCGCTGCGATCGGTGCACCCGTACTCGCTTCCGGTTGGCTTGTGTACCGAATGACAAATGCTGCCCTCGTCCCGGCCGCGGTGGCAACGACGGGTCTCTGGTTCGTCCTCGCCCTGGCGGCCCGCTTGGCCAAGGCAAGGTTTTCGGTGAATGGAACAAAAATAGGATGGGCCAGCCGTGCCTTCCTTGACCACGAGGTGGTCCTAGCGGCCACTAGTGTGCACTCGATGTCCGCTACCAGGACTGGCACAATGAAGATGTGCCTCGTGCGGGTCCACTACTTTGCGGGTCGGCCCAAAACGTTGGCTGCGCTCTGCTTCTCTCACTTGGTCCCGAATCAGCTGAGTCGCCTAGTGGCCGACACCTCATCTGAAATTGCTGCCGCCCGGCGGCGCCATGCTGTAAAGCAATCCACCACAGAGGAGTTTGTGCAGCAATGATTCGCGTTGACAACCTGAGCAAAAGCTTTGGGAGCAAAAGGGTGCTCCAGGACGTCTCTTTCAGCGCCGCGCCAGGGCGGATTACCGGATTTGTTGGCCCTAATGGCGCAGGTAAGTCCACGGTGCTGAAAACCATTGCAGGATTGGTGCATCCTGATACGGGCTCCGTCGACGTGAACGGAACAAAGTTCGCGCAGGCCCTGCGTCCGGGGGGCACAATGGGACTCTTCTTATCAGCGGAATGGCTCCCGGAGCATGCCACAGCTGCCGGCATCATGGACTACGTCTGCCAACTGCAAGGACTGCCACTTACGTGGGGCAGAGACACCCTTGAGAAAGTTGGACTGGCGGGCGCGGCCCAACAACGGGTCCGTACCTTTTCCTTGGGCATGCGCCAGAGGCTGGGAATCGCAACGGCGACGGTAAGCCGTCCGGCCGTGCTGGTTATGGACGAGCCCATCAACGGACTCGACCCGGATGGAATTGCTTGGATCCGGTCGTTCCTAACATCTGCGGCGTCTGAGGGAGCAACGGTCCTCCTGTCATCACACCATATGGCCGAACTGGCAGAAACGGCGGATGACATCGTTATGATTGGCGGCGGCCGGATCCTCGGGCAGGGGAGCATCGGGGAATTTGTGTCCCATTTGGACGAGACAGGGTACTACCTCGAATCCCCGAACCCTGAAATCCTGCTGGTCGCGATGGCCCAGAAGGGTTTCCGCGCCACCCGAGAACGGGGCGGAATCCTTGCATACCATACGAACCCGACTGAACTCGCATCCGTCGCCTTGGAATCGGGCGCGGGGATCTCTCATCTGTCACGGATGACCCGAAGCCTCGAAGACACATACTTCGAGGTCCTGGCCCGGAGCACATCTGGAGGAACGGAATGACCATCAGCAAATTACCGATCGACGACCGCGCCCCCGTGGCCCAACAAAGGCTCGGCGATGTGGCCTGGGCCGAGTTGCGGCGGCTCCTCAGGAAGGGCGGCGTGCCCATCCCGGTCATCGTAGCGATCACCGCAGGGTTGGTGAGCGGGATAGCGACGATGCTCATCATGAAGTCACTGGCCCCGGAACCCAATAGGGTCTTGACCACTACCTCTGTCGAAACTGGCGCATTCGTCGGTGCCTTAGTCCTCTCTGTTGCCGCCGTCTTTGCGGTTGGGCGGGACCATACGGGGCAGTTGGGCTTGGGGTTGTCACTGACACCGAAACGCGAGAGGCTCTTCATGGCCAGAGCGCTGTCCTGGGCTGCTCTGACAGCAACCACCACAGCTTTAGTCACGATTGTCCTCGCGGGGCTCGGGCTTATCCTGTCCGAAGGCAACTATGCGGAGTCAGGTATGCTGAGCGTGGCAGCAACCGTCGTGGCCAGCACAAGCGTGGTTCTGATTGCCGTAGCCTTGGCCCATCTCGTGGGACGGGCCTTCGGGGCCGTGTTACTGCTCATCGGGGTAAATGTCCTCCTGCCCTTGGTGGTCTTCGCTGTGGGTGCCATGATCCCCGAGCAAGCGGCGGGGGCGGTAGATGCCTTGGTAAACGTGACACCGACGCCACTGTTCATCAAAGCCATCAGTGCGACAACCCTCGAAGAGTTGGGCTTGGGCTCTCTGCTCATCGGCCAACTTGGTCTTGCGGTCTGGGTGCTTGTCCTCGGCGGACTGGCCCTCACGGTCTTTCGCCGCCGAAACCTTTAACGCCTTTGCTAATGCCGGGTCACCACCAGGCATTAGCACCACACCACAATGACGAAGGAAAGCTTTGGCAAAAATTAGAAACACACGTCATGAGGACGGCCCCTCTCGTAGTAAGCCGCCCGGTGAACCGGCGTCAATGCTGGCACTGTTCGCCACCATCCTAATTGTGAGCATCGGGTTGGCGCTGTGGACTGATATGAACATCGGCCTGCGTGGGATCATCGCAATCGTCGCCGGCATCGCCGTAGCCGCCGTCACCCTAGCCCTAGTCAACCGGCGCGTCACACAGCAAAGGCGAAAGTGACAGCGCCAACCGGAGTTTCACCCGTACAGCATCGCTTTTATTGGCTTGCCTCTGCAGTCAGCCGTTGAGCACTACAAGGAGCACGTCGACGTCAATGACAACGCCCCGCGGACGGCCGTACCAGCCGCTACGCCGTAAGTCAGACAGCGCGTCCTGAAGAGGTCCGTTTCCTTCTCGGAGGCGGACCTTTTTCAGGCATCCAAGCACAAAATCGCTCAAACGCGCGAAGTGCCTTCCTCGGACGGTTCACGATGGCGGTCTTCGTCCCGTTCTGGAACGGCCTACCTATAGGTGGCCAAAGCAACCCGCCCGGATGAACCCTTTGACCCCGTCTTCCTGGACTCTAAGATCATGAACCCGGCGCTGGCCGACGAGTTCGAGCCCATGGGTAGCGGGGAAGAAGCTCCGGCGTGATGCTGGAGCGCAACCCCTCTTAGGGCCTCTCCCCCAGAGGTTGAATAAACTGGCATGCACGGGTATCCATGGGGGCGGGAGTACTGGACGCGCCAGACTTCAATGCGTGGGATGTTGGGCAAGGCCGTCGAGTTCTGCTGAGGCGGCCTGTCAATGACATTGTGCCGTGCCCGCTCCGGTAGGGTCTGCGTATGGAGCCCATTAGACGCTTTTCAACTGAGAACTACGCGGCAGCGCTTGAGTCGTGGTCGTTTCTTGAACTTTCCGACAAGCGGCCGTTGTTCACTTCACCCTTTGGCGATGTGTTCTTTGAAAGTCAGGACGGCTTCTGGTTTTTGGACCTGCTTGCTGGTGAGTTAAGCCGTCGCTGGGAAACTGAAGGTGACTTCAGTAATTCTTTGAATTCCCGAGAAGGCCAGGATGAGTACCTCATGATCGGGTTGGCCACTGAAGCTGAAAGCGCTGGCCTTCGACTTGGTGAAGCTGAGGTTTACAGCTTCCGGGTTCCTCCGGCACTCGGCGGTGCGGTGGATCTGGAAAATGTCGAGCTGAGCGACTTTGTCGTGGCCATCAATATTGCGGGGCAGATCCATCAGCAGATCAAGGATCTCCCTCCTGGAACGCCGATTAGTGGCGTGTCTCTGAATTGATCGTTCTCATCTCCCTGTAGGAGCGCGGCGAACGGCCGCCATGTACTGGGCTTACGCAGCGGATGAATCTACTGCGTGGCGTTCGATGGTGGTAAGGGAGTAGCCGAGGGTTTCGGCGATGATGGCCACGGGTGCGAGTTTGGTGAGTTCGTGGAGGGTTCCGAGTCGTGCGGCCCGGGTGCTGAACAACTTGCTAAGTCGGGTGGAAGCGCGACAGAGCCTTCCGCGACCTGGGGTTCCCCGAGTGACCGAAGGGCGCGCCAGAGTGCGGCGCCAAAGAGTGCCGAGGCTGCCACGAGTCCGGCCATCCACCACGGCTTCATGGATGGTCCGCCAGACCGGGTTGGCTTCCCGGCGGGATTCGGGGCGGGCGGTGTGGCCTTCGGGGTGATCCGGGTTATCCGCTTATGAAGTCGGGGAGTCACGGTCCCCGCTCCGCCGGTTAGTTCGTCGGCAATCGTGCGCAGGCGTGCGTGAATCCGCGGAGACGCAGCCTCGCGGCCGCTGTCTATCCTGGTCAGCGCCCGGCGTAAGGCGGCTTCCATTTCGGGGGTTGCCCACTCCCTGCCCTTGGCCAGATGGATGCGGAGGTTTTCTTGGAGATGGTGGGAGCGAGGGGTGGGGCCGGTTTTTGGTGACGTATGCTCGAGTGCCTCCAGGGGCGGATGTCCACGGAACAGCTGACGTTTTCTCTACAAGCAGTCTTGTTATGTCGGTGTCGAAGTTTTCCTTGCGGACTTCCTCCTGGACGCTGACGTCGTCGGTCACGGTGTCCTTGTCGAGGCGGGCGCGTCCGACCGGGACGGTTTCCTTATCGACCACGGGGCGTTCCTCGTGCACGGTGACTTCGTGTTCGTCCTCCTTAAGGTCCGGGCCGGATATCGCGGTGTCGCGGTTACCGGTGAGGGGTTGTGGCCGGTGGCGTCGCCGAAGCGGAGTTCTGAACGAACTTGCCCAGCAGGTAGGGGAGTGCCGCTACTCCTACATGACCAAGAAACCGCTGAAAACACGGCACCTCCTCCAGCCATGACAACGACAAGGAACGCAGTCCGGACGTCTGAGGCCTCGCCGCCTTCCCCCGCGCACCTTCATATTCGCCTCCGCCGCCCCGGCCGCTCTGCAGGAAACCGTACCGTGGATGAAGCTTCCGTTCGCTGACTGCGTGCCTCGATAGCCGCCCCCTACCCCTCAAAGCGGCCTGATGCCGCAGCAGTCGACGGCTGCTGGAGGGCGAGGCTTCCGAGCCCCTGGTGCACCCCGGCGGCATTGCTGGTAGTGGGGTTGGTTGGTTTGGGAGTTAGTGCCCGACCGCGGTTGTGCCGAACATCAGCGTTCTTCTGCTGACGTCGTAGAAAACCGTTCCGGCCGTAGAGAGCAGATCCTGCAGGTTGTCAGCATCGTCAGCGTCAAGAGTCAGCACCTCCTCCCAGGCTCCTTCGTCCAAGACAAGCTGCAAGGTCCACGTGCCGGGAGCGCCAGCTTTTCCTGCCACCCAGCTGAACTGGTAATGGCTGAGCTGGCGCACCTGGATGCTGTCGTCAGTTATCGGCTGTTTGGGAGAAGGGCTCATGACCTGTCCTTGCCGGCTGCGCCGAGCGCAGCCTCCTCGCGGGGATGGGTACCGACCAGCACCAGCTAAAAGCCGCAGGGCCAGCCGGACCATCAATCTAACGGTGCTCCTCAACGCTGGCAATGCCCACAGGCAACCCAAGTGCCGGCAGCGGCCAACCCCTGCTGCTGATAGAGCTCAAATCACCCCTTGGCTCCACATCTGCAACAAGAAAGCTGGGGAGGCATTGTCTGCAGGCCGACGGTTGCAGAACATGGTTGGTTTCAGACGATGGCCTCGTGGTTTTTCTCTCGGCAGTGGCGGCTGCAAGCCTCCTCTGAGCGCCGCCTGGTTGGGTGCTGTTTGGCAGGGTGTACAAGGGGTCTTGCCTCATCGGCGATGTCCGGCCGTCGAGCAGGCTTCCAGCTCTACATTGGGCACCTGTCTGGGAGCCTGTCTATTCCCGGACGGTCCGGTCAGTTTCTGCCGGACGGCGCAGCCCGAAACGCTCGATCAGCTGCGGCAGTGACTCGAAGTCCATCTGCAGCCCGTACTTGCGGTTGGCCCTCGCCATGCCTTCCAGATCCGGGGGTCCATCAGGGGAGGGGGACCCGATCTCTTCGAAGTATCGCTCGAATCCTGCCGGCGAAATGATCTTCAGAACCCGGGCCTGCACTTCACCGGCATTCCAAAACGTGTGCCACTGATTCTTCGGTTCCCGGACGAGCTCTCCCGGGCCGGCGTGAACAACCTCTTCACCGAGAAGAAACCCGATCCGCCCAGCGATGACGATAGTGAATTCATCTTCACGGCGGTGCATGTGTAGGGGCGCCGCGAGTTCCCGCGGGGCGAGCACATACTCGACAACTGAAAAGCTTCCCGCCGTTGCCGTGGCGTCGAGAACGGTCCGGGCAGTCATGGCATCCCCGAAGCGGACCAGGGGACCTGAGTCGGCGCCGACCGGCCCGCTCTTCTTCGTGCCCATGGCACCAATGGTCCGCGGCCTCTTGCTTGCACGCAATGTTCAAAGCGGAAAGACGGATCGGCCGGCCTACTCGATCGGATAGAGTCCGAGCTCCTGCTGCACGGGAGCGCAGCTTTACGACTGCACCGCTGGCGCAGCCGTCATCCTTCTTATCTGGGTGGCAACCCTCATGTCCTGCTGAGATGGTGAGATTTGGTTCAGTGTTCAAAGGGGCAGGAAGCCGGTGGGTTGTCAGGACTTGGTGGACAAGCGATGCCCTAACCCACTGGTCAGTGGCGCATCGTCACCTAATGGGAGATGCTGGCTGCGAACGTCACAGAGGCATTCTTGATCGTTGATTTCCTCATCACGCCGATTGCCACGGAGAGGCGCCATGGCTGCAGCCCAACATTTTTTCCTGTCTGAGATCCGACACCACCCTGTCTTCCACTACGAAGGGCACCGCATTGGCGTCCTCGCCGACGTCGTCGTACAGCAGCAGCGGGAGGACTGCGGGCAGGTCCTTGGACTGGTCGTCACGGTGGGCACTATTCGGGTGTTCGTTTCGGCCACTGGCCTGACTGCGCTCACCCCCGAGCGGGTCGAGCTCGCCTACACCACGGTCGACCTCGAGGAGTACACACGCAGCAGCAATGACATGCTCCTCGTCGAGGACATCCTCGACCGCAGCCTCGTCGACCACGTAAACGGAGGCTCCGTCATCATCTACGACGTCCAGCTGACCCAGACTCTCGACGGATGGGCCTGCACCGGATTCGATGTCCGCCACCCTGTCTGGCCAAGGCTCAGCCGCAGGAACCGCTCCATACGCGATTGGCGTGACTTCGAACCCCTCACCCTAGCGGGGGACGATCTGGCCGGGACATGACATATGCTGACGGCCGGGAGCATGGAAACCCCACTTAGGGCATAGAGCGCCTGGAAAATGCAGATCGACGGTTCCCCACCGCCGATAACCGGCCTTCCGTCAACTAATGCCGAGGGTTTCACCCCAGCTTGGCTTGGCGCAGATACTGATACACCGTCTCCCAACTGATCCCTTTCGAGGGCAAGAACGGAGTTGGGAACACCGCTATCGGCACACCCGACCAGCTCGCCGGCTAGGCGCGATTACCAGGCTCCACAGCACGGTGGCCTTGAGCTTGGCAAGGTCCTCCAGTGACACTGGACTCTGAACCAGCCTTCGATCTCCATACCTATATCCGGGCGTCTGGGACATGAAGGGATCCTTCCGAGGGGAATGGCGGTGTCGAGTTAGTGACATGACCCGTCGGGGTGCCACCATCGTGGAACGCCGGCGGACCGGCCGTCAATCACCAAGCAGTCCGGGCGCTGCTGTGACCGGTACAGGGTGCCAGCTTCCGGCACCTGCAGCGGAAACCGAACGCGTGAGCTCAGCTGGTTTTCAGTAAGAGCAGCATGACGGAAGTGCCCGGCATAAGGGATTAGCCTGACGGACAGAGACGGTCCCCCTGGTGCTGCTCTCCAAAATTCGTGGTGCACGAACGACGATAAAACCGAACCCACCCCTCTTCTGAACTATGAAGCCCAACGCCGATAATGAAGAATCCGTCAAAGCTGCTTTCTGCTGCTGCGGAATAACAGAATCGCCGGCGAGGGCTCCAGGAACGTCTGGCCTGGCGCAGGTACTGGTACCCGATTTCGGGCTCATGCCGTAGTCGAAGGCGAGGACGGATTGGGAATTCCGCTTGCCACCCCGCTGTACGAGCTCGACTGCCCGTTCCGGCTAGTACTCTGCCCATCTCGTTGGCTTGCGGTAGCTTTTATTTCGGTGCGGGACCCGTACCTGCCTCCGTGCCCGGCCCCGTCGTTGGAACCAATTTCCAGTCGAAAGACCCGTTGTCCCGGAGTGTTATCCGAAGGAACCCGTGGGTGTTGCTGAACCCGCTTCACAATGTACGGCGGGCTGCGGCGAACCCTATGAAAAACCTCGGGTAATACCCCGCTAATTGTCTGGCATATCCTGAGCACACTCCGAGTACCGGACCGGGACCGCCCGCTCCATCGGGGAACAGTCAGAAGCTCAGAAAGGCATCATCAATGGAGATGAAGATCAAGGACCACTGGGACCGGCTTAGCCCCGCCACGCAGCGGTGGCTAATCAACAACCCCGGATGCCTGATCCTGCCGCGCACCATGACGGAAGAGATCTGCCAGGAAACCGGCGTACGGCCTGACTGTGACGAGCACGGCCAGGCGGTGCTCTCCCAGCAGGACCTGGATTTCATCCGGGCCAAGGCGGAAGGAACCCAAACAGCCCCGCCGGAGCACCGTTTCTTCGACGCAGTCCAGCCCGGGGAAGGCACCTAGTCCTTCCGTGCGGACCGGCCGTCACATCGGGCGGATGTTCTCCGCCTGGGGCCCCTTCGGGCCCTGGGCTACCTCGTTAAGGGAGTTTGGGACCGGCGGCGGGCTGGGCGTCCACCGGGATGGGGGGCAAACCCAGCGGAGCTTCCGCCGTCGGCCTGTCCTAAGGGTACGCCCGGCGGGCCTTCCCGGCGCGGTGCGATGTGCCGGGACGGGCAGTCGGGACGGGCATCCGAAGCTGCCGTCTCCATACAGGGTCTATGCAGGCCGGGCAGTGCGGGGTAGCTTCAATAAAAGAGCCTGCGTGTCATAGTCTTTCCGCAGGGGACCCCTCCAGGGATTGCGCACTCCCTCGAGCTATCGCCGCTGTAGCCGCATGGCGGCCATCCCGCGCAGCTGAGGAAAGAGCCTGCCATGGCCACCTCTCAATTCCGGCAGCTCCTTGACGCTGCCACCGCACCGGCTCCGGGAACAGACACGCTGCCGGGCGCCGGCTGCCGCTGCGGCCTGAGCACCAGCTGGTGCATGCTCCACGGGATGACGCCCAAGCACGACGCGTCCTTCCGCAACGGCAGGCAAATGCGTTGTTGCATCAACATCCGTGAGGGCAGGCCGAGAAGGCAAGGCTGCGCCGCGCCCGCCTGCATTTTCACCAGCTACCCGCGGGTAGCCTGATCATGTCATTCGGATTTCACGGCTTCCGTCATGGCGGAGGCGGGCGGCACCGTGGACTGCCGGTGATGTGCGGCAACTGCGGCACAGACCGCCACCTCATTATCAGATCCGTCGTGGATATGCCCGGCCAGCCGGCTGATGTCGTGCTGGTTTCCTACACCTGCAACCGGTGCGGCACCTTCAGTGAACACCCAGCCCACGTCCCTGACCTGTCGATGATCCTGGCACGTCCGGAACAGGCAGGGGATGTACTGATATTCGGCGACCACTACATGCACTGCGGGCAGCCGATGAAAAGAGCCGGCTCAGAGCTGCACAAGCTCTCTGCGCCACTGTCCACTGAAGATACAGCCGAGGACACCTTGGGCGTCTACCTCTCCACCCGGGTTCTCAGATGCGACTGCGGCTTCCAGATGGAACTGCCTGAATGACCCAGCCACTGCAAGCGCTAATCGAGCCCATACCCCAACATCAGCCAGCAGTCAGAACCGTCCCGCCGGTTCTGACTGCACTCTCACCCCTTCAAAGGAGATCCCGCCATGAAAGAAGACAACAGCCCCCGCACTGGAGAAACTGCTGCACGGACGGGAGTCAACGACCACGCCTGGGAACGCGAGCACCGCCACCCCACACCCACCCAGACCCGCGGCATACTCCAGCGACGAAGGGATGCCGAGGCAAAGCTGGAGCAGCATCAGCAGGAAGCCCGGCGCAAGATCGCCGAATAACCCGAAAAGCTCACCCCCTGCGCCGCATGGGTGGCCGAGATAACCGGCTCCGATGCGCCTTGACCCGGCCTTCCTGGACATCCCCGCCGTGAACCGGGTGCTGACAGACCAGTTCTGAACATCCGTGTTTTGGGAGTAAAACCGTGGCCGGCTGCCGGAAACAGCCACTTCTGCGGCCACTCCTCCTGCCGTTTTTCAAACGCAGATAACCATGATTCAGTCAGGTTGTCCCGGTTTCAGCGACGGCGGAACGATTCGGGTCGGCAGGGGAGGGGATTCAGGAGAGTTTGGCCTGGCGCAGGTACTGGTACACCGTTCCCCGGCTGATGCCGTAGTCGCTGGCGAGGACGGATTTGAGGATTCCATTCGCTGCCCGCTGGACCAGTTCGGCCGCCCGTTCCGGTGTGAGGGTCTTCTTCCGCCCTTTGTAGGCGCCGCGCTGCTTGGCCAGGGCGATGCCTTCCCGCTGCCGCTCCCGGATCAGGGAGCGTTCGAACTCGGCGAAGGCACCCATTACTGAGAGCATGAGGTTGGCCATGGGGGAGTCCTCCCCGGTGAAGACCAGACTCTCTTTGACGAACTCCACCCGCACGCCTTTTGCGGGTGAGGCCCTGGACGAGAGCGCGCAGGTCATCGAGGTTGCGGGCGAGCCGGTCCATGCTGTGCACGACGACTGTGTCCCCGTCACGGGCGAACCGCAGCAGCTCAGTAAGCTCCGGTCTGGACGCGTCCCCGCCCGAGGCTTTGTCCGTGAAGACCCGGTCCAAAATCTGGCCTTCGAGCTGACGTTTCTCGTTCTGGTCAAGGGTACTGACCCGCACGTATCCGATCCGCTGTCCAGCCACCGATGCCTCCAGACCCCCCTCGCCCTGTCAGCTTGAGTTCTAGGGCCTTCCCAAAAGAACGTCAAGACATCTGGTTTCACGTCGTCAGGTTGGGGTGTACCTCAGCCTGCTATTGGTCGAAGTGCCGTCCCACGTCCGGGAGAATGGGGTCATTCGTACATCTTTTAAACGTACAGCGCCACGGGAACCCTCCTTCGCCGGAGGTTCCGACGGCACTTACCAGGTCTGGGAGCCAGCCGGCGCAGGACGCGGTTGCAGCTGTAACTCACGAGAGCGGATCGCCGCGCCACGTCATTACGGGTGGATGTCAAGGCTGTTCTTCGTCGGGTCCAAACCTTAGGCTGTGCTTCACATTTATCGACCTGTGGAGGCTCCTGTGCGTGTGCTTGGAAAGACCGACCGGGCGGTTCAGGCCCGTCATCTGCAAGAAGCCCTCATCGGCCGTCTTGCCAAGGGCAGGGAATGGGCGACACCGGGTGTCGAATCGGCCCTGCGCCGCGCGCTCGAACGGGTTGATGCTGGCATTGACATCGCCTCGCCCCGTCTGCAGGCCACTTTAAGGGCCATTGCCGACGAACTGGCCGGGGGAGTGGAAACGGTGACCCCGCGGTTGCATGAGCGTATAGCGCGGATCATTCCGGAGGCAGAAGTGTCGGTCACTGAGGCCCGGCGCGGACGCTTGGCGGGGAAACCGTGGTTGGTCGCAGCCGTTGCCATCGCGGCTGCAGTCGCCGGAATCTCCCTTTGGCGTGTGCTGGGAGCCGAACCGGCAGCGGAACGCCAGGAAGAGACCGCACCGGACGTCCAGCCAGTCCCGGCCGAACCTGCCGCAACCACCCTGCCGGGCTCACCTTCAACCCCGCCCTGACAAGACGGCCAGCGTGGGGCTACTGGAGTCCCGGCCGGACTGGCGGGCACGTCCCACGCGGCCGGTGATGGTGGGCGGTAGAGCGAAGAGCACTTCCTCCAGCAACGGCTGAATTGAATCCTCGTTTCGTTGTTGTCGAGGATGGGACGGATGGGTGGGCCCTGTGGAGGTTGTTCTTTGCCCTATGGGCTATCGTTCCTGGGTGCTGCTGCCCTGACCGTTGTTCTCGTCGGGGTGCTGGTTGTTGCGGTGCTTTTCGCGCAGTTCCCGTCCCAGGCGGATGTCTTCTTCTTCCTTTTCCTGGAGCTTTTCGCTTTTCTTGGTATCGCGCGGCGGCAGCTGGAGGGTTTCTTCGGCTTCGATGCCGGCCTGCAGCTGCCGGCCCCGTTCCATTTCGGCGTCGAACTCGGCGCCGAACAGCAGGGACATGTTCAGGATCCACAGCCACAGCAGCATGATGATCACGCCGCCGATGGCGCCGTAGGTTTTGTTGTAGTTGCCGAAGTTGGCTACGTAGAAGCCAAAGCCCAGGGAGGCCAACAGGGAGATGACCAGGGCAATGAAGGAACCAACGCTCATCCAGCGGATTCTAGGCTGGCGGACGTTGGGGGTCCCTGGTAAAGGATGGCGATGACGACGACCAGTGCGATGATGACCGGCCATTTGGCGATGTTCCACACGCTCAGGGCCACCCCTCCCAGCCCCAGGAGGTTGCCGATGGCTTCGGCGACGGGGCCGCTGATGACCAGCATGGCCGCGAGCAGCGCCACGGAAATCAGCGTCACGCCGAGCATGGTGCCGCGGAGTTTCACGAAGCCGCGGCCCTCGTCTATTTCGTAGATCCGCTTCATCACCCGGCCGAAAGCGGTCACGTACCCTGAGGCGGACCAGAGCGCGGTGGCCAGACCGATGACCAGGGTGAGGCCGGCAGCCGGTGAGGTGGTCAGCTCCTGGATGGGTCCGCGGATCATGTCCACCGTTGATCCGGGGTGCAATGCCCTTGACGATTTCCAGGAGTGCCGCCGTCGTCTTTTCCGCCTGGCCAAAGATGCCGAGCGAAACGAGGGCGAGCAGGGCCGGGAAAAGCGAGAAGACGGCGTAGTAGGTCAGCCCTGCGGCCAGGTCCGGGCCCTTTCTTAGCTCAACGCCCAATGGTCTCAACGCATCAGCGGGACCGCGCTCCTGTAGCACGGCCCCGCTGGCGACCCTAGAGAGTTCTACGTGTTTTGGACGTGGTCCTTGGCATCAGGTCCTGGCCCATGTCTTTCGCGGTTTCAGTGAGCTGGCTCGTCATGGGTTCGGCCGCGCCCTTCAGGGCCTCGGCAGCTTCGCGTTCTCTCCTGCTGGGCGGGATCAGGGAGGAGGCGAGCAGCCCGGCGCCGAAGGCGATCAGGCCCGCAGCGAGCGGATTGCCCTGAGTCTTGGCGGCGGCCTTGTGAGGGACGCCGGAGACGGTGGACCGGGCGTCGTGGAGGGTGGAGCTGACACGCAAGCCGGCGTCACTGAGAGTGGAGCTAATGGCGGACACGCCGTGGGTTCGGCTGGTTCTCTCCCATTCTGCCGTCAGTCGTGCTTGGGCTGCCGGCTAATGGGGTGGTTGGCGTGGTTGATGGCTTCCTGGATCAGCCGGTTCAGATGGTCGTCGCGAATGGAATAAATGACTTTGCGCCCCTCTTTGCGGGCGTCGACCAGGCCGCTGAGGCGGAGCTTTGCCAGGTGCTGACTCACGATGGTTCGGGCGGAACCAGTGGCATTGACCAAGTCGGCTACGCAGGCCGGTCCGGCTGCCAGGACCCATAGAAGGTGCAATCGGGTGGGTTCTGCGAGCAGCCGCAACGTGTCGGCTGCCGCCTCGAGCCGGTGTCGGTCCGGTTCGATGGGGTGCCGGAATGGTGCCTGCACGAAGTCGATCATGTACTTGCTTTCGTCAATAGAACCAAGACAGCGCCTCCTCGCTCTCCGACCGAGGCGTACGTCCTCCTGACAATGCCATTATCCCAAGGACCGGACCGCCACTGTGAGGCGTGCGGACCGTGAAGCAGGCGTACGCAGCATGTCACTCCATAGGCTGCCCTTGGCAGGCAGCGGACGTGTTTTGTAGCCGGCCGGGCCTCCGCTCCCTTTAGTGCTGCTGAGTAGTCCCCGACACAGGTCATGTCACTTACCCGCGGACCGGTGGGACTCGCGGAGAGCACTGGTCTATGCTCCGTTGACACCAGGTAATTGCGGGGTGGAAAATTTTTTTAATCATACCGACACGTGCGCAGTTGCTGACATGTTTCTTGCAGCGGCGCAACCTTCCGTCCGGGTCTTAGCTGGTAGGGCTAAGTCATATGGTGTTCGCGCTTCACTGAGGTGGCGCGGGCGGCGCCGAAGGAGGCGTTTTATGGAGGCGACAGGTGGATTTTGGGGAGCGGTCACCTTCCTCAACAGGGATGAGGCGCAGACCGTCGATGTGCTGGCCGGGCTGATAATACCCGGCTCCCAGGAAGATCCCGGGGCTCAGGAAGCGGGAGCCGTTCTCTATATTGACCGGGCCTTGGCGGGTCCTTACCGGAATTTGCAGGGGTTGTATCGTAGCGGCCTGGCGGCCCTGGATAAGAGCTGCGTCGAGCGACAGGGGCGCAGGTTCGTCGAGCTTGACGAGGGCGAGCAGACTTCCGTTCTGGAGTGGCTTGCCGCGGGTGGGCTGGATACGGCGGTGGCTGCAGAACGAGCGGAATCCGAGGACGAGGACAGCAGCGACATTGGGTTCCTGCCTTACTTCTTCGCAGTGGTGAGGCAGCACGTGGTTGAGGGGACGTTCGGGGATCCGGTGTATGGGGGCAACAGGAATGCAGTTGGCTGGCGCTTGGTGGGATTCCCCGGCGCCCATTGGGGTTACGGCGAGGATGCGATGCAATACGGGTTTGATGCGTCTGCCCTGCCGGTCGTAACCCTTCAGGATCTGCGGAACGAGCGAGAGCAGCGTAAGGGAGAGCCGGAACGTGGCTGAGCATGCGGACATTGTGATCGTTGGCCTTGGTGCAGCCGGCGGGGTGCTGGCAAAGGATATGGCGCAGGCCGGGATGCGGGTGGTTGCCCTTGAAAAGGGCCAGCGGTATGCGGGAGAAGATGTCGAAGTCAAGCACGATGAGCTGCGGTACTTCGTCCGGCAGGAAATCTCCCCGAACATGGGCAGTGATCCCATGACGTGGCGCCCGAGTAGGGATGCTACGGCGCGTGTTCTGCCGTGGTCCTCGGGGCCGCTGGCGTTGGGCCCGTTGTTCGTGCCCCCCTCCGTTGGAGTAGGCGGCGGCACGATTCACTGGGCGGCATGGGCGTGGCGGTTCCGTGATGCTGAGCTGCGCCTGCGTTCGACCCTGAGCGAGCGTTTGGGCGAGGAAGCGGTGGCTGGCACGGCCATCGTCGACTGGCCTATGGGGTACGACGAGCTTGAACCGTATTACGAGCGCGCCGAGTATGAGATCGGGGTCGCGGGCAAGGCGGGCAACCTCAACGGAGAGATCCAGGAAGGGGGAAACCCGTTCGAACCACCGCGAAAGCGAGAGTACCCCATGCCGCCGCTGCGCATGACGGCAGGCGACAGGCCCTTCTTTGAGGCAGCGAGGCGGCTTGGCCTGCATCCCTTCCCCGCCCCGGCTGCAGTGAACTCCGTTGAGTACCAAGGGCGAAGCGCCTGCGTGTACTGCGGGTTTTGCCGGGACTACCCCTGCCACGTCGGCGCCAAGTCCAGCAGCGCGGTGGCCCTACTTCCGCAGGCCCTTGAGACAGGCAACCTGGAGATACGGCCATATTCGCGGGTGTTCGAGGTGAAGCGGGACGGAAGCGGGAGGGCTTCGGGCGTGCGTTACCTCGATCTCGTGCGGAAAGAGGAACGCGAGATCGATGCCGGATACGTGGTGCTGTCGGCATACGCGCTGGAGAACACCCGGCTGCTGTTGGCATCGGGCATCGACGGTAACGGCACCGTCGGCAAGTACTTCATGACGCACAACTATGGCTGGTTCACCGGCACGCTGCCGGACTGGACCAACCCATTCGCCGGGCCGGCCGTTGCCACCAGCGTGATCGATGACTACACTTCGGAACTTGCCAGCGGTGACGGCGCGGTCTGGGGCAGCCCCATCATCGGCTTTGGCGGGGACGTCCAACCGGTGGAAGCCACCAGGAATATGCCGGACTCCGCACCGAAATTCGGGCAGGGCTTCAAGGACTGGATGCGGGAAAACTACCGGCGCACCTTCAGCATGTATCACCAGACCGCCACATTTCCCCGCGAAGAGTTTTTCTGCGACCTGGATCCAAACGTTAAGGACGCGTTCGGTCAGCCCGCGCTGCGGATCACTCATGACTGGACGCCCCGGGACGAACAGGATGTGGAATTCATGCAAGGCAAGAAGCGCGAAATCGCACGCGAAATGGGCATGCTCGAGTGGTGGGAGGCGCCGACCGCACCGCCTTACCATGTCTCCACTCATGAGGTGGGGACCCACCGGATGGGTGATGATCCGGCCACCTCAGTTGTCGATCGTTACGGCCAGTGCCACACCGTGCCTAACCTGTACGTCCTCGGTGGGGGACAGTTCCCCACCTACGGCGCCTACAACCCCACCCTGACGATCTACGCGCTGGCCTACCTTGCAGCCGATCACCTGCGGACGGAGGCCGGGGCAGAGACCAAGAGTGAGGTACCGAACCGCTGATCCGAGAGGTGCAGGCAATGCCAGTCGTACAGGTCCACATGAGGGCAGGCCGCTCTGCCGAGGAGAAGCGGCAGCTCATCAATGCGCTGACCGACGCCGTGGTGCGGGTCCTGGGCTCAAAGAGGGAGAGAATCGTCGTTCTCCTGGACGAGATTGATCCGGAAAGCTGGGGACAGGGCGGCCGGCTTCTCATTGACGAATTATCGGATCCGGAGGAAACATGATGGGTACTCCTCACGTCCTGGGCATCGAAAGAACCTTCACAGGCGTCGCCGATTCGGAGACGTGAGATGGAACGTGGCCTGAAATGACTGCCGAATCGGTGGCTGCGCTGCTCGCGACGCTCAGACAAGCCACCCTTTATGATCTCGAGCAGCCACGGTACGCGGGAGCGCCTATCTTCGCGGCGCACCGTCCCGGGTTCGTCTATGCGCTGCACCGCCGGCATGAAGCCGGGATGGGGGAAGCCAGGACGAGCGCCTCGGGTCTGATCATCACGGCTGAACATTCCGGGACCCATATTGATGCTCTCTGCCACCAGGCCGTTGATTTGGAGATGTTCGGCGGGCGTCGTGCGGACGCGCAAGTGCAGAGCTCCACAGGATTCAGCGAACTCGGGGTGGAGACTATCGCTCCCATGATCGCCCGAGGCGTCCTGGTCGATATACCGCGGCACCGGGGAGTGGACCGGCTCCCGGCAGGCACCCTGGTCCGGGCAGACGAGCTGAAGGCCGCCGCCTCCGCGCAGGATGTATCGGTAACCGCCGGCGATGTCGTCCTCGTGCGGACCGGCGATGGATCGCAGTGGCACGACCCCGACGCATACCTTCAGGGCGCGGGCATCTCTGCTGAAGCGTCGGAGTGGCTCGCCGACCTTGGGGTGCAGGCGGTAGGAGCGGATAACGTGGCGTGGGATGCCATTCAAGCGGACCCGCAACGCGGGAGCCTCCCCGGCCATGTGGTCCTCATAGTCCAAAACGGGATCTATATCCTCGAGAACCTCCAGCTTGAAGGGCTCGCGGGGTCCGGGCACCAGGAGTTCATCTTTGTGTGCCTCCCCCTGAAAATGGTCGGCGTGACCGGATCCCCTGTCCGTCCCTTGGCGGTGGTGCCGGCATGAACACGACAAGGCGCGGAGGCGCTACCAGTCCCATACCTAGCCGCAGAATGTCCCACGTGCACGTCCCGAGTCCCCGCACCCTTGAGGGTGAGGACCCGGCCTTCATGCACCCATCAGCCCCACGATGACAGCCTGACCAGGAAAGGAGAAGGCAAAATGGCAAGCACGGACAAGCCGGCCGGCGGGCCGGCGCAGGGAGCTTCCAAGAACCGGGCCCGTGTCCCGGCAACGGCAGTAGGGGCTCTGGTGTTCCTGTGGCTGGTGTACGCGATGAACGCGAATACGCGCCAAATCTTCTACTACGTCCTGCCACCGATGGTTGAAGAGTTCAGGCTGTCACCGGAGGAGGCGGGCATAGTCAGTACGATCGTGACGGTGGCAACGGCGGCGCTGGCAATCCCGGCCGGCGCCTGGTTCGACCGCGGCGGACATGGCTGGGCACGAAAATACCGCAACGCAATCGTGGCGGCTGGCTATTTCCTGTTCTCCATCCTCACCGGCATCGCCGCGCTGACGAAGACGATCTGGAACGTCGTGGTGATTCAGTCGATCAAGAATGCCTTCGGCGGCGCCGGAGAAGCGGTCGAAGTGACCGCCATGGTCGAGTGGTACCCGGTGGAGAAGCGGGGTCTTGCCCTCGGGATACAGCACGCGGCCTATCCATGGGGAACGGGTCTGGGGGCCATCGCCACGGGCGCAATCCTTGCCGCCTTCGGGCCGGAGAACTGGCGGTACGTCTTCCTGATCATCCCGCTGGCGATGATCCCAATCTGGATTAGCTGGTGGTGGTACAGCTCCCCGAAACGCTACCGGAAGTTCGAAGAGGACACCGAGGCGGCGGGCCTCACCAAGCCTCTCGCCAGCGGGGCCGGCGCCGAGCAGCGGCACGCCGAACCCGGTGCGTTGCGCCGGAGCCTGGCTAACCCGAACATCCTGGTTCCCGCGCTGGCATCCATGTTCGGGATCATGATTTACACCGGGATCAGCTTCTGGCTGCCTGCGTACATCGCCTTCGTGGGTGGTTTCAGCTTCGCGGAAGCCGCCGCCTACAGTGCCGTGTTCACGATCACCGGCGGGATCGGCCAGATCTTTTGGGGCATCGTCTCGGACTACATCGGACGAAAGATCAGTCTGATCATCGCGTTCACGTGGCTGGCGATCGGCCTCTATCTGCTGCGGTTTTCTGCGGTGAGCCTGACCGTGCTGATCGTGGTGCAGCTCATCGCTGGCCTGGCCACGAATGCTATCTTCCCCGTCCTCTACGCCTTCGGCTCGGACTCTGCAGAGCCGGGTGCGGTGGGGACGGCGAACTCGATCCTCCTGTTCTTCCTTTACGTTGGAGGCGTTTCACCCCTCGTCATCGGATGGCTGATCGGACTTGGAGGAGGATTCGCAAGTGAAACGGGATACTTCTACGCCCTCTACTTCCTGGTGGCTGTGGCGCTCATCTCCGCAATCATCATCGCGCTGTTCACCCGCGAGACCGTGGGGCGCTTCAAGGACCGTGACCGCGCCTTGGTCTCCCGTGAACGGACCCATGTGCGGCCGGGACTTCCCCAAGAGTGAGGCCCTTACCCGCCCTCCCCGGGCTGAGGCCCATGTCATTGATCTCATCCGATGAACAAGGAGAAACCGATGGGAATGAGTTACGAGCAGGCACGCCAGGCGTTGGACGCGGCACTGGCCAAGGCCAGGGAGATCGGCTCCCCTTCCAGCGTGGCCATCGTTGATGCAGGACGCGAGCTCCTGGCCTTCGCGCGACAGGACAATGCACTCTTGGCCAGCACCGAGATTTCGGTGGGAAAGGCCTACACCGCGTGTTCTATGAAGATGGCAACGAAGGACATCGGATCCCTGACCCAGCCGGGCCAGCCCCTGTACGGTCTGGAGCACACGCACCAGCGTCCCCTGATTACTTTCGGAGGGGGACGGCCGCTGGAAATCGGCGGCGAGATTGTTGGGGCTGTCGGAGTCGCCGGGGGCACTGTGGATCAGGACGATGAGATAGCGGCCGCCGCGGTCGCGGCGCTCAGCCAGCCTTAGGAGGAATGAATGCAATTGGAGGGAAAAAGGGCGATCATCACCGGTGCCGCTACGGGCATCGGGGCAGTCACCGCCCAGATGTTCGCTCGGGAAGGTGCATCGGTCGTTGTAGCGGACATCAACGAGGAGAGCGGCCAGCGCACGGTCGAAGAGATCCGCGACCAGGGCGGCGCAGCTCACTTTGTCCGAACCGACGTGAGCAACGAGAACGACGTCGAGGCACTCATCAAGCAGGGAACCGACGCACTGGGCGGCCTTGACATCCTTTTCAATAACGCAGGAGCGCAGCGCTCGGGCCCTATAACCGAGTTCGATCAGACCCAGTGGGACCTGCTGATGGCGGTCAACCCCCGCTCTTGCTTCTTCGGTGTCAAGCATGCCGTGCCCGTCCTTCGCGCCCAAGGCGGCGGATCCATCATCAATATGGCCTCACTCGCGGCCGTGAAGGGCGGCGCCGGCCTCACAGCGTACGCTGCGTCAAAAGGCGCCATCGTAGCCTTCACCAAGGCACTCGCCCCGGAGCTTGCCCCCCACGGGATCAGGGTCAACTGCGTTTGCCCCGGATGGATCGACACCCCGTTCAACAGGCCCGCCATCGACTACATGGGCGGACCGGAGGAACAGGAACGCGTCGTCAAAAAAATCGTCCCCATGGGCCGCCAGGGAAAACCTGAGGAAATCGCCCCGATAGTCGTGTACCTAGCTTCGGACGGCTCCTCCTACATGACCGGCCAGGCGCTCGTCGTGGACGGGGGCGTGTACTAGCTAGTACTAAGAGAACGCTCAGGAGGGTAGCTAACAATGTCCTTAAGAGCCACCGTCGCTGCACAGCTCCGTCTACGCCGATGACTCTTCCGAATGCGCCAGCTCCGCAAGCTTAAGTCCGTGGCGTCCTCACGCCGGCCAGGCTAAAACTCCCCTATTTGCCCTTGCTTTCAACGCCGATAACCGGCCTTCCGTCAACCTGAGAGCGGGGGGTGTGATACCCAGCTGCGGGTGACGGGCGAGCCGCCAAAGGCGCCCTGGTCAATAATTCCGCGAGGGAAAGTCATCACGCTTTCTACCGATAAGGACCGTGGAGCTGGCAGCTGCCCCCTTGAGCCTGGACCTGCTCGCCGAGCGGTGCCTAAGGGATGGTTAACGCTGGGGACGCCTGAAGGCCTAGCTCCGGGCTGGATCCCCATGGATCCGAGGGGTCAACCAAGGGAGTCATTCTCCTTCTTCATGAAGTAGTCCACGCCGGTATAGCCCCCGTCGGCGACGATGGAGGCCCCGTTGATGAACGATGCGTCGTCGCTGAGGAGGAAGGCGACGACCTTGGCGATGTCGACGGGGCTCCCATTGCGACCCAGGGGAGTGAGGTTCGCGGCTTCGTAGGATTCAGTCAGTATGCCGGAGTCGACCCAGCCAGGGGTTACGGCGTTGACGCGGACTCCCCGGGGTCCTAGGACGTTGGCGAGGCTTCGGGTCACTGACAGCAGAGCCGCTTTGCTGGCCGAGTAGGCGATGCTTCGGAAGGACCCGATGAAGGCATCGGCGCTGGCGATGTTGACGATGCTCCCGCCGGCGGACATCTGGGGGCCGATTGCCTGG
This sequence comes from Arthrobacter sp. NPDC093139, assembly GCF_044754165.1. Classification (NCBI taxonomy): domain Bacteria; kingdom Bacillati; phylum Actinomycetota; class Actinomycetes; order Micrococcales; family Micrococcaceae; genus Arthrobacter; species Arthrobacter sp. NPDC093139. The sequence goes on from NZ_JBIVOO010000002.1 coordinate 192,537, forward strand.
GCAAGGATGAGGGGTGCCGTCACATTGACCTCGAAGGTTCGGTCCCAGCCATCAAGACTCATTTCTTCGAACGGTTGCTTCTCGAGGATCCCGGCATTGTTGACCAAGGCGCCCAAGGAAAATTCATCACGAATCCCGCGGGCGAAGTCGAGTGTTCTGGATCTGTCCGCCAAGTCCAGCTGACGTATCTCCACGCCGTGCGTGCGTGCCAGCTCCTTCGCTTCATCGAGGCCGGTGTTGTAGGTTGCTACGACGGTCCAGCCGCTCTCCGCTAAGCGTTCGGCAATCGCCCGGCCGATCCCTCGCGCACCGCCGGTTACGAGCACAGTGCCCTTGCCTGTCATCGTGACGCCTCCGTTGAATAATCGTGTGGGGTACGGATAGACATACTGTGAGACCAGGCACCGTCGGACGCTAGGCCGGTTTCAATGGACTAGCGGCGCCCGGACGGGTTTCCCCTAGACCCTGTCTCCGTCCGTCTCTTCCTGGAACTGAGCGATGAGCGCTTCGAGTCTTGCCCGCCGGGGCATCCAGACTGAGTATCTGACAGGCATGGCAAGAAACAGCGGGCGAGGAAGTGATGGGGGAGGTGTGGGTCGTTCCCGGAATCTCCTCGCTACGCATGTCCATCGATGCATTGCCTGACGGTGCCCCGCCAAGCGGGGCACCGCTTTTTACCTGGCTCTATCTGCTGTCACCATTGGTGGGCGACGTCGATCACGAGCCTGGATCCGTTGCCGGGACCTGCGAGGGTGAAGACCTTGAAGGGGAGCCGGGCGCGGACGCCGAGGCCCAGGGTGGTGCGGCCTTCGAAGCTGCCTGCCCAGGCGACCTGCCGGAAGGTCTGGTACTTCGAAACGTTGGTTACCTCTGAGCGGTTGGCCGGCACGAAGGTGGCCTTGCCGGTGGCGCTGTCATAGCTGGGTGAGTGGGCGGTGACCTGAAGGAATGCACCGCCCCTCAGCTTGATGGGCAGTACGGAGCCGTCCTGTACAACCTTCGAGACATAGCGGACGTTGTAGCCGGATGCCTTCCCCTTGATGTCGATCACCAGGCGGTCGAAGCAGTAGTACTTTCCCGAGCGCACATTGGTTACCGATGCAGCGCTCATGGCCGGGCTGGTCTTGGCGAGTGAGCCCCATGCCAGTCCGCAGTAGGAAGGGGTTGCGGAGGCGGACCCCGGAACCATTAGGCCCAGCCCGAGAGCCATGATGATGGCAGTGAGCCAGGCGCTTACTTTTTTCATGAGGGTACCCCTTTCGGGTGTGAGTGACGGGATGACACCAGAATAGGAGCGCCAAAAGCCCTGATCGAGGGATGTTTCCGGTTCTTCGTGCAACCGTTAAACCGCGGGAAAACCGGTCACGGGAGCGTAAATCCGGGGGCCTGTTTCGGGCCGTCGAAAGACTTTCGTGGCCTTTTCTCAACTCGCCCGTTATCGCCGGTAACAGGCCAATGGGCGCCGGAAGGCGATTCGATAGGGAACGCTGCTCATCTTTCCCGGGAGGACCCAGGACCAAGCCAGATAAGGCAGCGAGCACGCGGTAGACAATACGAGCCTCCAGCCCATCACTTGCGGCGCCGCCTGTTAAGCCCCTTAAGGTCGGCCAAGGGTGGCCGTATTCCCTTGCGGAACACCATGCCTGGGGGCAGTCCCTCCACGGTCACACGGGACGCCGACACATCGAGCGTGACCCGTGCCCCACCTACTGGCAGGTTAGTGGTGTGCAGGCCTCCCCAACTTTCCGGCAACGCGGGATCCATCCAGAGCACGCCAAGGGCGACATCTGCCTCGTAGCGCAACAGGCTCCGGATCAGCATTACGGGCGTCGCCGAGGCCCATGCTTGCGGAGAGCAGGCCGTCGGGTAGGGGAGCGGCTGGGGATAATCCGAACGGCTGAACCCACAGAACAGTTCGGGCAGCCGGTTGTCCGTGTGTTCGGCGGCGTCCATCAGCGCGGAGGAAAGCCGCTGCGCTTCCTTCACGAAGCCGTAGCGCATGAGACCTCCGACGATGAGCGCATTGTCGTGAGGCCAGACGGAGCCGTTGTGGTAGCTGACCGGGTTGTAGGCACCCATGTCCGTTGCCAGGGTGCGCACGCCCCAGCCGCTGAACATTTCCGGGGACATCAGCCGGCGGGCAACTTGTGGTGCCTTATCCTCGTCCACGATGCCTGACCACAGGCAGTGGCCCATGTTGGAGGCGCAGGCGTCGACGGGCCGCTTATCCCGGTCGAGTGCGATCGCGTAGTACCCGCGGTCCGGCAGCCAGAACTGCTCGTTGAACTGTCTTTTCAGCCGCTCCGCACGTTCCCCGAGATCATTCGCGAGAGGCTCGTCGCCTGCCTCGTATGCCATCCACGCCCGGGCCATGTAGGCGCTGTAGACATAGCCCTGCACCTCGCACAGCGCAATGGGCGGCTCGGCAAGCCTGCCGTCGGCGAAGTTGATCCCGTCCCAGGAGTCCTTCCAGCCCTGGTTGGCGAGGCCCTGGTCGTTGAGCCGCTTGTACTCAACGAACCCATCGCCGTCACGGTCCCCGTAGTCCCGGACCCACTCAAGGGCACGGTCTGCATGGGGCACCAGCGCTGCGATGTCCTTGGCAGCAAGTCCCCAACGGCTTGCTTCGCCGAGCAGGGTGACGAACAGGGGAGTGGCGTCGGCAGTGCCGTAGTAGGCCGATCTGCCACCGAGAGCCAGGCTCGTTCCGACATCGAGCCGCACCTCGTGCAGAATTCGGCCGGGCTGCTCTTCGGTCAGCGGATCCACTTTCGTGCCTTGCCGGTCAGCCAGCGTCTGCAGCGTGCCCAATGCCAGCGTTGCGTCGACTGGCAGGACCATAAACGAGGCAAGCAGGGAGTCCCGCCCGAACAGTGCCATAAACCATGGTGCGCCGGCCGCGACAACCATGCGGTCGGGATGGTCGGGGTCAACGATGCGCAGTGCCCCGATGTCGTCGTGGCTGCGCATGAGGCTTCGTTCTACGGTGGGATTGCCCACCCGGGGAAGCGGAACATGTGCATCCCATGCTTTCTGACGCCGCTGCTGTGCTGAGATCATCTCGGCGGAAAGGACGACCGTCGGCAGGCCCGCGTCGACTTCGGTTTCGGCGGTCAGCGGCAGCACGGTCGCCCGTACACTCCACTTCCCATGCGCCGGGACGATCATCCGCACGAGGAGACCTTCGGCGCTGGCCTCGGCGTCGCGCATCCGCACCACGATCCCTTGCCGTGTCTCCTGCCATGCCGCGTCGATCGTCACCGACCCGGCCCGCGTGCGCCGGGTCTGCTCCCACAATCTGTGGAATCGGCCTTCTTTAACTTCGAAAAGGCCCGCGAAGTCTGCATCCACGGCCAGGGCGATCTCGCAGGAGGCAGGCTGAAGGGAATAGTTGTGGACCGTGATGTCCTCCACGATGCCGTTACCCAGCTCGCGGTTTCGTTCCACCGTCAAGGGGCTGTCCGCGCGGCCATCGCCCAGCGCGGCCCTCCCCATGTACGTGCCCTGGTAAGGCGAAGGGGTCCACGCCCCCAACGGCTCCACTGGCTGTCCATTTACGGTGAGCGACCATCGTGACAGTATCCTGGCGTCCCGATGGAAAACACCGTGAGGGTGATGGGGGAAGATGTCACCGTTCTGCAGCGATATGCAAAAGGATGACCCTGCCACCAAGGTCAGGGCTCCCTGCCCGATGGGCCCGGCCGCATTGTCTGCGTTCCATCCAGCCATCTCAGGCTCCTTGCGAGCAACGCCGTACTAACCTGAGCCGAATCTACGCCCATCGGAGAACGCCTGCCAGATGTGGTCCTGGGCGTGGACATTCTGCTGCGCCACTTCAAAGCCGCCGTGGATGTTCCGCGTGCATGTCCCCGTTCTGCAGCGAGATGCAGAAGGACGATCCCTCGACCAGAGTGACTGTCCCCGCCCCCAGAGGACCTGCCGCCGTGTCAGCATTCCAACCAGCCATCCCGGCCCCTTCATGAAACCAATGCCAGCGCTCCCTGGCCCCGCGGTCAGACTGCTGCACGTCCTACCTGCTGTCGAATCGACGCTACTCGTGCTTGCCCTCCGATGCCAGAGACCCGACACCCGAGAGCCTTCAGCGCGGAGGGAACGATTCCGTTTGTAATCAGAGGTCCGGCGCTTGCTTCAGCAGCTATATACCTTCCGAGTGAGCTTATGAGTTCCGCGCAGAGGCACAGAAGTGGGTGGTGGTGCTGCATCTGGCCATCCGGCTGGTCGGGCTAGTCTCATGGCCGAATACCCTGTGGATTCTGGCTCCGGCATACGGGACCCCGGGCAGGGCTGCTTAGCGGAGCACCATTGTCCTGTTGCCGTGGAGGATGACCCGGGCCTTCGCAGTGCCAGCGGACGCGGTGAGGTATCCATTAGGGCAACCCCCGAGAAATACGACTGCGTTGCTTCTCTCGCAACAACTATGTTGCTCAAGCTTGCGCCCTAAACTGCCCAAGAATGTTTCATCGCCCGCAATTCTCGGCGAGCCGCAGGTTTACCGGAGCGAAAAGTCATTGACCGTGGCGCAGATCACCCTTATTCTTAAACAACAGTGTTGCTCTCAATGCAACCCAAATCACTATTGGTGGATCTATGAGTAACGAAATATCCTCATTGTCTCCGAAGGACCAGGCACAGACCGTCAACGGAGACGGTGTTAGCAAGGAAACCCGCCGCAGGGTCGTCGCCGCCAGCTTCATCGGCAACTTCGTGGAGTGGTTCGACTACGCCGTCTACGGCTACCTCGCCGTCACGATAGCCAAAGTCTTTTTCCCCGAGTCGGACCCCCAGACCGGACTTCTCCTGACCTTCGCCCTTTTTGCGATTTCGTTCCTGGTGCGCCCGCTCGGCGGGTTCATCTGGGGCCATATCGGAGACAAGGTGGGCCGCCGGACAGCCCTCTCCCTTTCAATCCTGATCATGTCCGGCGCAACATTCTGCATCGCGCTGATTCCGGGCTATGACGCGATCGGGCTCTGGGCGCCCATCCTGCTCCTAATCATCAGGGTTGCGCAGGGCTTCTCCGCTTCCGGTGAGTACGCTGGGGCCTCGGCCTTCCTGGTGGAGTACGCCCCCGCTAACAGGCGCGGCCTGTATGCTGCCGTGGTCCCGGCCAGCACCGCCGCGGGCCTGCTCCTGGGTTCCCTGATCGCAGGCCTGCTGACCACCTTGCTTTCTCCGGAAGCGATGCAGAGCTGGGGCTGGCGGCTGCCGTTCCTACTGGCGGCCCCGATGGGCTTGATCGGCCGGTATATCCGGACCAAGCTCGAAGACACGCCCGTGTTCCGCCAACTGGCCGCCGAAGATCATAAAGATGCGGCACCGGTGTCCAGCCTGTTCCGGAACCATTGGCGGCAGCTGCTGCGGGCTGTCGGGGCCGTGCTGCTCAATGCCGTCGGCTTCTATGTGATCCTCAGCTACATGCCCACCTATTTGTCCTCGGAGCTGGGCTTGGGTGAAACGGAATCATTCCTGGCCACAACCATCGCTCTGGTTACCTACATCGGCTTCATCTTCCTCACCGGCATGCTGTCGGACCGGTATGGGCGCAAGAAGGTGCTCATTAGCGCATCGGTCGCGTTCATCGTTCTGACCGTCCCCGCCTTTGCGCTGCTTGGAACCGGGAACTTCCTGGTCATCGTCCTGGTCCAGATCCTCCTGGGCGCCATGCTCACCCTGAACGACGGCACCCTGCCCAGCTTCCTGGCGGAAATGTTCCCAACCCGTGTCCGTTACAGCGGTTTCGCGGTCAGCTTCAACCTCTCAAACGCCCTTTTCGGCGGCACCGCCCCGTTCATGGCAACGCTCCTCATCTCGGCCACAGCCAACGATCTGGCGCCAGCGTGGTACCTCGTCGCGGCAGCCGTCATCTCCCTCATCGCGGTCGCACTGGGCAAGGAAACCGGCAAAGAACCGCTCCGCCACGAATAAAACAGACTTCTTCAACTTCCTCACTTCGAGAAAATGCACCACAGAAAGGTACTACCACTATGACGACCACAGCATTCGAGAACGCCTCATCCGTCGCCGAACTCGAGCGCACCAAAGTCCTGCACAACGGCCAGAAGGAGAAGCTCACCTTCTCCGATGCGGAGTTCGAGCGCCGCCTGGCGGGCCTGCGCCGCATCATGGCAGAGAAGGAACTGGACGCCGTCGTCCTGACGAGCTACCACTCGATCAAGTACTACTCCGACTTCCTGTTCACCTACTTCGGCCGGTCCTACGCCATGGTGGTCACGAAGGACGACACCGTAACGGTCACGGCAAACATAGACGCCGGCATGCCCTGGCGCCGCAGCTACGGGGACAACCTGGTGTACACGGATTGGCGCCGTGATAACTACATCCACGCCATCCAGGAAGTGCTGCGCACCCGTGGCATCACTGTGCGCCGGCTCGGCGTCGAGGACGACTCCCTGCCGCTGGACAACCGCAACAAGATCCAGGCGGCCTTCGGGTCGGCAACCCTGGTGGATGTGGCCCAGGCGGCGATGCGCCAACGCATGATCAAGTCCGCCGAGGAGATCGAGGTCATCAAGCACGGGGCGCGCATCGGCGACCTGGGCGGCGAAGCCATCCGCAATGCCATCACCGGCGGCATCACCGAGTACGAGGTGGCGCTGATCGGAACCGAAGCCATGGTTCACGAGATCGCCCGCACGTTCCCCGACTCGGAGATCCGGGACACGTGGGTCTGGTTCCAGTCCGGCATCAATACGGACGGTGCGCACAACTGGGCCACCACCCGGAAGATCCAAGAGCACGACATCCTGTCGCTGAACTGTTTCCCGATGACGTCCGGCTACTACACGGCACTGGAACGCACGCAGTTCTACGGCGAACCCGATGCCCGCTCCCTGGAACTGTGGAACATCAACGTGGAAGTCCACAAGCGCGGCCTCGAACTGATCAAGCCCGGTGCTGTCTGCAAGGACATCGCCGCCGAACTCAACGAGATCTACGTGGGCCACGGACTGCTGGCCAACCGCACTTTCGGTTACGGACACTCCTTCGGCGTCCTCAGCCACTACTACGGCCGGGAAGCCGGACTGGAGCTCCGCGAGGACATCGACACTGTGCTCGAACCCGGAATGGTGGTTTCCATGGAGCCGATGATCACCGTTCTCGACGGCCAGCCCGGAGCCGGCGGCTACCGCGAGCACGACATCCTGGTGGTCGGCGAGGACGGCGCGGAGAACATCACGAAGTTCCCGTTCGGACCCGAATACAACATCATCGGCGCCTAACCTTCATCCATGACCACGCCGGAAGCGGCGCCATCATGGCGCCGCTTTCGGCGCCTGTTAAGGAATGATGGGTAACACCATGAGCGCAACAGAACCCGAGACCACAGGCAACGGCGACAGCAAGGGCGCTTCCGTCATCGTCAACGCGATCGCCGTCCTCCGCACATTCACGGCGGAGGAGCCCCTCCTGGGGGTCACCGAAATCGCAAACCGCGTCGGCCTGCACAAAAGCACCGTCTCCAGGATCCTGGCCACTTTTGAGCAGGAGCATCTGGTGGAACGGGACGCCGAGACCCGCCGCTTCCGGCTCGGACTCGGACTGATCGCTGTGGCCGGACCCCTGCTGGCCGAGCTCGAGGAGCGGCGCGTTGCCTACCCCGTGCTCCGCGAACTGTCGGAGCAGACCGGCGAAACCAGCGCCCTCATGGTATGGAGCGGCGATGAATCCATCTGCGTGGAGCAGATCGCGAGTCGCCACCAGATCAAACACACCACGCCGCTGGGAGCACGGTACAACGACGCGCTGAGTTCCTCCGTCCAGGTGTTCCTAGCCCAAGAACCGGAACCCCGCGTCCGTTCCCTCCTCAACAGCGGAGCCATCGTCTACCCTGGCCTGGACGAATGCAGCCTGGACGCCTACCTTGTTCGGTTGAAAGACGACCTCCGGCGCGGCTGGGCCATCAACTACGGGGAAACCTCCATCGACGAAGTGGGCCTGGCAGCACCTGTCTACGATCACCGCGGCGACGTGGTGGCCGCCGTGCTAATCCCTGCACCACGGTTCCGTGTGTCCCAGGACCGGTTGGAGGCGCTCGGCGAATCCTGCGCCGCGGCAGCACAGAAAGTCACGGCACGTCTGGGAGGACGCGCTCATTTGCACTGACACTGAGGTCAGGACAGGAGGAGGCAACCTCTCGACTAGGGTGAACGAAACCAAAAGGCGCTGCTCCGTATTTCCCCATCTCCTGCCTGCTGCAAGGACGCCCTCTGTCTGCCAGCCGCACACCTGTTCCGCCTGATTCCTCGTCTTGGCATACCCAAGTTTTCCGGGAGAGCTTCCAGCGCTTCGATCGGCATCGAGGGCTGGCTGCTTCCTTGATTTGAGTACGTCCGCCTCCGAGGATTACTGCCCGGCTTCGCATCACGCAGGCGTCAGCTGGTTCCTAGGAGGCCAACGAGTGGAAAATCGAAGAAACCTGGACAAGGAGACGGTTCAGAAGGTTCTGGCGCTGCGGTTGCGAACCAGTTGTTTGAGCCGTTGTGGAACGCGAACAACGTGGACCATGTCCATATCACAATGGCCGAGGACATCGGCACGGCCGGCCGGGCGGGGTATTACGACGGCGTTGGCGCAGCGCGCGACCTGATCCAGAACCACCTTCAGGCTTCTTAAGTTTCAGTGACGGACGCGAGTTCCTGAGCCACCAGTGTCGGAAATTGCACAACGAAACGCGGCTGCAGAGCTGGGTGGACGTCTTTCTCCGCGACTATTGGGCTGGTTCCTTACGCCGATAACGCACGTTTCGTCAACCTATACGGGCGGGGCGAGACTCTTGCGCCGTTGGATGAGGTCAGGGCACGTCTGCCGGGCCCGATTCCTACGCTTCCGGGCAAAGCGAAGGGCGCACCCCGTTCGCAGAGTGCGCCCTTCGTTGCCGTCTGGTCAGTCCTTCTTGAAAGCGTCCTTGACCTTTTCGCCGGCTTGCTTCAAATCGCCTTTGGCCTGGTCGGCTTGGCCCTCGTTCCGCAGGCTTTCATCGCCCGTGGCGGCACCTGTGGCCTCCTTGCCCTTACCGCCGGCCTTCTCTGCCGCGTTCTCGATCTTGTCGCCCAATCCCATGGTGTTCCCTCCTCTGGTTGGCAGCCGCTTGCATTCGGCTACGAACATAATAAGCATGCTTAGCAATAAGTAATCAAGTGGACGTGCGGATGCTCCGTAAGTCAGGACGATTCACTCGGTGATGCGGGTCCTCATAAACACTCGGTGGCTGGGGTCATGTGCCACTCGCGGGCGCCGGAGCTATAGGCCCCTGACCGGCTTCTTGGCTGGTCTCTGCCTAGCCTTGCTGGACTCGATTGAGAAAGTGACTGGTGCGGTTTTGGAGGCCCTCAATCTGGCGGAGGACGACGGCTGCCGGGTCCGGGTTGATCTCATTGGCCGGAGGTTCCTTTCGCACGTTCTCGCAGCACAGGAAGTCTGCGCAAATTAGCGTGCCAACGGTGTTCCCGTCACGTCCGGACTGGCCAGCGCGCTTGGCTACCCAAAGGAGCACATCTTCCTTGGAGAACACGTCCCGGCACAACTCGCAGAGCACTGAGCGGTTCTTCTTTGCGCCGCCTTCGGGTGCGCGGAGCATTATCCCAGTCAGGCCTTTTTGCCCGGGCACTACCAAGTACCCCCGAAGCGGCAGCTTCTCGTCGCGCCAGCCCAGGAAGTCCAGGTTGTCCCAGTCCTGGGAATCGAGGTTTTTGGGCAGAGTGAGCTTTGTTGCCTCGGAACGGGTTGCGTTGATAAAGGATGAACGGATCTGCTGCGGCGTGATTGCCTGCATGACTGACTCTTTCGACGATGTGGTTTCCCCTTCCGGGGAGGGTCATGGAGTGTCAGCTTCCGGGCGCGAAAAGGACCGCAATCCACGTCTTTGTCAGTTGGAGACCTGAAGAACTAGGGACGGGTCCGCGTCAGGGGAAACTGGGCGCAGCAACGGGCACACTGCAGGCCATGACGGCCACCTCGCTCACTATGGCCGCAGCGACCGCAAAGGTCCCCCGCGAGCTCATTGCCTCGTCTCCCCACCTTTTCACCAGATCATCCCGGTTCCCATATCGTGCCAAACCATATCCAGATCTGTCCAAAAGGTTGTTGCCACCACCCTTGGCAAACGTAGCGCCTGCTGCGAGCAGCAGGAAAGAAAGCGAGTACAGATACACCATTCTCGGTTCAGGGCCGGTGGTAGGCCATGAGCAGTTCGGCCATGGTTCGGGCGCGGGCGGCAGCGCGGGAGTCGCCCTCGGCCGCGGCGACTATGGCTCCCTTGATCAGGATGTGAATGGACCAGGCGAAATCGTGCGGGTCGTTAAGGCCAGCAGATTCTGCGAGTTCCGCGATCTGTTGCCGCGTCCTATCCAAGTACTGGATGCTCGCTTTCCCTAGGGGGTGGTCGGGGCCCATCTCCATCATCACGTGCAAGAAAGAGCTGACCTGGACCGCGCCCTGGCGGAACCAGTCGTCGAAGACGTCAAAGATGGTCAGCATGGCATCCTCGTCGCTGGTCCCGCGCCGGGCAATTGCGTTCTGGATCGCGGCAGTGCGTTCCAGGTACCACTGCTCGAGGAAGGCAAGGACGACATCGTCCTTGGAGCGGAAGTGCCTGTAGAAGGTTGCCTTGGCCACACCCGAAGCACGGATCAGTTCGTCCACTCCGACGTCCCGAATCCCGCGCCGGGCGAACAGCTCGTATGCGACGGCAGCGATCTTCTCGCGAGGCTTGTCCGTTGCAGGGCGCACTGGCTGTTCAGCCCTGAACTCTGGTGTCTGCACACACGGATAATACACAATACGGCTGGGCCGAGACAGACCGTTCTGTCCCAAGACAGCCGGGGTGCACCATTCGCCCCGGAGCGGGACACCATGAATTTCGTCCGCACGCGCGGCTGCGACGTCATGAAGGTCCGGCAGGTACTTCTCCTGCTCTTCGATCTTGCGGCGGTATAAGTCATGGGCGGCTTGTTTCGTGGTCCCCAGTGCTTCGCCGATCTGGGCCCACGTCGCGCCGGCCTCACGGGCGGATTTGATGACGTACCAGCGCCTGGCCGTGAGCAGCTCGACGGCCTTGGCGTTCGCACGCAGCGCCTCAAGTGCTGCGACTTCAGATACCCCGCAAGGAACTGTCCTGTCGCCGCCCGCGCCTGGTCGCTGCCGGTCAAGAGAAACACCCGGTCTCGGATTTCATACACATTGACAGACCACTTGGGCGTAACGCTCGAACCGACGGGATCGCAAGCAGATGCGGGGTTCTCTCGTCTAACGGCCGGCCAAGATCGAGGTCGAACGCCGATGACGCACGTGGATGTTTCCACTCCAGGAAGCCTGTCAGCATTAGCCGACAGGCTTCCTAAGTTTGTTAGTGGTCAAAACTCGTTCGTTGCCCTGGTGCTGGCGTGAACCTAGGCCTCCACTTCTTCACGAGGTCCGACTACCTGCCCTACCGGAGCTCCGCGCAGAGATCAATCTCCTGCCCCGGTGAGCCCACCAGGTTGACGGCGCCTGTAGTGAGGTCGAAGGCGAAGGTGACGCGCCCGGTGTGCAGAGTGGTCGAGACGCCTCCGGGAATGTCAGGGCCGTTCAGTGTCAACCAGTTGTTCCGCCCAGTCATCGTGACGGTGAAAGCATCTTCTTCGAATTCGGTGGTGACCTTCGATCCCCCCGATGTTGCGGTAAACGTCTTGCCTGGCACCGGGTTTGAGGGGTCCGGGCCGTAGTTGATGTAAGTGAACTCCGTTGTTCCAAGGGAGGACACAACGGTGCCACGCACCGAGCCATCCTTGTTCAAGAGCTCCTTGTAGTGAATGTTTCCTCCGCCCGTCCATGTGTAGCCGACGTTGAAGTCAGGGCAGGCGAAGCCGGCAGGGATGTAGGCCGGCCCTTCCGGCTGGTCTGGGCCGACGGCGGCAGCTGGCATTGCAGGTGTGAGCAGGGTGGCGGCCAGGATGGTCGGCAGTGCAAGAAGTGCTTTGGTGGCGGTCATTTTCTTCCTCGATTTTTGGGCAGAGCGGTATTGAGAAAAGGGCATAACGGCGTGCCTCTGAACGGGATATTCCCTGACGGTGGCTAGGGGTGAGTCCTTGAGTTTGCGCCCGAAGGGGCGTCTCGGTGAACCAGATTACTCGTAAGCAGCCAACCGCACCAGATGTTTATCTAACGAATGTATAAATCCGTCCGCGCTTCTGTGGAGGGTATTTCTAACGCCGATCAGCGCGTCTTCGTCGCTGATCGTGCAAAGGCTCCGGGAATGCCCGTAGGAAGATCACTTTGCGACTTCCAGCTCGGCGTTCCACGTGTCGAGGTCGGCATCCTCCCAAGAGCCGTAGGTAGGATTGGGCAGGATGAACCAGTCGTCGCCGAAGTGCTTAGCGTCTTCTTCAACGAGCTGCCGCTGCTGGTCCAGATCCGCGTGGGCATAGTCCCCAGCGAAGTCATGTAGGGTATCGCCGAGTTGCATGATGACCTCGTGTTCCTCCTGGATTTTGGTGCGCCGCTCCTCCTTCGACGGGCCCAGCAACCGCACGTGGTCCTTTGATACTTGGGGGAAGTCCAGCTCCTTCAGTGAGGTGATGGTGGCATCGAGGTTCTCCTCGGTCCGGTCGGAGAGGTAGTAGATCGAGACGCCCATCTCATCGGCAGTCTTGAGGAACTCGGCGGCGCCCGGGATCGCGGATGGCGAGCCCTCGAGCTCCCACTGGCCCCAGGTATCCCAGACGCTGTAGTCGTGGCAGGCGCTCATGTCGCGGGCCAACAGCTCGGTGTTGTCGATCGCGGTCTCGTCCAGATCGGTGATAATCGCGAGGTTCTTAGACTTGGCTTGCTTGACTCTCTCCTCGAGGCGCTCGCCAGCGATCCGGTAGGTCTGGGACTGCAACGCCTGTGCCTCGGCGCTTTGCTGCTGCCAGCGCAGACCCATCGCGTGTTCCTGTACTGCACAATTCTCGGAGTTGCGGCTCTTGTCCGCACCCTCAGCGCCCTGGTCGACGGCGGCGCAGCCGGCGGCGGCCAGCAGGGACACGACGGCGATACTCGTGTAGGCAATGCTCATGGGTCTCTTCAAGGTGAATCTCCTTGTTCAGTAGATGGACTTGACCGGCTTCTCGCGCATTGTGATCAAACTCATATGGAGGACAGTAGCGAAGGTTGAACAAGCGTTCAATACCCCGGGTTGGCTCCCGTGTCCGGCACGCCCGGCTGTCCGATCCCTATCCACGAGGCCGCCCGTGATTCCTGTGACGCTGCATGAGGGGGACTGGAAAGATGCTCAGATTCGCTGTTGGATAGCTGCAGATACAGCAATGGGGGGCAACGAATGGTACGAGTAATTTTCCATGATCCGTTTGTGGACAAGGAGCCTATTTCCATCGAGCCGTCAAAGGGCTCGTCTCCCGTTCCTAGGCCTGCGCCGGCAGATCCGGCCGCTCCAAAGCCGCGGACATTGCCCCCTCAAGGCCGTGAACGTGAAGTGCAGCAGCTCATCTACGACCTTGCGGTTCTTGCCGCTAAACAGGATCCGCCGGCGTCATAAACATGGCAATTAAGCTGGTGCTATCCGAACGATCAACGTGCGGACAAAGGAGTGAGTGACATGCCCAAGACCGGCAAGAATGATCACGCCCGCAAGGACGAGCTTCCCTCGACCCTGCAGCGCTCAGAGCAGAAAGCCCAGGACACTTTCGCCAAAACCTATGATTCCGCCCTCGAGTCCTACGACAACGACGAGAGCCGGGCTGCCCGTGCAGCGTACGCCTCGCTGAAGCACAGCTACGAGAAGGTGGGCGACCACTGGGAGCCGAAGGAGAAGCGCGGACCGTCAGACAAGCGCGCGGAGGAGGGACTGGATTCGTCTCAACCCACGGCCGGTGGCGTGGATGCGAACGCGTCGAAGGAGCATCTCTATAAGCGTGCGCAGGAACTGAACATCGACGGCCGTTCGAAAATGAACAAGGACGAGCTCGTCACAGCCCTCCAGAAAGCCAATGACGCCGCAACCCGAAAGGCGCGGGGAGACTAGCCAGGGAACCTGGATCAGCAGCACCGAGGACCTACAACCTCTCACCCGGCCTGTTCACCACTGTGACGGTCCGGGGCGCCTGGAAGGACAGGAGCCGGATCCATTCGGGCTCATGGTCCAGCAGCCGGATTCCCGGCAGCGCGGCGGCAGTTTCCTGGACGGTGACGGACGCCTCGAGTTCTGCCAGCTTGGCGCCGAGGCACCGGTGGATGCCCGATCCGAAAACCAAGCCCAAGGGGGACGGCGTGTCCCTGCCCGGCGTGCCGGGCAGGGAGGGCTCGGCCGGTGCCGTGATGTGGTTCGCGGTCAGTTCGAGGAGGATCTCGGTGCCGGCCGGAATCAGGTCCTCGCCCAGCAGGGTGTCCTGCGCGGCCACGCGGCGCCATGTCGGGACCGACGATTCGGTAGTAAGCACGTGCCGGACAACGGACCTGGAGCCGTCCTCGGAGGCTGCGTCCTTCCACTCCAGCGGTGCGGATCCCTCCAGGAGCCGGAACAGGGTGGTGCTGATCAGCTGGGTGGTTGTTTCCTGGCCGGCGATCAGCAGGAAGTAGCCGAGCGAACACATTTCCGGCCTGGAGAGTCCGTGTTCGGACAGCGACTTGAACAGGTTGCGTCCGGGGGCAGCCTCGGACTCGGCGACGAGCCGGCGCAGCCAGACGTAGAAGTCGGCGGCGCTGCGGGCGAGCTCGAGCTGCCGCTCCTCGCCGGGCCATCCCCAGAACAGTTCCATGGAGTCCAGGCCCCACTTTTTGAGGGCTGCCAGGTCCCGTATGGGCAGCCCGAGGAGTTCGAGCATGACGACGGCGGGCGGGAACGCTGCCACCGCCTGCACCAGGTCCACCTGGCCGGACTGCTCCAGCTGCCCGGCCGCGTTCCCCGCCGCTTCCCGCACCAGTTCCCGGATACGCGGCTCCATCGCGGCGACCTTCGCCGGCGTGAAATAGCCCGCCACGACCTTCCGGATCCCCGCATGCGTGTCGGTGTCGTTGCTGGCCAGGACCGGAGGCAACGCGAACCCTATGCGCTGCAGCACCCGCAGGGCGGGACCCGCAAGCGGTGTGACAGCAATCAGGGCATTCGCGGGACTGAAGTCGGAGGGCCGGTGCAGGGCTTCCTTGACGACCTCGGGGTCACGCACCACCAGATAGGGGCATCGGGCCTGGCCGGGGCGTTCCGCCGGCTCCGGGCTTTCGATGAGCGGCTCCGCGGATCCCGCAGGGGAGAACGCCGGGCTCATGCGGACAGGCCGTTCAACCAGGCGCCCGCTTCGGCACGGAAGGTGGCCGGGGAGAGTGCCGCGGCGTGCTCGGGAATGGCGCCGAGTAACGGCACGCCCAGCGATCCGAGCACGTGCCGGTTGCCGATGTGCACAAGGTCCGGATCGGCGGGCCAACTGCCGAGCACGATCCCCAGGGTCCGAAGGCCCCGGGCCTCCAGCGCCTCAAGGGTCAAGTCCGTGTGGTTCAGCGTTCCCAGGCCCGGCCGGGCGACGAGCACGAATGCCGCCGCCAGGAGCGCCCCGAGTTCCGCCAGGGTGCCGCCGTGGGTGTCCAGCTTCACCAGCAGGCCGCCCGCGCCCTCAACCAGGACATGGTCGTGGCATGCGGCAAGGTCGCGGATCTTCTCCGCGTGCGCAGCCACCCGCGGGAGTTGCGTCCCGTCGACGGCGGCAGCCGCCACCGGGGCCAGGGGCTCCCGCAGCACGACGCCGGTTTGTGCTGACACGACTCCGGCGAGCCGGACAATTTCGGCCGCATCGGAATCACCCACGGCGGCTCCTGACTGGCAGGGCTTGTAGACCGCGACGCTCCTGCCCTGCCTGTCAAGGGCGGCGGCGAGGGCCGCCGTCGTTATTGTCTTGCCCACTCCCGTGTCTGTTCCCGTGACCAGAATGATGTCCGGCAGGTTCATGGCAGTTCCTCCAAAATGCTGCGAAGCACCGCGCAGCTGTCTTCGATTTCCTGGGGTGTCAGGGTGGCGCGTGCGGTCAGCCGCAAACGCGAGACTCCGTCCGGGACGGACGGCGGGCGGAAGCAGCCGATCCGGACGCCGGCCGTGCGGGCGGCTTCGGCCGCTGCCAGGGCAGATTCGGCGGACGGCATGGTGACGGACTGGACGGCTCCCGACGCCGGGAAAACGGCGGCGCCGAGCGCTGCAAGGGCAGGCGCGAGCCCGGCGGCAAGCGCCGCCGCGTTGCTGCGGACGGCTTCCGCCCGCCAGGGTTCGTCCCGGATGATCCGTACCGCGGCGATGGCCGCTGCTGCGGAGGCGGGTGCGAGGCCGGTATCGAAAATGAAGCTCCGGGCCCGGTTGATGAGGTGTTCCCGAAGCAGGGCGGATCCCAGGACGGCTCCACCCTGGCTGCCCAGGGCTTTGGACAGCGTCGCGGTGACGATCACGTTCGGATGCCCGGCCAGGGCGGTCCCCGCCACGGAACCGCGGCCCTGAAAGCTGCCGCTGCCCGTGATGCCGAGGCTGTGCGCCTCGTCAACCAGCAGCACCGCGTCATGCTGCTCGGCCAGGCCCAGCAGGTCCGGCAGCGGGGCTTCGTCGCCCAGCACACTGTACAGGGATTCGACGGCGATGATCGCCCGGGGCTCCGTCCGGTCAGCCAGCAGGCGGCCGGCCGCCCCAAGGTCGTTGTGCATGAACGATTCCGTGCGTGAGCGGCTGAGCCGGAACCCGTCGATCATCGAGGCGTGGCACTGTTCATCCGCGACGATCAGTGTCCCCGGCCCGCCCAGCGCCGTGATAACACCGACGTTTGCAAGGTAGCCGGAGGAGAACACCAGTGCCGTCTCCATGCCGGCCAGGAGGGCGAGTTCCTGCTCCAGGTCCAGGTGCAGCTGCGTGGTGCCGGCCACCAGCCGCGAGGATGTGGCGCCCGAGCCCCACCGCGACGCAGCAGCCGCGGCAGCGTCCGCGAGCCGCGGATCCGCGGACAGGCCAAGGTAGTCGTTGCTGGCCAGGTCGATGAACTGTTCGCCGGCGGCGCGGGGGAGCGGGCGGCGGACCAGGCCGCGGCGGTCCCGGACTGCGGCCTGCCGCTGGAGCCACTGCGTCATCGAAGCGCTCATCCCGCACCGCCCACTCTCGTTGGGGCGCACTTCCGCGCCGCGACGTGCCCATGCACTTCGGCCTCATGGACTTCGGCGACGGCCGCCGTCATGCCGGCGGTGATCTGTTCGATGTCAGCGGCCGTGCTGATGTACGGGGGCATGGTGTAGACGAGGTTACGGAAGGGGCGGACCCAGACGCCGTGCCGGATGGCCGCGGCAGTGACCGCTGTGACGTCGACGGAGTCGTGCAGTTCAATGACTCCGACTGCGCCGAGGGTGCGGACATCGCGGACGGCCTCGAGTTCCAGAGCGGGGGCCAGCCCGGCCTCCAGTCCCGCGCTGATGCGGGCGACGTCGGTACGCCAGCCGCCGTCGTCGATGATGCCGAGGCTGGCGTTCGCCACCGCACAGGCCAGCGGATTTCCCATGAAGGTGGGGCCGTGGAGGAGCGCCCCCGACGGGCCGCCGGACACGGCGGCTGCTATGTCCGCGGTGCAGAGCATCGCGGCGAGCGTCAGGTACCCGCCGGTCAGGGCCTTGCCCACGCACATGATGTCCGGCACGACGCCGGCATGGGCGGCCGCGAACAGCTCCCCGGTGCGGCCAAAGCCGGTGGCGATCTCATCGAAGATGAGCAGCAGCCCGTGCCGGTCCGCCACCTGGCGCAGTGCTGTCAGGCATTCGCCCGGGTAGGCATGCATGCCGCCGGCCCCCTGGAGGAGCGGTTCGACGATGATCGCCGCCAGCTCCCCGGAATGCGCGGCCGCGAGGTCCCGCAGCTCTGACGCCCACGCCTGCACCGCCTCGGGTGTCGCGGAAGCAGCGGCAGGGGGACGGGGCGCAAACACGTTGCCGGCCAGCAGCCCCGGAAAGGCCGAGTGCATGCCGTCCACGGGATCGCACACGCCCATCGCCGCAAAAGTATCGCCGTGGTATCCGCCGCGAAGGCTCAGGAACCGCTGCCGGGATGGCATACCCGATGCGGTCTGGTACTGAACCGCAAGCTTCAGGGCAACTTCCACCGAAACCGAACCGGAGTCGGCCAGGAACACGCGCTCCAGGCGGGACCGGCCCGGCGCCGACGGGGCCATGTCCACCAGGCGCTCGGCGAGTTCCACGGCCGGGGCATGGGTGAGGCCGCCGAACATCACGTGGCTGAAGCAGTCCAGCTGCCGCTTCGCGGCGGCGTCCAGCACAGGGTGGCGGTAGCCGTGGATCACCGACCACCACGAGGACATCGCATCCACCACCTCATGCTGCCTGCCGTCGTCCCCGCGGAGCCGCAGCCGCACGCCGTCGGCCGCCTCCACCTCCCACAGCGGAAGGTCGGGGGACGCCGGCGCGTAGGGATGCCACAACCGTGCGCGGTCCCGCTGGACCAGACACGCCTGTGCTGCAGCTGGCGCCGATACCCGTGTCATCTGGCAACCACCCCGTGGCGGGAACATTCCGCCGTCCAGCCCAGCGGCGTCACCTGGACTTTCATGCGGCGCCGGCAGGCGGCGCAGTAGCGCGGCGGTTCCATCGCCAGGCGCTCCGCGCAGCGGTGGTGAAGGTTCGACGCCGGGCCGTCGCCGCCGTCGGACGGCTCGCCGCAGAGCCCGCAGAACTGTGCCGGACCGGTGGTTGAGCTTAGCGAGACCATGCTTACAGCGACTTCTGGAGTTCCTTGATGGGCATGTTCAGCTCGACCAGGAGGTTGAGGTCGGCCGTCGCAGGCCGTCCCAGGGTGGTGAGGTAGTTGCCCACGATGACCGCGTTGATGCCCCCGAGGAGGCCTTCGCGGGTGCCGAGATCGCCGAGTGTCAGTTCGCGCCCGCCCGCATAACGCAGGACGGTGTGCGGCATCGCGAGTCGGAACGCGGCGATGGCGCGGAGGGCGTCCTTGCCGTCCATGATGCCCTGGTTTTCGAGCGGGGTTCCGGGCCGCGGGTTCAGGAAGTTCAGCGGAACCTCGTGCGGCTCGAGGGCGGCGAGCTGGGCCGCAAGTTCGGCCCGCTGTTCCAGGGATTCGCCCATGCCGATCAGGGCGCCGCAGCACAGTTCCATGCCCGCGGCCTTGACCATGTTGCAGGTCTCGAGACGTTCCTCGTAGGTGTGGGTGGTCACCACCTCCGGGAAGTAGCTGCGCGCCGTTTCCAGGTTGTGGTTGTAGCGGTGGACGCCCCACTCTGCCAGCTGGTCCACCTGGCGCTGGGTGAGCATTCCCAGCGAGCAGGCGATGTTGATGTCCACAGCTTCGTTGATGCGGTCGATCGCGAACTTGATCTGGTTCATGAGCTTGATGTCGGGGCCGCGGACAGCGGCGACGATGCAGAACTCCGTGGCACCGGTGGCGGCCGTTTCCTTCGCCGCCTTGACCAGCTCGGGGATGTCCAGCCAGACTCCGCGCACGGGGGAGTCGAAGAGCCCGGACTGGCTGCAGAAGTGGCAGTCCTCGGGGCAGCCGCCCGTCTTGATGGAGATGATGCCCTCCACCTCGACGTCCTCGCCGCAGTGGCGCAGCCGGACCTCGTGGGCCAGCTGCAGTGCAGCGGGGATGGCTTCGTCGGGCAGGCGCAGGACGTCCACCAGCTGGTCCTGCGTCAGGCCCCGGCCGTCCTCGAGGACCTGTTGGCGGGCGGTTTCGAGAATTTCGTATCGTGCGGGAAGTGCTGCCTGGATCGTCATTGATGGTCCTTTGCGCTGACTAGCTGCGGATTTGCCTCACAGCCGACGCTAGTTTTTCCATGACGATGGGATTTTGTTGGGTGTCTACAAGAGAGCAGGCCGGGCTTTGGTGACGGCCCGCAGCCTGTCACCAAACGCGCTCAGCCGGGCCCGCCTTATGCTGGCAGCCGATTCGGGCCGCCGAGCCAGTAGAGGGCGACGTCGACATCTCTGGCAGTCCAGGTCTGACCGTGCCGCTTCGCGATCGACCGCAGATCTTCCACGAACTCCATGTAGCGCTTGTACCTGCCGGGTGCTGCGGTGAGCGTTCGGCCCAAAGACTCCAGCCCGGCGTTGGCGCGCCGGTCATACACTGCCATCCGCAAAGGCGCTGCAGCCAGCAGAAGAGCTGACGCGTAGGCGTCTCCCTTTTCGAAGCCAGGCAAGGGCGACAGTGCGCTCCGGCCGGCAGAAGCCGCTTTAGGTACGGAGAGCGAGAGGTCGTTCACGGCAGCTACAGCCTGCTCCGTCACCGCACGCACTTCCAGATCCCGCATTTTCATCAGGTCCCGGACCCATGGTGTATCCGCACGGAGCCGTTTCCAGAAAAGCAGGGCCCCCATATCGGCCCTGCCGATACTGGCGGTCGCCTGAACTCGATCAGCGACTTCCGTGAGGACCTCGTCGTATGCCGGCGAGGTTGCTGCCATGTAGGCGGTGTGGGCTGCGTGCAGCGCTTCCCAGACCTTCGAGTCGGCCATAGCGCGGGGTGTTTCGTCCTGCTTATCCATAGTTTGAAGCATGCCACCTGTACCAAGACCCCTGGTGAAACTATGGTGAACAGTTCAGTTGCGACCCAGGGCCGGTGCGGCCGCTTGTGGAACCGTGTTCACTTCCGCGACGCCTTACCTTCCCGTGCGTGTGGCCTGTGGCGGCTAGCTTCGCCCTCATCACCGACCCAACACGATGTGACGGAGCATGCCATGCCACTGCCTACACGCGCCCGAATCCTGGGTGCCGCTGCTGCACTTTCCCTCCTTTCCTCCGCCGCTTTCGCCGGCGCCGCCGTTGCCGACGACCAGGGCCGCCAGCCCAACCCGGACTCTTTCTCCTTCGGCGTGATCGGCGATGTGCCTTACGGTTCCGAGCAGGTTGACCGCTTTCCGCAGATGGTCACTGAACTGAACACCCAGGACGAGCTGAGTTTCGTGGCGCACCTGGGCGACATCAAGGCAGGATCGGCCGAGTGCAGCAATGAATACTTCGCCGCCATCAAGGCCCAGTTTGATCGGTTCGAGGCTCCGCTGGTCTACACGCCGGGCGACAATGAATGGGTTGACTGTCACCGCGTCAACAACGGTTCCTACAATCCCCTGGAGCGTCTGGATGAGCTGCGCGAGGTGTTCTTTGCCGAGCCCGGCAAAACACTCGGCGGAAACATGCCCGTAAAGTCGGCTGATGAGGCGGGGCTGCCCGAGAACGTCACCTTTGCAGAGCAGCGTGTGGCCTTCTCTGTCGTCAATGTCCAGGGCTCGAACAATTCGCAGCTCCCGTGGACCGGGCTTGGACTTGACGAACCCACTACCGAGCAGCTCGCGGAAGTCCGGTCCCGGACTGCGGCGGACGTCGCGCAGCTGAAGCAGACGTTTGCCGACGCCCGGCGGACCAACGCCCGTGCCGTGGTCGTGATGACGCAGGCCGACATGTTCGATCCCTACGTGCTCTCCCAGGGAGTAAAGAAAAACCCCGAGCTGGTCAGCGGCTTCCGGCCGATCGTCGAAGCCATCGCGCAAGGTTCCCGGCAGTTCGGCGGGCAGGTCTACCTCTTCAACGGTGACTCCCACATCTACAACGACGACTCGCCCCTGGCTGCGGGATCGCCGTGGCTTGAGGTCTACGGCCAGGAACCCCTAGGCAACCTGCGCCGCGTGACGGTGGAAGGCGCGGCCACGTCCAACGAATGGCTGCGGGTCACCGTTGCTCCCAACGCGTCAAACGGAGAGGCGCTCAGCTGGGAGCGCGTGCCGTACACCTCCTGAACGGAGCACGGCAATAAAACGGCAATAACCAGGGAGTGTCGGGCATGGGCGCCTGACGCTTGGTGGTGGCACACCACCAATTCGGGTGGGCAGATTGGCGTCCCGGACCTCTCTTCCAAGGTTTTCAGAACCCCGCCGGCGCACTATGAACTCTGTTCGACGGACAGATAGTCGTGCAGGCTTGGAGGAAGTCATGGCCGCCCGGACACCTTGGTCCCACAACCACATACTTGCCGCGGAGGGCGTCTTCCCCGGCTGGTCTGCCATGTGTGTGCCCATGCCGGCCTGGGCATCAGGGGCCGGGGCGCTCTACACCCCAGCGCATAAAATCGGCCGTCCAGCGGGGATGTGACGATGGATTTGCCTGATGACGCCGGCGGTACGGCTGGGACACTGCTCGAACCATCACCAACCATCCACACAATGACGGCTGAACTATGAAAAATGGATCAAACCCGACTATTCGTGACGTTGCCGTCAAGGCCAGGGTCTCGCTCACCACGGTGTCCTACGTGCTGTCCGGACGGCACGGCGGCACTACCAGGATCAGCCAGGCCACCCACGACCGGGTGATCGCTGCCGCCGCCGAGCTCGGGTACGTGCCGAACCAGGCGGCCCGGGGCATGCGCCTGGGCCGGACGGACCGGGTCGCCATTGCCATCGGCGACCTGGAATGGCCGCCGGACCGCGCCCTGGCTGCGGCGGCCGCGGCCATCCTTCCGAAGCACGGCTACCAGGCAGTCATCATCCTGGGCGGCGCATGGCGGCAGTTCATGCTGGCCGGCGGTGCCGACGGAATCATTGTGGGCGCCCTGCCGCCCCACGCGGCGGACGACGGAACTGTCAGTGAACTCGCCAGGCGGGGGATCGCACAAGTGGTCATTTCAGCGGTCATGCAGCCCGCCGGCTTTGACGTACTGGTTCCCGGCGTCGCTGATCCTGCGGCGGCCGGCGCGGGGGCTGAGCCGATTTCCGAGCTGGCCGTGGACATGCTCGTGGACCGGCTGGCCGGAAACACACCCGCCCACGGTGTCCGCGTGGCCGCGCCGAGGCGGCTGACGATGCGAGGCGCCTCCCTCGACGCTTACCGCGAGGCTCCTTCCGGCGCGGGTGCCTTCTCGCGGATTGCCCGCACGTGAGCCCTGCCCGCGCCCAGGGCGTGACAAGCAATCATGAATCCCTGCTGGCAGCGGGCGCGCGAGGCCGAGCACAGCGCCTCGTGTAACAATCGGGAGAGTGGGCACTTTTTCTGCCCGGTGCTCCCGCTGGATGCCTTATGACGTCTCCAGTCACGCCCCGTAGCCCTCTTTAACGTCCGCGACACATTGACCGGCAGACGGGCATGCATCCCCTCCTGCGGAACCGAATACGTCGTTATATGTACCCCTTCTTACGGCCTGTTGCGCTGCGTGACCGACCGGCGCCCATACGGCGGGAACGGCTTCTTGACGCGGCGCATTACGTCCGGTTTCCCCTCATGACCAGGCTCTTCAGGCCCTGGATTCATCTCTGCTCTGATGGTGGACACGAGCCAACCACCGGCGCTACGACGACTCCAGACGACCTGCTGAAGGGAACCCATCCATGACCTCCGGTACCGGCCCCATACCGAAAATCAGCCTGCAGAACATCACCAAAAGATTCACCGTCAGGCCAACGAAAGAGAATCCGGAAGGGTCTGTCCTGACGGCCCTCGACGGGATTTCCCTCGACGTTTCCGCGGGGGAATTCATTACCCTCGTTGGCCCGAGCGGCTCAGGCAAAACCACGCTCCTTGACCTGCTTGCCGGCCTGAGCAAGCCGGATACCGGCAGGGTTCTCGTGGACGGCAGGGAAGTCACGGGACCTGGCCGGGACCGCGCCGTAGTTTTCCAGCAGTACGCGCTCTTCCCCTGGCGGACCGCCGCCGCGAATGTCTCCTTCGGCCTCGAAGGACCGGGCAGCGACGGGAAGCGCCTCAGCCGGAGGGATCGTGCCCGCAAGGCCAGCGAATACCTGGAGCTCGTGGGCCTGGGCGGTTTTGAGGACCGGTACCCGCACGAGCTGTCCGGCGGAATGAAGCAGCGCGTGGCGATCGCCCGGTCCCTGGCCTATGAGCCGGACGTCCTGCTAATGGATGAGCCCTTCGCGGCGCTCGACGCCCAAACCCGCGAGCAGCTGCAGGACGAACTGCTGCGCATCTGGGCCACTACGGGCAAGACCATCATCTTCATCACTCATGGCATTGACGAGGCCGTCTACCTGGGCCAGCGCGTCGCGGTCCTCAGTTCCCGTCCGGGCCGGCTCAAACAGATTGTGGACATCGATCTGGGCGACCGGTCCGGGGATGAGGACGTCCGCTCCAACGCGGCGTTCGTCGAGCACCGGCACCAGGTCTGGTCGCTCCTGCACGACGAGGTCCGGCGGGCACAGCAGGCCGGCCACGCGAAGATCCAGCCGGACGGTTCAGCCCCTGACGAGGCACCGGTCCCCTCCACCGGAAAGGCAGCATGATGAGCACTTCCACCCTGACCAATAACCAGCAGACCCTGGCCGATACCGCGGGCACGGCAGCCGCCACAGCGGACGTCACGCAAGGGAACCGGCCGGTTGCCGGGATACCCGGGGCGGCCGCCGCCAGGTTCCGCTCCGGCGCCCGGCATGCGGGGCGCGTACTCTGGGCATCAGGCGCCATCCTCCTGTTCCTGCTGCTGTGGGAGCTCGGCCCCACTTATCTGGCACCCGCCTCCACGCGGGTGTTCCTCCCGCCGCTGCACGTGGTGCTCGAGGCCCTGGCATCCCTCGTTGAGAAGGGCCAGCTGCAGAACCACCTGGCGGCAAGCCTGAGCCGCTCGGCCAGCGGCTTCGGCATCGCCGTGGTGGCGGCCGTGGCCCTGGGACTGCTGGTTGCCTGGTACCGGTCCCTGGACAGGTTCCTGAATCCGCTCCTGGAGGTCTTCCGAAACACCGCCGCCCTGGCGCTGCTTCCGGTCTTCACGCTGCTCCTCGGCATCGGGGAAACGTCCAAGATCAGCATCGTGGCCTACGCGGCGTTCTTCCCCGTGCTGCTGAACACCATCGCCGGCGTCCGCACGGTGGATCCGCTGCTCATCCGGGCGGCCCGCTCGCTCGGACTGTCCAGCTTCGAGCTCTTCCAGAAGGTCATCCTGCCCTCAGCGGTGCCCACCATCTTCACCGGAATCCGCATGGCCGGAACATCCTCCATCCTCGTGCTCATCGCGGCCGAGATGGTCGGAGCCAAAGCGGGCCTGGGATACCTGATCGTGAACTCACAGATGAGTTTCCTCATCCCGGAGATGTATGCGGGGATCCTCACTGTTTCGCTCCTCGGCCTTCTGGTCAACTACCTGCTCGTCGCCGTCGAACGCCACTTCTCCCGCTGGCGGACCGCCGTCGGATCACAAGCCGCCTAGCGGCGCCCCCTCCAACACCGTAAGGAACCAACTATGACTGCATCCACACGTGCAGCGGCCGACGGCGGACGCCAGCTTCATCTGAATGCCTTCCTCATGAGCACCGGACACCACGAGGCGTCCTGGCGGCTGCCCGAAACCGACAGCTTTGCGGGCACACAGCTTGCGCACTTCCAGCGGCTGGCGCGGACGGCCGAACGGGGGACCTTCGATTCGATTTTCTTCGCCGACTCGCCCGTACTTCACGGCGACGTCCGCCAGCGCCCGTACGGCACGCTCGAGCCTACGCTGCTGTTGAGCGCTATCGCGGCCGTCACGGAGCGGATCGGGCTGATCGCGACGGCCTCCACCACGTACAACGATCCCTACAACCTTGCCCGGCGCTTCGCCTCGCTGGACCACATCAGCGGCGGGCGCGCCGGCTGGAACGTGGTGACCACCGCCGGTGAAGCGGCGGCGCGGAACTTCTCACTGGAGGACCAGCCGGCACACTGGCGGCGCTACGAGCGCGCCGCCGAATTCCTGGACGTGGCCCGGAAGCTCTGGGACAGCTGGGAGGACGGGGCCACCGTCGGGGACAAAGCTGCCGGGCTCTGGGCGGACAGCTCCCGTGTCCGCGCAGTGAACCACGCCGGGCGATACTTCCGGATCCAGGGGCCGCTGGACGTGCCGCGGCCGCCGCAGGGCCATCCGCTTATCGTTCAGGCCGGCTCTTCGGAGGACGGCAAGGACTTCGCGGCCCGGTACGCCGAGGCGGTGTTCACCGCGCAGCAGACCCTGCCGGAAGCCCAGCGGTTCTATGCCGACCTGAAAAAGAAGGCCGCCGCCGTCGGAAGGGATCCCGAGACCATCAAGGTTCTGCCGGGCATTGTCCCCATCATCGGATCCACCGAGCACGAAGCGCGCCGACTGGAACGGCAGCTCGACGACCTCATCCACCCAGAGCACGCGCGGAAGCAGCTGGCCAGCGTCCTGAGGGTGTCCCCGGAATCCCTCCCGCTGGACGCACAGCTGCCGGAGGACCTCCCCTCCGAGGATGCCATCGAGGGGGCCAAGAGCAGGTACACCCTGATCGTGGACCTCGCCCGGAGGGAACGCCTTACCGTCCGGCAGCTCATCGGGCGGCTCGGCGGCGGCCGCGGCCACAGGACCTTCTCCGGCACACCCGAACAGGTTGCCGACGCGATCCAGGGCTGGTTCGAGAACGGAGCGGCGGACGGCTTCAACATCATGCCGCCCGTGCTTCCGTCCGGACTGGACGCGTTCGTGGACCACGTCGTCCCGATCCTGCGTGCCCGGGGCCTCTTCCGCCGCAGCTACTCCGGCACGACGCTCCGCGACCACTACGGTCTGGCCCGGCCCGGCAACGCCTATGAGAGCGATGATGATTCATCAGACCTGAAGAGAAGAGAGCTCCTTGTATCCGAACCATGAGCCGTCGAATAGCGTCCTGAACCGTGACCTGGACCAGGCCTCCCTGCGGGAAGCCTTCGGGCACGTCCCGTCCGGCGTGGCGGCGCTGTGCACTCTCGTGAACGGGGTGCCACAGGGGATTGTGGCATCGACCTTCACCGTGGGCGTCTCGCTGGATCCGCCGCTGGCGATGTTTGCCGTGCAGAACGTCTCGAGGACCTGGCCGCTGGTCCGGGCCGGCGGGCGGATCGGCGTTTCGGTCCTCGCCGCTTCGCAAAGCGGCGTGTGCCGGCAGATTGCCTCGAAGTCGGCGGAGCGTTTCGCCGGTGTGGGGCTCACCGCCACGGAGCCGGGAGCCGTTTTCCTGGACGATGCCGGACTCTGGCTGGACTGCTCGGTGGAGAGCGAAGTCCCGGCCGGGGACCACACGGTTGTCCTGCTCCGGGTCCATGGGACCTCCGTCCGGGACAACAGCCGGGACCCGCTCATCTTCCAGGGTTCGGAGTTCCGGAGCCTGGAGGTTCCGAGCTACGTTTGAGCGCTGTTGGGTTTCGAAGCGACCGCTGCCACGTGCGCAGATGTCAGCTGGCGGCGGCGTAGTCGCGGACGGCGGCTTCGTCCATCGTGAAGCCGCACTGGCAGCGGTAGGTGATCGGCTGCTCGGCCGGGGCCGGCTGGGCCAAGGAAAGCCCGTCCACGTGCAGCGGCTGGCCCGGGGATAGTTCATTTGGGTCCACCAGCTCCATAGGCCTGCGGCAGTGCACGCGGGAGCTGAAGGTGGTCATCAGCCCGGTATCCAGGGCCGACAGCGTGTCATCGCCGAGGCCGGCGGCAGCGCCGGCCCAGCCCGCCCGGGCTGTCTTCTTTGTGGCGTCCGGGCGTTCGTTCAGGGTAATCATGTTCATTCCTTTGGGCTTTTCACGGGGCTGCCGGCTCGGTCGGGCCCCGCCGCGAACTGCTTGCGGGAGTAATGCTTACCCGGTAAGCAAAGCATGCTTACTATTCTTTGCGCAAAACGCAACGCCGCTCGGCGGGGCCGGCGAACAGGCGGAGCGTGCCGCGAATAGCCGGGCTAGGGGAAGTCGATCCGCATGACGGCACGCCGCGGCGTCGGCCGGCTGACCTCCGAGAACCCGGCATCGGTGAAGACGCCGCTGCTGCCGACGTAAAGCTCGCCCCAGGAGTACTGCTGCCCGGGCCGGGTAACGATCGGGTAGCCCTCGATGGCCCGGGCGCCGCGCTCGCGGGCGAACTCGACGGCGGCGCTTGCCAGCGCGCGGCTGACCCCGCGGCGCCGGAAGCCGGTGCGGGTGACGAAGCAGGTCACGGCCCAGACGGCGTCGTCGGCCCTGTCTTCGTTTCGGTCCGCCCACGGGACGCGCATGCGCAGCATGCGGATGTAGGCCGTGCGGGGCTCCACGGCGCACCAGCCTGCCGGCTCGCCTCCGAGGTAGGCGACGAGTCCGCTCGTCGACTTGGCGCCGGGGTTCCCGCACCCTGCCTGTGCGTGCAGGCGCGCGGCGAGCTCCTCAACGGGAACGGATTTCCAGTCCTTGTCCCGGATCTTGAACCACTGGCACATGCAGCGGGAAGCCTCGCCGCGCGTGCCCATGACGGCCTTCAGATCATCCCAGGACGCTTCATTCGCGGGCACAATGCGGATGTCATTGGCCGGTTCCTGTTCCATTCCTCGGCACCGCCTCTCCTAATTCCGGCCGCCGCTTCGCGGCCGGTGGACACGACGTTGCCAGCGGGCTCCGTGGACGTCAAGGGCGGTTTCGCCGTGCCCGTTCGACGTCGGCGGCCGCCTCCGTCTGCCCAAGGGCGCCGAGCCCCGCCACAACTCCGTCAATGTCGGCGTCGGGCCGGTTCTGGCTGAGCTTGGTCTTCGCCTCGATCCTGGTGATGAGCAGCTCGATGCCGACGATGGCGCGCAATTGTCCTGAAACGTAGCGTTCCGGGGCATCGTCCACGCTCCACGGCCGCTCTGATCCCGCTTCGTTGAGGTCGGTCAACTGCCTGACGTGGTTGCCCAGCCAGGCTTGGTCGTCATGGATCGCAAGCGTCCCGTACACATGCGCCGTCGAGTAATTCCACGTCGGCACAACCCGTCCGTGTTCGGCCTTCGATGCGTACCACGACGGCGAAATGTAGGCGTCCGCGCCCTGGAGGATGACGAGTGATTCCCCCGTTGCCGGCTCGGAGCCCTGAGGGTTGTTGCGGGCGAGGTGTCCCTGCAGGGCGCCGTGTTCACCGATCGATGGATGGTAGACGAAGGGCACCATGGTGGCGAGCAGGCCCCGTCGGGTCATGGTGACCAGATTGGCCGCGGCCGGCCGGGTAAGGAGGTCGTGGATTGCGTCGGGGCCGGCGGCGAAGTGGGCTGGGATGTACATGGCATCTTCCTGTGGTTGGTTAGGGGACGTGGTGCAGGTCATCGGGGCGCGGTGGTGCCGGCCCCGGGTGGTGCCGGCCGCGGGTGGAGCCGGACGCGGACTGCGGCGGCTGCGCACAGAATGACGGCGACACCTCCCGTGATGGTGGTCCAGGTCAGGGTCTCGCCGAGCAGGAGTCCGGCCCAGCAGATGGTCAGCACGGGCTGGATGAGCTGAACCTGGCTGACTTGGGCCAGCGGACCGATGGCAAGGCCGCGGTACCACGCGAAGAATCCCAGAAACATGCTGACGACGCCGAGGTAGGCAAAGGCCGTCCACTGGGCCGGGGTCGCGGATAGGGGCTGCTGGGCAACGGCGAGTGCCGTCAGGATCACCATGAGCGGTGATGCGAGAACGAGGGCCCAGGAGACGGTCTGCCAGGCGCCGAGTTCGCGGGCCAGCAGCCCGCCTTCGGCGTATCCGATGGCCGCGGCCGCGACGGCGCCGAGGAAAAGGAAGTCCGCCCAGTGCAGCTGCCCGAAGCCGCCGGATTGGGCGAAGGCGAAGACGATCGCCGCCAGTGCGCCCATGGCCGTCACGGCCCAGAAGGCTGCAGGTGGCCGTTCGTGCCCCCGAAGGACGGCCGCCGTTGCCGTCGCGGCCGGCAGCAAGGCGATGACGACGGCGCCGTGACTGGCGGGCGCGGTGGTGAGGGCGAATGACGTAAGCAGCGGAAAGCCGACGACGACTCCGGCGGCGACCACGGCCAGCCGTGCCCACTGTGCCCTGCGAGGAAGGCGCTGCCGGGTGAGGGAGAGCGCGAAGACTGCGAGGACCGCCGCCACCACCGCGCGGCCGGAGCCGATGAACAGCGGGGAAAGCCCCGCCACGGCCACGCGCGTGAACGGGACGGTGAACGAGAATGCAGCTACTCCGAGGAGGCCCCACCACAGTCCGTTGCGCGGACCGGACGATACCACTGGGCGAATCAGCGTAGTAGCGCTACTATTGTCTCTCATGAATAACGATAGCAGTTCCCGGATTGCAACGCGACTGCGGGAATGGATCTCCAAGGCCGCGCCCGGCGCAAAGTTGCCGTCCACGCGGTCCCTGGTCGCTGAGTACCAGGCCAGCCCGGTCACGGTGCAGAAAGCGCTGCAGACCCTCACCGGGCAGGGCCTGATCGAGAGCCGGCCCGGCGTGGGGACGTTCGTGCGGGCAGTCCGCACTGCCAGGCCATCGGACTATGGCTGGCAGACGGCGGCCCTGCGCTCACCTCTGACGCCGCTCCCGTCGCCCTCCACCACCATGCGCGACGTGGCCAATGACGCCATCGCCTTCCATGCCGGCTACCCGGACCGGGAACTCCTGCCCGAACGGCTGGTGCGTGCCGCCCTCACCCGTGCAGCACGCGGCGACGCCGCGGTGTCCCGCCCGCCCGCCGCCGGCCTGCCGGAACTGCAATCGTGGTTCGCCCATGAACTCGGTGCCTCGACGCTGGCCGGAACCACGCCGCCGAACCCGAGCGACGTCGTCGTACTGCCGGGAAGCCAGAGCGGGCTCAGTTCCATCTTCAGCGCCCTGGCGGGCCGCGGGCAGCCCCTGCTCATGGAATCGCCGACATACTGGGGCGCCATCCTGGCGGCGGCGCAGGCCGGCGTCCGCGTTGTCCCGGTGCCCAGCGGACCGGACGGGCCGGACCCGGTAGAACTGGCCCGGGCTTTTGACGAAACCGGCGCTCGCCTGTTTTACGCCCAGCCGAACTACGCGAACCCCACCGGTGCGCAGTGGGCCGCGGGGCGGGGCGAAGAAGTCCTGGATGTGGTGCGCGCGAAGGGTGCGTTTCTGGTGGAGGACGACTGGGCGCACGACTTCGGCATCACCACCAATCCGGTGCCCGTTGCCTCCCGCGACGACTCCGGCCACGTGGTGTATCTTCGCTCCCTGACCAAGAGCGTGTCTCCGGCCATCCGCATCGCCGCTGTCATCGCGCGCGGCCCGGCACGTGAGCGGATCCTCGCGGACCGGGCGGCCGAGTCGATGTATGTCAGTGGCCTGCTCCAGGCCGCGGCGCTCGACGTCGTGACGCAGCCCGGCTGGCAGACGCACCTGCGCAGCCTGCGTCACCAGCTCCAGTCACGCCGCGACCTCCTGGTCACCAGCATGCGCGAGCATGCCCGGCAGGCGCACATCGAGCAGGTACCCAAAGGCGGCCTGAACCTCTGGGCCCGCCTGCCCGACGGGACCGACCTCGAACAGCTGACCCGCGACTGCGAAAGCGCCGGGGTCATCATCGCCGCCGGGCGGGAGTGGTTCCCGGCAGAGCCGGCGGGCCCGTTCATCAGGCTCAACTATTCGGGACCGAACCCGGGTGCCTTCCCGGAAGGCGTGCGCATCATCGGCCAGTGCATCGAACGGAACGCCCACTAGGATCCGCTCAACGGGCTGGTGTGTCCGGGGGCGTTCACATCGGTCAGGGCTACATTGATTCTGTGGAGCAGAACCTACAGCGCATGAGTGAGTTGCAGGGCCTGGTGGCCCTCGTGACTGGAGGGTCATCCGGAATTGGCGATGCGATCGTCGGCAGACTTCAGGCCTTGGGAGCTGACGTCGCGGTTTTGGACCGTCATCCAACGAGATCAACGCGGGGCGCCTTCCCTGCGATCTGCGACGTGAGCGATGACGCCTCCGTCCGTGCCGCCGTGGGCTCCGTCCTGGAGCACTTCGGCCGGCTGGACATAGTCGTGAACAATGCGGGCATCGGTGCCCAGGGCACCGTGGCGGACAACGACGACGACGAATGGCACCGCGTGTGGGACGTCAACGTCGTAGGCATGGTGCGTGTCAGCCGAGCGGCGCTTCCGGCGCTGCGGAAGTCGCCCTCGGCCGCCATCGTGAACATGTGCTCGGTTGCCGCGACGGCCGGTCTCCCGCAGCGGGCCCTGTATTCAGCCACAAAAGGTGCAGTTCTGTCGCTGACCAGAGCCATGGCGGCGGACCACCTCCGTGAAGGAATCAGGGTGAACTGCGTCAACCCCGGGACGACTGACACTCCATGGGTCTCCCGCCTGTTGGAGGCGGCCCCAGACCCTGCTGCGGAACGCGCCGCCCTTGAAGCCCGCCAGCCCCATGGCCGACTGGTTTCCGCGGACGAGGTCGCCGGCGCCGTTGCCTACCTCGTCAGCCCCCTCTCCGGATCCACCACGGGCACGTCCATAGCCGTCGACGGCGGCATGCAGGCGGTGCGCCTACGCCAGGCGACTCGGTAACCCCACCCGAAACTGTGGGCACATGGAGCCCTCCGCACAGCTCAACCTAATCCCGGTTTCATTTTCGTGGAGAATCGGGTTAGTCTCTCCGACCTCCTATTCGGGCGCGGAGTCGACGATTCGGTAGTCGATGGCGGTGTGACCGACGACTTCATTGGAGCCGAAACCGAAGGCTGCGTACGTCATGATGGTTCGTTCGCCGATGACCAGCCCGGTATCGGGGTCGATGATCATCTCTGCCCTTTGCCCCGCACGGAGGGGCTCTGTCCGCCCAATGGCTGTGCCGACCTTGCCATCGAAGTTAGCTTGCTCGCTGGCTGTGACCCCGGGAATCATGGCCAGCGCCTTGTAAAGGCCTGCGCGCAGGTCGGCAGGAATGAGTCCCATCCGCAGGATATCGGTAATACGCACGAAGTTGTTCTCATCCCGTGAGGCTGAACCTCCCTGGTACTGGGAGTTGAAGTGGTTGTACAGCGCCTGCCCGTCACGCGGCAGAGCGTCCAGCTCGTGCTCGGTCATCAGGGTCCACGGTCCCCCATAAAAATATCCGTTCTTGGCGCGGATGACCTCTATTCCCATGGGCACCGGGGCGGCGTCGCCCCAGTCCCGCCTGAGCACCCAGTCCTCACCGGGGGTGCCGGGAACGAAAACGTCGATGGTCTGCACGTTCATGCGGTGTGTCATATTTCCCGATTGATCCATTCCGGAAGCACCCCAGTTGGCGTGAGTGTGGACCAGCAGGTACTCGCCCGGCTTTGGCACGGGATCGACGAAGGTCATTGACTGATCCGCAACCTTCCGCAAGACCCCTGCTGCGTGCGCGCTTTGCGCCGTAATGCTAATCTGCCCGACCACCAGTGCCCCGACTGTTGCCGCCGCGGCGCTGAGCAAGACCCGCCGGGTGGGGTGGGGGCGGGCCGGTGGGGCAGGTTTCAGCGCCAGCAGGGAAGACTCGGTCTGGTGGCTGAGGGGGCCGTGGCTGCGCGTTGCCTTCCCGGGCCTGTACCTGCTGGGGTCCTCGGCCCCGGCGAGGGTTGGCAGCTCGACGAGTTGCTTGCGTAGCGCTTCACGCCTGTCTGCCTGGAACTGGGATGTGTTCATGATGTTCTCCGTCCAAGAATTGCCTGTGCGCCAAGGTCTTGTTCATGCACTACTTGGCTGAACAGGCCTCCGAGCCGGGATTTCGCCCGGTGCAGGCGGGACTTCACTGTTCCGTCGGCGATGCCAAGGGCAGCGCCGGCCTCTTTGACTCCCAGGCCCTCAATGACGCACAAGGTGAGCACGTCGCGCTCCGGCGGTCTTAGTTTGGCAAAGGCTTCCCGAAGGGCAGATGACCTGATTCTGGATTCGTCGGCTTCGGCAATGTCGTCGGCGATGTCTGCCGCATCCTGTGGCGGCGGGAGTTGGTTGAGGAAGTGCCTGTAGCGGCGTTGCTGGCGGACGTGGTTGCGGAGGGTGTTGTTCGCGGTGACCAGCAGCCAGGGCAGTATCGAGTCCTTCACCATTCGGACACTGGCCCGCCGGCGCCATGCCTCATAGAAAACCACGGCGGTGATGTCCTCAGCCAAGTGAGGCACGCTCACCACTTTCAGAGCATGACGCCACACCCGGTCATGATGGCGGTCGAAGAGAACGCCGAAGGCGTCACCATCACCGTTGACAACCTGGCTCCACAACACCTCGTCCGAGACATCCGGTTCTTCGCCCATACCTCATAGTGTCCGGCCACCCAGATCGGTTCCATGATCTGACGAGGGAATTTCGGTAACGGGATTTGAGGCCCTGACTACGGCGGCGTGGCTGTCCTCGCGCTGCACCTCCGCATGGTGTAGTTCCTTCGCTGTTGTCCTGCTCGGATGACCGCCCCAGGAAAGCCAGAATCTTACCCTGACTGTAACTCTTGGCCGTCTCCCGGAAACTTACCTATCGAGCGGGACGTCAGCCCGCCGTCGAAATAAGACATTGGGGGAGATGCAGAAATGAACTCGAATCGCGCACGATACTTCACGACGGTCACCATGGCCGGCTTTGCCGCCAGCCTCGTACTTGCCGGATGTGGGCCACAGACAGGAACTGATCCTGCCGCCGGCTCCCCGAACGTGGCGATCAGTGACACGACCGAATCCGCGCCGATGCCAGTCTTCGCGCCGGCTTCCACGGCAGGAGCGGTGGCACGGGCCGCCAGTGCGGTCCCGGCGTTAGTGCTGTCCGCCTCAGCGGCGAAGCCGGCGGCCCCAGCGCTGAAGACCTTCATATTCCCGGATGGACACATCTCGTTCGCCTACCCGGCGACATGGACGGTGCGAACCGTGCTCCCACCTGCCGGCGTCCCCGGCGTTGAAGCGATCGTCGCCGACGGTTCCGGCAACGATCTGCTCTCCTTGGGCAATGGCGGCGCTGCTGGTTGTGTTGGCGGTCCCGTGTCGCGTCGAGTGTTCGATCAAGCGGCGGTTCCGGGAATGACCGCATCGGACGGCAGGGAGCCCGTTTTCGGGTTCGTCGTGGAATCCTATGGCGATGGCGGTGGCGAGGCCTACTTCATGGGGCTGAGCGAGCCCCGATCCCTGGAGGAAGGCGAGGGCGTATCATCCTGGTGCAATCTCGTGCCAACAGGTAATGGCGGTCTGAGCAGCCGTGTTCTTTTCAACGATCCCGGGTTTCCGAACAGGGGCGCAGCCAGAGCCTGGATGGCAACCGACCAATACGCCCAACTCAAGGCGCTGCTGGTAAGTCTGACCTACGCCTAAGAAGACCCGCACCGGCCGGGGGAAGTGACCACGCTATGAGGAGTTCAACCTTCCAGGGAGTCGAGATCATTTTCTCCCGGCCGTGGCGCGGGTCGACCCAACAGCACCATAATTGGGCCATGATTGGTTCCTGGCATGCCACCGTCTTCGACTGCGCGGATCCGGATCCGCTCGCTAATTACTGGGCATGATCCGCGTCCGGGATGATCCTGGCTGGATCACGATTGGTGGTGCCGAGGATCGACCTGCCCTGGCGTTCCAACAAGTGGAGGACTACCGGCCACCGCAGTGGCCGGGGCAGGAAGTTCCACAGCAGGCACACCTCGATGTGCGTGTGAAGGACCTCAACGAGGCAGAGCGGCAGGTACTTGAGATTGGAGCGACGTCCCTCAACCGGGGCACTGATGCGTTCCGCGTCTATTTGGACCCGGCAGGGCATCCATTCTGTCTCGTGCAGTGGTGACAGGAAGATGCTGGGGAGCCAGACCAAGGGTCTATTGGCAACAGGCTGCTGAGTCAGCATCGCGATGTCTTCCGCGCCCTGACTGGTGAACCGTGGGCCGGTGCGATACCGGTGCGATGCTGGTCAGCACAACGGGTGGGGATTCGGGGGTTGGGGAATGGTGCTGGAAATGTCCTGCTGGTCGCCGGGGCAGGGAGCGCCTGGGCCGGTGCCCGTTCGCTGCGGACGCCGAAATTCAACTTCTGGCTTTTCAGCGCCGTTCCCGTCGTGGCTGGCGTGGCTTCTGCCCTCGACAATCCTGGCGAGAACGTCTGGTCCGGGGGCGCCGTTTTTCTCGCGTCGATGTCGCTGATGATTGCCCTCACCGCACGCGAGCTGTGGCGTTTGGAGCCCGGGTACACGCGGGTCCGAATTCCAATGGCCATCGCCGCAGCCGGTGTTTCAGTGTTCTACCTGGGCCGGCTGACCGTCTTTATCGCTGCAGGCCCCGACAGCCCGACGTTCGTGACCTACTTCGGATCCGCCGTGACCACCCTGGTTACCATGGTGCTCCTGGCAGTGGTCTCCTTCAGCATGGCCGGGCTCAGCACGGAGCAGCACACACGGGCGCTGACAACCGTCGCCAGCCAGGACGGGCTCACGGGCTTGCTCAACCGGTCGGCATTCCTGGATATGGCGTCCACACAGCTCCGCCGCGGCCGGGGCAGCAAGAGCGGGGGAGCGCTGATCCTCGCGGATCTGGACCACTTCAAGGCCATCAACGACACCCATGGCCACGCCGCCGGCGACCTGGCGCTTCAGGCCTTCGCCGACGCCTGCCGTGCAACGGTCCGCTCCACGGACCTCGTGGGGAGGTACGGCGGCGAGGAATTCATCGTGTTTGCCCCGGGCGCGAGCCCCTACTCCGCGGAGATCATCGTCAAGGAAATCAGCCGCCGGCTCGCCGAGGGGTCGGTTCCCGACGTACCTAGAATGCCCACCGTCAGCTACGGCATCGCTGCTGTGGACGCGGGGGTGCTGAGCCTTGACGGGCCGATTGCAGCCGCTGACGCCGCGCTCTATGAGGCCAAATCCCTCGGACGGAACCGGGCAGTTCTCGGCTAGCAGAAGAAGCCGGTGCCCCGCTGCCCCCAAGGCAGCGGAACACCGGCTCCGGCGTAAGCAGGCTTCGGCGTTGTCAGGCGCCGGCGCGCACGAAGGTGACGGGGCCGGTGGCAGTCAGCCAGGACAGCGGGTGAACCACGGTCTCGTTGACGCCGTTCATGCCGCCGCTGAGCACCTTGCCGTTGCCCACGAAGATTCCCACGTGGCCGGACTGGACCACCATGTCGCCGGGCTGGGGAGTGGACACGACTTTGCCGTGGTTCATGAACTGCATCGGAGCAAGGTCGCCCACCCGGATGCCGGAGGCGCCGAGTGCCTTTTCCACCATCGCGGTGCAGTCCTGGGTGATGCCCAGCTGGGCGTAGGCGGCCGACACCATCGAGGCATTGATGCCGCCAGCGGCGGCAGCGGGAGCCTTCGCGGGCGCCGGTGAGGACTTCACGGTGATCTTCGGTGCAGAGACCTTCGGGGCGGGCGCAGGCGCGGCAACAGGGGCTGCGGCAGGCGCTGGAGCTGCGGCCCGCTGGGCCGTCGGCTTTTCGACGACGACGGGCTCCTGCACCACGGGGGCAGGGGTGGACTTCACCGCAGGTCGCTCGAAGGCGATCTTGACGCTGGAGCTGGCGCTCAGGGGTGCCTGGACCTGGCTGGCGGCCGTGGACGCCGACGCGGGGGCGGCGTCCTTCTGGGCCGGCGCGTTGGCGGCGTTCGCTGCCATGCTGCCGGTGAAGGCGAGTCCCGATGCCGCGAGGATTACGGTTGCCTGGCGTCCCAGTCCTCCGGCATTAGCCGTGACAGCACGCGATGCGGATACGAACGGATTCGAACGGCCGGCCGCTGCGCGGCGGGCACGGGTAAAGCGTGACGACATGAAGGAGCCTCTCCCGATGCCTGCGAGGTGAGCTGTCGGATTCGGATGGGAGACACCCGGCCGCGCGCCCTGACAAGTTCAGGAACTGCGTGGCTTCACCCCAAGGCCCTTTCGTGCGGGCCAAAATTGGTTTCCCCGTCTCTGCCGTGCATGGTCTGTGAACGGATCCCGGGCAGCGGCAGAGTTAGGCAATCAGCGCGGGAGTGCCTTCCTCGGTGAGGAAGGCACATCTTCCACGGTACGGGAGCCCTTTCCAAAAGTCACATTAAGGTAACGGAGGTGTGTCGCGCGCCGGGTGCTGACTATTCGTGCTGGTAGGGCGGAACCCAGCCCTGCCGACGCCTACTTCTTGGTTTGGCGGTACCGCTCGATCTGTTTCAGCCGCCGCAGGAGGCTGTCGCGCCGCGGGTGCGGGACGGCGTCGGGCTCCTCGGCGGTGAGGTCGATGTGCTTCGTCCCGTACTGCCAGAGGAGGAGGTCATCCAGCAGCCGGTCCGGGCCGGGGGAGTAGCGGTGGTCCAGGGCCTTGCGGACCTCGGTGATCCTGTTGGCGCTGAGCAGTCCGGCGAGCTGGACCGTCTGGTTCAGGCCGTGGGCCGCCATGAGTTCGGCGGCCCATCCCCAGTCGTCATCCACTTTGCGATCCACGTGCGGCAGCAGCGTCCGCCAGACGTCGCGGATGCGGTTGGGTGTGAGCGGGGCGGCGCCTTCACCGTCCATGTCCCAGTAGCCGCGGACCTCCTCGTAGCGCTCGTGCAGGTCCGCGAAGGCGCTCTCCACTGTCTCCAGCATGGCGGCTGTGGCGGTGAACTGGCGGTCGAAATGCGGGGTCCAGGCCCGCGGATCCTCTGCCTTGAAGCGGATGTCGTGTTCTATCTCGCTCCATGCATGCGCGAAGACAGTGCGGATCTGGCATTCGAAGAAGTAGCTTCCGTTGGGCTGCGCATCTGGGTTGAAGACCTTCTGGTACTCCTTGACGGCCTCATTCTGGATGGTCCGCAGAATCAGGTGGCGGCTGGAGTAGCCGTATGTGCCGGACTCGATGGAGCCGATGTCCTTCTCACGGTCTCCGCGGCAGTCGAACAGCTGCCGCTGCCGCTTGATGAGGTTGGCCACCACCGCATTTTCCGCAGGAAGCTTGGTGATGACGCGGACACCCACCATGTCATTGAGGGTGCGGAACGGGTCGGGAAACTTCAGGACGCGGGGGCCGCCAGGTTCCAGGGGCTCCTCGGTTCGGGAGATTTTCTCCCGGAAGGAGTCCACGGTCTTGGTGCGGCCGGTCACGAACAGCGGCGTGACCTCGGTGTCCTTGAGCATGGTCCGCAGCATCTGCAGGACGTCACGGGTGACAAGCTTCAGGGCAGGCCGGACGCGCTCATACAGTTCCACGTTTTCCTGCACGGAGTCGCGCTGACTGATGTCCAGGCGATCCCAGTTGCTTGCCATGGTTCCAAACTATCAAGGGCGTGCGACAGTCGCCGGTGTGACACCCGCCCTGCCACCTCGGCCACTCTCTTCCGCCCGGAGGGAGCCGCGTCCCTGTAGGCTCGGGACATGGCTGATGTGCGCCGTCGGACCCTGCCGTTCTCTGGACTGCTGGGTGCTACGGCAGTGGTGACGCCGGGGGCGCTTGTTGCCTCCTGCCCACCCGGACCCAAGGAGGATGCAGTGAAGCGGCAGAAGTACCAGTACGGCGACCACCCCAGCCAATGGGGCGAGCTCTTCCTGCCGGAAACGCCGCCAGCATCCTCATCACGGAACGGCAAGCGGCCGGCGACCCGAGGCGTCGTGGTGGTCATCCACGGCGGATACTGGCGCTCCCAGTACGGGGCCGAGCTGGGCGAACCGCTGGCAAAGGACCTCGCAGCCCACGGAATGGCGGCCTGGAACCTGGAATACCGGCGGGCAGGCAACGGGGGCGGCTGGCCGCACACCTTCGAGGACGTGCTGGCCGGGATCGACAGGTTGCGCGGAGTCGCTGAAGAGCACGGACTTGACCTTGCCAAGGTGGTGGCGCTGGGCCACTCTGCCGGCGGCCACCTCGCCGTCTGGGCGGCAGGACGGGACCGGCTGGCCGGGCTGGGAACCCCCGATGCTGACCGGCAGGTGGAGAGGAACCTCAACGGCGAGGCGGTACACCTGACAGGCGTGGTCAGCCAGTCCGGGCTGCTGAACCTCGCCCAGGCGGACTGGCTTGACCTCAGCAACGGGGCGGTCAGCAACCTCATGGGCGGTTCGTCCGGGAAATACCCCAAGCGCCACAAGTATGCCGACCCCATGAGTGCGGTTCCGCTGGACGTGCCGATTTATGCGGTGCACGGACTCGAGGACCGCACCGTTCCCATGAGCCAGTCGGAAGCGTACGCCGCAGCAGCCCGGGCCGCCGGGGCGCCGGTCCAGGTGGTCAAGGTTCCGGGCGACCACTTCGCGCTGATTGACCCGAAGGCCTCGTCCTACCGGAAATGCCGCGAGCTCGTGCAGGAGTTGCTCGGTTCCTAGGGGAGGGCTGGCATGAACCGCCGGCCCTCACCTGCCCGGTCCAGGATGGTGTCCATGGCCTGCCGGCCGTTGCTGAACCATTCGGCACGCAGGTCGATCTGCTGCGAATCCGCCCCGATGAGGGATATGAGGCCGTCCGGTAACACCGCGACACCCACGAGGTCATCCCACGTGATGCTGGCCGTGTAGTCGGCGCAGATCGTCACGCCCTTCTCGCCGACGAAGAGCTTGGTTCCGCCGGGGACTCCGGCCAAGACGCCGCGCACGCCGCGCCGGAACTCCTTGCCTCCCAGCCAGTCGACTGCCCGCTCGGTGTCGGACCTGATGCTGTCGTCTTCCGGACGGGTGCCCTCCGGCATCCCAAAGATGGCCGTTTCCTCCAGCAGTTCCAGGGCAGCACGGCAGGATTCCGGAGTGACACCGTGCGCCAGTGCCACCTTGTCCTCGGGGCCGACAGCTGCCCGGCCGAGCAGGTACGATTCGGCGGCAGCTACCGCCACATCCATGGCGGATGACGGATCCTCGAGGTACTCCTGCACTTCCTCCACTTCGGTCGCCAGCTCCCCGGCCGTAGGCCCGTGACGGCGCAGATCGCGGAGGATCTCCAGAAGGCCGAGCCGCACGTCTTCGGCATGCTGATTGGTCGGGTCGGACTCGAAGCACAGCACGCCCCGGCCGTCGTCGTCGAAAAAATGCATGCAGTCGATGTCGTAGATCCAGCCGTGCTCCTGACGCAGGGTGCTGAGTGCGCGCCGGCAGGCGATGCGCGAGAGGGCTCGGACGGCCTCGCGCCGGGCTTCCGTGTCGGCGGGCACTTCCAACGACAGGCCGAGCCGTGGTCCGCTCTGTTGGAACCACAGGGGAAGTGGAACGGGCAGGGGCGCGGCATTGACCGGGCGGCGGGCCGGGCCTGCCGGCAGGGCGAGCCTGAGACCCTCGGGCGGAGGGCCGCTCAAGGCGAGAGCCGCATTCCCGGCCGTGAAATACTTCCCCACGTGCCGCAGGATGTCCTCTGGTTCGAGGGCATTGAGCGCCGGTGGCGGCACATCGGCCAAGCCAAGGGAGGCCAGGCCAAAGCGGTGCCGCAGGTGCTCGGCGGTTGCCGGCGGAACGGTGCTGGAACCCTCGGCGGTAAGGACCTTCTTTTCCACCTCCAGCCGGCCGAAGTCGGGGGCGGTCAGGGAGGAACAGACGGCGCTGAGGAAGGAGGCCACTGACTCCGCCTTGCCGCTGGCCATGAACGAGGTGAAGGCCAGTTCGACTCCGGCGTTGTGGCTTTGCCGGAGGTCCGGGATGGATGACATGGCCAGGTGTTCCACCAGGTGGGTGAGCCCGGCCGACATGAAAGTTTCATCCCGGACGCCGGCGCGGAAGACCAGGTGCGCCGTGAGCGGCGCCGGCCCCTCCACCCAGAACACGGGAACTCCATCAACGTCCGTTCGTTGCAAAGTCATGGGGTAGATAGTAAATCCGCTGCCGGTATCGCCGCGCAGCGGCGC
Organism: Arthrobacter sp. NPDC093139; assembly: GCF_044754165.1. NCBI lineage: Bacteria > Bacillati > Actinomycetota > Actinomycetes > Micrococcales > Micrococcaceae > Arthrobacter > Arthrobacter sp. NPDC093139. The sequence continues at coordinate 233,984 of NZ_JBIVOO010000002.1, forward strand.
ACCGTCCCAGCCCAATGTGCTGCCAAGGTCCCGTAATCAGCGGGAGGTAAGTATACTTACCATTCATAGCCAACGGCGCACGCACAGGCGCCCACCATGGAGGAAATCCCTTGTCTGACCCCACTGCCACACCGTTCCGGTTGCTCCGGCCATCGGCATGCGGGACGCTAGTAGCTGGGGGTTGGGGTAGTTTTGTATATTACGATCACCGGTTTCACTAGGAGATACATATGGGTGAATCCAACAGGTGGTGGACAACATGATTCGGCTCCGTAAATTAGCGCGTGCCGCGACGGTCTTGACCACCCCGTTGGCGCCGGAGGACATTCTCGCGCTTTTTAACCCCGTTTTTTCGGCCCGTCAGCTCCGCGGCGTGGTCACAAAAGTGGTGCCCGAGACGGCGGACTCCGCCACTATCCACTTCCACCCTGGCCGCGGCTGGAAGGCCCACAAAGCCGGGCAGTGGGCACGGATCGGCGTGGAGCTCGATGGCGTGCGACACTGGCGGTCGTATTCGCTGAGCGCGCCGGCAGGGCAGGACCCTGCCATCACCGTCAGCGACATGGGTGCTGTCTCTGGTGCCCTCGTCCGAAACACCAAGCCCGGCGACGTGCTGTTCCTGGCTCCGCCCCAGGGCGACTTTGTCCTGCCGGAGCATCCGCGGCCGCTGCTCATGCTCACCGCGGGGAGCGGCATCACCCCCGTCATGTCGATGATCCGCACGCTGGTGCCGCACCGCCCCGATGCCGACGTCGTGCTTGTCCACTCCGCCCGTACGCCGCAGGACAGCATCTTCCACGAGGAACTGTCCGAGCTCGCGGACCAGTTTCCCAACTTCCGGGTCACCCACTGGTACACCGGCGAACGCGGCCGGCTGGACTTCAGCTCGGCCGCCCTGCTGAATGAGCTCTGCCCGGACTGGCGACAGCGCGCCGCCTACGCCTGCGGACCGGAGGGCTTCCTGGACGAGGCCGAGGCGCTGTGGACAAGAGAGGCCGCTGCCCACAAGAAGGCGGGCCCCTTCGCTGCCGACCCCATCAACCTGATCATCGAGCGCTTCAACACCAGCCTGGTGGGCGGGGAAGGGCACGACGGCGGACTGGTCACCTTTGAGGCCTCGGACCGCGAGGTTGAGGCGGACGGAAACACCCCGCTGCTCGATGTGGGCGAGGACGCGGGAGTCCTGATGCCCAGCGGCTGCCGCATGGGTATCTGCCACAGCTGCCTGACGCCGCTGCGTGCCGGTCACGTCCGTGACCTGCGCACCGGTGAGGTCCACGGGGAGCCGGGCCAACTAATCCAGACGTGTGTCTCGGCAGCCGCCGGGCCCGTTAACCTCGACATCTGAGGAGCAACACAGCATGACAGCAATATCTGACCGCACAGCCGTGGAATCGACGTCGATCAGCGGACCGGCGGCTAAACCCCGTCCGGGTGCCCTGGCCAAATCGGGAAGCCCGCTGGTTCGCCCGCCGGCCGCCGCGCACCTCACCGACGAGCAGGTGGCCGAACTCGGCCGCGAGCTGGACGCCATCAAGGACGAGATCCTCGCCAAGCGCGGCGCCTCCGACGCCGCCTATATCCGGCGTGTCATCAAGATCCAGCGCGGACTGGAAATCTCCGGCCGCGCCGCGCTCCTGATGGGCCGCAACAAGGCCGCCTGGGTCACCGGAACCGCCCTGCTGAGCGCCGCCAAGATCCTCGAAAACATGGAGATTGGCCACAACATCCTGCACGGCCAGTGGGACTGGATGCGTGACCCGGACATCCACTCCACCACCTGGGAATGGGACTTCGTTACCCCGGCCCGGGCGTGGCAGCACACCCACAACGATCTCCACCACCGCTGGACCAACGTGGTGGGCAAGGACAATGACGTCGGATACAACCTCCTCCGCATGGACGAGGAACAGCCCTGGAAGCCGCACAACCTCGGCAACCCGCTGTACAACGCGATCCTGGCACCCATTTTTGAATGGGGAATCGCCATCTACGACCTCGAACTGGCGGAGTACAAGGAGGGGAAGAAGTCCAAGGAAGCCCTGCAGAAGGACCTCAAGGCGCTGGGTAAGAAGGTGGTGACGCAGTTCACCAAGGACTACGCTGCCACTCCTGCCGTGGCCATGCTGACCGGTTCCGGCAAGCAGGCGCTCTACGGAACCCTGACCGCCAACGCCGTGCGCAATGTCTGGGCGCACGCCGTGATCTTCTGCGGCCACTTCCCCGAAGGGGCGGACACCTTCACCGAGCAGATGGTCGAAGGCGAGACCCGCGGTGACTGGTACGTCCGCCAGATGATCGGCTCGGCCAACATCTCCGGCTCCAAGTTCATGCACATCATGACCGGGAACCTCTCACACCAGATCGAGCACCACCTCTTCCCGGACCTGCCCTCCAACCGGTATGCCGAAGTGGCGCCCAAGGTGCGGGAAATCTGTCAGCGCTATGGCCTGCCGTACACCACCGGGCCGCTGCTCAAGCAGGTGGGCTCCTCGTGGGCGAAGGTGTTCAAGCTCGCGCTGCCCGGCAAGGCGAAGTCCTAGCCGCGTCCGAAGTGCAGTTGGAGCAGCGTGCCTGAGCGCACGCTGCTCCAACTGCTCTCCGCGCGGTTCTCCGCAAGGCGGGAGCGCCGGGACGCGTTCTCTGGCAGAGTATGACCATGCTCACAGTTATCGGCGAGGGCCTTGTTGACGTGGTCCAGCGCTCCTCCGGAATCGAAGCCCATGTGGGCGGCAGCCCGCTTAACGTCGCCGTGGGGCTGGCCCGGCTGGGCCATCCCGTCCAGTTCATCGGCCGTTATGGCCGCGACGCCTATGGAGATTCAGTGGCGGCGCACCTGAGGGCCAGCTCGGTCATGGTGCCGCAGGCGCCTGACGGGCTGCCCACCAGCGTGGCCACCGCCCTGGTGGATGACGACGGCGCCGCCACCTACACCTTCGACCTCGCCTGGGTTCTTCCCGGCCTTGTTGACCGCCTGCCGTTCCTGATGCAGGGCACCACGCTGCTGCATACCGGTTCCATCGCCACGATGCTGGCGCCCGGCGCCGCCGACGTGCTGGCCGCCGTCGAACATTCCCACCCATCTGCGACCATCAGCTTTGACCCGAACTGCCGGCCCAGCATCATCAGCGACGTGGACTATGCCCGCAAACAGGCGGAGAAGTTCGTGACCCTTTCGGACATCGTCAAGGCCTCCGACGAGGACCTTGCGTGGCTGTATCCGGGCGTCGATGTCCTCGATTCGGCCCGCCGCTGGCTGTCGCTGGGGGGTTCGCAAGGGCCGGCCATGGTGGTGGTCACGCGCGGCGCCGAGGGTCCCTGGGGCATCACGGCTGCTGGAGAGGCCGAGTTCGCCGCGCCGAAAGTGGAGGTGGCGGACACGGTCGGGGCCGGGGATTCCTTCATGGCGGCGCTGCTCTCCGGCGTCGTGGACCGCGGCCTTGACGGTGCCCAGAATCGCAGGGCCCTGCGCGCGCTGCCCGCAGAGGGCCTCGCCGCGCTCCTCGCACATGCCACCCGCGCGGCCGCCGTCACGGTGTCCCGCGCCGGCGCCAACCCGCCCACCAGGGCCGAACTCAACCGCATCGAAGAAGCGGCAGAAGAAGCAGCAAAGGAAGCAGAAGTCCCCACTATCTGAAAGGCAGCCATGACACCCTCCGGTCCGTTTGCAGACCTGCCGGACGTTGCGTCGTTCGAGCTCACCAGCCGGTCATTCCAAGACGGCGAGACGCTGCAGCCCCCGCAGCGCAGCGGCAAGCTCCATGCCGGCGGTGACGACGCTTCCCCGCAGCTGAGCTGGAGCGGCGCCCCGGCGGGGACCCGAAGCTTTGCCGTCACGGTTTTCGATCCCGACGCCCCGGGCGCCGGAGGGTTCTGGCACTGGGCGGTAATTAACATCCCGGCGGACGTCACCTCGTTGGCCGAGGGCGCAGGAGCCGAGTCCGGCGCGGAGCTCCCGGGAAGCGCGGTGCAGCTGAAGAACGATGCCGGCTTCCGGGGCTACGTGGGGGCCGCCCCTCCGCCGGGCCACGGCCGGCACCGCTACGTCGTGACGGTCTACGCGCTGGATGTCGAGGAGTTGGACACCCGCGCGGGAGCCCGTCCGGCCAGCCTGGGCTCGGAGCTCGCGAAGCACCTGCTCGGTACGGCCACGCTGACCGGAATCTACGAACGCTGAAAACCGCTCTTCGGACGCGCAGGGGACGGGGTTTCCGGGCGCCCCGGCCTGCTCCCTTGGCATCAACTAATTAAGCGTTGCACATGCCAAATATCGGGGGGAGACTGGGAAAAAATGTGAGAGGAGCATTTGTCATGCGCAAGAGAACGTGGGTTATCGGGGCCGCAGTGGCGGGGCTGGCACTCGGCGGCGCAAGCGTTGCAGCCGCATCCGTGAACCCCTTCGACAGCGAGGGAACCGCAGACGGCGGAACGCAGAGCCCGCTGAGCCAGGCTGACCGTGACAAGGCTGTGCAGGCCGCCTTGGCCAAGGTGGGCCAGGGTACGGTGACGGAAGTGGAGCGGGACGAGAACCCAAGCTCCGCCTACGAAGTTGAAGTGCGGCTTGCCGACGGCTCGGACGTCGAGGTAGCGGTCGGTTCGGACTTCAAGGTCCTGAGCCAGAGCCCCGACGACTGACGGGGGCCGCTCACGAGTCGCTGACGGTTGGGCCGGCGCTCACCGGCTCAGCCAGCCATTCTCCGGATTTCATCGTCGCTGCAACTCTCAGATCCTCACCGAGCACGACCAGATCCGCGCTCCGGCCAGGCTCGAGGCGCCCGACGTCCGCCAGCCCCAGCATGTCCGCAGGATTCTGTGTGGCCGCGCGGACCGCGTCAGCCAGTGGGATGCCTGCCTGCCTGACCGCATGCCGAACGGCGGCGTCCAGGGTCAGGACGCTGCCAGCGATGGCGCCGTTGCTGGCCAGCCGCGCCTCGCCGCCGGCGACCCGGACTTCCAGGCCGCCGAGCTGATACGTCCCCTCGGCGGCGCACGCCGCGGCCATTGCATCGGTCACGAAGACGGCCCGCGCAGGGCTCCCCGCGATGAAGCGCACCAGCGACGGATGCAGGTGCACGCCGTCGGCAATCACCTCGGCGAAGATGTCCGGGTCTTCCAGCAGCGCCAGGGCGGGTCCGGGTTCCCGGTGGTGCAGGGGGCGCATGGCGTTGAACACGTGGGTCCCTGCCGTGGCGCCCGCGGCTATTGCCTCGCGGGCCAGGTCATAGCCGGCACCGGTATGGCCGATGGCGGCGACGGCGCCGTAGCTGGTGATCTGCCGGATGGCCGCGAGCCCTCCCTCTAGCTCCGGGGCTATCGTGACCATTTTTACTGCTCCGCGGCCTGCCAGCATCAGCCGGTCGATGCTGGCAGGATCCGGAGTCCGCAACAGATCCTTGGCGTGCGCGCCGCGGTGAAACGGGCTGAGCCAGGGTCCTTCCAGGTGGATCCCTGCCAGCATCCCAGCTTCGACCAGCCCGGCCAAAGCCGCCACCGCGTCCTCAAGCTCTGCCAAAGGCGCTGTTACCAGGCTGGCCATGAGCGTGGTGGTGCCGTGCTCCAGATGCACGCCGGCGATATTTGCGGCAGCCCCGGCCGTGTCGGCATCGTTGAAGCTGAAGCCGCCGCCCCCGTGGACATGGGCGTCGATGAACCCCGGGCACAGCGTCCCCTCGGGAAAGCTGACGTCCGGCACCCGCGGGGCGATCCCGGCGCCCACGGCGCTGACCAGGGAGGACCGGGTCTCCACCCAGCCGGGCTCATGGACAGCGCCGGGCGTGACGACGCGGGCGGCGGAAATGAGCGTCGTACTCACCAGGTTTCCGTGATCTTGCGCAGGCCCCGGGGCGCGTCGGGGTCGCGGTGACGGGCGGCGGCCATGGCGTGGGCCAGCCGCTGCAGGGGCAAGATTTCAAGGATCGGCGCGAGCTGCTCATGGACGTGCGGCAGGGGCACCGTGTGGTTCAGCGGCCGGGCTGCGGCAGGATCGCCCACCAGGCACACGTCCGCCCCGCGTTCCGCCAGGCGCTCCAGCACGGGCTCCAGGGCCCGGCCGCCGGTACCCCGCGACGCGACGGCGATGACGGGCCGGTCCTCGTCAATCATGGCGAAGGGGCCGTGCAGGAGGTCGGCTCCGGAGAAGGCATGGGCCGCCAGGTAGGACGTCTCCATCAGTTTCAAAGCAGCCTCTCGCGCCGTGGGGTAGGAGAAACCGCGCCCGGTGGTGATGATGTGGTTCACGAAGCGGTAGCGGTTCGCAACCTCCAGTATCTCCGGCCGGGCCAGGACATCCTCCGCGTGACGCGGCAGGGCTGACGCGTCCCTGCCGTCACCCCCGGCCCAGGCCTCGATGAGCAGCCACAGCGCGAGCAGCTGGGACGTGTAGCTCTTCGTGGCGGCCACGGCACGTTCCGGTCCCGCCAGGATGTCCACATGGTGCTGGGCGGCCCCGGCCAGCCGCGACGACGGTGCGTTGGTCACCGCAACCGTAACGGCACCGGCCCGGGCGGCGGCCGCGGTGGAGTCCACCAGGTCCGGGGATCCGCCCGACTGGCTGACCGCCAGCCAGAGGACACCGTTCATCCGGGGCTCCGCGCCGTAGACGGTAAGGCTCGACGGCGAGGCCAGCCCGGCGGGCAGCCCCAGCACCGTCTCGATGAGGTACTTCGCGTACAGGGCGGCGTGGTCGCTGGTCCCGCGTGCTGCCAGCAGGACGAAACGGATGTCCGCATCGCGAAGGGCGGCGGCCAGGCGCCGGAGGCCGGCCTGTCCCTGGTCCAGCTGCCGGGCGAGCGCCTCGGGCTGCTCGAGGATTTCGGCGGCCATCAGCGATCCCGGCACCTGGAGCGCGGTGGCAGTGCCGGTGCCGGTGGCGGTGCTTGCCGGGATGGAAGTGTTCAGCGGGGTGGTCATGTGTCTCCTTGGGACGCGGTGCTTTGTGGGTCGGATGGAATGAGCCGGAACCTGGCTCAGGCAACTGGTTGGGGTAACTGGTTTAGGCGGGGAACAGGACGGGCCGCGGAGGGTGGTCCGAAGCAGGCTGGGCGGAGTTGGCCGCGTCCGTGGCCAGTCTCACCGCGCCCCAGGCGGGGGCCCGGTCCAGCACCCGGACGTCCGCCAGCCCGCGTCCTGCCAGCAGCCCGCTGACGCGTTCCGCCAGGGCAGGCTGGTTGACGAGCATCCCGCCCGCCAGCAGGACGGGGGGAGCGGCAGCGCCCGGATCGGTGCCTCCGGGCAGGAGGCCCAGCCGCTCATTGACCGCCGTGGCCAGCGATGCCAGCTGCTGCGCGGCGTCTTCGGCGATCGCGAGACTGACCGCGTCCCCCCGGGCGGCGGAGGCGAACACCGTTCCGGCAAGGCTGGCCCAGTACCTCCGTTCCGGGTTGCGGTAGAAGAGGTCCAGCAGCGCCGGCGGTCCGGAGACGCCTGCACGTACCAGGAGGTCCGCGGACAACGGCCCGGCGGGCTGGCCGCGGTCGTACTCGGCAAGGGCGTTGCGCACGGCGCTGCGGGCGAGGGCGTAACCGCTGCCTTCGTCGCCCAGCAGGTAGCCCCAGCCGCCGGCCCGGGCTTCGCGACCGTCTTCACTGAGCGCCCAGGCCGCGGAGCCGGTGCCGGAGATAAGCACGGTGCCGGCTTCCAGGCCGCCGGCGGCGAGGATGATGCGCGTGTCATGGACCACCTGGATGAGGGAGCCCGGGAAAGTGCGTGAGAGCAGGCCGGCGAGGCGTTTCCGGCTTTCCGGCGTGTCTGCCCCGGCCGCCCCCGCGCATACAGCCTGGATGCCGTGGCCGCCGTCGCGGTTTCCCAGCTGCGCGGCGAGATCGTCCAGGGCGGCGGCCGCCGCCTCTTCGCCGACTGAGGCGATGTTCGCACTGCCCACGGTGCACTCGAAAGCCTGCTGCGCGCCGTGGTCCGTGGTTTGACCCACGGCGTGGGCCGTCAGGATGGCGTGGGTCTTGGAGCCGCCGATGTCAAGGCCGAGTACTCGAACCATGCCAGCGGCACTGCCCGGAACCGGCCCCATTACTTGGCCGCCGGCGTGCTGCCGGCCTGTTCGGGCCAGCGGGCGCCGTTTTCCCAGTAGTGCCGGATTTCTTCAAGGTTCCGTCCCTTGGTTTCCGGTGCCAGGCGGTGCACGAAGATGAAGCCGGCGACGGCGAGGACGCCGAACACCGCGAACGTGCCCGCTCCGCCGAGCCGCTGCAGCATGGTCAGGAAGAACGCCGCGACGATGACGTTGGCCACGAGGTCGGAGGTCAGCATGGCGCTGGCGCCCAGGGAGCGCAGGCGTGCGGGGAATGACTCACCGGCGTACACCCAGACTAGTGCGCCGAAGCCGAAGGTGAAGCCGACCGTGAACAGCAGGACGCCCAGGAATCCGATGACGGTGAGGGCCCCGCCGAAGTCGCGGCCCACCATGAAGACGGCAACGAGGATGATGTTGGCGACGATCATCATGCCGATGCCGCCCAGGAGGATGGGGCGGCGTCCCACCTTGTCCACGAGGGAGAGCGACACGAAGACGGCAACCAGGGCGGCGGCCTGGACCAGGGCGGGCAGCAGGAGCAGTGCGGCGTTGCCGGTGAAGCCCATCGCCTCGAAGATCCGCGGGCTGTAGTAGACCACGGCATTGATGCCGGTGATCTGGATGAAGAACCCGAGGCCCACCACGAAGACGGTTGCCTTCAGGTACGGGGAACGGAGCATTTCGCGCAGGCCTCCGCCGCGTTCCTCGCTGATGGCCCGCTTCATGTCGGCCAGCTCGGCGTCCACATCGGCGTTGGGTTCGATCGAAGCCAGGGTGCGGCGGGCGTCCTCGGTGCGGCCGCGCATCATGTACCAGCGGGCGGTGTCGGGGAGTCGGAGTGTGACGGCGAGGACCAGCACGGCGGGGATGGCGGCCAGGCCCAGCATCAGGCGCCAGTTCTCGGTGGCCGACAGCGCGTACGCGGCCAGGTAGCCGACGATGATGCCGAATACGGTGGCCACCTGGTAGGCGACGAGCAGGGCGCCGCGGACCTTTGGAGGGGCGGATTCGGCCACGAAGACGGGAACCACCACCACCGAAATGCCGATGGTGAGGCCCAGCAGCAGGCGGGCGATGAGCAGCATCGGGACGTCCGCGGCCAGGGCGCTAAGCGCCGCGAAGGCTGCATAGGCGCCGGCGACGCCCACCATGCAGGCCTTGCGGCCGAGGAGGTTTGCGAGCCAGCCTCCCAGAATGGCACCGAGGACTTCACCGACGACGACGGCGGTGGTCACCAGTTCCTGCTCGCTGGTGGAGAGCTGGAACTCCTTGGTGATGAAGAGCAGGGCGCCGGCGATATTCGAAAGATCGTAGCCGTAGATTATGCCGATGGTGGCGGCGGTGCCGCCGACGAGCAGGCCCAGACGGGGCGTCTGGCGTAGGTCTTGCAGGAACGACATCTTTGGGTCCTTGTCTGCCTGTGGTGGGGAGGGTGGTTTCGGATTCCGGCGGGCGCCGGAATTGGTATAAACCAATTTCCACTATTTTGGCGTAGACCAATTTTCCTGTCAATAGCTAATATCGCAGTCATGGAGACCCGTCCCGCCGCGCTGCCGAAGTACTACGTACTCAAGGAGCAGATCCTTGCCCTCATTGAGGACGCGGCTCCCGGTACACTCATCCCCACCGAGCGGGCGCTCGCCGAGCAGTACGCCACGTCCCGCACGACGGTCCGGCAGGCCATCGGGGAACTGGTGTCCGAGGGGCGGCTGGACCGGACCCAGGGGAGGGGCACGTTCGTGGCCCCGCCGAAGGTCACGCACGTCCGCCAGCTCACGTCGTTCTCGGATGATGCCGCGAGCCAGGGCATGACGGCATCCGCCAGGATCCTGGACATCGGTCCGGTCCCCGCCGACCCGGCGATCGCGCGGCGGCTTGGGCTGGCAGCAGGGGCGGAGGTCCACCGCGTCGAACGGATCAGGCTGGTCAACGGCGAGCCGCTCGCCCATGAGACAGCCTTCCTGGCCGGCGACCTGCCGGAACTGGCGCACAACGTGGAGGTCCGCGGGTCCCTGTATGCGGCCCTGGGCGAGGACTACGGCATCCGCATCAGCGAAGTGGAGGACACCGTGGAGACCAAACTTGCAGGCCCCGATGAAGTCCGGTTGCTCGATGTCGAAATGGGCGCCCCGATGCTGCTGGTCCACCGGCAGGGCTTCACACTCGATGGAAAGCCTGTTGAGTGGACCCGCTCAGTCTTCCGGGGCGACAGGTTCCGCTTCGTGGCCAGGATGCACGTCTAGGCCGAGTCTTCCTATGGATGCCGCCAGATCTGGACTGTATGCAGGCACGTCAGTATTCCTGTGGCTGGCCATCGGGGGACGGGTCACTTGACGGTCTCAGGAGGCGCGGGGGAGCCATTCTGAGTGGCTGAATAGCCGCTCTGCCGGGCTGGCTCCGGCGTTCGTTCCGGGGAGTGGGGGTGCTGTGGAGTGGTAGCTGTGGCCGGTGGGCGTCTGGAGTTTGAAGGTGTGGCGGGGGCCGGGCCGTGGGATGGCTTTCCATCCGGGTTTTTCTTTCGTGTGGTTGCAGGCTTCGCAGAGGCCGGCGCCGTTGGCCAGGGTGGTGGTCCCGCCAGTGTGCCAGGGGATGATGTGGTCGTGGTGGCGGATCGGGGCGTCGCAGTACGGGGTGCGGCAGGTGTCGTCGCGGGCCTGGATGAATCGTCGCAGCCCTGCCGGGAAGAGCCGCGCCCGTGAGTCCATGCCGATGAGGTGTCCGGTCCCGGGGGGCGGTGTAGAGGCGGCGGAGCCAGATGTTCAGCTCCGGAGCGTCCGCCTCCTCTCCTGCCTGGATCAGGGTGCGGGCCCAGCCGGCCGGGACGGTACCGTAGCCGGGGAGGCGGGCCGGTTCGCTGTCGGCCTGGAAGAGGGTGCGGTCGGTCATGACGAGCTGGATCTCGACACCGCTGATCCCGCCGGGAGTGCCGGTGGTCCGTTGGACGAGGGTGTCGGCCATGATCTGGCCCCGGGAACGTTCATCCCCATCCGAACGCAACGTGTCGGCCTGGCGGCTGAGTGCCGCGTACACGGCCACGCCCTGGGCCACGGGCAGCAGTGCAGTCAGGTACGTCATGGTGTCCGGGGCCGGGCGCAGGCTCACGCACCGCTCGGCGGCGGCGTGGCTCGCCCGCTGGGTCACCGAGCGCGGATCCCGCCGGTACGCCGCGGCCCGGGCCGCCGCCACGATCGCCCTGTCCCCGGCGCCATCGAAGGTTCCGGTGTCCGCGGCAAGCTCCTCATCGACCGCGCACCGGTCAACCGCGGCCAGACAGACTGTTTCCTTGACGAGCAGTGTGGCGCGCCATTCATTCAGCTGGCCCGTCTCCAGGGCAGCGAGCGTGTGGGGCATTTCGGTCACCAGGGCCTTCGCGAGGCCCAGCAGCCGGGAGCCGCGGGCCGGGGATTCACTGCGGGCGAGGGCGATCTGGGCGGCGACGTCCTGGCCCCGCTCCGCTGCCGGGACCCCGGCCTCGGCCTGGGCGCGGCGTTGGGTGGCATCGAAGGCGACGGCGATCCGGGCCTGCACTCCTGCGACGGTCGATTTCAGTTCCTCAAGTCCGCGCAGTTGGTCGATCAGCCCGGCGCTGTCAGGAGACAGCTGAAGCGATCTGGCCGCGGCGATCAGGTCCTCGACAGCAACACAGGACATCACGGCATTGGGGGCGGCGGCATCCGGAGCGACGGCGCCGGGACGGCGTCGCCTCGCGGCGCCGCTGCCAGCGTCAGCTGGGATTCCTCAATGCCGTCCATAGGCTTAGTGTTCCAGAGGGGTCAGACAAAATAGGGCGCTGACAGCTACAGGCCCCCGATACAGCACCGCTCGTTGCTCCCGACGTCTTAGACGACGCGTCGACCCGTTTTGGAGTCCAGTTGCGTCCGTGGCTTCTGGGCGTTGGGCAGTGTCACGCCGTTGATCGCCGGCTTGCCCTTTTCCCCGCAGGTCGCTCTTTAGGCGTGGATCATGTCCAGGACATTCAGCCGGTCGGCGGCGTTCCAATCTTCCTGAGAACGAATCTCAAAAAGTTGTTGACAATTGAACACCTAAGGATTTAGATTCATAGCGAATCAAAAACTTGGCAGCTCGGTCGAACGGATGCACATGGCGGACAACGACCGGGCCCTCTCCTAACACCACTACGAACGGACGAAAAATGGCAACCACAAACTCCCGGCCGGAGTACATTTCCTTCGATATCTACGGCACACTGATCAACTGGGATACTGATTCCACTACCCGCCGGCTGCTCGCGGGCCGTTTGCCTGAAGAGCAGTGGCCTGCATTCAAGAAGGTGTTCCGCGGGTACCGGTTCGACGAGGTCCTTGGCGACTACAAGCCCTACGAGGAGATCCTTCAGAATTCCTTCGACCGCGTATGCAAGTTCTTTGGCATCGGCCCGACCCCTGGTGCCGGCGCAGAGTTCGCTGACGCTGTACGCAGCTTCGGCGCCCACGATGACGTGCCGGCTCCGCTGAAGCTCATGGGCGACAACTACAAGCTGGTGGCTCTGTCCAACGCCGACGACAGCTTCCTGGAGATCAGCATTCCCAAGCTCGGCGCTAACTTCCACGCCGTGCTGACCGCTGAGCAGGCCCAGGCCTACAAGCCGCGCTACCAGGCCTTCGAGTACATGCTCGATACCCTGAACGCCAAGCCGGAGGACTTCCTGCACATCGCCTCTCACACCCGCTACGACATGCATCCGATGCACGACATGGGCTTCCGCAACCTCTGGGTGCTGGACCGTGGCTATGACCCCATCACAGGGGGCTACGACTACAACGCGGTTAAGTCCCTGGACGAGATCAACAAGCACCTCGGTCTCTAAAGCCGGTTGTTAAGGCGAAGCGTCTTTGAATAAGAAAAGGTGAAGGTGATCTAAATGACCGATGGCCGACTCGCCGTTATCGGATTGGGCAGCATCGGCAGCATGGCGTTGTGGCAGGCATCGCGCCTGTCCGACTCTGTCACCGGGTTCGAAGCCGCGTCTCCCGCCCACGGCCGCAGTGCCGTGGGCGGGGACACCCGCCTGTTCCGCATGATCTACCGCGGCAACCCGGACCTCTACCCGATCCTGGAGCGTTCCCGCAGCCTTTGGGCCGAGCTCGAAGCCGAAACCGGCCAGAACATCCTCATCCGCTGCGGCGGGCTCTCGATTGGCACCAAAGACGGCGCCTACCTCTCGGCCCTGCTGGAAACCACCCGGACCAACGGCGCCGAGCACGAAATCCTCAGCCGCGAGGCCATGGCCGAACGCTACCCGCAGCACAACCTCCGGCAAGACGACATCGCCGTCTATGACCCCAACGCCGGTGCCCTGCGCACCGACCGCGCCGTCACCGCGGCGGTCGCAGCAGCCCAGGCCAACGGGGCAACAATCCACACGAACACCCCCATCGACAGCATCACCGAAACCGCCGACGGCGTCCTCATCACCTCCGGGGAGAAGTCCTGGACGTTCGAGAACGTCATCGTCTCCTCCGGCGGCTGGTCCCAACGGCTCATGCCCGACTACCTGAAGGCGGCAACGCAGACGAAGCGGCTCTTCCTGACCTGGTTCGTCGCGAAAGACGCATCAGAGTTCTCGCCCGAGAGGTTCCCCGTCTTCAGCCGGATATACGAGGACCGCTCCATGTACGGCGCGCCCGCCGTTGATGGGGTGACCGTCAAGGCAACCCTGGACGGGCGCGGCGGACCAACACCGGACCCGAACGCCGTGCCCAGGGAACTGACCCCCGCCGAAATCGCGGAGACCACCGAAACCGTCACCGAGTTCCTCCCCGGCCTCATCCCCAACATCGTCCGCTCCGACACCTTCCCCGACCTCTTCACCAAGGACGGCAACCCCCTCCTTGGCCGGCTCACGGAGAACAGCAGGATCTACTGCGCCACAGGCTTCTCCGGCGGCGGCTTCAAAAACGCCACCGGATTCGGCGAGATCGCCGCGCACGAAGCCCTCGGCAAACGATCCTCCGACGGCCTGGACTTCGTCCGGCCCGAGCGGTTCAGCTCACAACAGCCGGCCTCCTGATTTTTCCTCCAACCACTGAAAGGGTGAGATGAGTCCTTCTTTTGACCCCACCACGCTTCATACCGGCCTGGCGCCGACCACCATGGCGGGCGTCAAGAGTAACTCCGCTTTCATCGACGCCGTCGCATCAGAGAGCGGACTCCTTGTGGAACAGTCTCAGCTCGCCGACTCAGCTGTCCTGGAGCTCCTTGAACAGTCCTACGGCCTGAACGGCGACCTGAGACGCATTCCCACCGAGAAAGACGAGACTTTCCGCCTCCGGGACGGAGGAGAAACCTACCTGGTAAAGGTGTCCCCGCCGGGTGAGGATCCCCTGATAGTCCACCTGCAGACGGCGTGCATGGAGCATCTGGAACTCACCGCCCCAGAACTTCCGGTCCAGCGTCTTGTCAGGAGCCTTGGCGGAGATCCGCAAGTCCTCATCCCGTCACCGCCCGGACCCTTTGACCGGGTGCTTCGGGTGATGCGCTTCATGCCTGGCGAGTTGCTGGCCCATCACGGGGCGTCCGCTGGCCAGCTTCAGTTGGTGGGCTCAAGCCTTGCCCGTCTGGGCGCTGCTTTGCAGGACTTCGACCATCCCCGTGCCGACCGTTTGCTCCTGTGGGACCTGAAGCACTTCCACCGGATGCGGCCGCTTCTTGACTACGTCGATGAGCAGCACAAACGTGCCCTGGCCGAAGACATTTTCGACCGGTTCGACGAGAAGGTAGTTCCGCTGCTGGACACCCTGACCTCCCAGGTAGTCCACGGGGATTTCAGTCCGTTCAATGTCCTGGTCGACCCGGACAGCCCGGACTACGTGACCGGGATTATCGATTTCGGCGACGCCGTGCGGACACCGGTGATCTTCGACCTCAGCGTCACCATGGCCAACCTTCTGGGAACAGACCCGTCCAGCCCCTGGGAACACGCACTGCACGTCATGGACGGCTATTTGAGTATCCGCCCGCTGCCGGTCCAGGAGTTGGAGGCCCTGATCATCTCAGCCCAGGCCCGGCTGCTCCTGCGCGCCCTGATCACGGGGTGGCGGGCAAACCAATTGCCGCAAAGGCGCGATTACCTGCTCTCCCACTCCAAGCCGGACTGGGACCGGCTCGCCGCCACCGCCGCCGCGCCGGCACCACACCTGCCTTCCACCCCTGAACCAGACGCACCAGCCATCAAGGAGACATCATGAGCACCACTCCCCAAACCATCCGCAAGCCCTCCCGGGCCATGATCAATGGCTTTGATCCCAACCGCCTTAGCGAGCTCCCGGATCAGATGCAGAAGAACATCCGACGCCGGGACCAGAGCCTCGGACCCGGCTACCGGCTCTTCTACGACAACCCCCTGGAAATCGTTCGCGGCAAGGGCGTCACGCTGTTTGACCGCGACGGAAATGACTACCTCGACGTTTACAACAACGTCCCCTCCGTCGGCCACGCCCACCCGAAGGTCATCGCGGCCGTCCACGAGCAGATGCAGACCCTGAACACCAACACCCGCTACGTCCAGGAATCCATCCTGGACTACTCCGAGCAGCTCCTGGCCACGTTCCCCGCCGAGCTTGGCCACGTCATGTTCACCTGCACCGGGTCCGAAGCCAACGACCTCGCCATGCGCGTGGCAAAATACGCCACCGGAAACCAAGGCATCATCGTCACCTCCGGCGCCTACCACGGCCTGACAACCGAAGTAGCGTCCTTCTCCCCGTCCCTGGGCATCGGTGTGCCCCTGGGGCCGAACGTGCGCGTCATCGACGCCCCCGACGCCCTGCGATACTCATCAGACCAAGAGTCCCTGCAAGATCACCTGCGGAACCAGGTCCGTGCCGCCATCGCCGACCTGCACCGCCACGGCATCGGAGTGGCGGCCTTCATCGCCGACAGCATCTTCTCCTCCGACGGTGTCTTCGCCGGCCCCACAGGCTTCCTGCGCCCGATCATCGAAGAAGTTCACGCCGCCGGCGGCCTGTACATCGCCGATGAAGTCCAGCCCGGCTTCGGCCGCACCGGCGAGCAATGGTGGGGCTTCCAGCGCCACGGAATCGTCCCGGACATCGTCACCATCGGCAAACCCATGGGCAACGGCATCCCCGTCGCGGCAGCGATCTTCAAGCCCGAACTGCTCGTGGAGTTCGGCAAGAACATCCGCTACTTCAACACCTTCGGCGGGAACTCCGTAGCCATCGCCGCTGCCCAGGCCGTCCTGGACGTGATCCGCGAGGAATCACTCATAGAAAACGCCCGCAAGGTCGGCGAGAAGATCATCACCGGGCTCAAGGACCTCAGCCAGAACCTGGACCAGGTCGCAGAAGTCCGCGGAAGCGGCTTCTTCATCGGCGTCGACCTCGTCACTGACCGATCCACACTCTCACCCAATGGGGAGGCCGCCGCCGGCATAGTGAACGCCCTCCGGGAGGACCGGATTCTCATCTCGGCCTGCGGCGCCCAGGGCAACGTCCTCAAACTCCGCCCGCCAATGCCGTTCTCCACCACCGATGCCGATCGCCTGCTCGAAGGAATGGGCCGGGCCTTCAAGACACTGCGCTAAGACCCAACATCAACCCGGTCGGCCTACAAGCTGACACCAACCGCTTAGGGAGTGCCTTCCACCGTGAAGGCACTCCCCAAAGCGCAGAATGCCCGTTCGGCCCGGGGAGTCGTACTAAACCGCCTCACTCATTCAGCGGATCCAATCCAGCTGAATCCATTCGAAGGGAACCACTATGAAGACCATCAATAAAGTCCAGACGGCGGCCGCCGGGCTTGCTGTCCTGCTGGCCCTTACCGCCTGTGGCGGCCCGGCCACCGGCACCCAGGGCGCGGACATCCCCAAGACGCAGAACACCCGTGACATCTCCGAGGGTGTCCAGCCGGATCCGGCCGCGGTGGCGCTGCTGCCGGAGTCCTACAAGGCCAAGGGTGAACTGACCGTGGCGATGGATTTGAGCTCCCCGCCGATGACGTTCCTGGCCGAGGACAACACCACCCCGATTGGCGTGAACCCGGACCTCGCCCGCCTGGTGGCCAAGAAGCTGGGGCTGAAGCTGAAGTTCGAGAATACGGCGTTTGACACGATCATTCCCGGGATCGACGGCGGCCGCTATGACTTCACCGCCACCACCATGTCTGCCACGCCCGAGCGGCTGAAGGTCCTGGACATGATCAACTACCTCAAGGGCGGCTCGGCCGTTGCGGTACCGCACGGCAACCCGAACAATCTGACCAATGACACGCTCTGTGGCAAGAACATTGGCGTGACCAAGGGCTCCACCCAGCAGCTGAAGCACCTGCCGAACGTCTCGAAGTGGACCTGTGAGGAAAAGGGCAAGCCGGCCATCAACGGCGTGACGCTGCCCAACGTCCAGGAGGCCCTGACGCAGCTGGACTCCAAGCGGATCGACGGCGTCTTCTACGACGCCAGCGGCCTGGCCTGGGCCAACGAGCAGCAGCCCAACCACTTCACCATCCTGGAACCGAGGATGGATACCCGCACCAACACCAACGTCGCCATGGGTGTGAAGAAGGGCTCACCGTTGACGCCGGCCCTGCAGAAGGCCATCCAGTCCGTTCTGGAAACCCCGGAATACAAGGAGTCCCTGGAGTACTGGGGCCTGGCCGAATCAGCCATCACTGAAGCCAAAATCCGCTAGTACCCGTAGGGGCCACATGCTCCCACTCATTGAGATTGCGAGAATCGAAACCAGCTATCAAGCCGCCAGAATCCCTTAACCCCCATATCAACGAAACCGGGACATTCCGTCATGTCCCGGTTTCGGCATCCAGCTCATTAAGGTTGTGCTATGAGTAGCAACCCCACGGTACGTGACTACAACAAGGCCTCGGTCCTTGATGCGGTCCTTTCGGAGGCGCCTTTGACGCGTAACAGGCTGATCGAATTGACGCGTTTGAGCCAGGCGACGGTGTCCCGGAAGGTGGATGAGCTTCGTTTTGACGGTTTCGTCGTCGAGCAGGGGGTCAATGCGGTTCGGCGCCGCGGTCGGCGTTCCACGTATCTGGATGTACCCGGTACGGCGGGGCACATTGTAGGTATCGCCCTCGGGGCGCAAACCACTTGTGTCCTGGTAACGGACCTGAGGGGTCGGGAAGTTAGGCACGTCATTGTTCCCAGCCTCGAGGGCGGCGATGTTGCAACGACTGCCGAGTGGCTCGTGGGCCTGATTGTGGAGACCAGTGGTTCCGCAGAAGGGCCATTGCGTCAAATCGTCGCCGCGTTGCCCGGCCGTGTCCGGAATGTCGCTAAGTGGTCCGGAACATCGGAATCAAGGAAGACGCCCACACATTCTGTTCTTCAGAATTCTCTTGAAGATCGGTTGAAGGCGCCCGTGGTTCTTGAGAGTGACGCCAGTGCGTCCCTGCGGGGGATCCTGAAAGATGATGCGAGCATAGGGAATGCTGTTTTGTTCACGCTTAGTACGGTGCTGAGCTTCGCCAGTTGCACTGATCATGAAATCGCCCAGGGGAGGACCCCCGCGTTCGGTGACCTTGGTGGTGTTCTCTTCTCCGGCGTTGGCAACGAGACCCTCGATGGGCTGCTGAGCATAAAAGGCCTCCTCCAATTCGCCAGAAGCCGGGGACTGGACCTGGAGGCCATCGAAGCGCTCTGGTCCCAGCCGCAGGAAGCGGCGTCACGAGCGGAAGTGGTGGAAGCGTTTACGACGGCGATCGTCAGCGCTGTCGGCGCCGTTGCAGTTACGCTGGACCCGGAGTCCGTGTACTTTGTGGGTCGCTTGAGTCCGCTGGTGGACGAAGTCCTTCCCGAGGCGCGGAGGCGACTGGCGCAAAGCCTTCCCAGCATCCCGGAGATCAGCGTTGTGTCGCAGGTGATCGGACTATCGGTGGCCCGGGGAGCGGCGTACGCCGGACTGGCTCTTGCACAGTCCCGGCTCCGGGAATCGATGCTCGAGGCCCGTCGCGAGGACCAAAGCCTGTAGCAGCTGACATCTGACCCTCTTGAGGTGAATCAGAGGCCCAGACTTTACGCCGTACTGCGGTGCATTAAGCCATATTGCGTCCCGAGTCCGCGCGTGTCCAAAAGCATTGTGGACAGACCGTTCGGGTGGTTGGTTTGGTGCACAGGCATCGACAGAATGGGGACCCTGATGATCACGGCTTTGGCCCAGCGCATCCGCATGCAGTGCAGCAGAGAACTGAGGGTGTTCAGGGACCAGGTATCCGCCTTGGTTTGGCAGGACATCGGAACCGGAGGCCTGGAAGGCGCTGCGACAGCCATGGCCAGCCGGCCCTCCCTGGCTTCGCCCGGGGTCACCGTAGACATCGTGGGTTTTACCGAGTGGCAGCCCGCCGACGGAACGGCTTCGGTGGGCGTCACCGTCGCACTCCGTCCTGGCGCCGGGCGTTCGTTGGCAGGCGTCCATTGGGAAGAGGCCCACGCCTGGGCCTGCGCCGTGGCCGACGGACCGTGGACGCTCGCGGAGTTCATCGGCTCGGAGGAGGCGCCCGGGGGCGTGGTGTTCCACTACCTCCTCAAGGACCCAGTCACCTTCTACCCCCTCGACGAACTTCAGGGCGCGCTGTAGGCACAGGACTAAAAAGGAGATCCGGCGGGAACGTTCCCGCCGGATCTCCTTTTATGCTTCGGTTCCGTCACTCCTTGCCGAGCCCGGCGGCGGAGGTCTTCTGTCCCGTAACACCGTTCAGCGTGGTGAGGTCGAAGATGCCGTTGAGGTCGGCCTGCTTGGTGGTTCCGGCGTCCACGCCGTCCTGCTGGAGCTTCTTGAAGGCTCCGGCCAGCGGGTCCACTGTGAACACGATGTTCTGCAGCGACCGGTCGATGACGTCCTGCTGCAGCGCTTTGCCCGTCGTTTCCTTCAGGGCGGCGTTCAGCTTCGTGGCCTTTTCCGCGGCCGGGGTGTCGTTGAGCCACTGCACGGCCTGGACGTGGCCCTTGAGCAGGGCTTCCACCGTCTGCGGGTGCTCTGCGGCGAACTTCTTGTTCACGATCAGGACGGTGGTGGGGAACTCGCCCGGCTTGCCGGTCTGGGAACCGTCCCACAGGTCCTTCTCATCGACCAGGACCTTGGCCCCGGCCTGGAGCACCAGGCGGGATGCCCACGGCTCGGGCAGCCAGGCGCCGTCGAGCTTTCCGTTCTGGAACAGCTTCAGCGTCTGGGCGTTTTCGGTCGGGTTGATGGCGACGTCCCCGCCGCCGTCGGGAGTGGTCTTGAAGCCCTGCTTGGCGAGCCAGGCGCGCAGCGCCACGTCCTGCGTGCCGCCCAGCTGCGGGGAAGCCAGGGTCTTGCCCTTCAGGTCGGCTGCAGACTTGATTTCCGGCTTCACCACAAGCTGCGCACCGCCCGAGGCAGCGCCCGCGATGATGCTGATCGACTCACCCTTGCTCTTGACGAACGAGTTGATGGCCGGGTTCGGCCCGATGTACGTCGCGTCGATGGCCCCGGCATTCAATGCCTCCACCGCGGCGGGGCCGGCGTTGAAGACCTGCGTGGACAGCTTGGTGCTGCCCAGGCTCTTCGCAATGAAGCCTTCATTGACGCCCACCAGGGCAGGAGCATGCGTGATGTTGCCGAAATAGCCCAGCCTCAGTTCTGCGGCCGGACTGGTGGTGGCAGCGGCAGTGTCCGTTGCCGTGGCGGTGTTGCTGGCTGCCGTGTTCGCCACGGCGGCGCCGGCGCCGAGGAGGGCGAGCACGCCGACGGCGATCCCGATCTGGAGCCGCCGTGGGCGCTTCGGGCTGTTGGTTCCTCCTGCCGTGATGCGGGTGGATCCTGGATTGTCCTGGGAGTTCGACATGGTGTTCCTTCGGTGATGGGAGGGAGCGTTTGGACTGACGTTACGTAGACCCGCCAGCCCAAAACAACGCCCGCTGTAGCGGGGGTTCACCGGAGTTCTTCGGAGTTAATCGAACGTCTCAAAGGGTCACCAAAAGCCGCACTACGTCAAAAACCGGCCGGGACCGACTGCAACGCCTCGAGGATGGCAGGGAGCAGGTGCTGGCTCCGTCCCCACACCGGATCGAGGACTTCGACGTACCAGGAGTCAGCAAGGAGCAGGGCAAGGGTCTCGTTGCTTTCCTCCGCCCAGTCCCGGATCTGGTCCGACTCGATGGGCGTCTCACTGGTCCCCAGCACGGTGACCACCTCGTCGCCGTCGAGCGTCACGGGAACGGACGCACTGCTCATTTCCCCCGGGGCATGGGCGATGGCAACGAACTCCGTCCGCGACGAAAGCTGCAGGAGCCGCCGCGCCGATTCTGCGGAGCAGAATCCCGTCACGTATTCCCGCTGTGCAGTGCCGGTGTCCGCCGCGAGTCCCGGCTGGGATTCCTTCGTGAAGAGCCCGTTGCGATTGATGTCGGCGAGTTGGCCGGCGATGGGCAGGGTTTCGTCGTCAAAGCGTGGGGCAAGGGTTCCCGCCTGGTACTCGCTCTTGCCTTCCAGCCAGCGTGCGGTCAGTTCCCCGGCGGCCGCAAGCGTACTGGCCTGCCGCCACACCTCCCTGTCCACCAAGAGCCGGCCGTAGCTGTCCCGTTCGTCCGTGAAGTGATGATTCATAGTTTCGAGCCTAGGCGCGGCAGGTGCCGGCTGGACAGGCGACGTGACGGATGCGGACGCAGCATGAACCGCCGTGACTCCGTGTCTCTTTCGGTTTAGGGACCCGCACCCGTTGCCTGCTTCTCCGCATGCGAATAGCCTGAGTCTCGGCAGTGTTCTTCAAACCTTGTTGGGGGGAGGCTTGAATCGCCTCATCTCTGGGGACACTTGCCGGAAAAGGCTGGCTCCATGGTCTCAGCACGCCTGGAGCCAGCTTTCGGCATTTTGGCCGGCTTCTTCCCGGGCGCGTGATTCCAGCGGGTTCTGACTCAACCGGAGGACGAGGAGTCCGCGTTCGCGGTTTCCTGCCCGTCGGCAGCTGCCTGGGCGTACGAGGCCGAAACCCGGCGGTAAACGGGGGTCAGGAAGGCCAGCAGCGCGGCCACGATCATGATGATCCCGGCGATCAGGAACACCAGGGCGATCCCGCGGGAGATGCCCTCGCCCAGCAGCGGGGCCAACTGGGCGGCGCCCTCGGCGGACCGCGCGTACGGGATGATCCAGAACTGGGCGATCGGCGCGATGAGGAACGCGGTGATCGGTGCTGCTGCAGACTCGAAGGCCATGGCGAATCCGAACACCCGGCCCTGCCGATGCAGCGGCACCACCTGCTGGATGACGGTCTGCTCGGCGGCCTCCACGACGGGGATCAGGACCAGGTACAGCCAGATGCCGGCGATGTATAGCCATGCCCATTCCCGCACCGTAAACACGGCACCGAGAAAGCCCATCACGATCACTGCGAGAAGCATGCTGCGCAGCGGGTTGGCCCCTAGTCCGAACTTGCCGATGAGTGCACCGCCCACGATGAAGCCGGTGGAGCCGAGCGCGAAGACGGCGCCCCACAGCTCCACGGGGAACATCTCCAGTCCATAGGGGTCCATCAGCGCCATGTAGACGCCGCCGATGAAGTTATTGAACGTGGAGAACAGGATGAGCGCGAACAGTCCGCCGATGGCCAGCACGGCGGCAATGGAACCGCGCAGGTCGAACGCTCCGTGCGCGTCAGTAGCGGCGACCCGTACTTCCTCGGGCATTCGCAGCGTGAGCAGGTGTAGGAAGGCCAGCGCCGTGAGCACCACGGCGACGACGACCGTCCAGCCCATGCCGAGCAGCCCGACCGACAGGCCGGAGAGCACCGAGGTGACAATAAATGCCAGGCCCTGCACCATGCCCACCATCCCGTTGGCGTTGGCCCGCCGGTCCGGTTCGATGAGGATGGTGACTGTGGTGGAAAGGGCAACGTTGCGCATGTTCTCCACCACCGCGCCGACCAGGATGATCAGGGTGAAGAGCCAGAACCACGGCTGCGTCAGGTCCAGGAGCCGGGGGGTTGGTGTGAGCAGGAACATGATCCCGGAGAGCACGAACATCACCAGTGTGAATGCGGCGGCGAAACGCATCACGGCCAGCTTGCGGTAACGGTCCACGAAGGTGCCGAAGCTAATGCTGGAAAGGGCGATCAGCAGCATGTACGCGCCGCCGATCACCCCGGTGGCGATCACGTTGCGTGTCTCCAGGTAGACCCAGAACGTCAGGGCGAACCACAGGTAGCTGGTCGTGATGTTGGCGAGGGCGGTGTTTACGAGGATCCCGGCAAAGGTGCGGGACCGCTCTGCCGGACTGCGCAAGGACGTGTCGACGGCGTCGGGATCCGCCAGGCGCGGGGCCTCGCCGTCCTCGACCTGGGCGGACGTGGCGGCCGCGTCCCCGGAACGGTTCGCGGCGCCGTCGGGAGCTTCAGCGGCCCTGGACGGGGCCGGTTCCTGCTCGGTCATGCGTCCCAGTGTAATGACAACTGATGGGCGGGGTCACGGTCCCCACGCGGGCAGTATTAGATCCTCAGGGCCACATCAGAAAAGCGGCGAGAGCCCGTTCCAGCCGGGACCCACCTGGACCCGCGGGAGGTGGGCGCCGGCACCGTTGCCCGGGTACAGCCACAGCACGCCGGAACTGTCGCGCGCCAGGAGATCGGGCCTGCGGTCGCCGTTGAAGTCGCCAGGGCTCACGACGGCGGTCATGACGTTCCAGCCGCCGCCCACCCTCAGGCGGGGGAGCCAGCCGCCGGTCCCGTTCCCGCGGTAAAGCCACAGCGTTCCGGTGGCGGTTTCCCTCGCAAGAACGTCTGCTGCGCCGTCGCCGTTGAAGTCGCCGGGCCCCACAAGGGCATTGAAGATGTTCCAGCCGGTTCCCGCGCGGACGCGCGGCAGGAATCCGCCGGTGCCGTTCCCCGGGTACAGCCACAGGTGGCCGGTGGCGGTTTCCCGGGCCAGGACGTCCACGCGCTGGTCGCCGTTGAAGTCGCCCGGGCCAACGATGGAGTTCATGATGTTCCAGCCGGAGCCGAGACGCAGGCGCGGCAGGAAGCCACCGGTGCCGTTGCCCCGGTACAGCCACAGGACGCCGGTGGAAGTCTCCCTGGCCAGAACATCCAGCGGACCGTCGCCGTTGAAATCCCCGGGTGTTTCAAGGGCGAAGCCGTTCCAGCCGGTTCCGATCAGGACACCGGGCAGCCTGCCGCCCTGCCCGGTGCCGCGATACATCCACAGCTCACCCCGTGCCGGATACCGGGCCAGGACATCGTTGTTCCAGTCCCCGTTGAAGTCGGCGGTTGCGCCCGAGAGGGTCGACGCCGGAATGGCCAGTGGCGTGAACGCGTAGGGATCGCAGGTGAGGTCGTAGTCCCGGGTGTTGTCGTACCACTGTGAAATATAGACGCGCCCGCCGGAGAAACTGGGCTGGCGGCAGCGGTCCAGCGCCTCGTTCGGGTAGTCCAGCATCCCGGCCGTGGCCCAGACCGGCACACCGGGCAGGCGCCACGAACCGGTAATGTCTGCCCAACCGGAGGTAAACGAGTAAAGGCCGTAGGAGTAGCGGGCATCGCGCAGACCCCGCATCAGGCCCTCGATGACGTACCGGTTTTCACGCTGCTGCACCGCTGAGGCTGTTGGCCAGGGCTGGGCGGGCCGGGGTTCGACGTCGATCCAGACCACACGTGGTGCGAAGCCCGTCTTGACCAGGCTGGCGACGGCGAAGCGTGCCTCGGCGTAGCCCACGTTGGACAGCTGCCCTGCACGGGTGGCGGAAGACCACGGTCCCTGCGTCCGGTAGGTGGCTAGCTGCGCGGCGGTGGGGAAGGCCGCCATGGTGTACGCCTGGGCGGGCTTGCGGTTGTCTCTCGCCCACTTGAGTTGGCTGGCCAGGCACGGGTTCTCGGTGAAGGGGAGCCCTTTCGTCAGGCCGATGATGACGAACTGGGACGAAGCGGGCGGAAGGGGCAGGCCGAAGCCGCCCACCGCCGTCGGGCATTGGGGCCAGGAGATGTCGTGGCCGCGCAACGACACAGCCTGCGCAGGAGGTGCTCCCGGAGCCGCCCCCACGATCAAAGCCAGGAAGACAAGGACCGCGGTCAGGAGGCGCAACGCCCGTGCCGCGGTCACGCCGGCCACCCGCTTCCGGCGGTGGCCACGGGGCAACGGCTGATGATCCGCACGGAGCAAGTCAGCCCCGGGGAAACCAGCTCCGAATGACGAACCTTGCCGTCCATCGCCGCCGCTCCTTTTCCACCATCAGTTTACTTCCGCGGGCGGCGATAAGCTCCGGCCGGAGAAGAAAAGGAGGTGCCGATGCCGGGCCCCGCCCGCCTCAGCGGACGTCCTTCATTGCCCGATCCCTGATGTACTGGCCTACACGGTCACGGGCAAGGTAATTCCGAAGCTGCGCGAGCGCCACGCTGTCCTGGAGCACAATGGACCGCCCGTCGGGAGACGTGCCGACGCCGGCGGTGGGGAGGGAGAAAAACACCGCATCCTGCAGCCGGACATTCCGCAGGCTGTAGGCGAGTCCCGCCATGGCCGACTGGTCAAGGCCGGTGCTGACGGGAACGAGCGACGAGAGGTAGCCGACCGTCTTGCGGAGCGTCACCGGGTTGGTCAGGGTCTTGGGGCTCATGAGTTCGGCGATCAGCGCCTTCAGGAAGGTCTGCTGGTTGCGCACGCGCTGGTAGTCGCCGTCGCTGAAGGCGTAGCGCTCCCGGACGAACTCCAGGGCCTGGGCTCCGTTGAGGGTCTGCACGCCCTGCCTGAAAGTGTGCCGCCCGTCGTGCGTCGAGGTGAAGGGCGTCGTGACGTTGACCTTGACTCCGCCGAGAGCGTCGACCAGTCCCTTGAACTTGCCGAAGTCGATCAGGATCGCGTGGTCGATGCGCTGCCCGAACAGCGCCCCGGCAGTCTGCCGCATGACGGGCACCCCGCCGAAGGCCAGGCCATCGTTGATCTTGGAGTAGCCGTAGCCCGGGATCTCTGCCCAAAGGTCGCGCATGACGGAGATGCCATACACGTTCTTGCGGTTGGCCGAGATGTGGATCAGGAAGAGGGCATCGGCCCGCTGATCCGTGGCCACCCGGCCCGCGGTCGCCTTCGCATTATCCTCGCGCGTATCGCTGCCCATCAGCAGGATGTTGACGGGCCGTCCTTTGAGGCGGTCAACAGGGGGGGCCGGAGGTTTCGGCTTGGCTTTTGGCTTCGGTGCCGGTGCCTTGGTAGTGGTTGGCGTGGGCGTCGCCGACGTCACGGGAGGCGGACCCGGGGCCGTCTCGGGGCTGTTGGCGCTTCCCTGGGACCAAAAGTAGAGCCCTCCGAGCAGCGGAACCAGAAGGCCCAGCGCCACGAGGAAAGCCAGCAATCTAGGTTGCACGCGTCGTTGCGTATCACTCATGGGATAACTATGTGCCTGAAAAGGTCCGAATGAAAATGGAACTCGCCGGGCGACGTCGGGCTTCCTTGGAACCGGAGCTGCGGCGCCGGACCGGACCCGGCGGCGCCGGACCGAACCCGCGCCGCCGGACCGAACCCGCGCCGCCGAAGCCTGTGCCCCGAACCCGGCGCTCCCGACTCCGGCGCGCTCGCCCGACCCCTGCTACCCCAGCGTCGAGGCGTCGATGACGAAGCGGTAGCGGACGTCGGAGGCGAGGACGCGTTCGTAGGCGTCGTTGATCTTCTCCGCCGGAATGACTTCGATCTCCGCGCCGAGCTGGTGCTCGGCGCAGAAATCGAGCATTTCCTGGGTCTCGCGGATGCCGCCGATCGCCGAACCCGCGAAGGACCGGCGGCCCAGGATCAGCGAGAACACGTTCACCGGAAGCGGTTCGGCCGGTGCACCGACATTCACCAATGCTCCGTCGAGGGTCAGCAGCTGCAGGTAGGAGCTGATGTCGATCGGTGCGCTGACCGTGTTGATGATCAGGTCGAAGGTTCCGGCGAGCGTCTCAAACGTTGCGGGGTCGCTGGTGGCGTAGTAACTGCCGGCTCCGAGGCGCAGGCCGTCCTCCTGCTTCTTCAGCGACTGGGAGAGGACAGTGACGTCGGCGCCCATGGCGGAGGCGAGCTTGACGGCCATGTGTCCGAGTCCGCCGAGTCCGACGACGGCGACCTTCTTGCCGGGGCCGGCGCCCCAGTGCCGCAGCGGGGAGTAGGTGGTGATGCCGGCGCAGAGCAGGGGAGCGGCGACGTCGAGCTCGAGGCCGTCCGGGATCCGCACGACGAAGTCCTCGGTGACCACCACGTGGCTGGAGTAGCCGCCCTGGGTGATGGTGCCGTCGCGGTCCACCGCACCGTAAGTGCCGGTCATTCCGTTGAGGCAGTACTGTTCCTCGCCCTTGCGGCAGTTCCCGCAGTCGCGGCAGGAGTTGACCATGCAGCCCACTCCCACACGGTCGCCGATCCTGTGCCGGGTGACCTCGGAGCCGATGTCCGTGACGACGCCGGCGATTTCGTGGCCGGGCGCCAGCGGATACTGCTGCGGTCCCCAGTCGCCCCGGACCGTGTGGATGTCCGAGTGGCAGATGCCGGCGTAGCGGATTTCGATGAGGACGTCGTGCGGGCCGACGTCACGGCGTTCGATGGTGGTGGGGACGAGGTCCCCGGCCGCGGACGGGGCGGCGTAAGCATTGGCGGTATGCATGGATCTCCTGATTAAGGATGGTTCGGTAGGGCGCCCTGCTTCATGGGTGGCCTCCAGGCAATCTGTCGCGGGAGGAGGGCGCATCATCCATACAACAGGAGTTTTTGCAGCTGAGGGAGTCTCTGCTGATACAGGTACTGGCAGAGCCTCCCTCGCGGCATCCGACATTTCCCGCCCACGTAGACTTGCACCATGCGGTTGGTAGCGAGTGACATAGACGGAACGATCCTTGGGCACGACGGGAAAATCAGTGACCGCACCGTCCGCGCGTTCCACGCCTGCCGGGAGGCAGGTGTCGAACTTGTCTTTGTGACCGGCCGCCCGCCGCGGTGGCTGCACCCCCTCGAGGAGCAGCTGGGCCATACGGGCACCGTCATCTGTTCGAACGGCGCCGTCGTGTGGGATCTCGAGGCCGGCCAGCTGGTTTCCGCCCGGACCATGGCCCTCCCGGACCTGTTCGAGGTCCGGCGGATTATCAAGAAATTGCGTCCCACCGCCCTTTTTGCCGCCGAAACCCTCACCGGCTTCCACCTTGAGCCGGGCTTCATCGAGAACGACACGAGCGAACTGCTGTCCGAATACAGCCCTGCCCCGCTCGCCGAGACGCTCGCGGCGGATGACGCCGTCGTCAAATTCCTTGCCATTGTCCGCGAAGGCACCGCGGATGACTTCCTTGCCGCGGTAGCTCCAGCCGTCGGGGATCTCGCCAACGTGACGCATTCGGCGCCTACCGTCGCCATGCTGGAGCTGTCTGTGCCCGGCATCAACAAGGCCGTCACCTTGGCCGAGTATGCCGCCTCGCGGGGAATCGCCGCCGCGGACGTGGTGGCTTTCGGCGACATGCCCAACGACATCGAAATGCTCCGCTGGGCCGGGCACGGGTACGCGATGGCCAGCGGCCATCCGGAAGCCATCCGCGCCGCCGGCCAGCAGGCGCCGCATTTTGACGACGACGGCGTGGCCCAGGTCCTCGAGGAAAAGCTCGCCGAGCTCGGCGTCAGCCTGCCGTAAGGAACGCCCTTGACGCTGCCCTTCTTCTCGGCTCCGGGCGGGGGTGCCGGCAAGCCCGTGGCGATGGCCCACCGCGGCTTTTCGCTCGATGGCCTGGAGAACTCCATGGCAGCGTTCAGAGCCGCCGTCGCACACGGCTACCGCTATCTCGAAACGGACGTGCACACCACCGCCAACGGCGTGGTCCTCCTCTTCCACGACGCCGCCCTTGACCGGATCACGGACCGCGTGGGACGGATCGCCGAGCTGACCGCTGATGAGGTGGCCAGGGCCCGCATCGGGGGGCGGGAAACGGTGCCCACCTTCGACGAACTCGTGGCGGCGTTCCCCGAGACCCGCTTCAATCTGGACGTCAAGGACTGGCATTCCGTCCGGAGCCTCGCGGAAGCCGTCGAACGGCACGCAGTCCACGACCGCGTCCTCATCGCGAGTTTTTCGGACCGACGACGGCGGGCGGTCCTGCGTCTGCTGTCCCGCCGCACCGCGTCGTCCGCCGGGACTGCGGCGAACGCCGCCTTCGTGGCGTTGTCGCCGCTGCTGGCCGTCCCCGGGCTGCGCTTATTGGTGCAGGCGGTACTGGGCCGCGTGCTGCGCGATGTGGACGCCCTGCAGGTGCCGGTCCGGTACCGCGCCATTCCCGTGGTGACGCCCGGCTTCGTCCGCCGGGCGCACTCACTGGGGCTCTACGTGCACGTGTGGACCATCAACGAGCCGGCCGAGATGCACCGGCTCCTGGACCTTGGCGTGGACGGCATCGTTTCCGACCGGGCCGACCTGCTTCGGGACGTCCTGGAGAGCCGGGGCGCCTGGTCCTGACCGGCTTATCCGGCCCCAACCACCTGTGGTCAATACGGCTAACTGCGGCCCAGCCCGGTGGACGGATCCTGGTCGCCTTCGGAGGGGTCGGCACGGAGCTCGTCCGGATCGGGGTCAGGCAGCCCGGCGGAACCGGCGACGTCCCGGGGCACGTCAGAGCCCTCCGCCGCGCCGATGCCCCCTGAATCCTCAGCGCCGGTTCCAGCGCCGCTTTCGCCGGCAGTGGTTCCGGTGGTTCCGGCGGTGCCGGTTCCTCCGCTCGCCTCCGTACCGGGCCCCTGGGGCGTGTAAGTCGTCCGGCCGGATCCGGCACCCGGTGACGCGTCGCCGTCGTCGTCCATCGCATTGGAGCCTTCGCTGATGGAGGAATGGACCTGGATGTCATCGTCCCTGGCGCCCGGTTCCGGCACGTGCGCATCGTCCGTTGGCTTGGACGTTCCCGCCAGATCCTCCATGGCGTTCTCCGCTGCTTTTCCAATGCTGTCGCCGATTCCCATCAGCTTGCTCCTTCAGTCGTCTCCCGGCTCGGGCCGGAGTTCGCGGCATCTGACTGTTCCAGCATTATCAGCATGCTTACAATTAGTCCAGTGTCACCGGGTATCCGGAGGGCCAGGCTCAGAACGTCGAAGTCCGTTGTCATTCACCGACGACCCAAACCACGGAGGATCGCAGAGACATGAGCAGCTACCACCCCGAAAACGACCCCGCCAACCCTGACCGGCCCGGAGCCGCCGACCGCGAACAACCCCGCGAAAACGAACGGGAAGACTCCGCCAGCTCACCCAACCCCGACCCGCTGAACGGCAACATCAGCGGCCTCGAGCCCGGCGGCGGTGTGCCCCCGGGCGAGACGCCGCCTGCCGAGGACCAGATGAGCGGCGACCAGGGCCACGAGGAATAGCGCCCCGGCGCCCGCAGACTGCAGTCGGGGCGGCGACCCGCCCGGCACCCACCGACCGCAAGCAGGGGAGAGTTCAATGGCAGACCGGCTGGTAGCCGATGTAATGGTGGAACGCCTCAAAGTGTGGGGAGTGAACAGGGTCTTCGGCTACAGCGGAGACGGCATCAACGGATTCATGGGGGCCCTTCGCCGGGCCGGGGACAGCGTGCAGTTCATCCAGGCCCGGCATGAGGAGACGGCGGCGTTCATGGCCGTGGGGCATGCCAAGTACACCGGCGGCGTGGGGGTGGTGACATCCACCCAGGGCCCCGGTGCAGTGCATCTCCTGAACGGTCTCTACGACGCGAAGCTGGACGGCGTCCCGGTGGTGGCCATCATTGGCCAGCAGAGCCGCAGCGTGCTGGGGTCGGCGTATATGCAGGAAATAGATCTCCTGACCCTCTTTAAGGATGTGGCCGCGCAGTTTGCCCAGATGGTCAGCGCGCCGGAGCAGCTCCCCATGGTGCTGGACCGCGCCGTCCGGACGGCGCTGGAGACGCGGACCCCGTGCGTGGTCATCGTCCCGCATGACATCCAGAAAGCGCCGGCCCCCGAGCTGGAGCAGGAGCACGGCATCATCGTGACGGCGCCGGAATGGCAGCCGGCGCGGGTGCTTCCCCACGGTGAGGACCTGGCACGGGCTGCCGACGTGCTGAACGCCGGCGGCAGGGTGGCCCTCCTGGTGGGCCAGGGGGCGAAGCATGCACAGGACGAAGTGGTGGCCATCGCGGAAAAGCTGGGCGCGGGAATCACCAGCAGCCTCCTCGGCAAGCCCTTCGTTGATGAAACGCTCCCCTTTGCAGTGGGCACCATGGGGCACCTCGGCTCCACGGCCAGCGCCCACCTCCTGGGTAACTGTGACACCCTGCTGATCGTCGGTTCCAACGATCCCTGGACCGAGTTTTACCCGAAGCCTGGCACCGCCCGGGCGGTGCAGATCGACATCGACGGGCGGAAAGTCGGGAACCGCTACCCCGTGGAGGTGGGCCTCGTGGGGGACGCGGCGGAAACCCTGCGGGAGCTCATGGGACGGCTGGGCGGAGGGACTGTGGGTGACGACGGGCGTGCCGGCGCAGGGCGGGAGGATGCCCGCAAGCAGTGGCGGGCGGACGTGGAGGAGCAGGTCCGCAGCTGGCGTGCGCTGTCGGAGGAGCGTTCCCGGGTGCCGGCCACGCCGGTGAACCCGGAACTCGTGGTCCGCGAGCTCAACGGGAGGCTCCCCGGGAATGCCCAGGTGAGTGTCGACGTCGGCAGTTGCGTCTACTGGTACGCCCGCCAGCTGATCCTCCCGCCGGGCGTGCCGGCGCACCTGTCCGGGACGCTCGCCAGCATGGGGTGCGCCCTTCCCTATGGGATTGCGGCGAAGCTGGCCCGGCCGGACCAGCCGGTGGTGGCGCTCGCCGGCGATGGTGCCATGCAGATGGCGGGCGTGGCTGAGCTCGTGACCGTGGCGCACCGCTGGAGACAGTGGGCCGATCCGCGCTTTGTGGTGTGCGTCTTCAACAACCGCGAGCTTGCAGAGGTCACCTGGGAACAGCGGGAAACGGAATCCGAGCCGCGGTTTGCTGACAGCCAGGAGATCCCGGACTTTCCGTACGCGGGCTATGCAGAACTGCTGGGCCTGACGGGCATCCGGGTGGATGCCCCGGAGCAGTTGGCCGGCGCCTGGGAGCGCGCGTTCGACGCCGACCGGCCGGTAGTAATCGAGGTCCTGACGGATCCTGACATCCCGCTTCTTCCGCCCTTCCCCGCGGGCGCGGAGAAGCTGGACGGCATGCGGTCCGCCCTCGCGGCCGAGGGCCTCTCCGGCGCCGGTGCCGAAGCGCTGCTGAACACGTACGCCGGACAGGAGGAACGGCGCGGCTGAGCCCGTCCAGTGATGGCCGACCAGTGACGTCCAACGATTGTCAGCTTTTCAGCGGATGACCCGGTAGCGCACGTGGGTGACGAGGCGGGTACCGCTCACTTCCGTCGGCTCAAGCTGCAGGTTCCCCACGCCGTCCAGCAGCCGCTCGCCCGCACCCAGGATCATGGGCGCCGTGTGGAGCCGCAGCTCGTCGATCAGCCCCGCCGAGAGGTATTGGCGGGCGGTCTGCGCTCCTCCGGCGATGGCCACGTCCTTGTCGCCGGCAGCCTTCCTCGCCTGTGCCAGCGCCGATTCGATCCCGTCGGCCACGAAGTTGAACGTGGTTCCGCCCTGCATCTCCAGGGGGCTGCGGGGATGATGGGTGAGAACGAATACGGGTGCGTGATAGGGCGGTTCCTCACCCCACCATCCCCGCCAGTCCTCATCCCACGCCCCGGGCCCTGCAAACATGTTCCGACCCATGATGTAGGCGCCGGCCTCGAGGATGCCGTCGATCTCGGCTGCGTTGGACTCGGGTTCTTCGAACATCCATCTGTGCAGGAGCTCTCCTCCCTCGCCCAAGGGGTCCTCCGGGGTCTGGTTCGGGCCGGCGACGAATCCGTCGAGGGAGATGGTCAGATCACATGTGACGCGGCTCATGCGCCCATCATGCCACCCCTCGGCGGTTCGGGTCAGGCCGGGCCGTCCCACCCGCGGCCGCTGCCGCATGCCCACATAACGGAATCGGCAAGCGTGCTCCCGGGGATGCTGGCAGGATGGAGCCATGCGCATCCTCATCGCCCCGGACAAGTTCAAGGGTTCCCTTACCGCTGTTGAAGCCGCCGCCGCCATCGCCGAAGGCGCCCTCCGCGTCTATCCCGACGCCGTGGCCACGCAGTTCCCGGTCGCCGACGGCGGCGAAGGGACCTTGGAAGCCGCGGTTGCCGCCGGCTATGAGGAGCGGCTCAACGCCGTCGTTGGCCCCATCCTGGCGCCGATCGGCGCCGCTTGGGCGTTCCGGAAAGACGCTGCCGGCCGGGCCGCGGCGGTCATCGAGACTGCCCAGGCGTCCGGCCTGGCCCACATGGAGCCGACGCCCGAAAACGCCCTGCGCGCCCACAGCTACGGCTGCGGCCAGCTTATTGCCGCGGCCCTGGACGCCGGCGCCACGGAGATCGTCCTGGGCGTCGGAGGTTCGGCCATGACCGACGGCGGCAGCGGCGCCCTGCGTGCACTGGGCCTCAAACCCCTGGACGCCGCCGGGAACGTGGTGCCGCTCGGCGGGGGAGCGCTGGCGGACGTCGTGGCAGTGGACTCCTCCGGACTGGATCCCCGGCTGGCCGCCGTAAACTTCCGGATCGCCGTCGACGTCAGGAATCCACTGTTCGGCAACACGGGCGCCGCCCATGTCTTCGGCCCGCAGAAGGGCGCCGACGAGGACGCCGTGGAGAAGCTCGACGCCGGCCTGCGCAACTGGGCGTCCGTCCTGCGGGAGGCGACCGGCCGGGACGTCAACGTCCCGGGCGCCGGAGCGGCCGGCGGCTTCCCGGCGTCGTTCCTGGCATTTACCCAGGCCACGCTGGAAGGCGGCTTCGCGCTCGTGGCCGGGCTGACCGGGCTGGCCGGGCAACTCAAGGAAGCCGATCTGGTCATCACCGGCGAAGGGTCCATGGACTCGCAGTCACTCACGGGAAAGGCGCCGATCGCGCTCGCGGACGCCGCCCGGGAGCTCGGCATTCCGGTGATTGTCGTGGCCGGGCGGATCCTCGTCACGCCCGAGGACCTGGCCGCTCACGGCGTGGTGGCCGCGGCGCAGTTGCTGGACGTTGCGCCCAGTACGGAAGAGGCCATTGCGAATGCGGGCAAGTACCTGACCTGGGCCACTACCCAAGTGCTGGAAGGGGCCTGACCCTTTATTGGTTCGGCCTTTCTGGTTCGGGGCCGGGCCGGCGGCATTCAGCCGTTCGACTTCCTGGCCTTCCGGTGCAGGTGCAAGGGGACATAGACCAGGAGGACGATGAGCACGAGCAGCAGGATTGCACCCGCGCTGAGCCCGGCAGCGCGTCCGGCTGTGACGTCAAAAACGAGGGCGGCCGTCCCTACGCTAAGCGCCCCCACACCACTCAGGGCGATCTTGGTGATGTTATCCCCGCTGGTCACCAGGGTTGCCTTGAGCCGCTTACGGAAGAGCCGGCGGTGCACGCTCACCGGAAGCAGGATGAAGGCGGTGGTCAGGGCCGCCAGCGCCACGTTCACCAGGTACAGGTTCCGCTGAAAGTCATCGAGGGTCTCGAAACGGTCCTGGAACGGCAACGTCAGCAGGAAGCCAGCCAAGATCTGCACGCCGGTCTGAAGGACGCGCAGTTCCTGGATCAGCTCCATCCAGTTCCGGTCGAGCTGTTCCTCGCGGGTCTCGTTCCTGCCGCTGCCAGCGGGGGCGTCCGGATCCGTCATGCATCCTCCTCCATCTGGCCTGACGGCTGCTGTGTGCTCCAAACCTAGGCTCTGCGATCCGGGAATTCAACAACTGCTAAGTTTACTGACCATCTTTTGTCAGGCTGTGGACTTGGTCCTCGACACTGCGTTAGGTTCGAAGAGCCGGACCCGGCAAAGCCTTGGAAAGGTGGACTATGAGTGACTCAGAAAAGCAGCCCGACCAGCCTAGGGATCCCCGTGGGACCTACCACGCAGGCCCTTTTCCCCAGCAGGAACAGAAGCAGCCGGGCCTCACGGCCCCGATGGATCCGCACCCCGACCATGGCGAGCTGAGCTACGAGGGCAGTGACAAGCTTCGGGGCAAAGCCGCCCTTATCACGGGCGGCGACTCGGGCATCGGCAAGGCGGTGGCGATTGCTTTCGCCCGCGAGGGCGCGGATGTCGCCATCTCATATCTTCCGGAGGAGGAAGAGGACGCCCGGGATACGGCCGATTGGATCCGCAAGACGGGCCGGCGGGCTCTCCTTCTTGCAGGCGACGGGCGGAGCGAAGAGTTCAGCACGAAGATCGTGGACGATACAGTGGCGGAGTTCGGGCGGCTCGACGTGGTGGTGCTCAACGCCGCCTACCAGAAAAACCGGGACAGCTTCGAGTCCCTGCCCACAGAGGAGTTCGACCGCGTCTTCCAGACCAACCTCTACTCCCTGCTGTGGACGGCGCGCGCTGCCGTGCCGCACCTGACGGCAGGTGCGTCCATCATCACCACGGCCTCCATCCAGGCATTCAACCCGTCACCGGGACTGATCGACTACGCCATGACCAAGGCGGCGCAGGTGGCTTTCACCAAGGCGCTGGCTCAGGAACTGGGACCGAAGGGCATCCGGGTCAACGCCGTGGCGCCAGGCCCCATCTGGACTCCTCTCATTCCTGCCACGGAGTGGCCGGACAAGCTGCCAAATTTCGGCCAGGACACGCCGCTGCAGCGCGCAGGCCAGCCTGCCGAGCTCGCCGCTGCCTATGTCCTGCTGGCGTCCGACGCCGGCTCGTACATCTCCGGGGCGGTGCTTCCCGTTACGGGCGGCAAGGGGCTGTGAGCCCCTGAAAGGACCCGGCGCTCCCAGTAACCCCGCCACTGCGCTTCCAGCCAACAGTATTTCCAGCCAACTGTATTTCCCACCAAGGAGGAACACATGAGCCAGGACAACCAGCACGCAGCCCCTGAAGAGGAAGCCGGAGGTTATGGCACCCCAACCGTGGAGCAGGAAATGGGCGGAAAGCAGTTCGCCCAGCCCCGCGAGGAGGAGGACTTCGACGAAGCGGGCCTGAACCAGGATAGCCCGGAGGGCGAGAGGTTCGACACCGGCACCCCGAACCTCAGCCACTTTGCTGAAGAGGACCAGGACAGCGCAGGAGAACCCGGTGCCGGCCGGTTCGGCGGAACCGACGACCAGCTGCACGCCGAGGGCGACATCAGCAGGGCTGGTTTCGACCCGACGCCGGGGGAGTCCCCACTTCCCCGCGACGCTGATGCTGCGCCGGCTGAGGATGCCGGTACGGCAGTGCCGTCCAGTGAGGCTGAGATCGGCGAGGGCACTGCCGATGAGCAGGATTCGGACCAGTTCTCCTCGGAGCCCGCCCAGGAGGCCTCCGGCCTGCCGGACGGAAGCGGCAATGATTTGCCGCAGGAGAAGTCCCCTAATGACGAGGACGAAACGTTCGACGCCGGATAATCCCGCTCCCCCACGCGGCCGGAGCCACATTTCTGCACCGCTTTAGATCCGGCAAGGCCCTGGCGCCCTTGGAGTTCCGGGGGCGCCGACGCCTACTGGCACTGAAAGTGGTGCAGAAATGCGGCAGGCTGGGCTCATTAACCGGGCCCCAGCCCGCCGGCGCCTATCGCTTCTTGGGTGGGCGCTTGGCCGCGGACTTGATGGCTGCCTTGGCTGCCGGAGGAAGGCCCTGATGTGCTGCCGGCCCTTCGGTTTCCGGCTCGGCTGCGGTGCCCCGGGCCCTGGCGATGGCCTTCATGCCGTGATAGATGGCCAGGGCAGCCGCGGAGCCCAACGCGATGCCGGTGAACTTCAGGTCTCCGACAGTCCACGTGTAATCGGCGATGCCAATAATCAGCGCGACGGCGGCGGTGGTCAGGTTCACGGGGTTGGAGAAGTTGACCTTGTTCTGGACCCAGATCTTCACGCCGAGGATGCCGATCATGCCGTACAGCATGGTGGCGGCGCCGCCCAATACGCCCGGCGGCACCGTGGCGATCAGTTCGCCGAACTTGGGTGAGAAGCTCAGGAGGATGGCGAAGATGCCGGCAACCCAGTACGCGGCCGTGGAATACACCTTCGTGGCGGCCATGACGCCGATGTTTTCCGCATAGGTGGTGGTGCCCGATCCGCCTCCGAAGCCGGCCAGCACTGTGGCGGCGCCGTCAGCAACGAGTGCCCGGCCCGAAACGCCGTCCAGGTTCTGGCCGGTCATCGCGGATACGGACTTCACATGGCCGATGTTTTCCGCCACCAGCACCAGTACGACGGGAACGAAGAGGCCCACCACGCCCAGATGGAATTCGGGCGTCTGGAAATGGGGCAGGCCGACCCAAGCTGCGGCATCCATCTTGGCGTAATTCACCTCGCCCCGGACCATGGCGGCGAGGTAGCCCACCAGTACGCCTACGAGAATACTGAGGCGGCCAATGATCCCCCGGAACAGGACGCTCACCAAGATGATGGTGACGAGGGTGATGAGCGCCGTGACGGGGGCGGCGTCGAAATTGTTCTTGGCCGCGGGCGCGAGGTTGAGGCCGATC
Source organism: Arthrobacter sp. NPDC093139 (assembly GCF_044754165.1). Taxonomy (NCBI): domain Bacteria; kingdom Bacillati; phylum Actinomycetota; class Actinomycetes; order Micrococcales; family Micrococcaceae; genus Arthrobacter; species Arthrobacter sp. NPDC093139. Next base: position 271,439 of record NZ_JBIVOO010000002.1, read on the forward strand.
AGCGCCACGATTGCGCCGGTGACGATGGGCGGCATGAGCCTGTTGATCCAGCCCGCGCCGAACTTCTGCACGATCGCGCCGATGAGCGCCAGCCCGGCGCCGGCCATCACGACCCCGCCGAGGGCGCCGGGGACGCCGAACTGCTGCTGGGAGGCCATGATGGGCGCGATGAACGCGAAGCTGGAGCCAAGGTAGCTGGGCACCCGGCCCTGGGTGATCACGAGGAACAGGAGCGTGCCGATGCCGGAGAAGAACAGCGTGGTGGCCGGCGGCATCCCCGTGATGATGGGCACCAGGAACGTCGCGCCGAACATGGCCACGACGTGCTGCATGCCCACGCCGATGGTAATTGGCCAGGTGAGCCGTTCTCCGGGGGCAACCACTTCGCCGGGGCGGACAGCTTTGCCGTTGCCGTGCAGCTTCCATTTGGTTCCGAGCATGCTCATTGCCGGGGCCTTTCCGAGGGGTTGCCCGAGGGAGGGGCTGGATCTTCCGGTGCAACAATACCGCGCTGGTGCCCCGGGCGAGTGGGCATGCGCGGTTGAGCCGGGCCGTCGCTGCAGGGGAACGGAGCAGTGTGCCAAAGCTCACGCCCTGTAACGGGCCGTCACGGGAAGAGCATGGTTCCGCCGCCGGTTGCAACCATGGAAAGCAGTACCGCCACGGCCCGGACGGGGCGGCGGCCAATCGAGAGGAAACGAATGACCATCGCCCATGAAGAAGCCGTGATCGATTCCGCAGCCGTGGACGCGATCTTCGCCGAGGCCCGTACGGCCCATGCCTTCACCGGAGAAGTCACTGAGCAGCAGGCCCGCGCCATCTATGAACTGACCAAGTTCGGCCCTACCGCGTTCAACTCCCAGCCGCTGCGGGTCACATACGTGCGCTCGCCCGAGGCCCGCGCCAAGCTCGTGGACGCTCTCTCCAGCGGGAACCGCGCCAAGACGGCCGCCGCCCCGCTCGTTGCCATCCTCAGCTACGACACCTCATGGCAGGAGCAGTGGGAGAACTTCCTGCCCGGCTACAACGCACCCAAAGCCATGTACGACGCCTCCGCGGACCTGGCCGCCGCCACGGGCAACAACAACGCGCACCTGCAGGCGGGCTATTTCATCCTCGCCGTGCGCTCCCTCGGGCTCGCCGCGGGCCCCATGACGGGCGCGGACTTTGCCGCCATCGATAAGGAGTTTTTCCCGGCCGGAGACCAGAAGAGCTTCCTGGTGGTCAACATCGGCCAGCCCGGACCCGACGCGTGGGGCGAGGCCAAGCCGAAGTTCGCCTACGAGGACGTCGTCCGGACCGTCTAGGTCTGATTGGGCAGCGTTAGGTCTCATTGGGCAGCGTTTGACCAGCTAGGAGTCTGGTTGGCCGGACTCTGATGAGCCCGGGCGGATCCGGCCTCGGACGCGCGATTGCCTCCGGCAACATGGGGGACATTCCGGAGGCAATCGGGGCAGTATTTCTGCAGCCGAAGCTGCAAGGCATGCATCCGGGCCTAGTCCAAGTTTAGACCTGTTGCGCCCGGTTAGCTCCTAGGAAATCACGCCGTCCACCAGCGCCTTGGCTTCTGCCTGGACCTGCTTCAGGTGGTCGGCGCCCTTGAAGGACTCGGCGTAGATCTTGTAGACATCCTCGGTCCCGGACGGGCGGGCGGCGAACCAGGCGTTCTCCGTTACCACCTTCAGGCCGCCGATGGCTGCCCCGTTGCCGGGAGCCTCCGTCAGCTTCGCGGTGATCGTCTCGCCGGCCAGTTCGGTGGCTGTGACGTCCGACGGCGACAGCTTGCCAAGCGCCGCCTTCTGCTCGCGCGTGGCGGCGGCGTCGATGCGTGCATAGACCGGATCGCCGAACTGGTCCGTGAGGCCCTTGTACAGCTGCGACGGCGACTTGCCGGTGACCGCGGTGATCTCCGAGGCGAGCAGCGCCAGCAGGATGCCATCCTTGTCGGTGGTCCAGACGCTGCCGTCCATCTTGTTGAACGAGGCGCCGGCGGATTCCTCGCCGCCGAACGCGCCTTCGCCGGACAGCAGCCCAGGAACGAACCACTTGAAGCCGACCGGCACCTCCACGAGCTTGCGGCCGAGGCTTCCGGCGACGCGGTCGATGATGGAGGAGGACACCAGCGTCTTGCCGATGACAGATTCCGGGTTCCAGCCGGTGCGGTGCCGGTACAGGTAGTCGATAGCGACAGCGAGGTAGTGGTTCGGGTTCATCAGCCCGCCATCCGGCGTGACAATGCCGTGGCGGTCAGCGTCGGCGTCGTTTCCGGTCGCGACGTCGTAGTTGGCGCCATCAGACATCCGGTTGATGAGCGACGCCATGGCGGACGGCGAGGAGCAGTCCATGCGGATCTTCTCGTCCCAGTCCAGGGTCATGAACGCCCACTGCGGATCCACGGTCGGGTTGACCACGGTGAGGTTCAGGTGGTGGCGCTCGCCGATCTCACCCCAGTAGTCGACGGACGCGCCGCCCATGGGATCGGCGCCGATCCGGACGCCCGCCTCGCGGATGGCATTCAGGTCAAGCACGGAGGGGAGATCGTCCACATAGCTGCTGAGGTAGTCGAACTTGCCCGTGGTCTCGGCTTCGAGGGCTTCCGCCACCGGGATCCGCTTCACGCCGCGGAGGCCGTTTTCCAAAAGTTCATTGGCGCGGTTGGCGATCCAGCCGGTGGCGTCCGTGTCTGCGGGTCCACCGTGCGGCGGGTTGTACTTGAAGCCGCCGTCGGCGGGAGGGTTGTGGCTGGGCGTGACCACGATGCCGTCAGCCTGCGGGGCGCCGGCCGGGGCATTGCGGTTATAGGTCAGGATGGCGTGGCTGAGGGCGGGGGTGGGGGTGTAGCCGTGGCGGGCGTCGATGAGGACTTTCACGCCATTGGCGGCCAGGACCTCGAGGGCGGAGTTCTGCGCCGGTTCACTGAGTCCGTGCGTGTCTTTGGCCAGGAACAGCGGCCCAGTGATGCCCTGCCCTGCCCGGTATTCCACGATCGCCTGCGTGATGGCCACGATATGCGCCTCATTGAAGGACGCCTTCAGGCTGGACCCGCGGTGTCCGGACGTTCCGAACGCCACACGCTGTCCAGGATCGGTCAGGTCGGGTTTGACGTCATAGTACGCATCCAGAAGAGCGGTCAGGTCAACAAGGTCTTGGGGTTGGGCAACTGTGCCCGCGCGGCTAGCCATGGCACCAGCATGCCAGACGACGGCGGGGGCGGAACACGGCACGTCCGAAATGCGGTCCCTATGACGCTGAAATGTCGAAAACAATGCGTACCAGGCGGTTTTAGGATAAATAAACTCCCGGGGTTTAGAAGCCGTTGGTCGGCTGTAATGTTTTGTTTAGGACATTGCAGAGGGGATTCCCATGACAGAACCGCGCCATAACGGAACGGACGGCGATCCAACACCGAGCGGTTACCAGCCGCCGTCGTACATTCCACCGCAGGGTTCGGATATCCCCGGACCGCCGCAGTACACGCACTATGGCCGGCAGGGCCAGGAATATGGACAGCAGTACTACCCGCAATACGGCCAGCAGTACGCCGGTCCTTATGGCCAGCCGTACTACGGGATGCCGGCGGAGCCGAAGACGCTGAGCATCGCCAGCCTGTGCTGCGGCATCGCCGTGTTCGTGGGCTTCGGCTTTATCGTCCTGCCGCAGGTTGCAGCCGTCATCCTGGGGCACATGGCCGTTCGGCGTGAACCCTCCGGCCGCGGGCTCGCCATTGCCGGCCTGGTGATGGGGTACATCGGCCTGGCCCTCACGGTGCTGGCCATCATTGGGCTGGCGCTGCTGTTCAGCGTCGCGGCCAGCAGTTCCTACACCAACGCCTGAGGCCGCTAGAAGATAGACCAGCCGGTGCGGGTGGTGAACTCGTCCAGGGCGGCGACTCCTGCCACGGAATTCCCTGAGCGGCCCAGCCCAGGGCTCCAGACACAGATGGTGCAGTTGTTGGGCACAACCGCGATGATTCCACCGCCCACCCCGCTCTTGCCCGGAAGACCCACCCGGTAGGCGAATTCGCCGGCTGCATCGTAGGTGCCGCACGTAAGCATCACGGCATTGATGCGCTTGGTCTGGGCCGGGGAGAGCACCGCGCTGCCATCGGCTGCCAGTCCGTTGCGGGCGAGGAAGCTGCTGGCCACGGCCAGATCAGCGCAGCTCATGGCGAGGGAACACTGGCTGACGTACGCGTCGAGGACGTCTTCCACCGGATTGTCCAGGTTGCCGCAACTGGCCAGGAAGTGCGCCAGCGACGCGTTCCTGTTGTTGTTCCTGGCCTCGGACTCGGCCACTACCGCATCGATGCCGATGGAACCGTTGCCGCTTTCGGTCCGGAGCAGATCGCGGACAGCCGTATGGGGGTTGTCGGCGATGCTCAGGAGCCTGTCGGTGACCACGAGCGCTCCGGCGTTGATGAACGGATTGCGCGGTATGCCGTCTTCATGCTCCAGCTGGACCAGCGAGTTGAACGGATTGCCGGACGGCTCCCGGAAGACCCGCTTCCAGATCCTGTCGCCGTCCCCGGCGAGCACCAGCGCGAGGGCAAACACCTTCGAGATGCTTTGGATCGAGAACGGCACGTCCGAGTCACCTGACGAAAACACCTCGCCGTCACCGGTAGCCACCGAAATTCCGAACTGGCCGGCGCTCACCGCTCCGAGTTCGGGGATATAGCCGGCCACCTCGCCTTGGCCAATGTGGGGTGTGACCGAGCCGGCGATGTCGTCAAGGAGGCTTTGGATGTCCATGGCGGAGGGTTCTCTTCTTCTGTTTCAGGGCACGGCAATGGTGCCGGCCGTTGGCGAATGGTGCTGGTGCTTGGCTGGATGGCGGCGCTTGGCCAGATGCTTGCGTTTCAGGCAGTTGCAGGTGTTTCGGGCCGTCAAGGGATATAGGGCTGCTGCCGCTGCTGGGTTTCCGTCCACAACCGGATTTGGAGATGGGCGAGCAGCCGCTGGCCTGGATCCTGAAGGTCAACTCCGGCGACCTCGCAGGAGCGGCGGAGCCGGTAATGGACGGTGTTCCGGTGAATCAGCAGCTGTTCAGCACACCGGTTCACGTCGCCGAAGGACTCCAGGTAGGCCAGCAGGGTGACGGCGAATTCCGGGTACCGTTCACACAGCAGGGCTATCCCCTTGTGCCGGAGACGGTCGTTGGAGCCGATAAGCTCCAGCAACTCGTTGACCAGGACGGTGGTTTCCACCTCGCTGAATGCGGCAACCCTCATCGAGGGTGTGGCTTCAAGGACCTTCAGGACATTGCGGACATGCTCGAGCGAGGTGTGCAGGCGGTCCAGCCGGTCTACCACCGGCCCGATGGCCGCCTGGACTTCCAGGTCCAGGTGGGCCTCCGCGTCCCTGACGATGACGTTGACCAGCCGGCTGATCGCCGCGGGTGACTTTATGGGGTCGAGGTCGGGCAGGATGATCGCTGTTTCGAGTCCCAATGCGCCCACTATGGCGCCGGGCCGGTAAGCAGCGGCGTGAATCGAGATGAGGTTTGCCAGTTCTCCCCGCTGCAGCTGCATGCCGGGGGCACCCTGGTTGGCACCGCCTGACGACACCAGGACCAGGGCCGCGGGCCGGGCGGGATCGAGCCCGGCCGACTGTGCCTGCGAATGGATCTGGGCGGTGCCGCTCAAAAGGCTTGAAACGCGGTCCCGGCGCATGGACTGCGACTGTTCGTTGCGGTGCCGCACCAGCTCGATCGCAGCATGCCGGGCGGAGCCTATGAGGATCCGGTCCGTGTTCGGCGCCAGGCGTTCGGTTCCTTCCTGAAGCCAGATGTAGCCCAGAACCCTTCTGCCGGCATGGATGGCCATGGCAACGCGCTCGCGGAGGCCCTCGTCCGGGTTTGCCGGGATGTGAATCGGACCCTCGCCGGCCTGCAGGTGCTTGTAGACACCGGACTCCTTGAGCAGCTTTTGGTATCGCTCCGGGCCGCGCCTCGCCAGGATGGACAGCCTGCGCAGTTCGTCCACGTCGTTGGATGCGGGGGAGTAGGCCAGGACCCTGTTCGCGGGATCTTCGATGACAACGTGGCCGTGAGTCAGCGTTGCGGTTGTCTGCGCTATGCCGAACAGGTCGCGCTGGATGAGCGTTGACGCGTCCTCCGAAGGGAGCGATTCCCTGATCCGGTCGATCGCAATGCTTTCAATCTGGTCCCACCGCGCCGACCTCGAAATCGCAATGAGGCCGATTCCGGTCGGACGAAGGAGTTCCTGGACAGCATCAAGATCAGATTCCGCGCCCTTGACGGCAATCGCCACCGGGTTGTCCCGGATTAGCTCCCGGATTTTCGGCAGGGCAGCACGCCCTCGGGCACCGATGAGCAGGACCAGCGCCCCGGGCCGGACAGAGTCCTGGTCCTCGGCATCCAGGATGACGGTTTCGCTGACTCTTTCGTTGGTGGACGACGGCGCTATCAGCAACTGGCCGTTGTCCACGCCGATGTCTTCAAGAATGTCGCTGAGCGTGACACTGGCGGCGCCTCCGTCGAGTTCCTCAGATTTCACGCAGCGTTCAGGCCCTTCTTCATTGAAGTTGTCATGGCGGATGCCACAGCCATGAACAATACTCGTCCCTGGCTCCGGCAAAGTTGGCGCCGGGCACAATTCTGAATTCGTGAATTTGTCAGGGCAGCCAAGCTAAATTTATCGCCCGGGATCTAGAGTTGGATACCGTCGCCCCGGCGCAGCGCCGCGCTGGTATCGGCAGGAACACTTCCCCATCATTCACCGTCATTTCATTGCTGGCCTCGCTGCAAAGGGCCGGCAAAACAGGAGTCAAAGGAGACCCCCAGTGACAGCCTCGCCTCCGGAGTCGCCGGAAATGCTTTAGGACAGCGTTCGACCCCCTCAGCCGGCGGACCGGCCGTCCGTTGGCCTCTCAGAAACCGGCAGGTGGGTGCTGGCATCCTTCCTGGTCCTCATTCCACTGCTGTGCCTCGGCTGGTACTCGTCGCGCCGGCGGATACGTCAGGCAGCCCCGGCGGCTCCAAGCCTGCAGAAGACGCCCTAGGGATTCCCCTAACAGACCCATCGCCACATCACCCGCACTACGAGAAAGCATGAGAACTCAAGATATGAACAACGACGGCGCCTCCCTGGCATCCGGTGTCGGACCTGAAATTGGTACGCCGAGCCGGGCCTGGCGCGTACGGGCTGATGCCTGGGAATTCCTCGGGTATGCCATGAAGCAGCTTGCGGCGGCGGCACCGCCGCCTGGGAAGCAAAGCGGGCTGAAAAGCCAGGTCCGCCGGGCCCTTGGGCTGCTTGGCTCCATCGAGAAGTTTTGGGCCTTGCCCGGGACGGAGACCATGGGGCGCCTGCGCAGCTGCATCGACGCTGAAGCGTACGGCGAGGCCCTGAAGCTGGTGGAAGCAGTCAAGCAGGCCCGCTGCCGCACCCGGACGGGACCGGAACAGTCCAGGCAGGGGCAGGAACACCACGCCCATGCCGACAGCGCGGCACAGGAATCCTCCGCAGTGCCGGATGAGCGGCCACGGTTTGAGGTGCTGGTGGTGGATGACATCACGGAGCTGGACGCGGAGACGCTTAAGAAAGGCATGCTGGAGCAGCGCCGGCCGGCGGACGCCTTCAGCTATGACGTCAACGTGGTGCCTTCCTTTGAGGATGCCTTGGTGGCAGTCCTCATCAACCCGGACATCCAGGCCTGCGTTCTCCGGCCAGGGTTTGGGATCAGGGCTGACGGGCCGCTGGGATCTGACCTGAAAACGTTCCTTGGCCGGTACGTCGACGACGGACTGGAGGGGTTGCGTCCGATCGACCGGATCCTCCGGCTCGCCGGGAGCATCGCCGAACTGCGGCCGGAGCTGGACATCTACCTGGTGGCCGGTGTCGGCATCGAAGGCCTGGCCGGATCACTGACGCGCCCGTTCGCGAGGATCTTCAGGCGTGAGGACCGCCTGGACCTTCATCTTTCCCTGCTGGCCGGAGTCACCCAGCGCTTCGACACGCCCTTTTTCACCGCCCTCCAGGAGTACAGCCAGCGTCCGGCCAGTGTGTTCCACGCGCTCCCCATCTCCCGTGGCGGGTCCGTCGGCAGCTCGCCCTGGACCAAGGACATGGTGGACTTCTACGGACTGAACCTGCTGCTGGCCGAAACCTCGGCCACCTCCGGCGGGCTCGATTCGCTGCTGGACCCCCACGGTTCCATCAAGGATGCCCAGGCGCTCGCTGCCAGGGCGTTCGGGGCGGAAAAGACGTTCTTTGTCACCAACGGGACGTCCACGGCCAACAAGATCGTCCACCAGTCGATCGTGGCACCGGGTGATGTGGTCCTGGTGGACCGCAACTGCCACAAGTCCCACCACTACGCCCTCATGCTCTCCGGCGCCCAGGTGGCCTACCTCGACGCGTACCCCCTGGACCAGCACTCCTTTTACGGGGCAGTCCCGCTGGCCAGCATCAAGAAGATGCTCCTTGACTACCGGCGGGCCGGGCGCCTGGACGACGTCAAGATGATCACCCTGACCAACTGCACCTTCGACGGAATCGTCTACGACCCCGAACGGGTCATGGAGGAGTGCCTGGCCATCAAACCGGACCTGGTGTTCCTCTGGGATGAAGCGTGGTTCGCGTTCGCCGGGTTCCACCCGGTGTACCGGCGCCGGACGGCGATGGCGGCCGCGCGGAAGCTTGAAGCCCGGTTCCGGGACCCCGACTTTGTGCTGCGGCACGCCGAGCAGGCCGAAGCACTCAGGGATCCGGAAACCGGTGAGTTGGCCGACGACGAGGTGTGGCTGCGGACGCGGCTCATCCCGGATCCGGCGCGCGCCCGCCTGCGCGTCTATGCCACGCAGTCGACGCACAAGACCCTCACGTCCCTGCGGCAGGGCTCCATGGTCCATGCATTCGACCAGGACTTCGAGCATCTTAACGAAGAGGCATTCCGTGAGTCGTACATGACCCACACCTCCACGTCGCCGAACTACCAGATCCTGGCCTCGCTGGACATCGGGCGGCGCCAGGTGGAGCTGGAAGGGTTCGGCCTGGTGCAGAAACAGGCGGACCTCGCGGTCAGCATTGCCCAGGCCGTGGCGCGGAACCCCTTGCTGAAGAAGTACTTCCGAGTCCTCGGCTCCCGGGAGCTCATCCCGGCCGCGTACAGGGAAACGGACTGCTCCATGCCGCTGAGCCAGGGCCTGTCTGTGCTTGACGAGGCGTGGCGGAGGGACGAATTTGTGGTCGATCCCAGCCGGCTGACACTCAACATCGCGCTGACGGGAATCGACGGCGACACGTTCAAGCACGATCACCTGATGGACAAATACGGGATCCAGGTCAACAAAACCTCACGCAACAGCGTACTTTTCATGACCAACATCGGGACGTCCCGCAGCGCCGTGGCCTATCTGGTGGAGGTGCTGGTCAAGCTCGCCGAGTCCTTCGACGCCGAACAGAGGACGCTCGGGCCGCGGGGGCGGAGTGCCCGGGATGCCCGGGTGCGCGCACTGAGCAGCGCGCCGCCGGCGCTGCCGGACTTCAGCAGGTTCGCCCGCCGCTTCCGAAACGACGAGCTGACGCCGGACGGCAACCTTCGGGCCGCGTACTTCGAGACGTACAAGCCGGGGGCAACCGAATACGTTGGCCCGGATGAGCTGGCGCGCATGGTCGCCTCCGGTACGGAAGTGGTGTCTGCCGGCTTCGTCACGCCGTACCCGCCGGGTTTCCCCATCTTGGTGCCGGGCCAGGTGATTACCGCCAACGCGCTGGCATTCATGGCCGCCCTCGATACCCGGGAGGTCCACGGCTACGACGCCGATCTCGGGTACAGGGTGTTCAGCAACACGCTGGCGCCAGCCGCGGATCCGGGCAACGACGCCGCGCTGGTGACCAGGCCGGCTTGAACCCGTCAGTCTGTCAGGGCCCGGATGAGGCGGCTGCCGTTGGCCTCAAGCCAGGCCCGCCGGCGTTCGATCCGGCCACCTGCGCCTTCGGCCCACATCCGTGCCCAGCCGCCGCCGAGGTTTCGGGCGCGGTGCTCCATGCGGTGATACGAAAGGAGGGTGGCATGCGCGCCGAACTCCGGCAGCCGCCGTCGTTCTTCTTCCGTCCAGCCGTAGGCGTCGGCGAAAACGCGCAGCCGCCTAAACGGGTCCAGGGTCTCCCACCCCGGCCACGAGTCGCCCGGGTGACGGAGCGGCACCCAGTGCATGGCCGTGTTGAAGGAGTCCTTGAACCCGGTGGCGGGGCCGGCGAGATCAAAGTCGACGAGCCCCACCGCCAGGCCTCTGCGGACCACGACATTCTGTGGGGTCACATCCAGATGGCAGACCAGCCCGTCCTGCTCTTCATGGGCCACGGGCAGGGGACGCGGCGGAAACGGGTGGGCGGCAGGGACGAAGCCAGCTGAAACGGCGTGCAGCCGGCGCACCAAACGGGCCACGGAGACCAGCAGATCCTCCGACTGCACCCAATGTTCAGGCATGGCGCCGGCGCAGTCACCCGGCAGGAAAGTAAGGACGTCCCGACCGGACGGGTCACGGCCCAGGAACCTAGGAGAGCCTTCGAAACCGGCATCCTCCAGCCAATCCAGATAGTCAGCCACCGCGTAGCTTTGCGGCTGGTGAGGCCGGCGGACCGTTCCTCCCACCCGCAGCACACCTTCGGTGACATCTCCCGCCGGCAAAAGTTCGACGTCGGATGCCTCGCCGGACGAGGGGACGTACAGGCGCTGCTCGACCGGGAGGCGTGGGGCTGGGATCATCCGGCCAGCGTACGCCTGACGGTCTCTGCGCGGCGAGGCAGGGCTAGTACCCGAGCTGCGCCGCAACCTGCAGGAGCAGCGCCTCGGATCCCATCGGGCCGATCAGCTGAATGCCCATGGGAAGTCCGCCACCGGTGCCCGTCCAGTGCACCGGGATGCTGACGGCAGGCAGGCCGCAGACGTTCACCATGGATGACCAGGGAGCGAACTCGCACTGCTTCCGGTAGTCACCATCGGCGTCTCCCGCCCATTCCGACACGGGCCAATGGCCGTCGCCGTGGGCCGAACCCGTGAACCAGCCCACCGGCCGTGGCGTCTGGGCGAGTGATGGCGTCAGGATCAGGTCCCAGGCCGCGTACTGCGTCATGGTGTCCCGCTGGAACTGGCGCAGGAAGGCCAGCGATTCATTCAGTTTTGCGGGACTCCGCTGCTGTGCCCGGCGCCGGAACGTGCGCGTCAGCGGGGTCAGCAACGCCTCGCGCTGCGGTGGTATCCGCGCCGCTCCGACGCCGGCGGTCCACGCGGTGGTGAAGGCATCGGGATAGCGGTTGTCGTAGCGGATGCTCGTTTCGACGACGTCGTGACCGGCCTCCGTTAGGAGCCGGACGCCGACGGCCAGCGCGTCGAGCGCTTCAGGCTCCGGTGTGAACGGAAAGATCCCGGACCACGGGCTGTCCAGGCTCAGGCCGATCCGCAGTCGCCCCCGTGGGGCGTCCGTGACGGCGTCAAGGAACCCGGAGCCAACGGGTCCCCCGGTTCCCACTCTGCCGTTAACATCCGGGGTCAGCGCATCGAGCAGGAGCGCCGCATCCGCGGCGGTGCGGGCCAGCGGTCCGGCGACCACCAGCCCTGCCGGATCGCTGCTGCTCTCCCCGGCAGGAACCAGGCCGCGTCCGGGTTTGAGCCCCAGCAGCCCGCAGGCGGCAGCGGGAATCCGCACGGAGCCTCCGCCGTCGGATCCCGGCGCGAACGGCAGGAGTCCTGCTGCCACGGCCGCGGCGCTGCCGCCGGATGAGCCGCCCGAGCCGCGGCTTAGGGCGTGCGGATTGCGCGACGGCGGGGCGATGCGGTTCTCGCTGTAGGCCGTAAGCCCGAACTCCGGGACCTGGGTCTTGCCGAGCGAGGTGGTTCCGGAGGCCTTCAGGGCTGCCGCGAGGGCGCCGTCCACCGGGGCAGGACGCCGGTCCAGGGCGGCGCTGCCGTGTGTGGTGACCACTCCTGCCACGTCCGTCAGGTCCTTATAGGCAACCGGAACGCCGTGGAGTACGGGAAGGTCTTCGACAGGAAGCCGTGCGTGCCTCTCGTCGGCAGCAGCAGATTCGGCCATGGCCATATCCGCAGTGACTGTGATGAAGGCGCCCAGCCGGGGATTGACGGCCTCGATCCGTCGCAGGAAGTGGTCCGCGGCCTCCCGCGCCGAGAGGTCACCGGACCGCAGCGCGTCCCTGAGGCGGACGGCGGAGAGGCAGTGGATCTCAGTCAAGGGCGCTCGCTTCGTGCATGGTCTGTAACTCTTACCCGGTTGCTCTGTCAGTGGCTGGCAGTCTAGTGCCGTAACCGGGCTGGGGTGTGACTCACCCATGGTATTGCCTCCGAATTGAGCTTTCCGGAGTGCGCTTTCCTGGATCTGTCCGCCCTAGCCCGGCCCGGCATCGTATCTGTCCACAGGAATCTGGTGTCGGTCGAGGGGGCTGCCGTAACATGCGGGCATGACGTCCGCAGGGTTCGCGCGCTGGGGCGGCCTCGCCGCAACTGGCTTCGCTGCCGCGGCTATTGTCGGCCTCGCTCTCTGGTTCACCGGGGCGGAGATGCCCGAAGCCCACCACTCCGCGGCGGATCTGGCCGAACGGGTAGTGAGCATCGATCGCGCCATCGCGGGAGCCTGGGTCCTCATTCTTGCAATGGTCATCCTCACCGGATTTTCCTGGTGGCTGATGGCCCGGTATGGACACCGCTCGGCGTTGGTCGCCGTCGGCGCAGGGGAGCTGGCGCTGGGTGCCGCGATCCATCTCGTGGAGAACCTGCTCGTGATCGGTCTCTACGACGGCATTATCCGGCCGATGGCCGCTTCGGGCGGGTCGGACAGTGCCGCCGGCGACGCACTCTGGGCGGTGGCCTCGTCCTCGTCGGTTCTGGCCTTCGGTGTGTTGGGGCTCAGCGCGATTATGGCAGGAATGGGATTCCTGCGCGACTTAGGCGCACCACCGTGGTTCGGCTATTGGGGCGTGTTCACCGGCGTGCTCGGCATCGCTGCCGCATCGTCCGGGATCTTCGCTGGCCTGAGCTTTCTGGCCGGACCATATAACCTGAGCATGCTCGCTTGGCTCATCGTGCTTGGCCTTCGGGCGTTGCGCAGCCCAGCCTGATCAAACGGACTTCTCCTACCGCACACCGACCGGCAGGACGTGATCGACTGGATAGCCTCCAAGACCGGAAACGAGTTCACTCGTCAAGAGCATCGGGAAGCAGTTCGTACTCCTTGCCTGTCCAGCCGCGACCTGGGACCAGGAGCTGCCACACAGTCGGGTGGTTCAGGGTCCAGAGGATGTCAGTCGCCCTTGTGACGTCGAGCGACGCGGCAAGTGATCCGCTGACATGAAGTTGCTCGACGACGGCACGCTGCACCTCAAGGAGTTTCGTCTCGATGCCTGTCCAGAGATCGGCGATCTCGGAGTCGGCGGATGCGGCGGCGCGGATCATCTCCAACAAGGCCCCGGAACGCGTCTTGACGAGGCGTGACTGTGCCGCGACCAAGCGGAGCTTGCGTTCAGGATCGGGCTCCTTGACCACGGCGCGGTACAACTCCTGCTCCAGCACGGGGAGCTTCGATTCCTCGCCGCCGAGGCGAGCGTCCCACAGAGTGCGTACCTGAGCGGCCTTGGTCTCGAAGTAGACGTAGATCGTCTTCAGGGAGGGTCGAGCTTCAGGTTCGTGACTATGACATGTGGAGGAACGCGTTCGAAAAGGACGCCGGGGGGGCGGGAACGCTCCGGAGCGCGCCGTTACCGGATCTTCCCCCTGTAGACAACGAGCACGAGGTGATGCTGCATCTCGACTTCGATTCGGCGACGGACGCTGGCGCATTCCTCGACACACTTCGCACGAAGGTCTGGCCGTCCCAAGAGAGGGCTCCTGCCAAGGTGGGCGAGCCCAAGACTCATATCCTGGATTTGGTCGATTCCAGGGAGTACTGACGCCCGATCACAGTTGCAGGCCCTGACTCCTCGGGCGCCAGCCCAGGAACCTTCCCTTTAGTAGGCTCAGGAGCGTTGCTGACGACCATATCCGGGCCGCCTGCGGGACGCCCGAGCTGCCGAGTGGCATCCAAGAAGCCTAACGTGCCGCCCAAGGGGCGCGGCCCGGCCCGCTGGCGATACGCTGGTGCTGAGAGCTTGCGGCCAAGGAGAGGACTTCCATGAGCGACTACGAAACTGTCACCGTCAACGACGTTCCAGCGGACGCAGCCATACTGGACGTGCGTGAAGACTACGAGTGGGCGGCCGGGCACGCTGAGGGCGCCGTGCACATCCCCTTGGATCAGCTGCCCGGCCGACTCGATGACCTGGACCCTGACGAGGATCTCTACGTCATCTGCCGCACGGGCGGACGGTCCTTCCGCGCTGCCCAGTGGCTGGTGGGCCAAGGCTACTCGGCCGTCAATGTGGCCGGAGGCATGGACCAGTGGCTCGAGTCCGGCAAGCCGCTGGTCTCGGACAACGGCCTCAAGCCCGTGGTGCTCTGATCTTTACTGACGCCGTGATTCCCTGGTGCCCGGACATCTCCGGCCCTGCGGTTACCCATGCCTTTTCATTCATAACCTAGAAGGAATACTGATGCCCGCCCCACGCCCCACCTACACCTTCCTTGGCCCAGAGGGCACATTCACGGAGGCGGCGCTGATGCAGGTACCGGGCGCGGCCACAGCCATCCGCATACCGTCCTCCAACGTCAACGCGGCGCTGGACAAGGTGCGCGACGGTTCGGCCGACGCTGCCATGGTCCCGATTGAAAATTCGGTCGAAGGCGGGGTCACGGCCACGCTTGACGCCATCGCCACCGGCCAGGAACTCCGGATCATCCGCGAGGCGCTGGTCCCCATCAGCTTCGTGTTGGTGGCCCGCCCGGGCGTCGACATCACGCAGATCCGGCGGGTCTCCACCCACGGCCATGCCTGGGCCCAGTGCCGCCTGTGGGTCGACGCCAATATTCACGGTGCCGAATATATTCCTGCCTCCTCCACCGCCGCAGCGGCGATGGAACTGCTGGAGGACGACGCTCACTACGATGCAGCGATTTGCGCCCCGATCGTCGCGGCGGAACAGCCCGGGCTCCGGGTGCTGGCCGAGAACATCGGTGACAATCCTGGGGCAGTCACCCGCTTTGTCCTCGTCAGCCGCCCCGGCGTCCTGCCGGCCAGGACCGGAGCCGACAAGACCACCGTGGTTGTGCCGCTGCCCGAAGACCGCCCCGGCGCGCTCATGGAGATCCTCGACCAGTTCGCCACCCGCGGCGTGAACCTCAGCCGGATCGAATCCCGCCCCACGGGCCAGTACCTTGGCCACTATTTCTTCAGCATCGACGCCGATGGCCACGTCGCGGACGCCCGTGTGGCGGACGCCCTCGCCGGGCTGCACCGAATCAGCCCGGCCACGCGGTTCCTGGGATCGTACGGACGGGCAGACGAACAAAGCCCGGTGGTGGAACCGCACACGTCCGACGAAGCATTCCGTGCGGCGCATGCTTGGGTCGGAGAAATTCTGGCTGCGGAAACTCTTGGGTCAGAAATGGCCGCGAATGCTTCGCCCACAGCGTAGACAAATGCCGCTGGCGGTACTTCCCTGCCCCTAGGACTGTGCGTATGCTTGCCTGATCAACAGGGGGGGTGGCCCAAACGAAGGGAGCGGGTCATGTCAGATAACGCCAGGACCGACAACGACGGCCAGGGAATGATCGTCAATCCCAAACCGACCGCGGAAAACCAGGACTGGGACGGAGACGACGCGGACCGGGCCGACCGCCTGCGCTTCGAAGAGGAGCAGGCCATGATCCGCGAGCAGTCCGAGGCCCGTGCCGCAGCCAAAGCCGCAGAGGCCGCCAAGCAAACTGGTACCGCCAAGTCCGTCTAGGCCACGCCACCCGCGCCGAAGCCGGGCAGTGCCCTGACCCTGATGAGCAGTGATCTGGGATCTACCTGAACCGTGACCTTAGTGGCTTCCCCTGTGATGTCGCCGTCCAGCTGGGTGGGCATGGGCTCCGGGCACTTGATGACCACCCTGCCGGAACGGTACACACTCATCACGGGCAGGTGCCGCTTGTGCTTGAACAGGATCTTGGCGTACATCGCCAGCCACCCCACGGCGCTCCGCGGGCTCATGACCACAACGTCAAGCATCCCGTCGTCGATCATGGCCTGGGGAATCAGGTCAATGCCGCCCGGGACGAG
Source organism: Arthrobacter sp. NPDC093139 (assembly GCF_044754165.1). Lineage (NCBI taxonomy): Bacteria > Bacillati > Actinomycetota > Actinomycetes > Micrococcales > Micrococcaceae > Arthrobacter > Arthrobacter sp. NPDC093139. The sequence goes on from NZ_JBIVOO010000002.1 coordinate 287,615, forward strand.
TCCGCAGTTGGCAAACAGCACACTGCGGATCTTGCGTGACTGTTCGGGCTGGCCGTCCAGGGAGATCGACACTTTCTTCCTGCGCCCCTGCAGATGACGTACTCCCGCCTCGGTGTAGGCGAGCCAGCCCACCGCGCGTTTGAGGCCGTCGTTCGTATCGCCCACCACCTCCGCGTCCATGCCGATGCCCGCGATCACCAGGAACGCATGTTTCGATGTGCGGCCGGTCTGGGCGTTCTCGATCGCCATCCGTGCCGTATCGATGTAGCGCTGGTGGCCGAAGAGCGCCGTCTGGATGTTGCCCCGGAGGTCATAGACATCCAGGTCCACGTTGCGTGCCAGCAGGTTCCCCGTTCCGAGGGGAATCAGACCCATTGCGACGTTGGTGTGGGCCAGGGACTCGGCCACCACGCGCACTGTGCCGTCGCCGCCGCCCACGAGAATGACGTCGGCCCCGTATTCCAGCGCCGCCCGGACCTGTGAGTGGCCGGGGTCCTCCGCCGTCGTCTCAAAGAACCGCGGGGCCTCCCATCCGGCCGTGAGGCAGGCGTGCTGGATGCCGGCGCGGGCCTCGGCGGCTTTCGCCTTGATGGGGTTCAAAACCACCGCAACCCGCTGGCGTTCCAGGCCATGGGCGTGTGGATCCTCCCGTACCGCGCTCCGCGCGTGCAGCGCCTTGAGGCTGCGCACACCCCACCAGCTGGAGACGGCGAATGCCAGGGCTCCAACGATCAGGACGTACAGAAACAGGTCGCTCATGGTGCTTCAACACTATCCCGCCGGACCTCGCCGCGGCCTGCCCTCCGCATTCGATACTCTTGTGTGGTGATCGACGTAAAAGACCTCAGCGAAAATCCGGACAAGTACCGCTCCAGCCAGCGTGCCCGTGGGGCTGACGAAACCGTGGTGGACGCGATCATCGATGCGGACGCAGCCCGCCGCTCGGCCTTGATCCGTTTCGAAAACCTCCGTGCGGAACAGAATGTGTTCGGCAAGAAGGTGGCCCAGGCCAAGGGCGAGGAAAAGCAGGCGCTGCTCGCTGAGGTCAGGGAGCTCGCCGGTGCCGTCAAGGCCGCCTCCGCGGAAGCGGACGCCGCGCAGGCCAAGCAGGAAGAACTGCTGCGCACCATCCCCAACCTCATCGAGGACGGCGTGCCAGCGGGCGGCGAGGACGACTACGTGGTGGTCAAGAGCGTCGGCACCCCGCGCGAGTTCCCCGACTTCGAGCCGCGGGACCACCTGGAAATCGGTGAGCTGATCGGCGCCATCGACATGGAGCGCGGCGCCAAGGTCTCCGGTGCACGGTTCTACTTCCTCCGCGGCGTCGGCGCCCGGCTGGAAATGGCCCTGCTGCAGATGGCAATGGACCAGGCCATCGAGGCCGGCTTCATCCCCATGATCACCCCCACGCTGGTGCGCCCCGAGACCATGCAGGGCACGGGCTTCGACGTAAAGCACGACGCCGAGATCTACCGTCTCGCCGAAGACGATCTGTACCTTGTGGGTACCTCGGAGGTGCCCCTGGCGGGGTACCACGCTGACGAGATCCTGGACCTCACGGCAGGGCCCATCCGTTTCGCCGGCCAGAGCTCCTGCTACCGCCGCGAGGCCGGATCGCACGGCAAGGACACCCGCGGCATCATCCGAGTGCACCAGTTCAACAAGGTGGAGATGTTCATCTACACCACCGTTGAAGAGGCCGCCGCGGAACACGAGCGACTGCTCGCCTGGGAAGAGGAAATGCTGGCCAAGTGCGAGCTGCCGTACCGCGTGATAGACACCGCAGCCGGCGACCTCGGCATGTCCGCTGCCCGCAAGTTCGACTGCGAAGCCTGGGTCCCGACGCAGGGCGCCTACCGCGAGCTCACCTCCACCTCCAACTGCACCACGTTCCAGGCCCGCCGCCTGAACATCCGTGAACGCGTCCTGAATGAGGACGGCGCACCGAAGGGCACGCGGCCGGTGGCCACGCTCAACGGCACCCTGGCGACCACCCGCTGGATTGTCGCCATTCTGGAACACCACCAGAACCCGGACGGCTCGGTGAACGTGCCCGCGGCGCTGCAGAAGTACCTCGGCGGACTCCAGGTCCTGCCCGTCCTGTAGCCCGGACACGCCTGCAGCGGGGAGTGGCATGTGGCACTTGGGTAAACACTCACACTGGGGACGAGCCTGTGAATATTTACCCGGTGTTCATGCGCGCTGTGGCCTGAGTCCTAGCAGGGTGTCAGGGGCGTCTGGTCTACTAATAGGCATGACTACACTGACTGAATCCTCAGCCGCTGGCACCGAAGACCAGCGAGAAACCGAAGACCAGCGGGAAACCGCACAGAAGCTCATGATTGCCCTGGATGTGGACGGCACCCTCGTGGACCACGACGGCCACATGTCCGCCCCCGTGCGTGAGGCCGCCCAGGCCGTGGTGGCGGCAGGCCACGAGGTCATGATCGCCACCGGACGTTCGCTCAACGCCACCCTGCCGGTGATTGAGCAGATCGGCATGGACCGTGGCTACGCCGTCTGCTGCAACGGCGGCGTCACCCTGCGCCTGCACCCAGAGCTGCCGGACGGCTACGAAATTATCCACAAGGCCACGTTCGATCCCGGCCCCGCCCTCCGCGCTCTCCGCAAGCGCCTTCCCACGGCCAAGTACGCACTGGAGGACGCAGACGGCAACTTCCTGTCGACGGAACGCTTCCAGGACGCGAGCTTCGGCGTCGAGGCCATCGGCGTCGACTTCCAGACCATGCTTGAAGCCACTGCCGTCCGTGTCGTGGTGTTCAGCACGGAGAACACCCCCGAGGAATTCAACGAGGCCATCCAGCACGTCGGCCTCGCCGGCGTCACCTATTCGGTGGGCTGGACCGCCTGGCTGGACATCGCCGCGGCGGGTGTCACCAAGGCCAGCGCCCTTGAGAACCTTCGCAGCAGGCTCGGCATGGAGCCGTCCAGCACGGTGGCCATCGGCGACGGCCGCAATGATATTGAGATGCTCACCTGGGCGGGCCGCGGCGTGGCGATGGGCCAGGCTCCGGAAGAGGTGGTCGCCGTCGCAGACGAGGTCACCAAGTCCGTGTACGACGACGGCGCGGCGCTCGTTCTGCGCAGCCTGCTGTAACGCCGGGGTGCTGTGGCGCCTGCGCGAGAACCGTTAGCGCGCTTCGAGTATGAGGGAGAGCAGCCGGGCCGCGGCGGGCCGGGCGGCGTGCTCCTCGTTCCACTGGGAGCGCGCCACGGCCTTGCTGACGGCCTGGGATGTGATGCCGAGTTCCGCAGCCACCGCCTTTTGCTGGCCGCGAACACCGGGGGTCAGCAGGTCCAGGACCCGCCATTCGGCCTCGCTCCTGTCACGGACAATGTGGCCCAGGATGCGGAGCACTGACTCGGCTTCCGCGGCAAGATCCACCAGCGGCCCCTCGACGGCCACAGGAATCCGGTCCTTGCTGTTGTGGAGTCGGTCCACTGCGCGGCGCGCGTAGACCAGCCCGTGCCCGGAGGCGTCCTTGATCTGGTTGGGCAGCGGCTCATTCACTGGCCCTACGCCGATTCCCACGTACCAGCTGCCGCACCGCAGTGCGATCATGGCGGCTTCCACCGTCTGATGCGGGCAGTCCAGGATGCCCTGTACCTCGTCCTCCACGGAGCGGTCGAAGTCCAGGCGCGCCGGGATATGCCGGAGGTCCTTGAGGAGGTGCGGGACCCGGTCGCCGTCGCGCCGGCTGTCTGTTTGGTTGATAGTCAGCGTGAACATGGTGGACATCAGACTACCCGGTGGTAGCTCGGAGGCAAGTGCCGGAAAACGCGATGGGGAGGGTGAGGTTCAACGAACCGCACCCTCCCCACCGCCGCCCTAACCTCGCTGCGCTCGGCCAGGGAACCCGGGCGGCGTGGCCCCCCTATTCGCGCTGCGCTTGGCCGGGGAACCCGGGCGGCGTGGGCCCTTGCCCGGGCGCGTCAGTGTGCCGCGGGGACGTAACGCTTGATGGAAGCTTCGAGCTCAGCCTCGGCTGCTGCGCGGTCGGCCCAGCCCTCGGCCTTGACCCACTTGCCGGGCTCCAGGTCCTTGTAGCGGGTGAAGAAGTGCTCGATTTCCTTGATCAGGAACTCGTTGACATCGCTGACTTCCTGGATGTGGTCGAACCGGGGATCGGCCGGAACGCAGAGGACCTTGGCGTCCCCGCCGCCGTCATCAGTCATGTTGAAGACGCCGATGGGACGGGCTTCAACGATGACGCCCGGGAGCAGGTCGAAGTCCTGCAGGAGCACCAGTGCGTCCAGCGGATCGCCGTCTTCGCCGAGGGTGTTCTCGAAGAAACCGTAGTGCGTGGGGTACTGCATGGACGTGAAGAGGACGCGGTCCAGGCGGACTCGGCCGGTCTCGTGGTCGACTTCGTACTTGACGCGCGATCCCTTGGGGATCTCGATGGTCACGTCATGCTTCATGGAATGGCTCCTCGACAATTGCTGGGTGTTCGCGGCACACAGACGTTCAACAAAATAGGACAGTCATCGCCGCCGACTACTATTGAGGATATAGCGAGAGTCCCAGGTTTCAGGAACTAATGGGGTAATTTCAGAACTTTGAGGACCAACAGCATGAGGGGCACCACGGGCACGGCAACGGGCCGCGAAAGACTTATCGGGCAGTTCCGTGCACTGTTCCATGTGCTGGTGCGGGCTTGGCCCAGCCTGCTTCTCACTGTCCTTCTTGCCGCCCTGGCCCTTCCTGCCGGCATGCTGATTGCCTCAGGCCTGAGCGGTGCGGCCCAGTCCGCGCCGGGGCCGTCGCAGACCCCTGGATGGCAGCTCGAGCCGGAGTGGCTGTCAGTTCCCCAGGGCATCGGCCCGTTGAGCACTACGGCTCCCGTCCCGGTGCCTGCCGAGGTGGCCGCCAGGCTGGACCCGGTCCTCAGGACCGACGGGGGAGGCAGCTTTACGGGGGTCGTCCAGGACGCCGCCACCGGCAAGGTGCTGTTCGACCGGGACGGAATGGCCAACAGGGTCCCTGCCTCGAATATGAAGCTGCTGACGGCCGTCGCGGCGCTGCGGGCGATCGGGCCGGATTCGCGTTTCGCCACCAAAGCCATCGCGGGGCCCGCATCCGGGCCGGCAGGCGGCGCGTCACGGACCGTTGTGCTGGTGGGCGGCGGGGACGTCCTCCTCGGCGCCGGCGAGTCCGCCGAGGACAAGGTTCTGGGCCATGCCGGGCTTGCCACGCTTGCCAAACTGACCGCCGAGTCGCTGCGCAAGGAGGGCTTCGCCGGGCCGGTGCAGGTGCTCGTGGACGACTCCCTGTTCACGGGACCTTCCCTTAACCCGGCGTGGAACCCGGATGATGTCGCCGCCGGGGAGGCGGCGCCGCTCTTCCCGCTGGCGCTGAACTCGGCGCGCTTCGACCCCGCCGTCACCACCGGGCCCCGCCCGCAGGACGCCGCCATCCTTGCGGGGGAGACGTTCGCTTCCCAACTCAAAGCGGCAGGTGCCGCCGCGGGCCTCAAGGTGGGCGCCGGCGTCGGACGCCTGGAAGGGAAGCCGGCCGCGGACGCCGCGGTGCTGGGCCAGGTGGAGTCGGCAACTGTCAGCCAGCAGGTGGACCTCATGCTGCGGGACTCGGACAACTACCTCGCCGAAACTTTGGGGCGGATGGCCGCGGTGGCTGCCGGGGAGCCCGGAAGCAACGAGGGCGCTACGGCTGCCGTGATGCGGCAACTCACGGACCTCGGCATCCCCACGAGCGGCATGACGGTGGCGGATGTCTCCGGTTTGGCCCTCGCCAATCAGGTTTCCGCCCGCCAGTTTGCTGAAGTGGTGCGTGCCATCACCTCCGGGCCGGACACCCGGCTGCGTGCCGCCCTGGGAGGCTTCCCCGTGGCGGGCCTCACTGGGACGCTGGGTGACAGGTACGTCGACGATTCCAGCGCCGAGGGCGCGGGGCTGGTCCGCGCCAAAACCGGAACCCTGAATACCGTCATTGCGCTGAGCGGGTATGTGGTGGATGCAGACGGAAGGCTGCTGGTGTTCTCCTTCATCGGCAACGATCTGACACCGGGTGCGGCGGGCAACAAGCCCGCGCTGGACGCCTCGGCCACTGTGCTCGCGGCCTGCGGCTGCAGCTAGGCTTCGCTGCTGACGGTGAACAGCCGCTTTCAGGGGTGCCCGCTTGCTGTTCGCCGCTCGGCGAACTTAAGGCGCGGAGCCGAAAGCGTATGGTGTGATGGAGCGTATGGAGCCAACAGCAGGCAAGACACCGACCGAAGGCGAGACCTCAGCCCAGACCTCCGCCGACTCCCTGATTAACTGGGAGCTGGCCGCGTCCGCCGCCGCCCGGCTGACTCCGCCTGGCCCTTCCCTCAGCGCCCAAGAGATCGGCGAAGCCGTTGACCAGCTGCGCGGGGCTGCTGATGCGTCCGTTGCGCACGTGCACCACATCACCGGCCTGGATGCTGCCAGGGATCTCAGGGATTCCTCCGTCCTCGTCGTTGACCGGGCCTCCTGGGCCAAGGCAAACACCCAAAGCTTCGCCGTCATGCTCAAGCCCGCCATGGAGCGGATGCTGGAGAACCGCAAGGGCACCATTAGCCCCGGTGCCGCCAGCGTCAGCGGGGCCATCACCGGTAGCCAGCTCGGCGCGGTGCTGGCGTTCCTTTCCAGCAAGGTCCTGGGCCAGTACGATCCCTTCGCCGCGCTTGCCGAAGGCTCCACCGCGCCGTCGGGCGGCCGGCTGCTGCTCGTAGCGCCTAACATCATTTCCGTGGAGCGGGAGCTCAATGTGACGCCGGAGGATTTCCGGCTCTGGGTCTGCCTGCATGAACAGACGCACCGTGTGCAGTTTGCCGCGGCGCCCTGGCTGCGGCACCACATGCTCAACGAAATCGACAACCTCAGCAGCCATCTCCTCGGCAATGTCGACTCGCTGATGGAGCGGGCGTCCGCAGCAGCCCGGTCCCTGAGGGACCGTACGGTGTCCGGTGACACCACCCCCGGCAGGGGCGCGATCCTCGATCTCCTGCAGAAACCCGAGGAAAAGGCTGCGCTGTCCCACCTCACGGCCGTGATGAGCCTGCTGGAAGGGCACGCCAACGTGGTGATGGACGAGGTGGATGCCAGCATCGTCCCGTCCGTGAAGACGATCCGGCAGCGCTTCAACGAACGCGGGAAGGACCGCGGCGTCATCGAGAAGTTCATCCGCAACCTGCTGGGACTGGATGCCAAGATGCGCCAGTACAGCGACGGCGCCAAGTTCGTCCGTGCCGTGGTGGAAGTCGCCGGGATGGACGGCTTCAACCGCGTCTGGGACGCCGCCGGCAACCTCCCCACCGAAGCGGAAATCCACGACGCCAAAATCTGGCTCGACAGGATGGGGCTCTAATTTCCGTGCAGTGTGTTTCGGGCGTACCGGCCCCCGGCGGAGAGCCATCCAGAAGCGAGGCGCGCAGAAGCGGCGAGGCACTGCGAAGCGGCGAGCCACTGCGAAGCGGTCGACGGCGGCCCGGACGCCTGGCGCCGGTCGTCGGCACCGCGCGGAAAATGTTGCAGGACGCGCTGGCCAGGGCAGGCTATCCGGAGCGGGTGCTCGTGGCCTGCAGCGGCGGGCCTGATTCGCTGGCGCTGGCTGCCGTGGCTGCCTACTTCGCGCGCCGCGGCCATGTGGACGGCCACGCCGTGGCGGTGGGCGCCGTGGTGGTGGACCACCAGCTGCAGCCAGGCTCCGCGGACGTGGCGGCCCGTACTGCCGAAACGCTCAAGGAACTCGGCCTCAATCCGGTACTCGTGCGCGCGGTGGACGTTGCGGCGAGCGGATTCGGGCCGGAGGCGGCAGCCCGGGATGCGAGGCACGCGGCACTGGAAGCGGCGGCGGCGGAATGGGAGGCGGACGCGGTTCTTCTCGGGCACACGCTCGATGACCAGGCCGAGCAGGTTCTGCTGGGTCTGGCCCGCGGCTCCGGGACCAGATCCCTGGCCGGCATGAGGCCGGCACGGGGAAAACTACTGCGGCCCTTCCTCGGACTGAGGAGGGCAGACACGCTGGAAATCTGCCGGGCCGAGGAACTCGATCCGTGGCACGACCCCACCAATGACGACCCTTCCTTCGCACGCTCGCGGACCCGGGTGGAGGTCATGCCCCTGCTCGAGGAAAAACTCGGCCCCGGAGTCGCGGAGTCCCTTGCCCGGACCGCGGCCATCCTCCAACTCGACGCGGACTACCTGCAGGAGGTGGCGGACAGCGCTTTCGCTACGCTCGCGGAGCGTTCCGGGCGGGACATTAGTCTGCCCGAGGAAGCCCTGAACGGACTGCCCCCGGCCATCAGGTTCCGGGTGATCGCAAAGGCGGCGGCCGACGTCGGCGGTCAACAGCCGAGCTACCAGCGGCTGCTCGCTGCCGAGGCCCTGCTGCGGCGGAAGGGCTCGGCGGGCCCGGTGGAATTGCCCGGCGGAGTGAGCGTGTACCGCCTTTCGCTGGCGCAGCTGCTGGAAGAAGCCCCGAGCGGGCCGGCCACAGGAGGGGCTGGGGTTCCCCGAGGGGGCGCCCGCTGTGGGAAGCTAGTATTCCGGCCTCACAAACCGATCCGTTCATAGCCGCACCCGCATCCCGGCACCCGCATCTACACAGGAGCATTTGGTGGATTCATCCGACGTCCAGGCAGACCTCAAGCACGTTCTCTACACCAAAGAACAGATCCAACAGCGCATCACTGAACTCGCGGCGGAGATCGACAAGGACTATGAAGGCCGCGAACTCCTCATCGTCGGCGTACTGAAGGGCGCGGTCATGGTTATGGCCGACCTCGCGCGTGCCCTTCACAGCCACGTGTCCATGGACTGGATGGCCGTTTCCTCGTACGGCTCCGGCACACAGTCCTCCGGCGTGGTCCGCATCCTCAAGGACCTCGACACCGACCTCATGGGCAAGGACGTGCTCATCGTCGAGGACATCATCGATTCCGGTCTCACGCTCTCCTGGCTCAAGACCAACCTGGAGTCCCGCGGCACCGCCTCCGTCGAAGTCTGCACGGCATTCCGCAAGCCGACCGCCGCGAAAGTGGAGATCGACGTCAAGTACGTCGGCTACGACATCCCCAACGAGTTCGTGGTGGGCTACGGCCTGGACTACGCCGAAAAGTACCGCAACCTGGACTTCGTGGGCACCCTGGCGCCGCACGTCTACGAGTAACGTCTGCAGCCCGCCGGGGCTTTGCATTTCTGCACCGCTTTCGGTGGCTGCGCCGCCGTCGGGCCCCCTCAATGGGGATCCGGCGGCGGCGCGACTGCCTTAAGGCCGCCCAAAGAGGAGCAGAAATGCCGACGCGGGCAGGCCTCTGGGCGGTGCGAGACGGGTGGTGCGCGGCGGTGCGGCGTTAGCGGATTGTCCGCGGGGGAGTGGCGAGAGTCAGCCTGATCTGTTCCAGCATCTGCTCCGGCCGGTGCAGCACGTCCTCGTAAAGGTACCGCAGCACCCGGTAGCCCGCGGCCGCGCCAACATTGTTCCGCCGGATGTCCTTCTTGAACTGGGCCTTGTTGAAGTGGAAACCCACGCCGTCAATCTCAACAATCAGGCAACCGTTGACCAGGAAGTCCACATAACCAATGCCCTCAAGGAGCACCTGCGTCCGGACCTCGAATCCGTGCCGTCGAAATGAGGACACGGGCCACCGATTCCAGCAGTGAATCCGCTCCACGCTCCCCAAGATTGAGCACCCGCGCCCGGCCGTTCCGGGCACCTGGCAGTAGCCTGCGCAGGAAATCAGGGTCCGTCTCGCCGCGGTTGTAGGCACATTCGACCATGACCAGTGCTTCCAGTTCCGGCATGCACTGCAGCGCGTGGACCAGGACATCCTTCAAAGGAAGCACCGGAGGAAGCAGCGTGGAGACATTTCCGGTGAATCGGTGGGGCACGACGTTGGATGGCAGGCGCCGGTGGCTGGCCGCCAGGTGCGGGCGGTCCGGATCCCGCAGCTTCCAGAGCGATAGTGCCCCGCTGCCGACACGCAGGTGACGGCTGCATTGGCTTCGTATGCGCGCAGGTAGTCATCTTTGGTTCTGGGCGAGCGGTAGACCCCGTGCCGTGGCTTCAGCACCAACCCTGAATTCACGGCCTGGCCGATCTGGCTCCGGGTGAAGCCGGCTCTTCGGAGCTGCGCGAGCCTGGCCACTTCGCCCTGACGGGTGAGGAAATCCGAAGGCTGCATGGCGTCCAGCGTGCCCGGCCGCACGACCGACCGGAACATTGAAGCCAAGCTATGTGGAGAACCGTGGGCCGGGCCAAACATGCGTGGGGTGGCCCACGGCGGCAGCCCCGGTGCACATTTCTGCACCATTTTGGCCCACAGGCGAGCGGCTGGACCCAGTTATTCCGCGGGGGCAGGATCCGGCGCGGCGCTAAAGTGGTGCAAAAATGAGAGGCCAGGCCAGTTTCGCCGCCGCATGCGCCCGGAGACTACGCCCATAGGGAACTTTTGCCGCACACCGTGCGTGAATTAGTCCGGCGGTGTAATGCTAGAAGCTGAAGCAGCACCACACGCGCGCAGACCACGCGCCGTGCAGCACTACCAGGAGGGACGGGGCCAGCCCCGAACAGATGAAAGCTAAGAGTTTCTTCAAGGGCCCGGGCATCTGGATTATTGTTGTGGTCGGCATGCTCCTGCTGGCCTTTGCAACGTTGGCTCCGGGCGGTGCTACGCGGATCGACACCCAGCCGGGCCTCGAGCTGCTGGCCGAGAGCGGCAAGGTCGAACAGGCGAAGATCTTCGACGGCGAGAACCGCGTGGATCTGGTCCTGAAGGACAACCTGGTCATCGACGGGCAGGACAAGGGCAAAAACGTCCAGTTCTTCTTCGTCAACGACCGTGGGCCGGACGTGGTCAAAGCCGTCACCAATTCCAATCCCTCCAAGGGCTACACGGACCAGCCGGTAGAGAGCAACTGGCTCTCCGGGCTGTTCTCCCTGCTGATCCCCGTGCTGCTGCTCGGTGTCCTGTTCTGGTTCCTGCTCTCGCGCATGCAGGGCGGCGGTTCCAAGGTTATGCAGTTCGGCAAGTCCAAGGCCAAGATGGTCAACAAGGACATGCCGCAGGTGACCTTCGCGGACGTTGCCGGCGCCGATGAAGCTGTTGAAGAGCTGCAGGAAATCAAGGAATTCCTGGCCGAGCCGGGCAAGTTCCAGGCTGTGGGTGCCAAGATCCCCAAGGGTGTGCTGCTGTACGGTCCTCCGGGCACCGGCAAGACCCTGCTGGCCCGCGCCGTCGCAGGCGAGGCCGGTGTGCCGTTCTTCTCGATCTCGGGTTCGGACTTCGTTGAGATGTTCGTTGGTGTGGGCGCCTCCCGTGTCCGCGACCTCTTCGAACAGGCCAAGTCCAACTCGCCGGCCATCATATTCGTCGACGAGATCGACGCCGTCGGCCGCCACCGCGGTGCGGGAATCGGCGGAGGCAACGACGAACGCGAGCAGACCCTCAATCAGCTGCTCGTTGAAATGGACGGCTTCGACGTCAAGACCAACGTCATCCTGATCGCCGCCACCAACCGTCCCGACGTCCTGGATCCCGCGCTGCTTCGCCCCGGACGCTTTGACCGGCAGATTTCCGTCGAAGCCCCGGACCTCGTGGGCCGCGACCAGATCCTCCAGGTGCATGCCAAGGGCAAGCCGATCGCCCAGGGCGTGGACCTCAAGGCGGTGGCCAAAAAGACACCGGGCTACACCGGCGCAGACCTCGCCAACGTGCTGAACGAGGCCGCGCTGCTGACCGCCCGCTCCAACGCGAACCTGATCGATGACCGCGCCCTGGACGAGGCCATTGACCGTGTGATGGCCGGCCCGCAGAAGCGCAGCCGCGTCATGAAGGAACACGAGCGCAAGATCACGGCCTATCACGAAGGCGGCCACGCCCTGGTGGCGGCGGCGCTGCGCAACTCGGCGCCGGTCACCAAGATCACCATCCTGCCCCGCGGCCGCGCCCTGGGCTACACCATGGTGGTCCCGGAAAACGACAAGTACTCCGTCACCCGCAACGAGCTCCTCGACCAGATGGCGTACGCCATGGGCGGCCGCGTCGCCGAAGAGATCGTCTTCCACGATCCATCCACCGGCGCCTCGAACGACATCGAGAAGGCCACGGCCACGGCCCGCCAGATGGTTACGCAGTACGGCATGAGCGAACGTGTCGGCGCGGTGCGCCTGGGACAGGGCGGCGGTGAGCCGTTCCTCGGCCGCGACGCCAGCCACGAGCGCAACTACTCCGACCAGATTGCCTACATCGTCGATGAGGAGGTCCGCCGCCTGATCGACCAGGCGCACGACGAGGCCTACGCGATTCTTACCGAGAACCGCGAAGTCCTGGACCGTCTGGCCCTGGAACTGCTGGAGCGCGAAACCCTGAACCAGGCCGAGATCGCCGACGTCTTCCGCGACATCCGCAAGCGCGACTTCCGCGAAGTGTGGCTGTCCAAGGAGACCCGGCCGGTCCAGACCGCAGGCCCCGTGGAGTCGCGGCAGGAACGTGCCGAACGTGAGGCCCAGGAGGAAGCAAAGGAGGCACGGCTGGAGGAGCCGCTCGACGCCCTGCCGCCGCATCCGCAGGGTGTCCCCGAGGATGCCACCTTCCAGGGCGGAGTCACGGAAGCGGGCCCGGACGGCCATCGCGGCTAAGCTCTTTGCTGTGACTCACTTCGACGACGACGACTTTGCCGCCTCCGCCGACCACTCGGCGGCGGGCGGATCTGGCAAGCACCACCACAAGGTGGACAGGCCACGGATTGAAGCGGCCGTGCGGGAAATCCTGCTGGCCATCGGGGAGGACCCGGACCGCGGGGGCCTGCAGGACACGCCCAAACGTGTCGCCAAGGCCTACGCCGAGGTCTTTGCCGGCCTGCACCAGGACCCGGCAACCGTCCTGTCCACCACCTTCGACCTCGAACACGAGGAGCTGGTGCTGGTCAAGGACATTCCGTTCTACTCCACCTGCGAGCATCACTTGGTGCCGTTCCACGGCATGGCGCACGTGGGTTACATCCCGTCACATGACGGCAAGGTCACGGGGCTGAGCAAGCTGGCACGGCTGGTGGACATCTACGCCCGCCGGCCCCAGGTACAGGAACGGCTCACCACGGAGATCGTCGAGGCGCTGGTCACATATCTCAAGCCGCGCGGAGCCATCGTGGTGGTGGAATGCGAACACATGTGCATGTCCATGCGCGGCATCCGCAAGCCCGGGGCCAAAACCGTCACAAGCGCGGTCCGCGGGCAACTTCATGACCCGGCCACCCGTGCCGAAGCCATGAGCCTCATACTCGGAAGGTAAACAACAGACTATGGATTCCCTAGCTGCAGCACCTGGAACCGGACCCGCAACATCCCCGCTGCCCGTTCTGCGCAAACCGCGGCCGGCTGCCAAATTTGAAGACCTGCCCACCGGCCGCTCACTGGTCATGGCCATCCTGAATGTCACTCCGGATTCCTTCAGCGACGGCGGCAAGCACGCGACGGCGGACAGCGCCATCGCCGCCGGCCTCCGGATGTTTTACGCCGGAGCGGACATCATCGACGTCGGGGGCGAGTCCACCCGGCCGGGCGCAGAAGACGTCAGCCCCGAAGAGGAACAGCGCCGTGTGCTGCCCGTCGTCGCGGCGCTGGTCAAGGCCGGAGCCCTGGTCAGCATCGACACCACCCACGCCTCCACCGCGGAAGCTGCCCTTGAGGTGGGAGCCGCGATCATCAACGACGTCTCCGGCCTGACCCTCGAGCCGGGAATGGCCGAACTCGTGGCGCGGACCAAAGTGCCGTACGTCCTGACGCACCGCCGCGGCGACGCGAAGACCATGTCCTCCCTGACCGACTATCAGGACGTCGCGAATGACGTCGTCGCGGAGCTCAGGGGCGTACGGGACAAGCTCTACGCCGCAGGCGTGCAGCCGGAGCAGATCATCATCGATCCGGGCATCGGCTTCTCCAAGACGGACGAGCAGAACTGGGAGCTCCTGAGGAACCTCGACAGGCTCGAGGCGATGGGCCACAAGGTCCTCATCGGGGTCTCGCGCAAGCGCTTTCTCGGCACCCTGCTGACAGTGGCAGGCAAGGCCGCGCTCCCAGAGGAGCGTGACGCCGCCACCGCCGCGATCACCGCGATCACCGCGGCCCGTGGCGCCTGGGCTGTGCGGGTGCACGACGTCGGCCCCAGCCTGGACGCTGTCAAGGTGGCCGCCCGCCTGGGCGCACCGAATCCCGGCCACTGATCAGGAAGACTGGGCAGGAAGACTGAGCAGGAAAGGCTGAGCTGGAAAACGATGGACAGGATCTCACTGCGTGGTGTCACGGCCACCGGCTATCACGGCGTGTTCGACTTTGAGCGCCGCGAAGGACAGCCGTTTGTGGTTGACGCCGTGCTGCACCTGGACTTCGGCCAGGCTGCAGCATCGGATGACGTCAGGGATACCGCCCACTATGGGGAAGTGGCAGGGCGGATCAAAGAGTGGATCACCGGTGAGCCCCTGAACCTGATCGAAGCCCTGGCCGTGAGAATGGCGGAGGGCCTGCTCAAGGAATTCAACATTCAGGCCGTGGAAATCACGGTGCACAAGCCGCAGGCGCCCATCGAGGTTCCTTTCGGCGACGTCGCCGTGAGCGTCTACCGGGAGCGCACATGAACACGGCGCCCACCAGCGGCCGGTACACGCGGGCGGTCCTCGCCCTGGGCAGCAACCTGGGGGCGCGCAACGACACGCTGTCCGGGGCCGTGGCTGACCTCGTGGACCGGCCGGAGGTGCGGCTCCTCGCCGTCTCACCTGTCGTGCAGACCAAGGCAGTGGGCGGTCCGGAAGGCCAGCCTGATTTCCTCAACATGGTGATTTCCGTGGAAACCTCCCTGGAACCCCTCGACCTTTTGAGGCACTGCCAGTCCGTGGAAAACAAGCACCACCGGGTCCGGGAGGTGCGGTGGGGGCCGCGGACCCTTGACGTGGACATCATCGTCTACGGGGATCTGGAAAGCTCGGACCCCGAACTGACCCTGCCGCACCCGCGCGCGGCGGAACGGGCCTTCGTGCTCTACCCCTGGTCTCTCATCGAGCCAACGGCAATCCTGAACGGGGAACGGATCGGTGCCCTGGCAGCCCGGGCTGCCGACTTCGCCGACCTCACCCCGTTTGACGGCTTTGGCGACTTCAACGGAATTCCCACAGCGGGGGCGGTGGAATAGCAGTGAAGCCCATGAACCCGCTGCTGCTGGGGGCGGTCGGCCTGGCTCTGGCCATAGCCGGCTGGTCGGCAGCTGTCCTGAGCGGCCGGTATGGACTGGCCACGCCGGTGCTGCCGCCTACCGGGCTGGTGACCATGGGCGTGATCGTGGCCCTCACCCTGGTGCTGGGCATCCGCGTGCTCCGCTGGCGGAACGGCAAGAAGAAGAAGCTGCTCAACCCGATCCTGGCCGCCTGGACCCTGGTCCTCGCGCAGGCCTGTGCCTACACCGGGGCCATGCTGCTCGGCTGGCACGCGGGGATCTTCGTTGAGCTGCTGCAGATCTGGAGCCTGCGGAACGGCCAGCAGCTCACGTGGCTCGCGCTCGGTATGGCCGGCGGCGGGCTGGTCATGATCGTGGTGGGGATCGTCGTCGAACGCTTTTGCAGGATTCCGCCGGAAGACGGCGATGCCGAGGGTAACGGACTCCCGGGCCGGCCACGTCCTGGCAAGGCCAAGGGGGAAGGCGAATATGCCTACCGCGGCGATTGATCCGCCCGGGGTTTCCTGGCTGCGCGTTTCGCCCAAATATGTCACGGTCCGCCTGGTGGAATGGGCGGTGGGCAACCTGATCACGGTCGCCGTTCTGAGCCTGCCCCTTGCCTTCGTGCTGCTGGGCTGGTGGAGCTGGCCACCGCTGTGGTTCGCCATCGCGGTGCCGGCGTTCGTCCTTGTCCTCGCGCTGTGGCGCCTGGTCCTGATCCCGCGGCAGGTGCGCGCCATCGGCTACGCAGAGCGCGACGACGACCTGCTGATACGCGGCGGCATTTTCTTCCAGCGCGTCATGGTGGTCCCCTACGGCCGTATGCAGTACGTGGACATCAGCGTGGGCCCGATCGAACGGAGCCTGGGGCTGTGCACGCTGAAGCTCCACACGGCATCCGCCGGGACCAACGCCACGATCCCGGGCCTGCCCGCCGATGAGGGCGCGCGCCTGCGGGAACAGCTTTCGGCGCGCGGCGAAGCCAGGCTGGCCGGGCTGTGACCGCCGCCGGGCACCCTTCAGGAACGCCCGACGGCGAGTGGCTCCGGGTGCATCCGGCGTCACCTTTTGTGCGCGGCTGGGTGGCGCTTGCTGCCATCGGGTATTTCTTCGGGCGGGAGTCGTTCGAGCGGATGCTGCAGGGTGAGTCCCTGGTTGACGACCGGATAGCCGGCCGCACCCAGTGGCTCCTCGCCGGCGGTGCCATCATGCTGCTGCTGGCGGTTGCCGGGTTCATCCTGTCCTGGTACTTCACCCGATACCAGGTGGCCGAAGGCTATGTCCGGGTCAACACGGGCTTCCTGTTCAAGCAGCAGCGCCAGGCACGCCTGGACCGCGTCCAGGCGATCGACATCGTGCAGCCGCTCCTGGCGAGGATTTTCGGGCTTGCAGAACTGAAGTTCGAGGTGGCGGACGCGAGCGAATCCGCGGTGCGGCTGGCCTATCTCCGGCTGGATGACGCCCGTCAGCTGCGCGCCACCATCCTGGCACGCGCCTCGGGCGTGCAGCTGGAGCCAGGGCAGACCGAAGCAACCGCACCGGAGGCGCCGGAACACCAGGTGCTGCGCGTCCCGCCGTCGCGCCTTGTCGGATCCCTGCTGCTGAGCGAGCAAAGTGTCTTCATCATCCTCGGCGGCTTGGTGTCCGTCGTGCTGTCCGCGGTCACCGAAAACCGGGGATTCTTCCTCTACCTGATTCCTGCGGCGCTGGGCCTGTTCGCCGCCTACTGGGGATCGTTCCACAAGGGATACAACTTCACGGCGGCCATCTCCCCGGACGGCATCCGGCTGCGCTACGGCCTGCTGGACACCCAGGCGCAGACCCTGCCGCCGGGCCGGATCCAGGCGCTGAGGGTGGTGCAGCCGCCGCTGTGGCGAATCTTCGGCTGGTACCGGATGCAGGTTAATGTGGCCGGGTACGGTCTCGTCGGAAACAACGGCGAGGGGGGATCGCGGACCACGCTGCTGCCTGTCGGGGGCATCGGCGACGTGCTGAACATGCTGGCAATCGTCCTGCCGGACCCGGGAACCGCCGACCCCGTAGGGGTTTTCCGGGGCGGGCTGGACGGCCTGGATTCTGCCGGAGGTTTTGTCACCACGCCGCGCCGCGCCCGTTTCCTTGCCCCGCTGGGGTGGCGGCGGAACGGCTTCACCGCCACGGACACCGCCCTGCTGATGCGGTCTGGCCGCTGGTGGCGGCAGCTTGTGGTGGTGCCGCACCAGCGCACACAGTCGATGGCGTTGCACCAGGGGCCGGTGGCGCGCAGGTTCGGAGTCGCCGATCTTGTGCTGCACACCACCGCCGGCCCCGTGACACCGCGCGTGATCCAGGCCGGCGTGGACGAGGCACGGGAGCTCTTCGACCAGCAGGCCGCCCGCGCCCGGGCCGCGCGCCGGCGCCAGACCAGCGAGCAGTGGCTGGCACAGGTGGCCCCGCTGGCTGGACAGGTGCCGCTGGTTGGGCCTCCTCACCAGCCCCCTAAGCACGCAAGCTCGCCCAGGGAACCCGGCTGGCGTGGCCCCACCGAAACAGATCCGGCTCCCCACCAGCCCCAACAGGAAGGCCAGCAACGTGGCTAAGCCCGGACGCCTTGGCGTTGGAATCATTGGCGCCGGCAAGGTAGGCGCAGTGCTGGGAGCCGCGCTGCGCGCGGCCGAACACGCCGTCGTCGGGGTTTCCGCGGTGTCAGAAGCAAGCCGGGAACGGGCCGAGACGCTGCTCCCCGGCGTTCCCGTCCTGGAGGTGCAGGACATTGTGGAGCGCTCGGAGCTGGTTGTCCTGGCCGTGCCGGATGACGCCTTGGGCGGGCTCGTGGAGGGGCTGGCGAAGCTCGGCGCGTGGCAGCCCGGGCAGCTCGTCGCCCACACGTCAGGCCGCTTCGGCGTCGGCGTCCTGCATCCGGTCCGTGCGGCCGGTGCCGTGCCGTTGGCCCTGCACCCGGCCATGACGTTCACCGGCATGAGCCTTGACCTGACACGCCTCCTGGACTGCACGTTCGGCGTCACGGCGGACGCGGCCATGCTGCCCATCGCCCAGGCATTGGTGGTGGAGATGGGGGCGGAGCCGGTGGTGATTGCCGAGGCCGACCGGCTCATCTACCACGCCGCGCTGGCGCACGGCTCGAACCATCTGGTCACTCTGGTGGCACAGGCATCGCAGCTGCTCCGCGAGGTGGGCGTGGACACCCCGGAACGCATGCTCGGACCGTTGCTGAGGGCTACGCTGGAGAATGCACTCGCCTCCGGCGAGTCGGCGCTGACCGGGCCCGTGGCGCGGGGAGATACTGGGACCGTCGCGGCGCATGCGCGTGCGCTCGGCGAGCACGACGGCGGTGCCGGCGGCGACATCCTCGCGGCGTACCTGGCGATGGCGCAGGCAACGGCGCGGCGGGCTGAGAACAGGGGGCTGCTGAAGCCGGATCAGCTGGACGGTATCCGAGAAGCCCTCACGGCCACGGCTGACGACGAACCAGACGAAAACGGCCCCGGGGCCAAGGGAGGACACTGACATGGCAATCCGACTCGTTACGACGGCAGCTTCCCTGCGAGCCCAAAGTCGCCTGCTTCTGACCCAAAAGGAGGGCTCATCCCTGGGGCTCGTTCCCACCATGGGGGCCCTGCACGAGGGCCACGCGCGGCTGGCCCGCACCGCCGTCCAACAGAACGACGTGGTGGTGGCCTCCATCTTTGTGAACCCGCTCCAGTTCGGCGACGCGGCAGACCTCGACCGCTATCCCCGCACCCTGCAGGATGATCTGGCGCTGCTTGAGGCGCAGGGGGTCGATCTGGTTTTCGCCCCCTCGCTGGAGGAAATGTACCCGGACGGGCAGCCGACGGTCCGCATCGCATCCGGCCGCCTCGGGGAAAAGTGGGAGGGAGCGTCCCGACCGGGGCATTTCGACGGCGCCCTCACCGCGGTGGCGAAACTCCTGCACCTGGGGATGCCCGCCACCGGGCTGCCCGGGGCGAACGCCTTCGTCACCGGGTCCGGGGGAGGCCTGCCCGCCTACCGTGCCTACTTCGGGCAGAAGGACGCCCAGCAGTTGGCACTGGTCACGCAGATGGTCGCGGACCTGAACTTTCCGGTGGAGGTCGTAGGGGTTCCCACGGTCCGGTCATCGGACGGGCTGGCGCTGTCCAGCCGCAACCGCTTTCTGTCTGCCGAGGAGCGCGACGCTGCGCTGGTCCTGTCGCGGGCGCTGCGGCTCCTCGAGGAGCGGGCCACCGCCCGCAAGCCACTGGAGGTCGAGTCTGCCCGGGCCCTGATCGAGTCCCAGCCCCTGGTGGAGCTGGACTACTTTGACGTGGTGGATCCCCGGACCCTGGAACCGCTGGCCGAGAACTGCCGGGAGACCCCGTTCCGCGGTGAGGCGCTGGCCATTGTCGCGGCCAAGGTCGGTCCGGTGCGGCTCATCGACAACCTCCCGCTGAGTTCCTAGAGCGGGAATGTCCCGGGGCACTAGACTGTTGGAGTCTGCAGCGGCACTGCCCGCCGGCAATCCTTCCAAAACTCCCTGAGGGTCTCTCCATGTCTAATGAAGTCACGTCAAATACCCATGGCGAGCCCGGGCGCGAGCCTGCCGGCGCCGGAACAGCTACCCAGCAGGCGGATTCCCCAGGGCTGAAGCCAGCCCCCACGCCGGATGCCCACAAACTGCCGCCCGTCGCCGACAAAATGTCACGCGAGTCCGTAACGGTCATCGTCACGCTGCTCGTGGCCACCTTCGTGGTTATCCTCAACGAAACCATCATGAACGTTGCCCTGCAGCGGCTCATGGTGGACCTCCGGGTGGATGCCCCCACGGTGCAGTGGCTGTCCACGGGCTTCATGCTCACCATGGCCGTGGTGATTCCGACGACAGGCTTCATTCTGCAGCGGCTCTCTACCCGTGCCGTATTTTTGCTGGCCATGGGGCTGTTCTCCGGCGGAACCGCATTGGCGGCGCTGGCACCGGGCTTCGGAATCCTCCTGCTGGCCAGGGTCATCCAGGCAGGCGGAACCGCGATCATGCTGCCCCTGCTGATGACAACCATCCTCACCCTTGTTCCGCTGGCCCGCCGCGGCGCCGTCATGGGCAACGTCAGCATCGCCATCTCCGTGGCACCGGCCATGGGCCCCACGGTTTCCGGCCTGATCCTCCAGCACTTCTCGTGGCGCTTCATGTTCGTCTTCGTCCTGCCGATCGCGCTGGCAGCCTTGGCGATCGGTGCCCGCTACCTGACGAATGTAGGCGAGAGCGAAAAGTCCAGGCTCGACTTCCTGTCCGTGGTGCTGACCGTCCCCGCATTCGGCGGGCTCGTGTATGGTCTCAGCCAGATTGGCGGAGGCCACGGCGCCGGCGGCGGCCCCAGCACGGGTGCACTCGTTGCCCTGGCCCTCGGCGTCGCCGGACTCGTGGCGTTCGTGCTGCGCCAGCTGCGGCTGCAGAAGGGCCAGGCGCCGCTGCTGGACCTGAGAGCCTTCAACTTCCGGATGTTCACGGTGTCGGTGCTGCTGATGGTGGTGGCCATGATTGCCCTCTTTGGCGCCGTGATCCTGCTGCCGCTGTACCTGCAGGAGATCCGCGGCCTGAAATCCCTCGAAACCGGCCTCGCGCTGCTGCCCGGCGGACTTGCCATGGGCCTGCTCGGCCCGGTGATCGGCCGCCTGTTCGACAAGGTGGGTCCGCTTCCCCTCACCGTGACGGGTTCGTCCCTGATGGTTCTGGCGCTGTGGCAGTTCTCGATGCTCGACGCCGGTACAGCGGTGTGGTGGATCGTCACCCTGCACGTCGGGCTGAGTCTGGGGCTCGCGCTGCTGTTCACCCCCGCATTCACGACGGGACTGAACCCGCTTCCGCCACACCTGTACTCCCACGGTTCGGCCATCATGAGCACGCTGCAGCAGGTCGCAGGTGCTGCGGGCACGGCGCTGCTGGTGTCCATCTACGCAGTGGTCGCGGCAGGCTCGGGAGTCGTCGCGGGAATGAGCGCCGCATTCCTGACGGCGACAGTCATAGCCGTTGCCGCCATCGTCCTTTCCGCCATGATGCGAAAGACCGCAGGCGCTGAAGCAGCCCCCGCCCCAACCCACTAAGCACGAACTGGCAGGTAATGCCCTGTTTTTCCCTTTTTGAGGGCGTTATGTGCCTGTTCGCGCCGGGGGAAGTGCGCAACGGCGGGACTTGGTTTGGGGGGACTTGGTTTGGGGGGACCAGGCTCAGCCGGCGAAGAACTCGCTCAGCTCGGTGATGAGTTTTTCCGGGGCGCGGTTGACGCCGTCGTGGCCGGAGCCGGGGAGGATGGTGTAGCTCGAGCCGGACAGGACGTCGTGGATCTGGCCGCAGGCCACCCCGAAGTACGCCGGACTCTTCTCACCCACGATGATGAGCGTCTCCAGCGGCAGCTGAAGGAACGGCTCGGCAGGCATGTCGGCCGCAATGATCGCCTTGATCTCGCGGACCCCGGTGCGCATCATCTCGCGCTGCTGCTTGCCCATCGTGGTGCCCGCCGTGAGCTTGTTCGCCAAGGTCAGCATGGAGAGCGGCATCCGTGAGGAGAAGGGACCGCCGGCCTCAAGTCCCCGCTGCAGCACCGCGAGGGCCCGGTCGTCGTCTCCCGCCGCCGTCGCACGTTCGTATTCTGTGGTCCAGTCGGCCTTGACGCTGTGGTTCACGGACACCGCAGGGTCATAGACCGCGAGGCGTTCCACCGGGAGCGTCCGGGCGGCGTGAAGAGCCACGGCCCCGCCGAAGCTGTGGCCGAAGACGTCGGTGCTGGACGTGTGCTTCATGACGGCGTCGAGGTCGCGGATGTCCACGTCCAGGGTGTAATCGCCCGGCTGCTCCGAGGACGCCCCGCGGCCACGGCGGTTAAAGGTGTGGACCGGGCGGCCCAGTTCCGCACTGAGCCGCTGGGCGAAGCGGGTGTAGTCGGCGGCCGTGACCATGGAGGAGATGACGACCACGACGCCGGAGCCGGCCGAGGCGAGTTCCTCGCCCGTGCTGAACAGCTCAAGTTTGCCGCCGTCGGGTGTGCTGATGATCTCGCGCGTCATGCTCCGAGCCTATCGGAGGCGGCGGTCCTCTGACAGCTGGACCGTGTCCGGAGGTACTGCTGGATGCACGCTCACGGGCGGGTGCCTACCGGCTCCGGCGCCGCCTGCCCAAGGACTGGATGCTGCGGTCCGTGCCGTTCAGGAAGCGTGCCATTCGGACGGCCAGGCGCTTCCCGGGGCGGATGGGGCCTTCGTGCAGCTGCCCCGGCACCACGGCGAACTCGATGGCTGGAACGGCCGCGGCCAGCTGCCGGCCGGTATCGGCGAAATATCCCGGGCTCCAGCCGCCGGTGAGCATGAGCGTGGGGGTGGTCAGCTCCGTGAAGTCATTGATCTCCGCGTTGGCGTCGAGCACGGCGCGCATTTCGGCGACGGCGGTGGGCAGGAGCTGCCGCATCTCCGCACCGAGGTTGGTCCGGGCAGACAGGATGCTCAGCATCCGCAGCGCCCCCAATGGCAGGTAGGACACCGGTCCCGCGGTGGCGAGTCCCTGCACCAGATGCGCCCAGGCGTGGTTGAGCTGGCCCTCGGTGACGGCCTGCTCCAGCTCCGGACGCCACCGGTGGTCCAGGTTGCCGGAAAGGGACACCGCGGCGTCGTACGTCACGAGCCGCCGGATGGGCATGCTGCGGGCTGCCTGCAGCGCCACGAAGCCGCCGTAGCTGTGGGCCACCACATCCTCGGACCCGGTGGCCCGCATGACGGCGGCAAGGTCGCTAATCTCGGTGGCCGCCGAGTAGCCGTCCGGCTGCGGCGGGGATCCTGCCCGCCCGCGGCGGTTGTAGCAGTGCACCGGGCGGCTGAGCAGGAGGCTGAGCTTGCGGGCGAACGGCCGGTACAGTGCGTCTGTCACCAGGGTGCCGTGAATGACGACGACGCCGGGCGCCTCCGCCGCGGGCGGGCCGCCTTTGGCGGGAATGCCGTCGGCAGTGCCGCCGTCCACGGGGGTTGGCCGCGCGGGCCGGAAGGAGTGCAGCTCCAGCCGGCCGCCGCCGTCGGCCGTTTCAACTGTCCAGGTCTCCACAGCCAGAGTCTATGCCCCGCTTCATCGGGAAGGTTCTGTCCGGTCGAAACGCCGGAGGGCGAACTCCCGGTAAACTTGATGTTTGTGACTTCCCAAAACACCCCCGCCCCAAAGAATGCCCCAGAGCCGCTCGACGCCAGCGAGCAGATGCGCATCCGGATGGAAAAGCGCGCCAAGCTGATCGAGCGCGGTACCGAGGCGTATCCGGTGGGTGTAGAGCGGACGCATTCGCTGAGCGAAATCCGCGAAAAGTATGCACACCTGGAAGCCGACGACACCACCGGCGACGTCGTAGGCGTGACCGGCCGCGTGGTCTTCGTCCGGAACACCGGCAAGTTGTGCTTCGCCACGCTGCAGGAAGGCGGCGTCGACGGCAAGGGCACGCGGCTGCAGGCCATGCTCAGCCTGGCCAACGTCGGCGAAGAGGCGCTCGCGGACTGGAAGGCCCTCGTTGACCTCGGCGATCATGTGTTCATCAAGGGCGAGGTCATCTCGTCCCGCCGCGGAGAGCTTTCCGTGATGGCGGAGTCCTGGTCCATGGCGTCCAAGGCGCTGCGCCCGCTGCCGGTGCTGCACGCCGAGCTGAACGAGGAGACCCGGGTCCGCCAGCGCTATGTGGACCTGATGGTGCGCGATGAGGCCCGCGAGATGGTCTACACCCGTGCCGCGATCACCCGCTCGATCCGCGAGAGCCTCCACCGCCACAGCTACGTGGAGGTGGAGACCCCCATCCTGCAGCTCGTTCACGGCGGCGCCCTGGCCCGCCCGTTCGAGACGCACATGAATGCCTTCGACCAGAAGATGACCCTGCGCATCGCCACCGAGCTGTACCTCAAGCGCGCGGTGGTTGGCGGCATCGACCGCGTGTACGACATGGGCCGCGTTTTCCGCAACGAGGGCGTGGACTCCACCCACAGCCCCGAATTCACCACCCTCGAGTGCTACGAGGCCTGGGCGGACCAGTTCGTCATGGCCGACCGGATCAAGGAGATCATCCTGGATGCCGCCGACGCGGTGGGTGCGGGCCGGATCCTGCAGACCGAGGCCGGCGAGATCAACCTCGACGGCGACTGGGCCTGGGTGTCCGTATACCCCGGCCTGTCCGAGGCCGTGGGGCAGGAGATCACCCCGGAGACGCCGCTGGAGGAGCTGCGCGCCGTGGCGGAGAAGCACGAGGTCAAGGTGGACCCCAAGTGGGGCGCCGAGAAGCTCGCCGTGGAACTCTTCGGCGAGATCGTGGAGCCCACGCTGCTGAACCCCACATTTGTCTACGACTACCCGCCGTCGGCCCAGCCGCTGGCCCGCCCGCACCGTGAGGACGGCCGGCTGATCGAGGCCTGGGACCTCATCATCGGCGGCATGGAGCGCGGCACCGCATTCTCCGAACTTATCGACCCCGTCATCCAGCGCGAACGCCTCACCGAACAGTCCCGGCATGCAGCGGCAGGCGACGTTGAAGCGATGCAGCTGGACGAGGACTTCCTGCGTGCCCTTGAGTACGGTGCGCCTCCCATGGGCGGCATCGGCCTGGGCATCGACCGCCTCGTGATGCTCTTCACCGGCGCGGGTATCCGGGAGACCATCCTGTTCCCGCTGCTGAAGCCGGAGGGCCACTGACCGTGGAGTACGTAGCCGTACTTCTGCCTTCCCTGGTGGTGGGCCTGCTCTTCTGGTTCGCCATGAAGTCGATCTTCAACGCTGACAAGGCCGAGCGCCAGGCCGAGGCAGAGGCGCAGGCAGAAGCCGATGCGCGCTCTGCTGCCGGTACGCGCTCCGCCCAGGCTGCTGAGCAGGCCGTCAAGCAGGATAAACCGCGCCCAGGGGCCGTGTCGGATTCACAGCAGGGCAACCTGCAGGCATTTCCGCCGGCAGATACTTCGGGACCTTCGGCCGAATCGGACAAATAGCCGCAGCCATTTCTTCTCCGGCGTCCCCAAGGAACCAATGCGTGTTTTGACGCGTTGCCTTAATCGGGGAGATACTTTAGGTGGAAACATCCTGCTTATCTGATCACACGTCCCTTTCCAAAAGAGAGAATTTTGATGGCACAGAAAGTAAATATCGTCCTCGTGGACGATCTGGATGGGGGATCGGCGGACGAAACCGTCCGTTTTGGGCTCGATGGCGTCAGTTATGAAATTGACTTGTCGTCGGCCAATGCTTCAGAACTGCGCTCTGCACTGGAACGCTTTGTATCCGCCGGTCGCAAGACGTCCGGCGGCCGCCCCTCCCGTACCAGGGCAGGCGGCGGACGGAGCCAGGACTCTGCGCAGATACGCCAATGGGCCCGGGACCACGGCTACACGGTTAATAGCCGGGGTCGCATCCAGGCTGAAATCCAGGAAGCGTACCAAAAGGCAAATGCCTAGATTTCTGCGGCTCTGAGTATTAATGGGCGGCGCCCCCGGTGTAATCCGGGGGCGCCGCCCTTTAACCACGCAATCCATCCGCCGGGACCTTTATTGCGCTCGATGCCTTTGAGGCAGATTTTTTCCGGCCCAGGAAACTCCTAACCCCCACGAATCTCATTGTCCCCATGATTCTCCTGAGAAGCAGGAATCGGACCCCGGGGCCGAACTTTCCGGCGGAAGCATCAGGAAAGGGCCTATTGAGCCTGATCCCCGTAGGTCAGCAGCGATCAATTGTGTAATGGCCTGGAAAATCCTGTCCGCGGCAGGTGCGATTGATGGACTCCGGTGCCCGGCGCCGGGCCGAAACCGGGAGTTCCGGCCCGCCGGGAGCTGCTTCCAGCGGGTGGATTGTGGCTCTGCGCAACCGTCGCGGTTTCCCCTGTGGCGAACAAGCTCCCCAAGTCGTACCTCCCCCACGTAGCATCAAAGTACGTCGTAGCTAGGAGTGTGGCGAAATGTTTGAGCGATTTACGGACCGTGCCCGTCGCGTAGTTGTGCTTGCCCAAGAAGAGGCACGCATGCTGAACCACAATTACATTGGTACCGAACACATCCTTTTGGGTCTGATCCACGAGGGTGAGGGCGTTGCCGCCAAAGCTCTTGAGTCCTTGAGCATTTCGCTCGACGGCGTCCGCGAGCAGGTGCAGGAGATCATCGGCCAGGGCCAGCAGGCTCCCTCGGGCCATATCCCCTTCACCCCGCGTGCAAAGAAGGTGCTGGAGCTTTCGCTGCGTGAGGCCCTGCAGCTTGGCCACAACTACATCGGCACGGAGCACATCCTGCTGGGACTCATCCGCGAGGGTGAGGGCGTTGCGGCCCAGGTGCTCGTGAAGCTCGGCGCCGACCTCAACCGGGTCCGCCAGCAGGTCATCCAGCTGCTGTCGGGATACCAGGGCAAAGAGACCACCGGTGCCGGCGTCGGCCAGGGCCAGGCCGAGGGCACTCCCGCTGGCTCCGTCGTCCTGGACCAGTTCGGCCGGAACCTCACGCAGGCCGCCCGCGAGAACAAGCTGGACCCCGTCATCGGCCGCGAGCAGGAAATGGAACGCGTCATGCAGGTCCTTTCCCGCCGCACCAAGAACAACCCCGTGCTGATCGGCGAGCCCGGCGTCGGCAAGACGGCCGTCGTCGAAGGCCTTGCCCAGGCGATCGTCCGCGGCGACGTTCCCGAAACCATCAAGGATAAGCAGCTGTACACGCTGGACCTCGGGTCCCTCGTGGCCGGCTCCCGTTACCGCGGTGACTTCGAAGAGCGCCTGAAGAAGGTGCTCAAGGAGATCCGCACCCGCGGGGACATCATCCTCTTCATCGACGAGATCCACACCCTCGTGGGTGCCGGTGCCGCCGAAGGCGCCATCGATGCGGCCTCGATCCTGAAGCCCATGCTGGCCCGCGGCGAGCTGCAGACCATCGGCGCCACCACGCTGGATGAGTACCGCAAGCACATCGAGAAGGACGCCGCGCTGGAGCGCCGCTTCCAGCCGATCCAGGTCAAGGAGCCCTCCGTCGCCCACGCGATCGAGATCCTTAAGGGCCTGCGTGACCGCTACGAGGCGCACCACCGCGTCACCATCACCGACGGCGCCCTCGCCTCGGCAGCCAATCTCTCCGAACGCTACATTTCGGACCGCTTCCTGCCGGACAAGGCGATCGACCTCATCGACGAAGCCGGCGCCCGCCTCCGCATCCGCCGCATGACCGCTCCGCCGGAGCTCAAGGAGATGGACGAGCGGATCTCCGAGCTGAAGATGGAGAAGGAGTCCGCGATTGACGCGCAGGACTTCGAAGGTGCAGCCGCGCTGCGTGATAAGGAGCAGAAGCTCATCACTGAGCGCTCGGAGAAGGAACGCCACTGGAAGACCGGCGGGATGGATGACATCTCCGAAGTTGACGAGGATCTGATTGCCGAAGTCCTCGCGAACTCCACGGGCATCCCGGTATTCAAGCTGACCGAGGAAGAGTCCTCGCGCCTGCTGAAGATGGAGGACGAGCTGCACAAACGGGTTGTCGGACAGGACGAGGCCATCAGGGCACTGTCCCAGGCCATCCGCCGCACCCGTGCGGGGCTGAAGGACCCGAAGCGCCCCGGCGGTTCGTTCATCTTCGCCGGCCCCACCGGCGTCGGCAAGACCGAGCTCGCCAAGGCCCTGGCCGAATTCCTGTTCGGTGAAGAGGACGCCCTCATCACGCTGGACATGTCCGAGTACTCCGAGAAGCACACGGTATCGCGGCTCTTCGGTGCCCCTCCGGGCTATGTCGGCTACGAAGAAGGCGGGCAGCTGACCGAGAAGGTTCGCCGCCGTCCCTTCTCCGTGGTTCTGTTCGACGAAGTGGAGAAGGCCCACGCGGACCTCTTCAACTCGCTGCTGCAGATCCTGGAAGACGGACGCCTGACCGACTCCCAGGGCCGGGTGGTGGACTTCAAGAACACCGTCATCATCATGACGACGAACCTTGGTACCCGGGACATCTCCAAGAGTGTCGCCACGGGCTTCCAGTCCGGCACGGACACCCAGACCGGGTACAACCGGATGCGTGCCCGGGTCACGGAGGAGCTCAAGCAGCACTTCCGGCCCGAGTTCCTGAATCGTGTTGACGACGTCGTGGTGTTCCCGCAGCTGACGCAGGACGAGATCATCGAGATCGTGGACATGTTCGTGACGCGCCTGGAGAAGCGTCTCAAGGACAAGGACATGGGCATCGAGCTGACCAAGGAGGCCAAGGTTCTCCTGGCCACCCGTGGTTACGATCCCGCCATGGGTGCCCGGCCGCTGCGCCGCACTATTCAGCGCGAGATCGAGGACCAGCTCTCCGAGAAGATCCTGTTCGGCGAGCTGCACCCCGGCGACATCGTGGTGGTCGACGTGGACGGCGAAGGAGACGACGCCAAGTTCACGTTCGCCGGCAACGCCAAGCCGCGGATCCCGGAGATCGCTCCGACCGCCTAGGCCCCAGCCGCACTCCAGAAGCCCCGCCCGCGCCCGAAAGGGAGCAGGCGGGGCTTCGGCGTGTACGGGCACGGTGATGGTGCCTGCGGGGGCGTCCCATGCCTCCACCGTAAGATGGGGCTGTGACTGACTCCTTCACCATCCGCCCCGCCCGCACCAGTGATGTGGCCTCCATCAAGAGACTCGTGGCGCCCCTGGCCGAGCAGCGGATCCTGATGGCCAAGGAGACGGTGGCCTATTACGAAAGCCTCCAGGAATTCCGCATTGCAGAGTCGGACAGCGGCGAAGTCATCGGCTGCGGCGCCCTGCACGTCATGTGGGAAGACCTCGCGGAGGTCCGCACGCTCGCCGCCTCCGACGACTGGCGTGGCAGGGGAGTGGGCCACGCCCTGGTGGAAAGCCTCCTCGAGGAAGCCTCAGCCATCGGCGTCTCGCGCGTGTTCTGCCTGACGTTCGAGGTGGACTTCTTCAAGCGGCACGGCTTCGAGGTGATGGCCGATCAGTCGGCACTGGATCCGCAGGTCTACTCGGAACTGCTGCGTTCCCATGACGAAGGCGTGGCCGAGTTCCTGGACCTGGCCCGGGTCAAGCCGAACACGCTCGGCAACACGCGGATGATCAAGATCCTGTAGGCAGCGACTGTCCCGCAGCAATGCGGCGCTGGTTGCTGCAGGCCCGGGCTGCCCCCTTGGGGGCAGCCCGGGCTTTCCTATGCGCAGCATCGCTTACCCAAGCGGCGGTTGGAGCCCGTTGTGTTGGGCTCCGGCGATATCATCTAGAATCGTATAACTTCTTATCAAATTTTCACATATAGTGTTTCTATTGGTGTATGTGCCGGGAGGCGCAGGAAAGGAGTGCCCGTGCTGGGAGCAATAGCCGATGACTTCACCGGGGCAACCGACCTCGCAACGATGCTGCGCCGCTCAGGCCACCGGGTGGCTGTGGTGATTGAAGACGGCCACCTCGAAGACCGCACGGACCTCGACGCCATCGTTGTCGCACTGAAAACGAGGACCACGGCGCCGGAGTCAGCTGCTGCCGACTCATTGCATGCGCTTGAACGGCTGCGGGCCTGGGGGGCTACCCGCTTCTACGTGAAGTACTGCTCGACGTTTGACTCGACGGATCGCGGCAACATCGGCCCCGTCCTGGATGCCGTTACCGACGCAGTAGGCGCCCGACGGTGTGTGATTGTGCCCTCTCTTCCGGCGAATGGCCGGACCGTGTACCGCGGGCATCTCTTCGTCGGCGGTGAACTCCTGGAAAATTCATCAATGAGCAGGCACCCGCTGACCCCTATGACGCAGTCCCGCATCGCGTCACTGCTGCGCCCGCAGACGCCGCACAGCGTCAGCGAAATCGCATACGAAACCGTGCGTGCCGGCGCCCCCGCGCTGCTTTCCGCACTTCAAGATTCCTCCGCCCGCTACATCGTGATAGACGCCATCGACGACGACGATCTCGCCGTGATTGCCGCCGCGACCGCCAACGACGTGGTCGTCTCCGGCGGCTCCGGGCTTGCGCTCGGAATGACCGCTGCCGGCATTACTAAGAACGGGTGGACTTCGCCCGGAATTTCGGGCCGCGTAGTCCTGTGCGGCAGCGCGTCCGCGGCGACGCGCGGCCAGATCGCCCATGCGGCGAGGAGCCAGCCTGTCCGGCAGATCGACCTGCAGGCGGCCGCCCGCCGCCCGGAGGAAGAGGCAGCTGCCCTGGCGCGCTGGGTCTCGGGCCAACCTTCGGGTTCCATCCCCGTGGTTTGCGCAGTGCGTGAGCCGGGCGACGTCCGGCAGTCCGTCGAAGGGGTGGATACCGCTCCGCTTGTCGAGCACGTGCTGTCCGCCGTCGCCCGCCAGCTTGTCGATGCCGGCTCGGTCTCCGCGCTGATCGTGGCCGGCGGCGAAAGCAGCGGGGCTGTGGTCCGCGGGCTTGGCATCCAGACCCTGCACATCGGGCCGGAACTTGCCCCAGGCGTTTGCTGGGCTGATGCTGCCACCGCATCCGGGAAGCGCATTGCCGTGGCGCTCAAGAGCGGCAACTTCGGGCGCGAGGATCTCTTTACGGCTGGTTGGGACGTCCTCGCATGAGCGCCGAGGAGGCACTCATTGCGGCCGGCGTGCGCATTGTTGACGCGGGGCTTAGTCCTGGCAGCAGCGGGAACCTGAGCATCCGCGACGCTGACCGCATTCTGATCACGGCGAGCGGGACCTCCCTGGGCCGCCTCACGGCTGGCGACATCTCCGTAATTGACCTTGACGGCACCCATGTTGGCGGCATCCGGCCGTCCAAGGAGTGGCCGCTTCACGTCGCCTTCTACCGCCGCGACGAGGCGCACCGCGCCGTTGTGCACCTCCACTCACCGTATGCGGTGGCGTGGTCGTGTCTGGAGCCCTGGGCAGAGCACAGTGCAATCCCGCCATTGACGCCGTACTTCGTGATGCGGGTCGGCCAGACTCCGCTGATGCCCTACCGCCACCCCGGCGATAGCAGCCTTGGGACCGACCTGCTCGCCTCGCCCTGGAAGCTGCGGGCTGCGCTGATGGCCAACCACGGCTCAGTTGTCGCGGGCAAAGACTTGGACGACGCCGTGGACCGCGCCGTGGAACTCGAGGAAGCGTGCCGCATCGCCCTTCTGACGGCGACGACGAAACGCCGCATACTGGACGAGGCGCAGGTCTGCGAGCTTGCGGCCGAATGGGGCAGCCCATGGGGCGAGCTGGCAGACGTAAACTGACGCCGAGGAGTAACAGCAATGGCGCGCACAACTTCACTGATCCCTGAACAGCGCAGGCAGGAGATCCTTCGGCACCTGCGGCGTGAACAGGTCCTCAGCTATCGGCAGCTCACCGAGCTGATTGGTGTGAGCCACATGACTGCCCGCCGCGACGTAGCGCTTCTGGCAGAACAGGGCCGTGTCATCGCCACCCCTGGCGGTGCGTCACTTGTGACGCGGCAGCTCGTCGAACCGCTGCGTGCACAGAAGTCGGTGATCGACCTGCCCCAGAAGACAGCGATCGCGAAGGCAGCCGCGGCCATGGTCTCGGACTCGATGACCATCTACCTCGACGCCGGGACAACCGTTCAGGCCATGCGGCCGTTCCTCCAGGAGAGGGAGGGCCTCACGGTCGTCACCAATGACCTCAAGACCGTGCAGGCCTTCCTCGATCATCCGAGCACGGACCTCATCTGCATCGGGGGCCGCGTCGACTCCGACAACCAATCAACGATCGGGCGGCTTGCGGCCCTCACACTGCAGGAACTGTCCCTGGACATTGCTTTCCTATCCTGCAGTTCTTGGGACGGCCGGCATGGAATAACGACGCCGGTGGAGGCGAAGATCGAAGCCAAACGGGCAGCGCACGGGGCTGCAACCTCCACAGTGCTGATGGCCTCCAGCGGCAAGTACGGCAGCTTTGCGAAATACCGCGTGCTGCGCCTGCAGGAGCTCGACGTGATTATCACCGACGACGGATTCGCTGTGGACGACCTCAAGGAACTCCCGGCCGATGGAACAGAAGTCATCCGTGCCGCCGGCGACGCAGTCGCCGGCAATCCCGCTCCGGACCCCGAGATGCTCCCGGGGAAATAGCCGGGTTCCCTTCCAACTCTTCCTTTTTGTACACTTGCTGGATAAAATGTTTGGCGAGCGGAAGGGACAGTTTTTGGGGGCTGGCCCTTCCGCCGCTATCGGCGCAACCGGGGACCTGCGGCGGCAACTACCGCCAGGCGTGAGCCGGTAGTAGGGTCAAAGCACATCCTGATCGATGTCCAAGACGAAGCACCGAGAGCCCCCAGGAGCCCGGCCGTGAAAAAGCTCATCAATGACCCGCGCGCTGTAGTGGACGAATCAGTGGAGGGGTTTGGGCTTGCCCATGCTGACCTTGTGACCGTTCATCCAGACCCGAAGTATGTGACCCGGCGGGATGCTCCCGTCGCGGGAAAGGTAGGCCTCGTCTCCGGCGGCGGGAGCGGGCATGAACCGCTTCATGCGGGTTTTGTCGGGCTGGGAATGCTCGATGCCGCCGTGCCCGGCGCCGTCTTCACCTCGCCGACGCCCGATCAGATCATCCCGGCCACGCTCGCGGTCAACTCGGGCGCAGGGGTGGTCCATATCGTGAAGAACTACACCGGTGACGTCCTGAACTTTGAGATCGCAGCCGAGATGGCCCAGGCGGAAGGAGTTGACGTCCGTACTGTGCTGGTCAACGACGACGTCGCTGTCGAGGATTCCCTCTATACGGCCGGCCGCAGGGGAGTGGGCGGCACGGTGCTGGTCGAGAAGATCGCCGGCGCCGCTGCCGAGCGGGGTGATGACCTTGACGCGGTTGCCGCCGTCGGGAACCGGGTGAACCAGAACGTCCGGACCATGGGTGTGGCCCTCTCGGCCTGCACTGTGCCGCACGCCGGATCGCCTAGTTTCGACCTTGAGGACAATGAAATGGAGATCGGCATCGGTATCCATGGTGAACCCGGCAGGCACCGGATTGCCATGGAGGCCGCGGATGCCATCACCGACCGCCTGCTGGAACCGATTCTGGGCGACCTCGGCGTCGCCTCCGGGGACAAGGTGCTCCTGTTCGTCAACGGCATGGGCGGCACACCGCTGAGCGAGCTCTACATCGTGTACCGCCGGGCAGCCCAGGTTCTCACTGACAGGGGCGCCCAGGTGGAGCGTTCGCTCGTGGGTGACTACATCACCTCGCTCGAAATGCAGGGCTGCTCCATTTCGGTCCTCCGGCTGGACGACGAACTCACCGCTCTGTGGGATGCGCCCGTCCACACCGCTGCCCTGCGATGGGGGGTATGACGTGGGGCTCGACGTCACCTGGGCCGTCAAATGGCTGACGCTGTCCGCGCAGGCCATGGCTGAGCACCGCGTGGAGCTCATTGAACTGGACAGGGCAATCGGGGATTCCGACCACGGAGAGAACATGGACCGGGGCTTCCAGGCAGTCCTGGACAAATTGGCCGAGTCCCCGCCGGACACCCCTGGGGCTGCGCTCAAGCTGACCGCCATGGCACTGATGTCCAAAGTGGGCGGTGCCGCCGGCCCCCTTTACGGCACGGCGTTCCTGCGGGCGGCGACGGCACTCGGCGATGCGGCCTACATCGATGCCCCGACGCTGGCGGCGGCGCTGGCAGCCGCGCGGGACGGCATCGTCGCCCGGGGGAAGGCCGAGTCCGGCGACAAGACCATGGTGGATGCCTGGACCCCGGCCGTCGAGGCGGCCCTGGCGGCAGCAGCCGACGGCGACACGCTGTCCGTCCTGATCGCGGCGGCAGAGGCAGCCGAGGCGGGGGCCGTGGCCACGGATCCGCTCGTGGCCCGCAAAGGACGTGCAAGCTATCTCGGCGAGAGAAGCGCCGGGCACCGTGACCCCGGAGCGGCGTCCAGCGCCCTGATCCTCCGGGCGGCGGCCGGAGCCGCGGCGTGACGGTGCGGCTCGTTGTGGTTTCCCACAGTGACAAGATCGCCGAGGGAGCCGTGGAACTTGCGGCCCAGATGGCGCCGGACGTGATGATGCTGCCGGCCGGCGGCACGTCGGACGGACGCATCGGCACCAGCCTGGAGAAGGTAATGGCCGCACTCGAGGCGGCGTCCGGAGGCGATGGCGTCGTGGTGCTTACCGATCTTGGATCCGCAGTGATGACGGCCGAATCGGCCCTGGAATTTGCCGATGATGCCGCCACGGTTCTCCTGGCGGATGCACCGGTAGTGGAGGGCCTGGTCGCGGCGGCCGTGGCGGCCCAAGGCGGCGCCAGCGTGCACGCTGTCCGGCGGGCGGCCGAGGCGGCCCGCGGCTACCCGGCCGCCGGCCCGACGGAGGAGCACGGCCCGAAGGAGGAGCACGCCCAGGCCGGAGCGCACCCTGCCGGCCCCGGGCTGCCGGATGCTGCCGTCCCGGGACAGGGTGCTGGCATTCTTACTGCCGACGGCCACCCGGGGCCGGACGCGACCGGCGACTTCGAACTCATCAACCTGGCGGGAATGCATGCCCGGCCGGCAGCCAAGATCGCCGGAGGCCTGGCTGGAATGGACGTTGAGGTCACGGTAAACGGTGTGGACGGGGCCTCGATGACCGGCCTTATGACCCTCGGAGCAGGCAAGGGCGCGGTCCTGCATGTCGAGGCGTCCGGTCCGGATGCCGAACGCGCGGTCGAATACGTGGGCGATCTCGTCAGGTCAGGGTTTGGGGAACCCTGACAGCCAGCTGGGGCGCGTCTGATTATTGGCGCGCCTTCCTACGCGGCGGCGGATGGTGCCCAGTGTGGTGGTTCTGGCCAGTCGTGCGGCCCCTGGAGGTATTGGCCGGACTGTGGGTTTGGCCAGTGTGGTGGTTCCCAGGTTTGTTGTTCGCTGGGGTAGTGGCGTCCGGTGGGTGAGATCCAGCCAGGTGGTGTGTCGCGGGTGGCGTGGGCGGGTCGCCAGGGTGTGGTGTGTTTGAGGCGGTGGTGTTTGGGGCAGGGCTGGGCAAGGTTGGTGATGCCGGTGCCGCCTCCGTCGGACCAGGCCAGCAGGTGGTCCGCGTCATTGTCCAGGGAGTGGTTGTTGCAGCCGGGGAAGGGGCAGCGTCCGTCCCGGAGCCGCAGCCATTGGCGCATGGCTTTGGGGATCCGGTAGCTGGTGCGTCCGATCTGCAGCGGCGCCCCGTCACGCGGATCGGTCAGCACCCGCAGAAACGACGTAGCGCCCTCGCTGACGAGTCGGCGGGCCATGCTGGCGGGGATGGGCCCGTACCCGTCCAGCACCGCCGGCTCCTCAGTCTGGCCGAGCAACGAGAACACCGGGACGGTGACGAGGACTTGGGCTGCGGGGGACGGTACAGCACCGGCTGGTACAGCACGGGCCGGTGCTGATCCTGCGGGTACCGCGCCGGTCCCGTGAGTTGTGGTGAGGTGAGCTGTGCTGAGCAGCCAGGCAGCGGTGACGTCGGCGCGCAGCTGCGTCAGGGTCCGGGTTTCCTCGGGGCCCTGCAGGGCGCGGGCCGCGGCCGTGGTGCGGTTCCAGATGCCGGTGGCCTGGTCCGCGGGCAGGTAGGCGGAGAGCCAGGCCATGCCGTCCCGGTCCGGGAGGTACTCCAGCCGGCGGTCCCGGGCGCTCCGGCGGTGGCGTGCCTCGATGCTTACCGGGTGGTGCCGCTCGCGCCAGGCACGTGTCTTGGCTCGGAACCTTGCCGGCACCAGGTCCCCGGCCGGGCAGCCCCGGGCAGCGCCGGGAGCGTCCGGGTCCAAGAAGTGCGCCTCCAACGCCGCGGCTGCCGCCGGGTCCAGCCCTGAGGTCTCATCACACAGCACCCGGGCGTGCTGCCAGGACACCGTTCCCGCCTCCAGCGCGGCCAGCGTCAACGGCAGGTCAGTGCTGAGCGTGGCAGCTTCGGCCAGGAACCGTGCCGCCGCACCTTCACTGACGGTCAGGGCGCATGCAACCTCGGCAACCACAGACATCTGCTGCGCAACCTCATCGCCCGGGTTCCCGGCCGGGGGTGCCACCGCCGTGGCAGTGGTGGCATATCCGGCCGCGAGGTGCACTTTCAGGGCGGCCAGGCGGGCTTCCAACCTGGACAGCGCAGTCAGTCCGTCCAGGCAGGCATCCGCGTGGTCACGAAGAGGATCAGCACCGATCGCGGCCGGGCCGCCCGTCCCGCGCCGGACACAAACAGCCACGTCAGAGACGGAGACTTCCATGGCCTCCAACGCCTCCACAATCGCCCTGCCATCCATACCCCCAGCATGAGGGCAGGGTCTGACAAAAACGCCGCCACCCACAGCCGATACGACCAACGCGGATCGGATCCACCATGCGCTGCTATGCAGGAGACCCGGGCAAGTACAGCCAGACCGCCGCATCAACGTGCCGGGACAGTACGGCTAACGGTCTTGGCGGAGCCCGGCCTCATCCAGCACCACGGAAGCGGAGATAAACCGCCCGCAGGGCTCGCCGAACGGGTAGTCGCCCCTCGGAGTGAAGCGCAGCGAGCGCACGGGCAGCGGACTTCCATCGATGGAGGTTCCCGAGGCCGTGACGTCCATCGGTGACTCCGTCAGGGTATCCAGCATGAGCATTGCCCGCTTGGTCCCGTCCGGCGATGCCGTGGCTGAGCACACGCGGTCGGGTCCGTGGCCGCCGGATCCCGGGATGCCGGGCGCAGGAACACTTTGCTTTGGGATGCCGGGCTCTGGAACGCCTTGCCCGGGGACGGCCGGCTCTGGAACGCCTTGCCCCGGGTCGACTTGTCCTGGAACGTCGGACTTCGGAAAGCCGGGCTTCGGGACGTAGGGCTCACAGCCCTGGTCCACGGAAATGTTGCCCGGCACCAGCTCCAGGTCAGCTTCCCTGCATACTCCGTCCTGGCATGCCTTGAGGTGGAGGGCCTTCACTGCCGGGGCGTAGCTGGCCGCCACCGTCACCGAAACCCCTGACGCCTGGGCAATCGCCGGGCACGCCACCTCGAACACGTGGCATCCGGAGAGAAGTACCGTCGTCGCAATTGTGGCTAAAAGTACCCCTGGCTTGCCCATAATTCAGGGTAGTTCCGGGGCCGTGCAGGCGGTCCTCCCCGGCCGAAAGTGGTGCAGACATCGTTATGGCCAGCAGTCAGTGACTCCCGAAATGTGACCGTTTCCCGGCAATTCGGCTGCCGGGAAAGGCCCTCTATCCGGGCAGCCGATACCCGCCCTGATGCAGCTCTGCCAGGCCGTCCTCCAGCAGCCCGGCCAGTGCCCGTTCGAGCTGTTCCGGCGCCGGGTTCAGCCTGTGCAGGGAGGCGAGCGGGATCCCCATTCCCGCCGGCTCGAAGCCGAGGTCGGCGGGTGCCCGCTGCAGCATCTCGGCGGGCACAGGGGTGTCTGCCAGCCGCAGGACGGCCATCACGGCTCCGCGGACCTGCCGGTCCGTGCCGTGCCAGGCCTGCCCCTTCGGCGTGTACGACGGCGGCGGCCCGCCGGCAGCCCGCCACGCACACTTTTCACGCACCGGGCAGGCAGAACAGTGTGGCGCCCGCGCCGTGCAGACCAAGGCGCCCAGCTCCATGACCGAAGCGTTCCAACGGACGGAAGTTCCGGCGTCGTCCGGCAACAGCTTTGCCGCAAGACGCATCTCGGCGGCCGTCAGGGCCGGCGACGGGAGTGCCGTTCCTGAAAAGAGGCGGGCGTGCACGCGCCTGATGTTGGTGTCCACCACCGTCTCGCGCCGGCCAAAGGCAAAGGCAGCGACGGCGGCAGCCGTGTAGCTGCCCACACCAGGAAGGGCGAGCAGGTCGGCGTAATCGGCCGGTACTTTCCCGCCGTGGTCCTGCCCGATGACTGCGGCTGCGGCGTGGAGCCGAAGTGCGCGGCGGGGATAACCGAGGCGGCCCCAGGAACGCACGGCTTCCCCGGCCGGTTCTCGGGCAAGATCCGCAGGCTCAGGCCAGCGGCGGAGCCATTCTTCCCAGACGGGCAGAACCCGCACCACCGGTGTCTGTTGGAGCATGATTTCGCTGACGAGGACGCCCCAGGGTGAGCAGTCCGGAAGGCGCCACGGCAGGTCACGGGCTTCGGCCGCGAACCAGCCCAGCACGGACTCGTGGATCTCGCTCAGCTCCGGGCTGGCGACGGCGGGCACGGCGGAGTCATCGGTTGTGGTTTTGATGCCAACACTTTAGTTGAAATCCCGGCCGGGTAAATCCGGCCGCCGCGGTCAGCTGGCTTCTTGTTGAATGTCCGGGCCGGTTTCCACCCGCGGGCGGAGGCGTTTCACGTGCCCGTGGACAGTTTCGCCGCCGCGGCCGTTCGGAGCCGGTACGGCGAGGGCAACCACGAAGCTGGCCCCTTCCGGATCCACGGACCGGATGGTCAGGCTCCGCGTTCCTTCGGGGATCGACGGTGCGAAGAACTGCAGCTGCCGGGACCCTACCGTGGCAACTTCGTCCAGCTTGTACTCGGTGCCGAAATGGTCATGGACGACGATGTCCGGTGTTTTCGGCTCGGTTCCGTTGGTTGACGCCAAATGCAGGTTCACCACGAGGCCTGTGTTCCAGATTTCCACTGCCAGCACCGTGAATGCCGCTCCCTGGCTCTGATGCTGTCCAAACGTCAGGGGCAGTACGACGCGTTCAAGGTGGCCGCCAGACACATGATCTACCATCTGTGGTCCTCTCCTACTCGACCCCGATAAGTGGTAACCGGGATTCAATTTTAGTAAGCCAAGCTGATAGTTGTCACTGAAAATTGGGCAACGAATTGGACATGGTTAATCCATGGTCGGCGTGGTGGTGCAGGGGAACACAAGCCATTCCATAGCCTAGGAAACAACGCAAACACAATGGGGAACGAAGCAGTGAAAACACCGTCAGGAAAACCGCCTTCAGGTAAGACGCAAGCTGGTAAAACACCACCAGGTAAGACACAGTCTGGTAGCACACAGCCAGGTAAGAAGCCGGCCGGCAGGAACGCATCCAAGGGCTCGGGCCATCCCAGCTCAGGCCATCAGGCTGCTGCCGCCCGCAGGCCGAGCGCCGCCGTCTACCGCCGCCGTCGGCAGTTTGCCGGGGGAGCGCTGCTGCTGGTTGTGGGCCTGACGGCCGGCGGCATTGCCACGGTGTCTGGCGCGCTGAACCCCTCGAGCGAGCAGGCTTCCTCCACCGGAACGGCCGGCTCGCCCGGCCCCAGCGGCCAGCCTTCGCCCTCGGCCACTCCCTCCGCAACGGCGTCGGCCTCGCCCACGTGCGACCAGAAACTCGTGACCGTCACGGCGGGCACGAACAAGGCCGCCTACGGTCCGGATGAGAAGCCGGTGCTCACGCTCAAAGTGGCCAACGGCGGGAAGCTCCCGTGCAAGGTGAACATCGGAACCTCGCAGATGGAGTTCCTGGTCACGAGCGGTTCGGACCGGGTTTTCTCGTCCAAGGACTGCCAGGCCGAGAGCGACGACCTCGTCAGGACGATCGCCCCCGGCGAGAGCGAAACGGCCAACTTTCCCTGGCCCCGCAACCGATCCGTGCAGGGCTGCGAGGAGATCCCAGACGGGGTAGGCGCGGGTTACTACGTGTTCATCGCCAAACTCGGCCCCAGAGTGAGCCCGCCGGCCGTCTTCCAGCTGGGCTAGAGGAAGCGGTCCAGCAGGCTGGCCTCGGCCATCCGGCTGAGGCCTTCGCGGACTGTGCGGGCCCGCTGGTCGCCGATGCCGTCAACGGTCATGAGGTCGTCGATGGTGGCGGCCATCAGATGCTGCAGCCCTCCGAAGTGGTCCACGAGCCGGTCCGCCACGGCCTTGGGCACAGCCTTGAGCCCGGACAGAAGGCGGTAGCCACGCGGCTGCACCACGGCGTCCAGGGTTTCCACGCCGCCTGCGAAGCCGATGATTCCGGCGATCTTGCTGAGGTCGATCAGTTCGGTGGGGCCGAGGCTGAGGAGCGCGTTGACGGCGCCGTCGATGTCCTCGGGAGAGGCATTGGGCCCGGCATAGTCGCGGATGATGATGTCGCTGCCGGGGCCCCGGCCTACCGTGAGCTCGTCCAGCTGCAGGGACAGAAGCCGGCCGTCCTCGCCCAGTTCCAGCACGTATTGGGAGATTTCTTCGGAAATACGGCGCACCATCTCCTGCCGCTGCAGGGTGACGGCCACATCCCGGACGGTGACCATGGCCTCGATTTCCAGCGCCGACAGCGAGCTGGTGACCTGGTCCAGCCGGGAACGGTAGCGTTCCAGCGTTGCGAGGGCCTGGTTGGCGCGGGCCAGCACCTTCTCCGAGCCCTCGAGCACGTGCCGCAGCCCATTCACGTAGAGCGCGATGATCTGCATGGACTGGCTCACGGAGATCACCGGGACGCCGGTCTGGATGGCCACGCGCTCCGCGGTCCGGTGCCGGGTGCCGGATTCCTGGGTTTCGATGCTCGGGTCCGGCACCAGCTGGACGGCGGCGCGGAGGATGTTGCCGGCGTCCTTGTCGCAGATGATGGCACCGTCCATTTTGGCCAGCTCGCGCAGCCTCGTGGGGGAGAAGTCGATGCCGATGTCGAAGCCGCCCGAACAGATCGAGTCGATGGTCCGATCCGAACCCAGGACGATCAGTGCGCCAGTGCGGCCACGGAGAATGCGTTCCAGCCCGTCCCGCAGGGCGGTTCCCGGGGCCACCCTCCCCAAAGTCGCTTTCAGCGATTCTTCAGGGCTGCGAGGCATTAGACATTCCCTTCAAAGGAGCAGGCGGGGCCTGCAGGTATGCCGGTTTTCAGGAGTCCGCCGGCAGGATCAAAAGTACTCGGTTTCCCGCAGGCACCATCCTAGACGTACATTACCCCAAGAACCGCAGGGGCAAGCCTCAAAGTGGCCTGTTTGAGACCTGCGGGAAGGGCTTCGGGAACGCGTCCGACGGCGGCCGGCAAGTCCCCATTTTCGGCCCGCCTTCCTTCCGGCTTCCGCCCCTGCGATAAACTTGAACCCTTGGCTTGCGCGCCCAGCTGCCGCCCGCCTTCCAGACTCCAGAGCTCTGTTCCCAGGAATCCGGTTCAAAAGTTTTCCATTTCCACACCCAGGGTCCTCCGCGGATCCCAGCGAAAGTAGCCCCGTGTCCCAAGAAGTCCTCAGCCCCGCCCGGGTCCACGAGATTCACAAGCAGGCGTCCCGGCGCCGGACGTTCGCTGTCATCTCCCACCCTGACGCCGGCAAGTCCACCCTGACCGAGGCCCTGGCCCTGCATGCCAAGGTGATTGGCACCGCCGGCGCGTCCAGCGGCAAGTCCAACCGCAAGGAGACGGTCTCGGACTGGATGCAGATGGAGAAGGACCGCGGCATCTCCATCAGTTCCGCCGCGCTCCAGTTCTCCTACCGGGACACCGTGATTAACCTGCTGGACACCCCCGGCCACGCCGACTTCTCGGAGGACACCTACCGTGTGCTGGCCGCCGTCGACTGCGCCGTCATGCTCGTGGACGCCGCCAAGGGCCTGGAAACCCAGACCATGAAGCTCTTCGAGGTCTGCAAGCAGCGGAACCTGCCCATCATCACGGTCATCAACAAGTGGGACCGTCCGGGCCTGGACGCACTGGCGCTGATGGATGAAATCACCGAACGCACCGGCCTGCAGCCCATGCCGCTGACCTGGGCCGTGGGAATCTCCGGCGACTTCCGCGGGGTGTGGGACTTGCGGAATGACCGGTTCGCACGATTCCAGCGCAACAACGCCGGTGCCAACATCGCGCTGACCGAGTACTTCACTCCGGAGGAAGCGGCGGAGAGCCAGGGCAGCAACTGGACAGACGCCGTCGACGAAGCCGGACTCGTCATCGAATCCAACCTTGAATTCAATGTGGACAGCTTCCACGCAGGCAAGGCCACGCCCATCCTTTTCAGCTCCGCCGCGCTGAACTTCGGCGTGAAGGAACTCCTTGACGCCCTCGTAGACTTCGCTCCGCCAGCCGCACCCCGGCCCGATATAGAGGGCAGTCCGCGCCCGGTCGAGTCGCCGTTTTCCGGTTTCGTGTTCAAGGTCCAGGCAGGCATGAACAAGGCGCACCGGGACCACGTGGCCTTCATCCGGGTCTGTTCTGGTGTGTTCGAGCGCGGCATGGTGGTCACCCAGACCCGCACCGGCAAGTCCTTTGCCACGAAGTACGCCCAGCAGGTGTTCGGCCGCGAACGCGAGGTCATTGATGAGGCCTTCCCGGGCGACGTGGTGGGCCTGGTGAACGCCTCCTCGCTGCGCGTGGGCGACAGCCTCTTCCTCGAGGAGCCGGTGGAGTTCCCGGCCATTCCCCTGTTCGCGCCCGAGCATTTCCAGGTGGCCCGCTCGAAGGACCCCAGCCGCTTCAAGCAGTTCCGCCGCGGCATCGAGCAGCTCGAGCACGAGGGCGTCATCCAGGTGCTGCGCTCCGACGTCCGCGGCGACCAGGCGCCGGTGCTTGCCGCCGTCGGCCCCATGCAGTTTGAGGTGGTGGAGGACCGCATGGCGCACGACTTTAGCGCACCGATGCGCCTCGAGCGCCTGCCGTACTCCATGGCACGGATTTCGACGGCGGATGCCATGCCGGCTCTGGCCAATGTGATCGGCGCCGAGGTGCTGCTGCGGTCCGACGGCGAGTATCTCGCCCTGTTCAACGACGTGTGGGCGCTGCGCCGCATTGAGAAGAACCATCCTGACCTCACGCTTGTGCCGATCGGAACGCACAACCCCGCCAAATAGCGGCGGCAATCCGCAAGCGGTTCCGCTCTGAATACCCACGGGACTCAGTTCCAGTTCCAGGAAGCAAGGTGTGTGTCATGTCTGCAGTTTCTCCCAGGGCCGTTTCTCCCAAGGCCGTGGTTACCGGCATGGGCACGCTCAACCCGCTCGGGTCCACGGTGGACGAAACCTGGACGGCGATGCTGGCCGGGACGTCCGGCATCGCGGCGCTCGAGGAGGACTGGGCGCAGCGGCTTCCGGTACGCATCGCAGGCCGGGTCACGGCTGACCTGGGTGCGCTGCTGAGCACCCGCGAGCTCAAGCGGATGGACCGCTGCGGGCAGCTCGCGCTCGTCGCCGCCCGGGAGGCGTGGGCGCAGGCCGGAA
The DNA here is from genome assembly GCF_044754165.1 of Arthrobacter sp. NPDC093139. Lineage (NCBI taxonomy): Bacteria > Bacillati > Actinomycetota > Actinomycetes > Micrococcales > Micrococcaceae > Arthrobacter > Arthrobacter sp. NPDC093139. The sequence goes on from NZ_JBIVOO010000002.1 coordinate 330,766, forward strand.
CGCCCGACGTCGACCCCGAACGGCTCGCCGTGGTCATCGGCTCCGGCTACGGGGGACTGGACACCACCCTCGCCCAGACCCGGGAGCTGGACAGCAATGGCCCGCGGAAGGTCTCGCCGCATACTCTGACGCGCCTCATGGTCAACGGCCCGTCCGCGTGGGTCTCCATCGACCTTGGCGCCCGCGGCGGAGCACGCACGCCGGTCAGCGCCTGCGCGTCCGGCGCCGAAGCGATTGCGCAGGGGGCCGAGATGATCCGGTCCGGAGCGGCCGACGTCGTTATTGCAGGCGGGGTGGACGCGTGCATCAACGACCTCATCATCAGCGGCTTCGCGCAGATCCGTGCCCTTTCCACGCGCAACGACGATCCGCAGGGAGCGTCCCGTCCCTTCGACCGGGAGCGCGACGGTTTCGTTCTCGCGGAGGGGGCCGCAATCCTGGTGCTCGAGAGCGAGGAGCATGCGAGGGCCCGCGGGGCCGGGACCCTCGGTGCGGTGGCGGGGGCTGCTGTGACCTCGGATGCCAGCGACATCGTGGCGGCAGACCCGGATATGCAGCGCCGCGTCATGGAGAAGGCGCTCGCCTCCGCCGGCCTCAGCGGCGCAGACATCGACTTCGTTCATGCCCACGCCACCTCCACGCCGGTGGGCGACAGACTCGAGGCGCAGGCCATCAAAGCCGTGACCGGAGTCGGAGTGCCCGTGACCTCCACCAAGTCACTCACCGGACACCTGCTCGGCGGCGCTGGCGCGCTTGGCGCGATCGCCGCGCTTCAGGCCCTCAGGACGGGCGACCTGCCCGGAACGTACAATATCGGCAGCCTGGACCCCGAGGTAGACCTCAACGTCCTCACCGAAACCGTGCACGGCAGCACCGCGACGGCGGGACTCGTCAACGCGTTCGGTTTCGGCGGGCACAGCGTGGCGCTGGTGGTTACCCGCTCCTAAGAGCTCTCCCCAGGGAAGCTGGCGCCCTGATCAGCAGGCCTTAACTGATCAAGAGGCTCAGCGCCTCGGCAAGGTGGCCGACCTCCCGCACCGAGAAACCCGTGGGAATGGGCCCAGGGCCGTTGTGGCTGGCCGGGACCACTGCGTGCGTGAAGCCCAGCCGGTGTGCCTCCTGGATGCGCTGGTTGATGCCCGGCACCGGCCGCACCTCGCCGGCCAGCCCCACTTCGCCGAAAGCGATCAGCCTCTGCGGCAGCGGCTTCTTAGCCTTGGCCGACGCTACCGCGAGGGCAACAGCAAGATCCGTGGCGGGCTCGCTGAGCTTCACGCCGCCCACGGTGGCCACGTAGGAATCGTCTTTGTGCAGCAGGCAGCCTGCGCGCTGCTGCAGCACTGCCAGCAGCATGGCCACGCGGGAGCTGTCCAGGCCGCTTGTTGCCCGCCGGGGCTGCGAATTCGGGCTTTCCGCCAGCAGCGACTGCACCTCGGCGAGCAGCGGCCGCCGCCCTTCCATGGTGACAGTGATGCAGGTGCCCGACACGGGATCCTTGGTGCGCGTGACGAAGAGCCCGCTCGGATCGGCCAGGCCCAGGATGCCGTCCTCGTTGAGGTCGAAACAGCCCACATCGTCCGTGGGCCCGTAGCGGTTCTTGACCGCCCGGAGCAGCCGGAGCCGTGAATGGCGCTCACCTTCGAACTGGCACACGACGTCCACGAGGTGCTCCAGCAGGCGCGGGCCGGCAATGGAGCCGTCCTTTGTCACGTGACCCACCAGCAGGGTGGTCATGTTGCGGCGTTTGGCGGCAGCAATGATCGAGGCCGCCACTTCGCGCACTTGGGAGACGCCGCCGGAACTTCCCTCCACGTCGGCGCTGCTCAGCGTCTGCACGGAGTCGACAACAAGCAGCTTCGGTTCCACCTTCTCCACCTGGCCCAGCGCCTGGCCGAGGTCGGTCTCTGCGGAGAGGTAGAGGGTGTCCGCGATGGCGTCGATCCGCTCGGCGCGCAGCTTTACCTGGGCCGCGGATTCCTCGCCGGTGACGTACAGGACGCTTTGGCCTGTGCGGGCGAATTTGGCGGCGACGTCCAGCAACAGGGTGGATTTGCCGACGCCGGGTTCCCCGGCCAGCAGGATGACGGCGCCGGGCACCACCCCGCCGCCCAGAACGCGGTCCAGTTCGTCCACACCCGTGGGAAGGAAAGCCGCCGTGGTGGCGTCCACCTCGGCGATGGGGCGGGCGGGTTCCAGAACTGAGGTGGCCGCCGTCGTGCGCGCTACAGCGGCGCCGGTTTCCTCAACGGTGCCCCAGGCCTGGCACTCACCGCAGCGCCCCACCCATTTGACCGTGGTCCAGCCGCATTCCGCGCACTTATAGCCCGGCGCCTTTGTGGCCCGGGAAGTCTTTGTAGCCATTGCTCCACACTATCCGGCGGATATGACATTCCAGTTCGGGGCTACTCTCCGGTTCCGCTATAGCGGCGGAAGGATGTCGCGGGCCTCGCGGGAATCGATGCCGGTGGCTTCGAGCAGGTCCACCATCAGCGGGCGGAAAAGCATGACAACGGTCTCGCCCTCAAGGCGCTCCACCTGCAGCTTCCGCGGATGCAGCCGGCCGGCGATGGCGCTCAGGTCCGCCCGCGCCGTCCGCAGGTGGGTGCGGCGGACGCCGTCGTTCACTTCCGCCAGCCCGAGCGAGAGCTCATCGATGGCGGCAGCCGTTTCCTGCAGGACCTCGGCAATGTTTTCGATGGCTTCGTCGGACAGGGCGGCGTGATTGATGGCGCTGGTCAGCCGGCGTGCGAAGACGCGGCTGTTGCGCAGCGCGAGGTCGATAAAGTCCAGTGATTGCTCCAGCCGGTCCAGTTCGTCCCGGTGCCTGCGGTAGGCCGGCGCCAGGGTCGCCACCTCGCCCGATGCCCGGAGGGACTGCCGCATCCCATCCACGAGCGGCTGGCAGTTCCGGCCCCGCACCAACGCATGCCACGCCTGGGTGGAATCGCTTTCAATCAGTGCCGAGGAACATTCACGGAGCACTTCGGCCAGCTCGTGCAGCAGCTTCCGGACGTCCTTTCGAGGTTCACGCCGCGGATCCTTGGGCATCAGGACGGTGACCAGCAGCGCGAAGATCCCGCCGACCACCGCATCGATGCTGCGGGTGAACGGCCCGCCGGGCGGTGCCGGCAGCAGCACCACGAGGAGTGACTGCAGCCCCAACTGGGTGGTGAAAATGGTGCCGCTGTCCAGGAAGCGGGCCAGCAGGATGGAAAACAGAAGCACGACGGCGGCCTGCCAAATTCCGGCGCCCAGCCAGTGGAGCAGCAGGTCACCCACGGCAATGCCGATGGTGCAGCCGAGCCCCACTTCGATCACCCGCCGCAGACGCGGATCACGCGAAAACCCCAGCGCAATCAGGGATGAGGTCGCGGCGAACAGGGGACCGGAGTGCCCCAGGACGTATTCCGCGAACGCGTAGGCGCCCACCGCGCAGACCGTCATCTGGATGGCCGGGAGCAATGAATTGCGGCTCCGCACTATGCCTGTGCGGATCCTTCCGCGCAGGAACCGTCTGCTTGCGGAGAGTCCTGTCTGGGCCATGGCTTCAGTCTATTGCCCGAGCTTCAGGGATTTTCCAGCGGGGCGGCACTGTGGGACCGGGGGAACCGCTGACTGTCCCGGGACAGTTCAGGTCAGCCCTGGACGGCAGCGAGCACCGGCTCGCCGTTGAAGTATTCGAGCTCCCAGCCGTCAATGGCGTGGTGGTGGGCCAGGTTGAGCACCGCGTTGTGGATGCTTCCCAACGTGCGGCCGGTGGCGCGGTTGAGGGCCACGCGCAGGAGCGTGCCGTGGGCGACGACCAGGACTCGGCGTCCGCGGAACTCCTCGGCGAGTGCCTCCAGCGCGGCCAACCCGCGGCAGGCCGCCTCGTCAGCGGTCTCCGCCCCTCGGAAACCGCCGGGGATGCGCAGGGCGTCCAGCTCAGGGCCGTCCTGCATGCCCTCCGCGGGCCCGAAGCTGCGCTCCACGAGCTCCGGCATTCGCCGGGCCACGGTGAGTCCCAGCCCGGCGGCAATCAGGTCGGCGGTTTCCGCGGCACGGCTCAGCGGCGAGGACACGATCGCGTCCCACTCGTAGCCGGACAGGGCGGCGACGGCGTCGCGTGCCTGGCCGCGGCCGACGTCGTTGAGTGGAATGTCGGTGCATCCCTGCAGCCGGCGCTGTGCATTCCAGTCTGTCTGGCCGTGGCGGACAAGGGCGAACGTCGTAAGGGTCATGCAGTCCATTCTGCCCCAGCTGCGGAGGCAACCGCTCCGGCCGGAGCCGCTCCGCGGGCACGTGCTGCCCCCGAAAAGGCCACAGTCAGCCCCCGGTTAGGCCCTGCCGGCCCAAGGGTCGGCGATGCCGAGGTATTGGGTGGTGGTGTATTCGGCGATGCCTTCGGAGCCGCCTTCGCGGCCGAGTCCGGATTGTTTGACGCCGCCGAAGGGGGCTGCGGCGTTGGAGATGACGCCGGCGTTGAACCCGACCATGCCGAATTCGATCTGTTCGGCCACGCGCAGGAGCCGGTTGAAGTCGCGGCTGTAGAGGTAGGAGGCGAGACCGTATTCGGTGGCGTTGGCGAGCCGGATGGCGTCCTCCTCGGTGGTGAAGGTGGTGACCGGGGCGACGGGGCCGAAGATTTCCTGGCGCAGGATCTCGGCGTCGTTCGGGACGTCGCCCAGCACGGTCGGCTGGTAGAAGTAGCCGGGTCCGTCCACGGGGGCACCTCCCGTGACGGCGGTCGCCCCTGCGTCGACGGCGGCGCGCACCAGGGCGTGGACGTTGTCGCGGGCTCCGGCCTCGATGAGCGGGCCGACCTGGGTGGTGGGGTCGGTGCCGCGGCCGGTGGTCAGGGCGCCCATGGCGGCGGCGAACTTCTGCGTGAATTCTGCGGCGACGGTTTCCTGGACGAGGAAGCGGTTGGCGGCGGTGCAGGCTTCGCCCATGTTCCGCATTTTGGCGGCCATGGCCCCTTCGACGGCGGCATCCAGGTCGGCGTCCTCGAAGACGATGAATGGGGCGTTGCCGCCGAGTTCCATCGAGGTGCGCAGGACGTTCTCGGCCGCGTCGGCCATGAGTCGCTTGCCCACTGGGGTGGAACCGGTGAAGGAGACCTTCCGCAGCCGGGAGTCCTTCAGGAGCGGACCGGAGATGCCGGAGGCGCTCGAGGAGGCGACGACGTTGAGGACGCCGGCCGGGAGTCCGGCTTCCAGCATGGTCTGCGCGAAGTACTGGGCAGTCAGCGGCGTGAGTTTGGCGGGTTTGAGGACCATGGTGCAGCCGGCGGCGACGGCGGGTGCGACCTTGCGGGTGGCCATGGCCAGGGGGAAGTTCCAGGGCGTGATGAGCAGGCAGGGTCCGACGGGTTTGTGCTGGACGAGGATCTTGTTTTTGCCCTCGGGAGTGGTGAGGTAGCGGCCGTAGTCGCGGACGGTTTCTTCGGAGAACCAGCGCAGGAACTCGGCGCCGTAGGTGACCTCGCCGCGGGCTTCGGCCAGCGGTTTGCCCATTTCCAGGGTCATCAGCAGCGCGAAGTCCTCGGCGCGTTCGGTGACCAGGTCGAAGGCCCGGCGCAGGATCTCTGCCCGCACCCGGGGTGCGGTGCGCGCCCAGGACGCCTGGGCTGCGTCTGCCGCGTCGAGCGCGGCGATAGCGTCGTCACTGGTGGCCGAGGCGAGGGTGGCGAGTACCTCCCCGGTGGCGGGGTCGTGGACGTCGAACGTGCCGCCGTCGGACGCGTCCCGCCACTCACCATTGATCAGCAGGCCGGTGGGAACGGAGGCGAGGAGAGACGCCTCACGCTCCGGCGAGACGGCAGGGGGCAGCGCAGAAGTAACTGTCATGGAAAGTCCTAAGAAGTTAAAGGTCAGTAGCTGGCGGGGGTGTCGCCGTTGTCCTTGGGGATGTACTGGGCGGCGAGGGCTTCGGAGCCCCTCGCCAGGAGGGCGACGTCGGCCCCCACGAGGATGAAGTTCGCCCCGTTATCCAAATAGTGCCCGGCGGTGTCGCGGTTAAAGGCGTTGACGCCCGCTGGCTTACCCGCCGTCTTCGCTGCGGTGAGGCAGTGTTCGACGGCGGCGCGCACTTCGGGGTGTTCCTGCTGTCCCAGCAGGCCCATGGAGGCGGCGAGGTCGGAGGGGCCGACGAAGATGGCGTCCACGCCGTCGACCTTCAGGATGTCCTCCACCGCATCCACGGCTGCGGTCGATTCGATCTGGACGGTGACGCTGATGGTCTCGGCGGCGCGGGCGAGGTAATCCGGGACCCGGTTCCAGCGTGCGGCGCGGGCCAGCGCGGAGCCCACCCCGCGCACACCCTGGGGCGGGTAGCGGGTGGCGGCCACGGCCGCCTCCGCTTCCGACACGGAATTGACCATCGGGACCAGCAGGTTCTGCACGCCCAGGTCCAGATACTGCTTGATCACCACCACGTCATTCACGGGCGGCCGGACCAGGGTGTGAACCGGGTAGCCGTGGGTCGCCTGGAGCTGGGCAAGGATGGATTCGAGGCCGTTGGGGCTGTGTTCGGCGTCGACCAGGAGCCAGTCCAGGCCGGACCCGGCACAGATCTCGGCCACCAGCGGGCTGCCCGAGCAGACCCACATCCCGGCCAGCGGCCGGTTGGCCGCGGCGAGGGCGTCGCGGAAGGTGTCTTCTAGACGAAGCGGCATGTCACACTCCCGAGCGGTCCGTAGTCTGCGTGGACGGTGTCGCCTTTGTATACCCAAAGCGGCCGGGTGAAGGAGCCGGCAAGGATGATGTCGCCGGCCTTCATGCTGTCGCCGTGGGCGGCGATCTTGTTGGCCAGCCAGTGCACGCCGTTGGCCGGGTGGTCCAGGACGCCTGCGGCCACTCCGGTTTCCTCCACGGTCTGGTTCTTGTAGAGGATGGCCGAGACCCAGCGGAGGTCGACGGCGTCAGGCTTCACCGGCCGGCCGCCCACCACCATGGCGCCCATGGCCGCATTGTCGGAGATGGTGTCCACGATGGTCCGGCCCTCCATCTCGATCCTCGAATCGAGGATTTCGAGTGCCGGAACCACGTAGTCGGTGGCGTTCAGGACATCGAAGATGGTGCAGCCCGGTCCTTTGAGGCTGTCCTTGAGGACGAATGCCAGCTCCACCTCCACCCGCGGGTGGGTGTACCGGTCCCACTCCACCGAGCAGCCGGTTTCCAGCACCATGTCATCGAAGATGGCACCGTAATCCGGTTCGGTGATGCCGGTGGCGGCCTGCATGGCTTTGGACGTGAGGCCGATCTTGCGGCCCACCAGGGTCCGGCCGGCGTCCTCGTTGCGGCGCCGCCACAGCTGCTGGACCGCGTAGGAATCCTCCACCGTCATGTCCGGATAACGGGCAGTCAGGCGGGGTATCGGAGTCCGGGACCGGCCGGCCTCCACGAGTTCGTCGGCGATCGCCTCGATTGTCTTCGGGTCGAGCATGGTTTAGACCTGGGCTCCGAGCTTGAAGCCCTCCACTGCGGCGGAGGTCTCGTCCTTGCGGGTGTAGGAGAAGCCGTCGGCGCCCACGGTCACGGCCATTTCGGATGCGTCGGTGCGCTCGATGACGGGCTGCGGATTGCCGTCGAGGTCCAGGACCAGGGAGGCCTCGGTGTACCAGGACGGCACGACCGGGTTGCCCCACCAGTCGCGGCGCTGGTTGTCGTGCACGTCCCACGTGACCGTGGGGTTGTCCGGGTCGCCGGTGTAGTAGTCCTGGGTGTAGATCTCCACGCGGTGGCCGTCCGGGTCCAGGATGTAGAGGTAGAAGGCGTTGGAGACGCCGTGCCGTCCGGGGCCGCGTTCGATTCGGTCGGAGATGCGCAGGGCGCCCATCTTGTCGCAGATCTGGATGATGTTGTGCTTTTCGTGCGTGGCGAACGCGATGTGGTGCAGGCGGGGGCCGTTGCCGCCGGTGAGCGCAGTATCGTGCACGGTCTGCTTGCGGTGCATCCACGCGGCGTAGGTGACGCCGTCGGAATCCTTGATGTCCTCGGAGACGCGGAAGCCGAGGTCCTCCAGGTACTTGCGGCCGCGGGGGACGTCCGGGGTGACCTGGTTGAAGTGGTCCAGGCGGACCAGTTCGCCGGCGGAGTAGAGGTCGTAGCGCTGGGTGAGGCGCTCCACATGCTCCACCTCGTAGAAGAACTCGTACGGGAAGCCCAGCGGGTCTTCGACGCGGACGGAATCACCCACGCCCTTGGTGAAGCCTTCCGTGCGGCGCTCGGTCCGGCAGCCCAGTTCCTTGTAGTACGCCTCGGCGGCGTCCACTTCCTCCGGGGACTTCACGCGGTAGGCGAATGCCGCGGCAGCGGCCACGGGGCCCTTGCGCAGCACCAGGTTGTGGTGGATGAACTCCTCGAAGGAGCGCAGGTAGATGGTGTTCTCGTCCTCCTCGGTGACGTGCAGGCCCAGCAGGTCCACGTAGAACGCGCGGGACTTGGCCAGGTCGGTGACCACCAGTTCGAGGTAGGCGCAGCGGACGATGTCCGGGGCCGGGACGGAGGGCTTGGGGATGACGTTGTTCTGCGAAACCTGGTTGTTCATGGGATTCTCTCTTCGTTGAAAGGGGGTCTGGATTTACGCGCCGAATTTCGGCGTGTGGACGGAACCGAGCGTGATGTGCACGGCCTGCTGGTCGGTGTAGAAGTCGATGGAGCGGTAGCCGCCCTCGTGGCCCAGGCCGGAGGCCTTGACGCCGCCGAACGGGGTGCGCAGGTCGCGGACGTTGTGGCTGTTCAGCCACACCATGCCGGCCTCAACGTTCTGGGAGAAGTTGTGGGCCCGGGTCAGGTTCTGTGTCCAGATGTAGGCCGCCAGGCCGTACTTCGTGTTGTTCGCCAGGGCCAGCGCCTCGTCGTCGTTCTCGAACGGGGTGATGGCGACGACGGGGCCGAAGATCTCCTCCTGGAAGATCCTGGCGTCGGGGGCGACGTCGGCGAACACAGTGGGGGCAATGTAGTTGCCCTCCGGGAGGTGCTCCGGGCGGCCGCCGCCGGCCAGGAGCCGTCCTTCGGACTTGCCGATCTCCACGTAGGAGGCCACCTTTTCGTAGTGCTCGGGGTGGACCAGGGCGCCCACCTGGGTTTTGGGGTCGTGCGGATCGCCGACGACGATGTTCTTCGCGCGGGCCGCGTACTTTTCGCAGAACTCGTCGTAGATGGCACGCTCGACGAGGATGCGGGAGCCGGCGGTGCAGCGTTCGCCGTTGAGGGAGAAGACGCCGAACAGGGCCGAGTCGATGGCGGCGTCAAGGTCGGCGTCGGCGAACACGACGCAGGGGGACTTGCCGCCGAGCTCCATGGACAGGCCCTTGAGGTTGGCCGCGGCGTTGCGGAAAATCGTCTGGCCGGTGGTGGTCTCGCCGGTGAAGGAGATCAGCGGGACGTCCGGGTGCTTGACCAGGGCGTCACCGGCTTCCTCGCCGAGGCCGTTGACCAGGTTGAACACGCCGTCAGGCAAGCCGGCGTCCTTGAAGATGGTGGCCCAGAGGGAAGCCGAGAGAGGGGTGAATTCGGCGGGCTTGAGGACCACGGTGTTGCCGGTGGCCAGGGCGGGGGCGAGTTTCCAGGATTCCAGCATGAACGGGGTGTTCCACGGGGTGATGAGGCCGGCGACGCCGATCGGCTTCCGGTTCACGTAGTTGATCTGCGAACCGGGGACCTTCATGGCGTCATCAAATTGCGCCACAATGAGGTCCGCGAAGAAGCGGAAGTTCTCCGCCGCGCGCAGTGCCTGGCCCTTCGCCTGGGTGATGGGCAGGCCGGTGTCGAAGGTCTCGAGTTCGGCGAGGCGTGCTTCCTGGGCTTCGACGGCGTCGGCAATCCTGTTCAGCACCCGGGCGCGTTCCCGCGGCTTCATCTTCGGCCACGGGCCGCTGGTGAACGCTTCGCGGGCGGCTGCGACGGCGAGGTCGATGTCCTCCTTCTGGCCTGCCGCGGCGGTGGCGTAGTTGGTGTTGGACACCGGGTCCAGGACGTCGAAGGTCTTCCCGCCCACGGAATCAACGAACTTGCCGTTGATGTAGTGCTGGATGTGGGTGGGCAGGTTTTCGGGAATGTAGTGCGTCTTGGTTGCTTCAGCAGCGAACGTCATCGTTTTCTTCCTTAATGCTGTGGGGTCTGGTGGTCGCTTGCGGAGGCCAAATAGGCGTCCAGGGTGGCGCTGCGGTGGAGCCGTGCTGCTTTTTCGATGGTGTCGGCATCGGCGCCGCTTTCAATGAGTTTCAGGAGGGCTTCGTGTTCGTCCACGGACTGGTGCGCCCTGCCGGGGACGAAGCGGAACGTGGAGGACCGCAGGGATGCCAGCCGGTTCCAGCCCCGATGGACCAGATCCAGGATGTGCGGGTTGGGGCAGTGCTCGAACAGGACGGAGTGGAAGTCCTGGTTCAGTTGCGTGAACCGGACCGGATCAAAATGCTGCAGGCAGGCACGCATGTCCTCGTTCACAGCACGGGCGCGGGCGATGTCCGCTTCTCCGATCAGTGGAGCTGACAGTGCGGTGGCCGCGCCCTCGACGATGCTCAGGGTCTGCATTGTGTAGAGGTATTCGGTGGGATCGATCCCGGACACCGTGGCGCCTACGTTCCGCTCGAACTTCACCAGCCCCTCTGCTTCGAGCCGGCGGATTGCCTCACGGACCGGGACCACGCTGACGCCCAGGTCTTCGGCGATCTTTGCCAGCACCAGGCGATAGCCCGGGGAGTACGTCCCGTCGACGATGCGGCCCTTCACGGCTTTGTAAGCCTGCTCGGACTTGCTGCCGGCGGCAGTGGCAGTCGCCCTGCCGGCGGCGGTGACGGTCTCAGTCATTGGCCTTGCCTGCTTCCCATTGCTTCCCATTGCTCGTACTTGGCCCGCCATTCGGCGTTCAGCGGGTAGAGTCCGTCCACGCTGTGGCCCTGCTCCACCATCTTTGCGATGAAGACTTCCTCGCGTTCCTGGGCGATGGAGTCGTCAGCAAGTTCCTCGGCAAGGGCCGGCGGGATCACCAGGATGCCATCCGAGTCCGCCACGATGATGTCCCCCGGCTGCACCGTGGTGCCGCCGCACGCGATGGTGACGTCCGTGTCCCAGGGGATGTGCCGGCGTCCGAGCACGGCCGGATGCGGGTTGGAATAGTAGGTGGGCATGTCCATGGCGGCTACAGCCGAGAAGTCACGGACCCCGCCGTCGGTGATGATGGCCGCGGCGCCGCGGACCTGGGCACGCAGGGCCAGGATGTCGCCGATCGTGCCGGTGCCCTTTTCGCCGCGGGCCTCCATCACCAGGATCTCGCCCTCGTTGACGGAATCGATGGCCTTCTTCTGGGCATTGAAACCGCCGCCGTGGGCCTTGAACAGGTCCTCGCGGTTGGGCACATAGCGCAGGGTCCGGGCCAGTCCCACAATCCGCCTGTCCGGCCGTGTGGAGGTCAGGCCGTCGATGCTGACGTTGTTCAGGCCGCGCTTGCGCAGCTGGGAGGACAGGGTTGCGGTGCAGACGCTTTCGAGCTTCGCCTTCAGCGCGGGGGAGAGGGCCGGCGTCTCCGGTGCCCGGTCATGCCCGACGGGCGAGAGACCTGCCGCCTCCCGCGAGCCGTAAGCTTCCTCCCGCTGCAGATCATCCGTCTTGGGCTGGGCGCCAAAGTCAGCGAACGGCGTCGAACCTTCCTCCACCCGGGTGACAAGGCGGCCGGTGGTCAGCCCGCCGTCCTCTGTACCGGCGGCACTGACTTCAACCTCGACCACGTCGCCGGGGTTGGCAACGGAGGCGCCCGCCGGTGTGCCGGTCAGGATGATGTCCCCTTCTTCGAGGGTCAGCAGCTGGGACAGGTCCGCCACGAGCCGAGCGAACGGGAAGAGGAGGTCCCCGGTGGTGTCGTCCTGGACAAGTTCGCCGTTGTGCCAAGTGCGGATGCGCAGTTTGGCGGGATCCACAGTGTCGGCGGGAATCAGTCCCGGGCCGACCGGGGTGAAGCCGTCGCCGCCCTTGGACCGGAGATTGGAGCCCTTGTCCGCGTAGCGGAGGTCGTAGACACCCAGGTCGTTGCTGGCGGTGACCCACTCGACGTGGCTCCAGGCGTCCTCGAGGCCGACGCGGCGCGCCGGCTTGCCGATGATCAGGGCGATCTCGCCTTCATAGCCAAGCAGCTCGCAACCGGCCGGCCGCTCCACGGTTGACGGGGCTGCTGCCGAGCCAAGGGCCAGGGACGACGGCGGCTTGAGGAAGTAGGAGGGCTGCTCCGGCGTGCGGCCGCGCTGGGCCGCCCGGCTGGGGTAGTTGATATGCACCGCGATGACCTTGCGGGCCGCGGCCAGGAGGTGGTCGTTGACCTGTTCCAAGAGTTACTCCTCATCGAGTACGAAATCGTATACGAAACACTATGGCCTCGATTCCTGGATCCGTCAACACCCTGTCAGACCCAAAATTCGGCCACTTGTCGGCCCGGTCACATCTGCCGTACAGTGGTGACTCAGATCCCATGTTTCAAATATAGAACTTTGAGTTCTAATATCGATCAGCCTTGACGGCGACAGACAGCCACACAGCGAAGTGAGGAAAGCCCGTGCAGTTCCACCACCACGGTTACGTATCCGGTGACCCGCGAGTCCAGCCGGCCGCCGGCGTCGGCATCGACCGGCCCACCCAGGTTCCCGACGAAGTGGACGTGCTCATCGTGGGCTCCGGCCCCGCTGGCATGCTTGCAGCCGCCCAGTTATCCCAGTTTCCGGGCATCACCACGCGCATCGTGGAGCGCAGGCCTGGCCGGCTGGCCATCGGCCAGGCCGACGGCATCCAGGCACGCAGCGTCGAGACGTTCCAGGCCTTCGGCTTCGCCGAGCGCATCATTGCCGAGGCGTACCGGATCACCGAGATGGCGTTCTGGAAGCCGGACACCGAGAACCCGGCGAACATCGTCCGCACCGCCCGCACCCTGGACGATCCGGCGGGTATCAGTGAATTCCCGCACCTCATCGTCAACCAGGCCCGCGTCCTGGATTACTTCGCCGAGGTCATGGCCATGTCACCCACCCGCATGACGCCCGACTACGGCCTGGAGTTCCGCGGCCTGGAGGTCACCGGAGAAGGCGAGTACCCGGTCACCGTGACGCTGGCCCACACCGCCGGCCCCGACGAGGGGCGGGAACGGACAGTTCGGGCCAAGTACGTCGTCGGCGCCGACGGCGCCCGCAGCAAGGTGCGCGCATCGATCGGCTGCACCATGGCCGGCGACCAGGCCAACCATGCGTGGGGTGTCATGGATGTGCTTGCCTCCACGGACTTCCCCGACATCCGCCTCAAGTGCGCCATCCAGTCCCATGACGGCGGCAGCATCCTGCTGATCCCGCGTGAGGGCGGCCATCTCTTCAGGATGTACGTCGACCTTGGCGAGGTCCCGGCAGACGACCACGGGGCCGTCCGCAAGACCACCATCGAGCAGATCATTGCCAAGGCCAACGCCATCATCCACCCCTACACACTCGACGTGCGCGACGTCGCCTGGCACAGCGTGTACGAGGTGGGCCACCGCCTCACCGACAGGTTCGACGACGTCCTCTCGCAGGAGCTCGGCAACCGCACGCCGCGCGTTTTCATCACCGGCGACGCCTGCCACACGCACAGCGCCAAGGCAGGCCAGGGCATGAACGTCTCGATGCAGGACGGCTTCAACATCGGCTGGAAGCTGGGCCACGTGCTCGAGGGCCGCAGCCCGGAAAGCCTGCTCTCCACCTACTCGGCAGAGCGCCAGGTCGTGGCGAAGAACCTCATCGACTTCGACAAGGTGTGGTCGACGCTCATGGCGAAGAAGCCGGAGGAGTTTGAGAACCCCTCCGAACTGGAGGACTTCTACGTGCGCACCGCCGAGTTCCCCGCGGGCTTCATGACCGAATACGCACCGTCGATGATCGTTGCAGAGGCCACGCACCAGCACCTGGCCACCGGTTTCCCGGTCGGCAAGCGATTCAAGTCCGCGCCCGTTGTGCGGGTCTGCGACACCAACCCGCTGCACCTCGGCCACCAGGCCAAGGCCGACGGCCGGTGGCGGATTTACGTCTTCGCCGACGCCGCAGCGCCCGTTTCGGGACAGCAGAACGCGGGACAGCAGGGTACGGGAACGCCAACCGATCACTTCGCCGAGTGGATCGCGAACTCACCGGAGTCACCGCTGGCGGCCACGCCGTCGGGCGCTGACATCGACGCATGGTTCGACGTGAAGGTGATCTACCAGCAGGACCACACGAACATCGACATCAATGCCGTTCCGGCGGCCTTCAAGCCGCAGGTGGGCCCGTTCCAGCTGACCTACCTGGAGAAGGTTTTCGCCACCGACCCGGCGTCCGACATCTTCGAACTGCGCGGCATCGACCGCGGCGGCGTCGTCGTGGTGGTGCGCCCGGACCAGTATGTGGCGAACATCCTGCCCCTGACGGCGACTGCCGAGCTCGCCGCATTCTTCGCGCCCCTCCTGCCGGACCGGCTGCGGTCCGCCTAAACGGCAGCGCTAAACAAAGGAGTTTTTATGCCATCGTCCCAAACCGCGGGTGCACCCCCGCGCCGCCAGCGCATGAGCCAGGACGACCGCCGTGTCGTCGCCGGCACCATGGTCGGCACCACCATTGAGTGGTACGACTTTTTCATCTTCGCGCAGGCAGCGGGAATCGTCTTCGCCAACCTCTACTTCAAACCCCTCGACACCGACAGTCCCGGCCTGGCCCAGCTCGTCTCCTGGGCAACCATCGGTGTCAGCTTCTTCTTTCGGCCTTTGGGCGCGGTGATCGCGGGGCGCCTGGGTGACAGGGTCGGCCGGAAGGCCATGCTCGTCTTCACCCTGGTGATGATGGGTGCGTCCACCGCCCTGATCGGATTGCTCCCCACCTATGCCCAGATCGGCGTCTGGGCTCCGGTCCTGCTGATGGTCCTGCGCATTCTGCAGGGATTCTCCGCCGGCGGGGAGTGGGGTGGCGCCGCCCTGATGGCAGTGGAACACGCGCCCGTGAACAAGCGTGGCTTCTGGGGCGCCTACCCGCAGATCGGTGTCCCGGTCGGCATGATCCTGGCGACGCTCGTGCTCTTTCTGCTCCGGCTCTCCATGTCCCCGGAGCAGTTCCTGGAATGGGGATGGCGGATACCGTTCCTGCTGTCCGTCGCCCTGATCGTGCTCGGCTACTTCATCCGGTCCGCGGTGTCGGAAAGCCCGGTCTTCAAGGAGATGGTGGAGCGCAAGCGCGAGTCGGCCACGCCGCTCACGCAGCTGCTTCGGACGAATAAGGTGCAGGTGGTCCTGGCCGCTGTCATCTTCATCGGCAACAACGCTGCCGGATATCTCGTGATCGCCTTCCTGTCCTCCTACGCACAGAAGACCCTGAAGATGGAGGCGTCGCCTGTGCTGCTGGCCACGCTGCTCGCCTCGTTCGGGTGGCTCGTGTTCACGCTGTACGGCGGCGCGCTCTCGGACAGGATCGGCAGGGTCCGGACCTTCCAGATCGGCTACGTGCTTATCTTCGCGTGGATGATCCCGATGTTCCTGCTGATCGACACCCGCAACATCTGGGCATACGGTACGGCGATTTTCATCCTCACCGTCGGCCTGGGCCTCTCCTACGGTCCGATGTCAGCCATGTACGCGGAGATGTTTCCCGCCAGCGTCCGCTACTCCGGCATCGGAATCGGCTACGCCCTCGGCTCGATTCTTGGCGGCGCCTTCGCCCCGCTCCTTGCCGAAGCACTGTTCAAGGAGACGGGCTGGTCAGGCTCCATTGGCCTCTACATCATGGGGCTCTGCGTGATTTCGTTCATCGGAGTCACCCTGGTCAAGGAAACCAAGGGCGTCTCCCTTGCTGCAGATACAGAGGAGCAGGCTGAGCCGGCCGTGACGCACTAACGGTCATCCTAACGAAAGGATGCCGGCGCCCCTGAGGGGCGCCGGCATCCTTTGTGCTGCTTTGGTACTGCTGCCTTCGTACTGTGCCTTGGTACCGGGCTGGCCTACTTGTAGACGCGGACCCAGTCGACCTGCATCTGCGAGGGGGCAGTGGCCCCGCCGTTGGGGAACCAGTCAAGCTGCAGTGTCTGCTGCATGGCGCCGGAGGGCTGGTGTGCCGGGTTCGTGTCAGTGAAGGTCTTCACTCCGTCGACGTAGCCGGTGATGCCGGCGGGAGTCCACTCGACCGCGTAGTTGTGCCACTGCGTGGTGTCAACGGCGTAGGACGACTGCGTCTGGAAGTTCGAGCCGCCGCATTCGTAGTGCAGGAAGAACTTGATCTTCGAAGTGTTGCCGGCGCCCTCGGCATAGTCAATCTCGTCACACGTGGAGGACGGTTTGGTGGGCCAGAGGATCAGGACCGGGTGGTACTGCGGGTCCCGGGCGTTCGTCTTCATGCGGGTTTCCCAGCGTCCGTACTTCTGCCGCGCGAACTTTGCGGACATGCCGCCGGTGGTTCCGGCTGAGTCGCCCGTAACTGTGGCCACACCGTTCGCCACGGACCATGCCTTCGGGCTGCGGATGCCGTTGCCGGCGTGGCCGGCGCTGTCGTAGACGCCCCACTTGGCGGAATCCGGCGCACCGGTGTAGGAGAATTCGTCACCGGCCACAACAGGGCCCCAGCCGAGGGTGGTCGCGGCCTGCTTCCCGTTGCCGGCAGCAGGTGCTGCCGCCACGTTGGCGGCGGGTACAGCGTTGCCCTGCGGGGCCACGGGGGCCTTTGCCGGTGCAGGCTTAGCGGCCGGCTTCGGGGCCGGCGGCTGGGGTGCGGCGGCCGGGGCGACTGCCGGCTTCGGTGCGCTCGCAGGCGCCAGTTCAGGCTTGACAGCGGGAGCCTTGGCGGCCGGAGCCTTGGTGCTTGGCTTCGGAGCAGCCTTGAGTGCCGGGGCGGTGGCCTTGCCCGTGGTGGCCGGCGCGGCCTGGGCGGAAAGTCCCTCGCTTGAGGCGTCAGAGCCTGTGGCCCCGACGCCTGTGGGGGCAAGGCTGCATCCGGTCAGGGACAGCGCGCCAACGGTAATTACTGTGGCTAGTTTCTTGTTGAACAAACAAACCCCTCCGGGGCGTAGACAGGCGCATGCGGCAGCCACATCGAGGTGGTGACGCGTACCTGAAGCTTCTTGTAGTCCCTGTCGGGGGACCCGAGCAGCCTTGTGCCGCTCGTCGCATCCGGCCCCAAAGATCGGGCGTCCGGGGCCCGATATCCGGGCCAGGCCGTCAGGCCAATTCGTAACGTTACTCATTCGTAATAAAGGCTGCAAGCCGGCATCAGGCCGGCCGCTGCAGGGCGGCGCGGGCCGGCAGGCGCCATTATCCACACCGTGACCTGCGCAAACATCCTGTCTGTCGCGCCGCCGCATCCGGTCCGGCATGTGATTAACGTCGCATTCTGCCGGCAGTAAGAAGCCGCCGTCGCGTTTTGCGACGGCGGCTTCCGGTGTGTGATGCCCGGCTGGAAAGGCTCCTTAGCCGTTGATGACCTGGGGAACGCCGACGGCCTTGAGGCCCTCAACGCCGAATTCCAGGCCGTAGCCGGATTGCTTGGCGCCGCCGAACGGAACGCGGGGGTCCACGGCGCCGTGCTTGTTGATCCAGACGGTACCGGCCTGGATGCGGGCGGCGACCTTGCGGGCTTCGGGCAGGTTGGGGGACCAGACGGAGGCGCCGAGCCCGACGTCGAGCGCGTTGGCCTTTTCCACGGCTTCGTCGATGGTGCTGTAGCGGATGATCGGCAGCGCGGGGCCGAACTGTTCCTCGGCGACGAGCGGGTTGTCGTTGTCGATGTCCGCGACGAGCGTGGCGGGGTAGAAGTAGCCAGGCTGCTCGGTGTCCGGGTTGCCGCCGACGAGCACGCGCGCGCCGGAGTCGCGGGCGGCCTCGACGAGGCGGGCCACGACGTCGTACTGCGCCTTGTTCTGGAGCGGGCCGAGGACGTTGTTCTCGTCGAGCCCGACGCCCATGGGCATGGCCGCGGCAACCTTGCTGAGCTCCTGGCAGACGGCGTCGTAGATATCGTCGTGGACGTAGAGGCGTTTGAGGGCGGCGCAGGTCTGGCCGGTGTTGATGAAGGCGCCCCAGAAGAGGTCCTGGGCGATGGCTTTGGGATCGGCGTCGGGCAGCACGATGCCGGCGTCGTTGCCGCCGAGCTCGAGGGTGAGGCGTTTGACGGTGCCCGCGGAGGACTTGATGATCTCCCTGCCGGCGTCGGTGGAGCCGGTGAACATGACCTTGCCGATGGCGGGATGTTCGGCCAGGCGGGCGCCGACCTTGCGGTCGCCGGAGACGACGGTGAGGAGGCCTTCGGGGAGTTCCTCGTTGAGGACCTTGGCCAGGGCCAGGACGGACAGCGGCGTCATCTTGGAGGGTTTGACCACGACGGCGTTGCCCATCCGCAGGGCGGGGGCGATCTGCCAGATGGTGATCATCATGGGCCAGTTCCAGGGGCCGATGGCGCCGACGATCCCGATGGGGCGGTAGTGCAGTTCGGCGTAGGTTTGGCCGTCGTCCACGACGGTTTCCGGCTCCAGCGGTGTGGTGGCTGCGGCCCGCAGCCAGGCGGCGCAGGCGCCGACTTCGAAGCGGGCGTTGGGGCCGTTGAGCGGTTTGCCCTGCTCGCGGGAGAGCAGGCGGGCGAGTTCTTCGGCGGAGCGTTCGACGGCGTCGGCTGCTTTGAGCAGCGCGGCGGACCGGGCGTCGTGGCCCAGGGCTGCCCAGGCCGGCTGGGCTGCCTGGGCGGCGGCGACCGCCGCTTCGAGGTCGTCAACGGTGTGGACGGGCGCTTCGCCGACAACGGTGCCGGTGGCGGGGTCGAGGATGGTTCGGGTCTCGCCGGCGGCCGGGGTGATCGAGGCCAGCAGGGCGTCGTAAGTTTCCATGGGTACTCCACTTCGAGTAGGTGGTGCGCACGGCCAGCGTGGCCTGAGGCTGTGTCTCGAGTCTGCCCGGCTGGTCCCGACCCGTCTTGTGTATCCGCGAACGGCTCTTGATCCCGCGCGAACAGCTGTCCGGGCGGCGCTGCCTACGCCCGCCCGCCCGTGCCGGTCCGGAGCAGCAGCACGTCATGAACTTCTTCCAGCGACGCGGCGATGATGGCGCGGTCCACCCCGGCCAGATACTGGAGAACCAGGCCATCAAGGGAAGCAAACAGGGTTCGGGCCACCACCTGGACGTTGTGGGTCAGCCCGGAAGCGGTCAGGCCGTCAGCCAGGGCGCTGACGTAATTCTCGTAGAGGGCGGAGACCGCCGCCGCGAGCTCAGGCCGCCGGCGCGCCTCCAGGATCATCTCGTACTGGAAGACCTGCAGTTCCGGTTCAGCCAGCAGAAGCTCCAGAAGTGACTCGGTAAAAGAATGGCCGAGTGCCGCGGCTTCACGGAGCTTGGACGCACTGATCGACTGCTCGGCAGCCCAGTCCAGGGCCGCCGCGATGAGGGCGTCGCGGGAGCCGAAGTGGTGGGCCACCAGCGTGTTGTTCACGCCGGCGGCTTCCGCCACTGAGCGGTACGTGAGGCCACGCAGGCCCTTCGCGGCCACCACCGCGACGGCGGCGCGGAGCAGCGCCTCCTTTCCCGTCCCGTATTTCGACGGCGGGGCAGGCGCAGCGGATGACTTCATGTGCCGAGTCTAGCCAGTGCTCCCGGCTTCCCGGAGGCTATTGACTTAAAACTAAGCGTTTGCTTAGTTTCCTGGACCGGCGGTGATGCGGCTCACTATTTCTGAAGTCCGATCCGCTACCTCCGTTGGAAACACGAAACCTGCCCGGCCAGAACGCCGGTGCCCGCACATCTGGAGTCACAGTGACAGAAACCCCTGCTTTCACCACGTCGTCCGCCCTCGACCCGAACAAGAACGAACCCTTCGAACTCGGCAAAGTCCAGTGGGTCCGCCGCTTCGGGGAGGGCGTCCGCCCCTCGCTCGCCTGCGGCTACTGGCATGTGACTCCCGCGGAAGCGCCGGAGCCGTTTGACCTGGTCATCCACGCAGACGAGACGATTTCCATCGTCCAGGGCCACTTGCGCATTGAAGTGGAGGACGGGGACACCTACGACCTCACTGCAGGCGGCGCCGCGTCCTTCAACAGGGGTGCCCGCACCAGATGGGCCGTCCTTGCGCCCACCGTCGAATTTTTCGTGTACTCCTAGGCGACCGCGATGAAACGCGAACTGTACGACGTCGTCGTGGTGGGGGCCGGCTTCGCCGGGATTACCGCCGCCCGCGAGCTCAGCAGGCAGGGGCTCACGGTCCATATCGTCGAAGCACGGGACCGGATCGGCGGACGGACCTGGCTGGACCACCGCCTCGGACGGGACCTTGAAATCGGCGGCACCTGGGTGCACTGGACACAGCCGTATGTCTGGGCCGAACTGAAGCGCTACGGGCTGGACACCACGCCCAGCCCCGAACCGGAACGGGCGTTCTGGTGGGCGGACGGGCGCCGCCATGAGGGAGGGCCGGATGAGTTGCTCGCACTTATCGGCCAGACAAACGGAGAGTTCGTCCAGGACGCCCGCAAGTATTTCCCGCAGCCCTTCCGTCCACTGGCGCGCGACGAGTTCAAGGCGATCGACCACGTGTCCGTCCAGGACCGGATCCGTGAACAGTTCCCCGCCGGAGCGCCGCGGGATATCCTCGAATCCTTCTGGGCTCTGAACTTCAACGGGCCGCTGGAGAATGCGGCGCTGACCCAGGCCCTGCGCTGGGTTGCACTGACCAATGGCGACTGGGCGGTGAACTTCGAAGCGTGCGCCACCCACAAGATCGTTGGCGGCACTGCCGCGCTGGCTGCTGCAATATTCGCGGACTCGGGGGCCGGCATCGAGCATGGCTTCACCGTGGAAGCTGTCGCGGAAGACGCCGGCGTGGTCAGCATCCGCAGTACGGACGGGCGCATAGTGCTGGCCCGGTCGGCGATTATCACCGTTCCGCTGCATGCCCTCAAGACGGTGGCCTTCGAGCCGCCGCTGCCCGCGGCCAAAGCCGAAGGCTCCAGCCTGGGCCAGGTCTCCCGGGGTGTGAAGGTCTGGTTCAGGCTCCGTGGCGAACATGCCCCCTTCGTTGCGCTGGGGGGCGCCGACTGGCCCTTGAATTTCTTCCAGGTCGAATACGCGCTCGACGGTGACACGATCGCCGTCGGTTTTGGCCCTGACGCCTCAAAGATCGACGTTGAAAATCCGGCCGCAGTCCAGGAACAGCTCACGCGCCTCGTGCCGGGAGCCGAGGTTGCCGCAGTGGCCAGCCACAACTGGGTGGATGACCCGCTGTCCGGTGAAACCTGGCCCATGCACCGCACCGGCCACCTCTCGACCTACCTTCCCGCCATGCAGGCGGCCCACGGCAGGGTCCTTTTTGCCGGTTCCGATATCGCCAACGGCTGGGGCGGGTTTATTGACGGTGCAATCGAGAGCGGCATGGAAGCTGCCAACGATGCTGGGTCCCTGCTGGCAAACCCGGCAGCCCGGGCGTGACTGCGCTCAGGGACAACAACTGATCGCTGCACGACAAGGCGCAGCCGGACTCCGGTGCCATTCTGGAATTCATGGCGCATCTCACAGGCGCCCGCATCAGCTAAGCCACGGGCAAAGAAGCCCGGCACCGCAGGCGTTTCGCACCGCCTCACAACATCCCCAGCACTCATGACCGACAAGAAGGATCCAATGAGTATTTCGAATCCCGAATCCCGGACCGCAGAACCAGATTCCCGCCAGGAGCACTCCACCGCCCTGCGCGCAGGAAGCATCGGAGTTCTGGGCATCCTGTTCTTCGTCCTGTCCGCGCAGGCCCCGCTGACTGGAATCGTCGGAGCAGCCCCGCTGGCCGCCGCGCTCGGCAACGGTGCCGGCGCCCCGGGCGCCTACCTCATCGTCGGTCTCGTCATCGTTATCTTCGCCGTCGGCTTCGTCGCCATGAGCCGGAAGGTGCAGACCAACGGCGCCTTTTACGCCTACGTCACGGCCGCGTTCGGACGCAAGGTGGGTGCCGGCGCGGCATGGCTTGCCCTGCTGGCCTACAGCACCGTGCAGGCAGCGATGTACGGGCTGTATGGGGCGGCCTTCTCCGGGCTGCTGGCATCTGTCGGGATTGCTGTTCCCTGGTGGCTGCCCGCACTCGTAACCATGGCCGGCGTCCAGGTCCTGGGCTCCATGAACATCGAACTTGGTGCCCGTGTGCTGGCTGTTCTGGTGGGCTTGGAAGTGGCGATTCTCCTGATGTTTGGCTTCTCCGTCCTCTTCCGCGGTGGCGGACCCGAAGGCCTGAACATCGCCGCCTCGTTTGCGCCGGAGGCCATTGCCGGCGGCGCTCCGGGCGTTGCCATCATGTTTGCCGTTGCCTCCATGTTCGGTTTTGAATCCACGGCCATCTACTCAGCTGAGGCCAAGGACCCGCACCGCACGGTCGCACGGGCCACCTATCTGTCCGTGGGCATCATCGCCGTCTTCTTCTCCTTCATCACCTGGATGCTGGTCAGCTTCTATGGACCGTCACAGGTAGTAGCCGCTGCGGGAGCCGCCCTGGAATCGGGCGACGCCACATCCTTCGTGATCGGCCCCATCGTGGAACTGTTCGGACCGTGGGCGGGCGTCACCGCCGGAGTCCTGCTGGTGACCTCCCTGCTGGCCGGCATCATTGCCTTCCATAACGGCATCAACCGCTACCTTCATTCACTGGCGTTGCGCGGTTCCATGCCGGCCGTCGTGGCCAGGACCAACAGGCACCGCGCGCCCGCAACCGCGGCCTGGATCCAGACCATCGTTGCAGCCCTGCTCGTGGCGCCCTTTGCGCTGCTGGGACTGGACCCCGTGCTGACGCTGTTCTCCTGGTTTAGCGGCCTAGCCGTTGCTGCCCTGCTGGTGCTGTACATGCTGTGCTCGCTCGCCGTCGTCGGCTATTTCCGCCGGGAGCGGGTGGCCGGACAGCATTGGCAGACCCTCATCGCACCCGCGCTCGCCTCGGTGCTGCTGGCATGGGTCCTCTACCTGGTGGTCAGCAACTTCACCTCACTCATCGGGGAAAGCGCAGAAACCGCAACGGGGCTGCTGGCGGCCGTTCCCGTGATTTTCCTCGCCGGAGTGCTGGTGGAGATCGGGGTGGAGAAGCGGGTCCGGATCCTAGAGCCTGAGCTGGCCGGGTAAGGGGCTGTTGCCGGTAGCGGCGCGGGCGGCAATTCGCCGCCCGCGCCTGGCAAGGCCGCCGGCCAGCAGCAACAGCGCGAGCAGCAACAGCGCAAGGAGAGCCGCCGCTGCCGTCGCCCCCGTCGGATCTCCCGGCCACTGGCCCGTGATACCCAGGACCGCCGGCGCCGTGGCCGAGGCCTGGCTCGTGAGGACCAGTGACCAGCCGATGAGCGGCCGCAGCCGTTCGACGCCGAGAGCCAGGTGCAGGAAGAACAGCAGCCAGAGGTAGGCCCAGCACAGCCACAGGACGGCCAGGAGCAGATCCTGCCCGGACCAGGAGGCAGCAAGGAGGAGGCCGCACCCGGCCACCATCCCGCAAAAGCAGCCGAGTCCCTTGGATCCGAGCGCCAGCAGGACATCGAGTCCCACGTACGTATATGTCAGTCCAAAGAGGAACATTCCGGACGCGCCAAGAAGCGATGGCGTTCCGCCGCCGGCACTCACCCCGGAGGCACTCACATGGACGACGGCCAGGACCAATTGGATGCTTCCGATCAACAGGCTGAAGACGGCGGCGTCCCGGCGGGGGAGCGTGCCCAGCAGTGCCAGTCCGTTGATCAGGAGCGCGGCGCCCGAGAGAAGAAGGCAAATGTGGGTCACGGCCGGGCGTCCTCGGGGCGCGCCATTGTGGGTCGGCATTCCGCCTTATGAAATCTTGCTGTCACGATATGGAATGCTACTCGCGTGCGGTGGAACTGCCTACAGGGCGCCAGTCGCAATCCGTTGGATCGGAACTAACTGCGCGGTTGCAAGGCTGCAGGGCTGTTCAGGCCTGCCGGGGTTGCCGGGATTCAGGCGCCTCGGCGCCAGTCGCTGGGGGACTGGCCATAGGCCTCGCGGAACGTGCGGCTGAAATGCGCAGCATCCACGAAGCCCCAGCGGGCGGCGACGGCCCCCACTGACATGCCGGAGTGCAGCGGATCACGAAGGTCCCGCCGGGTGTGCTCCAGCCGCTGGCTCCTGATCCAGCTGGCAACCGTGGTGCCCGATTCGTGAAAGACGTTGTGCAGGTGGCGCGTGGAAATGAAATGGGCCGCCGCAATGCTGGCCGGCGAAAGCTGCGGGTCGGCGAGATTCGCTTCGATGTATTCGCGGACCGAGGTTGCCAGCAGCGTCTGCGGCTTCATGCGGTCCTGGGCCAGGTCCAGCTCCGAGTGAAGCATGGTCGAGACGAGATCCAGGGCGTTTGCCGCCAGCCTGGTGCCGCTGGGACCGTTGAGGGCTTCAAGGTTCGCGGCGAGCTGGGTGATGAACGGCCCCACAATGCTCGTCAGGCCGTGGCCCGCGGCAAGCCGCACGGCCGAAAGCTGCCCCACATAGTCGGAGGGCAGCGACAGTGAATCGTGCGGGAACATGACCACCAGCACCCTTGCCTGGTCTTCGAAAGCCAGGGTGTACGGGCGGTTGGTGTCGTAAATGGCCAGGTCACCGGGGCGCAGCAGGGCCTCGCGGTTGTCCTGGACCAGGAGGCCAGTGCCCTCCAGCTGGAGGTTGAGCTTGAAGTAGCGCTGGTCCGACTGCGCCAGCAGGGCCGGCGTCCGGTGGACGCTGTGGCCTGTAGCCGACACCTCCACGATGCACATCCGGTCCACCACACGGGAACGCATCCTGCCGCGGAACGCATCGGCGTCACCGGTTTCGGCCGCCAGCGGCACGAAGGATTCCGCCACGAGGTGTCGCCAGTGGTCGAACGAGGTGGCCACAGTCGTTTTGAGGTCGTGGCCCGCGGGGCGGGTTGTGGTTGCAGACATGGTGTGTTCCTGACGCCGGGAGGCCATCTGTGGGGGGCCCATGCTGTGTCCTGGGACACAGTCATTTCAGGTTAGCGCCGCCCTGCCGCTCCTGGCATCTTTTTTCCACGGATGTCGAAAAAAATTACGGTCCGGCCTGGAGGAGTGCCAGGAAGCCTTCCAACTGGTCGCTTAGGCCGTGGTCCACCTGCCCCTGTGGGGCCAGTGCTGCGGCTATCTGGGCGCCCAGCAGCATGTTGAGCAGGCTTCCGGCAATGGCGCCGTCCCCGACGGCGGAGCTTACGTCGCCGTTCTTCCTCGCCTGTGTAAGGTGCTCGAGGATGGCGCCATGCCACTGCTCCATGGAGTCCCTGTGGATGGCCGCCTTTTCTGCGTCGGTGATGGCCTTCTGCCAAAAGGGAATCACGATGCGCGCCTCATGCACGCGCTCCTCGTCCAGCGGCAGCACCTCGAGGGCAAATGCCCTTAGGGCTGCCAGGCCCGTTTTCCCGGCGGTGACTTCCGCGATGCGCTCGTTCGTCCTGTTGAAGACATGGCCGAAGGCGAAAGTGAGCAGGGTGTCCTTCGTCGGGAAGTAGGGCTTGAGGGCACCGTTGGCAAACCCTGCCTCGGTTGCGATCTCGCGCATGGTGGCACCCTCGATGCCCAGCCGCGCGATGATCCGCCATGTGGCGTCCACCAGCTCCAGCCGGCGCTCGTCGTGATCAACAATCTTTGGCACGCAGCCGCTCCCCCGGAAATTCTTTTGGCGCAAGACCCTTGTGACTTATCTTACGTACGGTTATTCTCTACAACTATAGAAAATAAAACCCGACCCGCCAAGGGTCCCGGACAGAAGGCCGCCATGACGACCTCCCTCACAGACGTAGCCACCCCGTACCGCCTGGCAACGGCAGCAGAAATCACCGATGTGCAGAGTATTCTTCATGCTGCCGGCCTCTTTGACCCGGAGAAGCGCATCGCCTACCTCGGCCTGCTGGACCCGGTGCGCGGCACGGCAGCCGAAACCGCGGACCGCCGGTTCCGGATATTCCTCCATGACGTATCGAACGCCGCACCAATGGAGGTCACGGTCTCGCTCGCCGCGCGCGAGGTGATTTCCGCCGTCGAACTGGACACTGCCGCCACCGGCGAGCTTCCCGTCCTTGAAGAGGAATTCGAAGTCGTCGAACAGCTCCTGGCCACGGATGAACGATGGCTGAAAGCGCTCGCCTCGCGGAACCTGGACGTCAACAAGGTCCGCGTGGCCCCGCTGTCGGCCGGCGTGTTCGAGTACCCGGAGGAGAAGGGCCGGCGCATCCTGCGCGGACTGGCCTTCGTGCAGGAGTTTCCCGAGGACAGCGCCTGGGCCCACCCGGTAGACGGGCTGGTCGCCTACGTGGACGTGGTCAACAAGGAAGTCACCCAGGTGATCGACACCGGCATCTTCCCCGTGCCCGCCGAGCACGGCAATTACACGGATCCGGAACTGACCGGACCGCTGCGGACCTCCCAGAAGCCGATCAGCATCACCCAGCCCGAGGGCCCCAGTTTCACCGTTACCGGCGGAAACCATGTCGAGTGGGAAAAGTGGAGCGTCGACGTCGGCTTCGATGTCCGCGAAGGCGTGGTGCTGCACAACCTCGCTTTCCGGGACGGGGAACGGCTGCGTCCCATCATCAACCGGGCATCCATCGCCGAAATGGTGGTTCCGTACGGAGACCCGTCCCCGATCCGGTCCTGGCAGAACTACTTCGACACCGGGGAGTACCTGGTGGGCCAGTATGCCAACTCCCTGGAGCTCGGCTGTGACTGCCTCGGCGAGATCACCTACCTCAGCCCGGTCATCAGCGACGCCTTCGGCAACCCCCGCGAAATCCGCAACGGCATCTGCATGCATGAGGAGGACTGGGGCATCCTGTCCAAGCACAGCGACCTCTGGTCCGGCATCAACTACACCCGCCGGAACCGCCGTCTGGTGATCTCCTTCTTCACCACCATCGGCAACTACGACTACGGCTTCTACTGGTACCTCTACCTCGACGGCACCATCGAATTCGAAGCCAAGGCCACGGGCGTCGTCTTCACCTCGGCGTTCCCGGAGGCCGGCTCGGAGAACATCTCCCAGCTCGCGCCCGGGCTGGGGGCACCCTTCCACCAGCACATCTTCAGCGCCCGCCTGGACATGGCAATCGACGGATTCACCAACCGCGTCGAGGAGGAGGACGTGGTCCGCCAGGCCATGGGCCCCGGCAACGAACGGGGTAACGCGTTCTCCCGCAAGCGCACCGTGCTGGCCCGCGAGTCCGAAGGTGCCCGTGAGGCCGACGCCAGGGCGGGGCGGACCTGGATCATCTCCAACCCCGAATCCCGCAACCGCCTGGGCGAGCCGGTGGGCTACAAACTGCACTCCCACAACCAGCCCACGCTGCAGGCCGATCCGGAATCCTCCATCGCCCGCCGGGCCGCGTTCGCCACGAAGGACCTGTGGGTCACCCGCTACTCGGAAGACGAGCGCTACCCCACGGGCGACTTCGTCAACCAGCACTCCGGCGGCGCCGGCCTGCCCGCTTACATCGCCCAGGACCGCGACATCGACGGCCAGGACATCGTCGTCTGGCACACGTTCGGGCTCACCCACTTCCCCCGCGTCGAGGACTGGCCCATCATGCCCGTGGACACCGTCGGGTTCAAGCTCCGCCCCGAAGGATTCTTCGACCGCAGCCCGGTCCTCGATGTTCCGGCCTCTGCCCAGCCCTCCGGCGGACACTGCCATGGCTGATCATGCTGCCTTGCTTGCGGGCATGAGTCCGCCGGCCTTCCTGGGCGGCGTGCTCCACTCCCGCGTCTGTGCCCTGGTGACGGCCGTTTCGTGCCTTGCTCACGTGTGGCTTGCGGCCGGAAACCATCACGCGGCGTGGCTCAGTGCCCTGATGCTCACCATGGTGGCGGTCTGCCTGCCGTGCGCCCTGCACCTTTGGCGCCGCAGCAACGTCGTGGCGCTCCAGCGGATCATGGCCTCCGCCGTCGGAATGGCGGCCGTCCATACCTTCCTGCTGCTGGCGTCGGGCCGGTCAACACACAGCCACGCGGCGGCCGCGGGCGGCCTGGCAGAGTCAGCGGTCCGCGCGGGCGAGCCCGCCGCCGTCGTCATGCTGTTGGTTATCGCCTTGGAAATGACGACGGCGTTCCTCGCCGCAACGCTGGTGGCGCGGTTGCGTACGCGCGGCTAGCGCGAACTGGCAGGTAATGACCTCAAAGTGGAGATTTGCGGGCATTAGCTGCACGTTGGCGCTTCAGGCTTGGCGCTTAGATGCCGAACAGGCCGATGACCAGCGCCATGACCAGGTAGGTCACGAGTTCATGGGCGCAATTCAGCATGGTGAGTCCGGCCGGCCGGCCTTCGAACGCGTCGTGCGTGATGAAGCGGGCGGCGGTGAATCCTGCCCAGAGTATGACGGCGGTGATCACTGAATTGCCGAGGAAGCTGCCCCCGTAGAATTCCTGGGCGATGGCAACCGAGCCGGCAAGAACGAGGGCACTGACGAAGCTGACAACGAGAGTGATCAGGATCGGCTTGATGGCGTCTTTTCCTTCGCCGCTGGGAGTGACCTTGGCCGTGCGCATCCAGTAGTTGCCGAAGACCTTGGGCGTGTACCAGATCGATCCCACGACCATGGTGGACAGCGTTGCCACCAGGACCGCCCAGATGTTGATTTCAGGAACCATGTTCTACTCCTCAATCAGTGCTTGTTGACCCTCGTCGATGTCCAGGGTTCAATCGTCCATCATTCATGGCGCCAAATGGCGGTACCCGGAGCCGAAGTGGACCAGCGGGTCGGGGGCTTCTGCCGGAGAAGCGCCGCTTCCCATGGCGAGGACCTCTCCCACCACGAGCAGGTGGGTGGCGGCGGGATGGATGGCGACGGTGCGCAGCTCGAAGTAGGCCAGGGCGCCGTCGATGATCGCTGATCCGGTGGCGGGGCCCCGCCGGAACGGGATCTGGGCAAGCAGTCCCTGGAGGGGTGTCCCCGGGCTCGCGAGCCAGTCCGCCGCCCCCCGGTGCCTGCCGGACAGCAGGCTCAACGCCCAGGTACCCGCCTCTTCAACGGCCTCGCCGATGCGTGATTCGGCGTAAAGGCTGACCAGCATCGTCGGCGGTTCGTAGGAGACGGAGAGGAATCCGCTCACGGTCGCGGCATAGTCGCGGTTTCGCAGCGAGGTGGAAACGACGGCGACGCCGGCCGCGATGTCGGCGCTCAGCTGGCGGTAAAGGTCGATGTCCGCGTCCGTGGGGCCACCGGCCAGACGGTGGGCGTCCAGGCTTCCGGGGGTCTCCATACGGGACATCGTGCCACATGGTTGCTGCCCTACGACTGTGGCGCAGCTAACGCAATGGGGACCCAGCATATGTAAGTCAAAATCCCGCCGTCGTTAACCTTCCGTTCACCTTGGACCCCATTGCGCGTTACCTCAGACCCATACCTTGAATGAAGGTACAGAACGTACGCATCCCCCATTCGGACGTCTCCGGTCCGGATCGCATCAGAAACCCTGGAAGGGGTACACCCAGTGAAGGCACTCCGCTTCGGCCGCCACGCGGCACTCGCTGTTATCGCCGCTGGCGCACTCGCGCTCACCGCCTGTGGTTCCGACAACGCCACGAACACCCCCGCAGGCACCCAGACCGCCGCCGGGACCAAAGTCACCGGAACCCTGACGGGCATCGGCTCCTCCGCGCAGGGCGCAGCCATGGACGTATGGAAGACGAACTTCGCCGCCGCAAACCAGGGCGCCACCGTGCAGTACTCCCCGGACGGTTCGGGCGCAGGCCGCAAGGCCATCCTCGACGGCTCAGCCCAGTTCGCCGGTTCCGACGCTTACCTGAAGGACGAGGAACTCACCGCGTCCAAGAAGGTGTGCGGCCCCGAGGGTGCCATTGACATCCCGGTCTACATCTCGCCGATCGCCATCGCGTTCAACGTGCCGGAAGTAACTGAACTCAAACTGGACGCCACCACCGCCGCCAAGATCTTCCGCGGCGAGATCGCCAAGTGGAACGACCCCGCCATCGCCGCCCTGAACCCGGACGCCAAGCTCCCGGACCTCAAGGTCACGCCGGTCAGCCGCTCTGACGACTCCGGCACCACCAAGAACTTCACGGAGTACCTCGCTGCTGCGGCCCCCGAGGTCTGGAAGGACAAGGCCGACGGCGTTTGGCCTGCCTCCCTCAAGGGCGAGAACGCCAAGGGAACCTCCGGTGTGGTCAAGACCGTCACCGACACCCCGGGTGCCGTGACCTACGCAGATGATTCCGCTGTCGGCGGCAAGTTGGGCACCGCACAGATCAAGGTCGGCTCTGAATTCGTCAAGATCTCCCCGGAAGCCGCCTCCAAGGCCGTGGACGCCGGCAAGCCCGTTGCAGGCCGCGCCGAAATCGACAGCGCGATCGACCTGGACCGCACCACCACTGAGTCCGGCGCCTACCCGATCGTCCTCGTCTCCTACCACGTCGTCTGCACCACATACGACAAGCAGGAAACCGTTGACCTGGTCAAGGCTTTCGAGAAGTACGTCGTCTCCGAAGAAGGCCAGAAGGCTGCTGCTGAGTCCGCAAAGTCGGCTCCGCTGTCCGCCGCCTTGACCGAAAAGGCTACCAAGGCCATCGAGGCCATCAAGGTCAAGTCGTAAAGTTTTATTGAGCGCCGAAGTTCCCCGTTCCGCCGCAAGGCAGGGCGGGGAACTTAGGCGTGTAAACCGCAAACTCTCCACGTTGCGCACCACCGCACCATCAACACCGAAGGGCCGGGTATGACCGCCACCTCCCTGACCAGTTCCCAAGGCGCCGGACGCGCCGGGGACAAAGTCTTTTCTGGAGCTACCCTGGCAGCAGGGTGCCTGATCCTGGCCGTGCTGTTCGGCGTTGCACTCTTCCTCGTCATCCAGGCCATTCCGGCATTCACTGCCCCGGCAGAGGACATCCAAGGCGGAGAGGGCTTCTTCGCCTACATCTGGCCGATCGTCATCGGCACCCTGATTGCCGCCATCATCGCCCTGGTGATCGCCACGCCGGTGGCCATCGGCGTCGCCTTGTTCATCTCCCACTACGCGCCGCGCAGGCTTGCCTCCGGCCTTGGCTACGTGATCGACCTCCTCGCAGCCATCCCGTCGGTCATCTACGGTGCGTGGGGCGCCGCATTCCTGGCCCCCCAGATTTCGCCCGCCTACGGCTGGCTGGCCGAGAACATGGGCTGGCTGCCCATCTTTCAGGGTCCGGCCTCCGCCACCGGCAAGACCATCCTGACCGCGGGAATCGTCCTGTCCGTCATGGTTCTCCCGATCATCACGTCCCTGTCCCGCGAAATCTTCCTGCAGACCCCCAAACTGCACGAGGAAGCCGCCCTTGCACTGGGCGCAACGCGGTGGGAAATGATCAAGATGGCGGTCCTGCCCTTCGCCCGTCCCGGCATCATCAGCGCCGTCATGCTGGGCCTTGGCCGCGCCCTCGGCGAGACCATGGCCGTTGCCCTGGTGCTCTCCTCCGGCGCCCTCACCGCAAGCCTGATCCAGTCCGGCAACCAGACCATCGCCGCCGAAATCGCGCTTAACTTCCCTGAGGCGAGCGGCCTGAAGGTGAGCACCCTGATCGCCGCGGGCTTGATCCTGTTCGTGATCACACTCGCCGTCAACATGGTTGCGCGGTGGATCATCAGCCGGCACAAAGAATTCTCGGGAGCAAACTAAATGACCTCCACTCTGACACCGGTCCGCAAACGGTCCGCACTCACCAAGGGCCAGCTGCCTAAGTACGCCCCGTACGTTGTGCTCGCCGTTGCATTGATCCTCGGCGCGGCCATCCTGGCGCTGATCGGCTTCAACGCCTTTGGTTGGGGAGTCGTCTCCGCCATTCTCTTCGCTGCCGGCCTGGTGGGCTGGAGCGCTGCCGTTGAAGGAGCGCGGAAGGCCAAGGACAAACTCGCCACCTGCCTGGTGGTGGGATCCTTCCTCATCGCGCTGCTGCCGCTGATCTCCGTCATCTGGACCGTGATGGTTAACGGCATTCCCGGCCTCATCACGCCGGGGTTCCTCGGGAAGTCCATGAACGGCGTCACCGGCGTCTTCGACAACAGGGCTGCCGAAGGGGAGGGGCCCGTTCTGGGCGGTATCTACCATGCGCTGCTCGGCACGGTCGAGATCACCCTGCTGGCCACGGTCATCTCGGTGCCCGTGGGCCTGCTGACGGCCATCTACCTCGTGGAATACGGCAACGACCGCCCCCTGGCCCGCGCCATCACCTTCTTCGTGGACGTCATGACCGGCATCCCCTCCATCGTCGCCGGACTGTTTGCCGCCGCCTTCTTCTTCGCGATTGTGGGTCCCGGTACCAAAACCGGCGCCGTGGCCGCCGTCGCGCTTTCCGTGCTGATGATCCCGGTGGTGGTCCGCTCCAGCGAGGAAATGCTGAAAATCGTTCCCAACGAACTCCGCGAGGCCTCCTACGCCCTGGGTGTGCGCAAGTGGCGGACCATCCTCAAGGTCGTTATTCCGACAGCGATCTCGGGCATCGCGTCCGGCGTCACCCTCGCGATCGCCCGCGTAATCGGCGAGACCGCGCCCATTCTGGTCACCGCCGGTTTTGCCACCAGCATCAACAACAACGTGTTCAGCGGCTGGATGGCTTCACTGCCTACCTTCATCTACACGCAGATCCTGAACCCCACCTCGCCGTCCAATCCGGGTCCGTCCTCGCAGCGGGCCTGGGGCGCCGCTTTGGTGCTCATCATCCTGGTGATGCTGCTGAATCTCGGTGCACGCCTGATCGCCAAGGTTTTCGCGCCCAAGACGGGGCGCTAGATCGCGGCACCTTGTGGCCGCACCCGATTCCCGGAACGTTTCGGTTTGAACCGCCGGGATCTAGACTTCAATTCATACCCAGCAAGTTAAGGAACATCATGTCCAAGCGCATCGACGTCAAAGACCTGAACGTCTACTACGGCAGCTTCCTGGCCGTCGAGGACGTCAGCATCAACATCGAAGCCAAGTCCGTCACGGCGTTCATCGGCCCCTCCGGCTGTGGCAAATCCACCTTCCTGCGGACCCTCAACCGCATGCATGAGGTGCTGCCTGGTGCCCGGGTCGAGGGCGAAGTGCTGCTCGACGGCGACAACCTCTATGGCCCCGGCGTGGACCCGGTCACCGTGCGGTCCCAGATCGGCATGGTGTTCCAGCGGCCCAACCCGTTCCCCACCATGTCCATCCGGGACAACGTGCTGGCCGGCGTGAAGCTGAACAACCAGAAAATCTCAAAGGGCGAAGCCGATGCCCTGGTGGAACGCTCCCTGCAGGGTGCCAATCTCTGGAACGAGGTCAAGGACCGGCTGGAGAAGCCAGGCTCCGGCCTGTCCGGCGGCCAGCAGCAGCGCCTCTGCATCGCCCGTGCCATCGCCGTGGAACCCCAGGTGATCCTGATGGACGAGCCATGCTCCGCCCTGGACCCGATCTCCACACTGGCCGTCGAGGACCTCATCAATGAGCTCAAGGATCAGTACACCGTGGTTATCGTGACCCACAACATGCAGCAGGCGGCGCGTGTTTCGGACAAGACGGCGTTCTTCAACATCGCCGGTACCGGCAAGCCGGGCAAGCTCATCGAGTTTGCCGAGACCAGCACCATCTTCAACAACCCGGGTCAGAAGGCCACGGAAGACTACGTCTCCGGCCGCTTCGGATAGTCCCCACCGCCGCCCTTGCCTCACAGGCTCGGCCAGGGAACCCCGGCGGCGTGGGCCCATCCACCGCCGCCCTTGCCTCGCAGGCTCGGCCAGGGAACCCCGGCGGCGTGGGCCCATCCACCGCCGCCCAACTCATCGATTGCTCCGTAACTGCCCCTATGAACGCTCAAAAGCGCGGTTACGGAGCAATCGCGTCTTTGACCCGGATTCAGGTGCCGGTCAGCGGAGAGAGCGCCAGCTCCAGCACGAAGGCGCCCCCGGCGGTGACGGCAGGCGTCAGAACCCACAGCGACAGGATCCGGGCTACCAGCTTTCGGTGGGTTCCGGACAGGTGCTGGTTCTCGCCGGCGCCCAGCACTCCGGACGTGACGGTGTGCGTGGTGGAAATGGGCCAGTGCAGGCCGATCGCACCGATGAACAGCAGAGCCGCGCTGAAGGCCTGTGCCACCACGCCGCGGAGGGGGTCAATCCGGATAAGGCGGTATGCCATGGTGTGTGAAATGCGCCAGCCTCCGCACAGGGTTCCCACTGTGATCATGACGGCCGAAAGCATCGCGACCCACACCGGGATGGGGCCGCCGTCGGCATACCCGGCGGCCAGGATAGCCAGCAGGAGTACCGCACTGACGCGCTGGCCGTCCTGGAGCCCGTGGCCGAAGGCGACCGCGCCCGCCGTAACAGACTGTGCAGCGCGGAAGCGCCGGTTGATCTCGTTTGGCTGTGCATAGCGGGCGGCCCACGTCACGGGGTAAACCAGCAGATACGCGCCGAGGAAGGCGATGACGGGGGAGATCAGCAGGGGAAGGGCCACCTGGAACAGGAGTGACTGGTCCACTCCGCCCACGGCATTGCCACCCACAACAACGCTGGCGGTTCCGGCTCCGAAGAGACCGCCCACCAGGGCGTGCGTGGAGGATGAGGGGACACCCCTCCACCACAGGAGGAGACCCCAGATGCAGGCACTGGCGAGGCCTGACACGAGGATACTGAGCCCGCTGTCGCCCAGCGGCAGGGTAACCCAGTTCTGGCTGACCGCCACGGCAAAGCCGGAGCTGAGGAGAGCGCCGATGAAGTTGAAGACGGCGGCCAGCAGCACCGCCACGGTGGGTGTGAGTGCGCGGGTCCGGACAGCGAGGGCCACAGAGTTGGAGACGTCCCTGAACCCGTTGATGAATGCAAACGCTGCGGCCAGAACCACCACCAGGGCGAAAATGAGCGGCGTCACCTCATGATTCCTTGACGATGATGCTGCCTACCTGGGTTGCGATGCGACGCATGTCCTTGGTGACGTCCACGAGCTGGTTGGCAACGTCGCGGTTTCGGGCATACTGCGCCGCCTTCATTTCCTTCAGCATGTCCGCGACCCAGATCCGGTGTGTCCGTTCGGCCCTTTTGGCCAGGCGCACGGTCTCGATCCAGTAGTCCTCGAGGTCATCGAGGTTGTTCAGCCGCCGCATTGCGTCCGCCGTGAGCTCGGCTTGGCGGCTGATGATCTCCAGCTGGTCCGCCGCCCGCTTTGGCAGCCTGTCCAGCTTGTACAGCGCCACCAGCTCGGCGGCGGCGTCCAGCTTCTCGATGGCCTGATTGAGGCAGAGCGACAGCCCGTACATGTCTTCGCGGGGGAGCGGATTGACGAAGCTCGTCCGCATGTGGGTCAGCAGGGCGAAGTGCAGTTCGCCGGACTTGGCCTCGTGGTTATGCATGTCCTCCACGAGCCGGTCATGTTCGGCGGCAGGCGCGCCCAGGATTTCCGCCATGGTTGCGCTGGCGAGAACAATCTGGCGGGCCAGCTGCGACAACAGGTTCAGCCCTGCGGGCTCCTGGGGAAAAAGGCGCAGCTTCATTTACCGGTCTCCGGAGATCGTCAGGACGCTTACGCGCGGTCCTGTAACTTGACGTCCGGCCCGCGACTAGTAGTACTTTACCGGCCCTCGTGTTCGGGCATGAAAATGGTGCCGAACCGGATACGCCTCTCGGCGGTAGGCCGCTCTAGGCGGCTAAATGTTGAAGCCCGGGGGTTTCGCGGTTCGGCACCAGTTTTAGTGTTCTACTTTGGCTGGGCCAAGTCAACATTGACAGATCCGGCCCGATAGGTCAGTCCAGCTCGCCCAGGCGCCAGGCGTTGGCCGCGTGCTCGAGGTCCTCGGCGGTCTTCACGAGCAGGTGCGAGTTGCGTGTCAGCTTGCGCGCGTGGACCTCGTTGCTGTGGTCGGCGCCGTCGGCGAGCGTGGCTTGTCCGAGCGCCACAACACGACAGAAGGCGGCCGAACGCTCGAGCGCGACATCGAAGTCGCCGTCGAACGCTCCGGACAAAATGGCGTCCGCCATGGTTTTCATTTCGTCGGCACCGGGCGGCTCGGCGGCCCCGGCCACGACGTTGGAAACCTGCGCGGTGTCCTTGCCCGCCTTGAAGTAGACCGAGATGCGCTCCGGGTCCTGGACGGTTGCAGCACGGAGGGCATAGAGCCGCCACAGGGCTCCCGGCAGGGAGCGTGCCGGGCTTTCGGCCCACATCTCCGCAATGGCGTCCAGGCCCTGCTCGTCAGCGAGCTTGACCAGGCGCCTTGTGACAACGGGATCGTCGCTGTCGCGACCGTGACGCACCAGTGCCTGGGCGGCCAGGTGTGCGGCTTCGGAGACCCGTGCCGGGTCGGCGCCGCCCGCGAAAGGTTCAAAATCTATGGGCGCAAAAGGCTTTGGTTTGTGGTGCCGTTCCGCCCCGCCCGGACCGTGGGTTCCTGCTTTGTCGCTCATGCTGTCCACGCTACTCCTGTGACGTGCGGTAATCGAGCATGCGGTTTTGGTGCCCGGCCGGGCCGGCCGGTCCCCTTTTCGGGGCAATAAAATAAGGACGACGGCGGCCGCGAGTCCCGTAAGCCACACGCCCCGGACTGGGGTACAGTATTAACGTCCAGAAATGGACTGGAGCTGGCGTGTGTCTTTCACGTTGTTACGTGTGCGGTGCGCAGTCAGTTTGGGCCTTTAGCTCAGTTGGTAGAGCATCGGACTTTTAATCCGTGGGTCGTGGGTTCGAGCCCCACAGGGCCCACTCTTTTAGCGAAGAGTGGAAACCCCCGATTCCTTGCAGTTACAGGGGATCGGGGGTTTTTTGCGTCCGGGTCCGCCTGATCCCTGATTCTGTTGGGAAACGCCCCAGCCCCACCGGTTTAGTGCCCTGGCCAAAGGATGGCGGCCCGCTCTGCCCCCCAAGTGCGGAGCGGGCCGTCAACCGCCGCCGCAGATCCCCAACGGGCCGCTAGGGCAACGGTGAAAGCAGCATACGGTATGCAAGTAAACGGCTTGTAACCTGCCAAAGCTTATGAAGTTGAATGACAAGCAGCATCCTTGTCGTCGGCAACCTCCGCCGGTTCGGCCCTAGACTCCACTAGATTCCGTTGCCGGTGCAGATTATTAGCCGGTGTGGTGCCCTGGACGCGTGGGCTGTTCGTGGTTCCGCGCCTCGTCACGGAGAATAACCCCATGACAAAAAGCAATGCGCGGTTGCCGCGGCTTGAGGACGTGGCGGGACGCGCCGGGGTATCGCACCAGACTGTGTCCCGTGTGATCAACAAACACCCCAACGTCAGCAAAGCCACGCGGGAGAGGGTCGAGGCCGCGATCGCCGAGCTCGGGTACCGCCGCAATACGATGGCGCGGAGCCTGGTCACGCGGCGCTCCCAGACCATCGGCGTCCTTGCCAGCGAGCTCTCCCAGTTCGGCCCGGCCAATACGTTGCTGGGCGTGGAGCAGGCGGCGCGGGACGCCGGCTACTTCGTCAGTATCGCGGCCCTTAAATCGGTGAACCGCGAAGCCATTTTCGATGCCCTCGGGCACTTTCTGGATCAGTCCGTCGACGGGATCGTGGTCAGCGTTCCGCACTCCGAAACGCTGCTTGCCCTCACGGAAATGAAGCCGGGTGTCCCGCTGGTGGCCGTGGGTTCGCGCGGGAATGACGCCGTAAGCGGCGCGATGGTGGACCAGCAGCGCGGGGCGGAGCTCGCGGTTCAGCATCTGATAGATCAGGGGCATCGCAGGATCGCGCACGTCGCCGGACCCCAGGACTGGATCGACGCCATTGCGAGGGCCGAAGGCTGGAGTCAAACATTGCGGGCCGCCGGACTGGACAATGACCTCCTCATGGAGGGCGATTGGAGCGCCGGCAGCGGTTACGAGATTGGCAGGAAGCTCGCCGCGGAACGGTCCGCCACGGCCATCTTTGTAGGCAACGACCAGATGGCGCTCGGCCTGCTGCGCGCCTTTAATGAAGCCGGAGTCCGCGTGCCCGACGACGTCTCCGTCGTGGGCTTCGATGACCAGCCTGAATCGGGGTACTTCACCCCGCCCCTCACGACTGTCCGGCAGGATTTCGAGGAACTCGGCCGCCGTTGCATGGATCTGATGCTGTCCGCCGTCGGGGACGGCGAGGGCGCACGCTCCACCGTCGTCGAGCCGGTGCTGGTGGTGCGGAGCAGCACCTCGGCCCGCTGATTCCAGTGCCCGATCCGACAGGTAGCTGGTATGCTGATTGTTAGCGCTAACGTAAGGGGAGGGAATGCCCGTATCAGAGATCAGGCGCCCTCCCGTAATGGAGGACGTGGCGAAGCTCGCCGGCGTTTCACACCAGACTGTTTCGCGGGTGCTCAACGCCCATCCGAACGTCAGCCCCCTGACCCGCGAGCGTGTCGAAAAGGCCATCGCGGAACTGGGCTACCGCAGGAACACTGCGGCGCGGAGCCTGGTGACACGCCAGTCCCAGACGATCGGCGTTCTGGGAAGCGACATGTCCCATTACGGTCCGGCCAACACGCTCCTCGGGGTGCAGCAGGCGGCGCGGGACAAGGGCTATTTCGTCAGCGTTGCCAGCCTCGGTGAGGTGACACCGGCGGCGATCAAAGACGGCCTCGAATACTTCATGATGCAGTCAGTCGATGGCATCGTCGTGATTGTGCCGCACGAGGCCATGTTCGAATCCCTGAGCACCATCAGCATGGCCGTTCCGCTGGTTGCGGTTGGCTTCGGCGTCGATGAGCGGCTGAGTGTCGCCGCCGTAAACCAGCGCATGGGTGCAAGCCTCGCCGTGCAGCATCTGATGGATCTTGGGCACACGGCCATCGCGCATGTGGCCGGCCCGCCGGACTGGATCGATGCTGCTGCCCGTGTTGACGGCTGGCGCCGTACTCTCGCCCAGGCGGGACTGGATGATTCCGTGCTGGTCCAGGGTGACTGGAGCGCCGAAAGCGGATACCGCGCCGGGCTGGAACTCGCGGCGGCCGGCAGGGTCACGGCCCTTTTCGCGGCCAACGACCAGATGGCGCTCGGGGCCCTGCGCGCCTTCAGCGAGGCCGGCCTGAGGGTCCCGCACGATATCAGCCTTGTTGGTTACGACGACCAGCCCGAGGCTGCCTATCTTGTTCCGCCACTGACCACGGTCAACCAGGGATTCAAGGAACTCGGTGCCCGTTGCATGCAGATGCTCCTTTTCGACATGGCCAACGGCCATTCAGGCGCGTCTTCCGTCGTCAACCCCAGGCTTGTGGTCCGCTCGTCAACAGCGCCGCCGAACGCCGGGCGGTGAACTCCGCGGATCCAGGTTCCGGAGCGCCCTGTCACCGGAGTCATGCCGGCGTAGGAAAGCAAGGTGTTCGCGTCCTCGCGGCCGTCGTCCCCCGGCGAAGGTCTGGGAAGTCAACACGCTAGACACAAAAAAGTGCCCGGTACCGGCAAACACCGGTGCCGGGCACACCCCCTTGCTCCAGCCAGCTGAAGCAGGGGGGTGAATGCTGATGCGCCGTGCGGTTACGAGCTGAGGAAGAACGTGGCCGCGGCCCTGTCGTTCTTGCCTACTCTCGCCAGGGTCAGGTTGCCCTGCTTGAGCAGCAGATAGCAGCCAGGAAGATCGACCGATTCGAAGGACGCTCCCGCCGTAGCTGAAAGGCCGCCCCGCTGGATGAAGGCCGACGACGACCCTTCCGTGGACGCGATGGTGACTGTTGAGCCCTGCACCCGGAGATAGCGCCCCTTGGTCAGGACCGGTTCGATGAGTACCGAGTTTTTCTTGGCGTAGCCAGGGGCGATGCGGAACTGGGATGCTCCCAGCGAAGGGGAGGAGGCTGCCGAGATGGCGGCGCCGTCGTGCACAAGGTAGCTGCCCGGGGTGGCTGCGGATTCCAGGCGCACCGGCAGCTCGCCGTCCCCCACGGGAACGCCGAAGTTGGGGGTGCCGTCCGCGTTCCAGTGCAGCCGCTGAACGCGGGCGTGCCGGTTGGGGTCGTAGAGGGGGTCGCCCACAATGGCACGGTAGGACCGGGCGTGGTAGACGAGGACGTCGTTGCCCGCCTCGTCCACCGTGAAGGAGTTGTGACCGGGGCCGTACTGCTTCGACCCTTCGGAGGTGGCAAACACGGGAGTGGGTGCCTTGGTCCAGGAGGCCGGGTTGAGCAGATCGGCGCCTGCATCCGCCGTGAGGAGTCCCATGCAGTAGTTGGCATCTGTGGCGCTGGCAGAGAAGGTCACGAAGATCCGGCCGTTCCGCTTGATCACCGCGGCGCCTTCGTTGACTTTGAACCCGCGGGTCTCCCAGTCCATCGTCGGGACGGCGATACGGACAGGTGCGCTGGAGAGCGTGGAGGGAGAGGACATGGAAGCGATGAACAGGCTGGAGTTCACGCCGGTGTCGCTTTGAGCCCACAGCAGATAGCGCGTACCGGCGTGCTCGAAGGTGGTGGCGTCCAGGGAGAAGGTGTCGGCGTGCGTGTGCACCCTTACCGGTGGCTCCCATACGGCAGTAGTCGGGTCGGCCGCGGCCGTGGAAATCACGTAGATCCGCACCCGGAAGACATCGCTGCTGTCGCCGGCGGCGAAGTAGATGTGCCATTTGCCATCAAAGTGGTGCAGCTCAGGTGCCCAGATGTGGCCGCCCATGGTTCCCGAGGCAGGGCGCGTCCAGACCACTGCTTCCGGGGAGCTGCCCAGCCCGGAGATCGTGGCGGAGGAGCGCACGACGATCCGGTCGTATTCGGGTACGGAACCGGTGAAGTAGTACTTGCCGTCGGTGTGCTTCATCAGCCACGGGTCCGCACGCTGCGGAACGATGGGATTAATGACCGGGGTTGACCCGGGGGCCGCGGCGGCGGGCTGGGCCGCCACCAAAGATCCTGCGCCCGCAGCAGCCAGAATCGCTGTGGCGGCTGCGGCGCTTCCGGTTCCGAGGAACGAGCGGCGCGAAAACTGCGGGTTGGGGGGAACACTCATGCTGAAAAACGTCCTTTCGACGTGCGGGAGACAGAGAGGCAGGTGAAGCAGGGAGTCAGCGTGTTTTCCGGGCGAAAAGCCGCTGCAGCAGGATGAAGACCAGCAGGAGGCCGCCGATGACGATCTTTGTCCACCAGGAGCTCAGGGTGCCGTCATAGGCGATGAACGTCTGGACGATGCCCAGCACCAGCACACCGACGACTGATCCCAGGACGTAGCCGGTACCGCCTGTGAGCAGTGTCCCGCCGATGACGACCGCTGCGATGGCGTCGAGCTCCATGCCCTGGGCGGCGAGGCTGTAGCCGGAGAGGCTGTAGAAGGAGAACAGAATGCCCGCGATAGCGGAGCAGAGGCCGCTCAGCGCGTAGACAAGGATCTTGGTGCTCTTCACCGGCAGGCCCATCAGCATGGCGGAGTGTTCGTTGCCGCCGATGGCATAGACGGTGCGGCCGAAGCGCGTGTGGTGGAGGATGAAGAAGGCCACGGCCACAATTCCGAGGGCCAGGAGGACGCCCGGCGAGACGAAGAGGTCCCCGGGCAATGGAATCTGGGCCTGTGCCATGCCCGTGAAGAACCCCTCGGTGACAGGGATCGAATCAAGGCTGATGACGTAGCAGAGGCCTCGGGCGAGGAACATGCCGGCCAGTGTGACGATGAACGGCTGGATGTCGAAGTACTGGATGATCAGCCCCATGAACAGGCCCAGCCCACCGCCGATCAGCAGCACCAGGACAATGACGGCCCCGGCGTTCCAGCCCTGCTGGAGGAGCGTGGCGCTGACCATCAT
Organism: Arthrobacter sp. NPDC093139; assembly: GCF_044754165.1. Taxonomy (NCBI): domain Bacteria; kingdom Bacillati; phylum Actinomycetota; class Actinomycetes; order Micrococcales; family Micrococcaceae; genus Arthrobacter; species Arthrobacter sp. NPDC093139. The sequence continues at coordinate 372,378 of NZ_JBIVOO010000002.1, forward strand.
GGACAGGGCGACGAGGGCTCCGACTGAAAGGTCGATGCCGCCGGTCAGGATCACAAACGTCATGCCGACGGCGAGCACGATCAGGAAGGTGTTGTCGATGAAGAGGTTCAGGAAAACCTGGCCGGAGAGGAAGCTCGGGTACATGCCCGACCCCACGGCGAACATGGCGATGAAGAGACCGACGGTCGCTAGCGTCGGCGCGTAGCGGGCACCTCCGCGCAGGCGGCTGCGCGCCGGCGACGGCTTCTCGACGGTCAGGGGCGTCAGCGTGGTCAGGGGGGACATTAGATGGCGACCTTTTCCTTTGCGGCGGGCTTGGGGGCTGCCTTGAGGCCTTGGAGCAGGTTCCGTGCTTTCGGCGCCTGCAGGAGGCAAACGGTGAGGACCACGAGGGCCTTGAAGACCAGGGTCACCTCCGGCGGGATCCCGAGGGTGTAGACGGTGGTGGTCAGCGTCTGGATGATGAAGGCCCCGACGACGGTCCCGACCAGGGTGTACCGGCCGCCTGCCAGTGATGTGCCGCCGATGACGACGGCGAGGATGGCATCCATTTCGATATAGAGTCCGGCATTGTTCGCATCGGCTGCCGTGACATTGGAGCTGATCATGAGGCCGGCCAGGGCGGCGCAGACGGCGCTGAAGACGTAGACGATCCAGATGATGTTCCGTGAGCGGAGCCCGGCCAGCCGGCTGGCGACGGGGTTGATGCCGACGGCTTCGATCAGGGTGCCCAGTGCAGTACGCCGGGTGAGGACGGCCGCGATGGCGAAGACGGCGGCTGTGATCAGGATGGAGATCGGAAGGGTGAACAGGTACCCGGCGCCGATGGACTTGTAGTGGTCGTTGGAGACGGAGATGATCTGACCGCCGGTGATGAGCTGGGCGATGCCGCGCCCGGCTGTCATGAGCACCAGGGTGGCAATGATTGGCTGCACACCGATGGTGGAGACCAGGAATCCGTTCCAGACGCCAAGGGCAAGGCCGGCGATCACGGCAATGAGAACCGCCGTCGCGGCCGTCAAGGGGGAGCCGGGTTCCGGCGAAGCAGCGATGTAAGCGCAGGAGGCCGCCCCGGCGATGGCCACCACCGCGCCGACCGAGAGGTCGATGCCCCGGGTGGCGATCACAAGGGTCATACCGAGTGCGATGAGGATTGTGGGGGCGCCATTGCGCATGATGTCGATGAGGCTGCCGTACAGGTGCCCGTCCTGCATTCTGAGGCTCAGGAAGTCCGGCCGGAAAATCTGGTTCAGCAGCAACAGTGCCGCGAGGGCGATCACCGGCCACGCAAGGCGGTGTTTCAAGAGTGATGTCATTGGGTGCCTCCGGCGATGACCGCCATGACGTCTTCTACGGAGACGCCGTCGTTATTGATGTCCGCGACCATTGCCCGGTCCTTGATGACGGCGATGCGGTCGCTCACGCGCAGGACTTCCTCGAGCTCGGAGGAGATGAAGAGGAGGGACATCCCGTCGGCCGCGAGCTGGCTGACGAGTTTCTGTATTTGGGTCTTGGCTCCGATGTCGATTCCGCGGGTGGGCTCATCGAGGATCAGGAGTTCGGGATGGGTGACCAGCCAGCGGGCGAGAAGCACCTTCTGCTGGTTGCCGCCGCTGAGGTTCCGGATGAGTGCGTCGGGGTTGGCCGGGCGGATGTCGAGGGCCTGAATGTACTCAGCCACCAGCTCGTCCTGGACGCGGCGCGGAATGCGCCGTGCCCAGCCCTTGCTGGCCTGCATGGCCAACACCAGGTTGTCGCGGACGGTGAGGTCTCCGATCAGTCCTTCCTCTTTGCGGTCTTCCGAGCAGAACCCGATGCGCATGTCGATGGCTGTGCGGGGCGAACGGATTTTCTGGCCTGCGCCCTTGATCTCGATGGAGCCTTCATCCGCCTTGTCGGCGCCGAAAATTAGCCGCGCGATCTCCGTACGGCCCGCTCCCAACAGCCCCGCGAGGCCCACGACCTCGCCCGGGTAGACGGAAAGGTCCACATGGGAAACCGATCCCTTCCTCCCAAGTCCGCGGGTCTCAAGGAAGGGCGTCGCTTCGGAGTCAGCCCTGGCCCGTGCCCGTGCAGGGGCCTGGTCCAGCTCGGCCAGTGCTTCCATTTCCCGGCCGATCATCTTGGAAATGAGGCCCATGCGGGAAAGCTCGCGGGTCATGTATTCACCCACAAGCTTTCCGTTGCGGAGCACTGTCATGCGGTCAGAGATTTCGTAGACCTGCTCGAGGAAATGGGAGACGAACAGGATGGCCACTCCGCGGTCGCGGAGATCACGGATGACGCGGAACAGCTGGTTGACCTCATCGGCATCGAGGCTGGATGTGGGTTCGTCCAGGATCAGGACCTTGGCGTTGATCTCCACAGACCTGGCGATTGCGATGAGCTGCTGGACCGCGATGGAGTGCGAGGACAGGAGGGACCCCGGGTCAACCTGGTCCAGGTGCAGCTCGGCGAGCACCTCCCGGGTCCGGGACCGAACGCCCTTCCAGTCAATGGAGCCGCGGCGGCGCGGTTCCCGCCCCAGCAGGACATTTTCTTCAACGGACAGGTTGGGGCAGAGATTGACCTCCTGGTAGACGGTGCTGATGCCAGCCGCCTGCGATGCGGCCGGCGTCGCGAACTGCTTGTACTCGCCCAGTACGGTTACCGTGCCGGAATCAATGGTGTACACACCGGTCAGCGCCTTGATCAGGGTGGACTTGCCCGCACCGTTCTCTCCCATGAGGGCATGGACTTCACCCGGGAAGAGACGGAAGTTGACTCCGTCGAGCGCCTTAACTCCTGGAAATCCAATGGCTATGTCGGTCATCTCGACGACCGGAGCGATTTCGTTCATCCTCGTATCTTTTCTGTGCTGGGTCTGCCGTACCGGATCTGCCGTAGGGCGGGCTGCCGTGCGGCGGCGGGGATCCGCCGCCGCACAGGCGTTCTGGGGCACGCCGCGGTTTAGTACGGGTTAGTACGGGCGGCTGGCAAGAACCTGCTTTGCCTGCTCCTGGGTGAACGTGGTTTCCTCGGTGACAACCCGTTCCGGGACTGTCTCGCCTGCGAGGACCTTCTTGGCAAGGTCCATGAGCTGGTCGCCGAGCATTGGGCTGCATTCGACGATGTAGTTGATCTTTCCGTTGCTCAGGGCAGTCATGCCGTCCTTCACCGCATCGATGGTGATGATCTTGATGTCCTTGCCGGGAACTTTGCCGGCGGCCTCGATGGCCTCGATGGCACCCAGCCCTTCGTCGTCATTGTGCGCGAAGACGACGTCGATATCCGGGTTGTTCTTGAGGAAGGCCTCCATGACCTGCTTGCCGCCGCTGCGGGTGAAGTCACCACTCTGGGAGGCGATGATCTTCAGCTTCGGGTTGGCCTTGATGGCCTCCTCGAACCCTTCCTTCCTGTCATTCGCAGGTGCCGATCCGGTGGTGCCCTGGATTTCGACGATGTTCACGGTGTCGGTGGCAGACTTGGATTCATCGACAAGCCAGGCGCCCGCCTTTTTGCCCTCTTCAACAAAATCGGACCCCAGGAACGTCTTATAGAGGGTCTTGTCCGTGGAATCCACTGCCCGGTCAGTGAGGATGACGGGAATCTTCGCGGTCTTGGCTTCCTTCAGGACGGTGTCCCAGCCTGACTCCACCACCGGCGAGAAGGCGATAACGTCCACTTTCTGCTGGATGTAGGAACGGATCGCTTTGATTTGGTTCTCTTGCTTTTGCTGGGCATCTGAGAACTTCAAGTCAATGCCGGCCTTCTTGGCGGACTCCTGTACAGACTTGGTGTTGGCGGTGCGCCAGCCGCTTTCGGCGCCCACCTGCGCGAAGCCCATGGTGATCTTGTCAGTGCCCGCGTTGCCGGCAGCACTGCCGGATCCGCCGCAGGCCGTCAGAGTGAGCATCGAAGCGGCGGCTACCGCAATTAGGGATTTCTTAAACACAACATCCTCCCGGAGGCGTAGTTACATGCAGGCGGGAGACTCGGAACACCGCCATTGCTGCAAGTGAGCTGAAGCGCTCTGCGATCATTGTGAACGCTAACAAACAAGGCCGTCAAGTGGTTCCCGTCACAATTTGTTGGCAGGGGAATTTGCCCTTCCGGCTCAGCCAATGCCCTTTACAAGTCTGCAAACATGTTCAATACTCGTTCCCGACGCGCCTCATTGTTAGCGTTAACAGGATCTTTGTCACCCATTCATTCGGCGGCTACGCCAGAGGACGGTACTGCGCACAGCAGCCGTCGGCGGCCGCACCGCAGAGCTGCGCCCGGGGGGCCGTCAGTCTGCTGATCGGAGAAAGGCCACGTCTTCCATGCCATCAAAATCACCACGTCCCGCACAGCGGGCCTGCACCATGGTGCTTGCCGGATCACTGGCAGCAGCGGTGCTGTCCCTGGGTCCGGCGCTGGGTGCCTCGGCGGAGCCCGCCACGAACCGGACAATCAGCATCAATGCCGCCGGGACGGGGCCTTCGATCGACCGCACCATGTACGGGGCCTTCTACGAGGACATCAACCAAGGCGCCGACGGCGGCATCTATGCGGAACTTGTCCAGAACAGGTCCTTTGAATTCAACTCAGGGGACAACAGGACCTACACTCCCATGACCGCCTGGGACGTGCTGCGGCGGGGCGGTGACGGAACAGCCGCCGTTGTCAACGACAACAACCGCTTGAATGAAAACAACCGGAACTACCTGCAGATCGACGCCACCGCCGCCGGCGCGGGAACCGGCGCAGGCGTAGGAGTCCGCAACAGCGGCTGGAACGCCGGGCAGAAGCTCGAGGCGCACAAGAAGTACAACTACTCAGTCTGGGCGCGTACGTCCAATCCCACCGGAACGAGCCTTGCTGTCACACTGGAGACGCCCGAAGGCGGGCGCCTCGACATCGCCACCATCAAGATCAAGGGCGACCGCTGGGCGAAATACCAGGTGACGCTCTCGCCCAAGTCCTCGACGGGAGCGGGCCGGCTTGTGACAGTTGTCCAGGGAACCGGCACGGTTCGGCTCGATATGGTCTCCCTCTTCCCGCAGGACACCTGGAACGGCAGGGAAAACGGCCTCCGCAAGGACCTCGCCGAGAAGATCGCCGACCTGAAGCCCGGATTCCTCCGTTTCCCCGGCGGCTGCATCGTCAACACCGGAAGCTACGACACGTATTCGGCCCCCAATTACACCCGCGCCCGCACGTACCAGTGGAAGGACACCATCGGTCCCGTGGAGCAGCGCCCGGCGAACCGGAACTTTTGGGGCTACAACCAGACCTACGGCCTGGGATACATGGAGTACTTCCAGTGGGCCGAGGACATGGGAGCCATCCCTGTACCCGTGGTTCCGGTTGGCGTGACTGGCTGCGGAGACAACAAGCAGGCCCCGGATCAGGCAACCCTTGACCGCTACATCCAGGACACCCTGGACCTGATCGAGTTCGCCAACGGTGACGCCAGCACCGAGTGGGGCGCCAAGCGCATCGCCTACGGGCATCCGGAGCCCTACAACCTGGACCGCATCGGCTTGGGCAACGAGGAGTACAAGCCGGAGTTCAAGCAGTACTTCACCCAGTTCTACAATGCTGTCCGCACGGCCCACCCTGAGATCAAGATCATCGGAAACACCGGTCCGTTCAGCCAGGGTCCGGAATTCGATGACCTCTCCAAATTCAATGCGGACACGGGTGTGGACTTCGTCGACGAGCACTACTACAACGACCCGTCCTGGTTCCTGAATAACAACCACCGCTACGACTCCTACGACCGGAACAGTTACAAGGTCTTTCTCGGGGAATACGCATCCCGTGGGAACAAGCCAGACAACGCCTTGGCAGAGGCCTCATACATGACCGGCCTCGAGCGGAACGCGGACGTGGTCAAGATGGCGTCCTACGCGCCGCTCATTGCGAACGAGGCGAACACGCAGTGGAGCCCGGACATGATGTTCTTCAATGGAACGTCCGTCAGGACCACGCCCAACTATGAGGTCCAGAAGCTGTTCATGAACAACGTCGGCACCCAGGTGGTGCCGAGCACGCAGGACAACCCGGCCTCCACCGTCGTGCCGATCGCAGGAAAAATCGGACTATCCACCTGGGCCACCTCGGCGCGTTACGACGACGTCAAGGTCACCGGGGCGGACGGCGCCACCCTGTTCAGCGACGACTTCTCGGGAACGGCGGCGGCCTGGACCGGCAACGGCACCGGGTCTTGGTCGATCCAGGACGGCGGGTATGTCCAGTCCAGCACCACAGCGCAGAACACGATGGTGACCGCCGGAGACGCCGACTGGAGCAACTACACGCTCAGCACCAAGGCGACAAAACTGGCGGGCTCGGAAGGGTTCCTCGTCTCCTTCGGAGTGAAGGACACCGGCAACTACTTCTGGTGGAACCTCGGCGGCTGGAACAACTCGAAGTCGGTAGTGGAGAAGGCCGTCAACGGCGGCAAGACGAACGTCATCGAAAAGAACACCGTGATCGAGACCGGGCGTGAATATGACATCCGCATTGAAGTCTCCGGGCGCATCGCCAAGCTCTACCTGGACAACGTCCTGTGGGGCACTGTGGACGACACCCAGGCTGACCCCGTCTACTCCGTGGTTACCAAGGACGCGGAATCGGGCGACACGATCGTGAAGGTGGTCAACACCTCGGCCCAACGGACCCCGGTGGACATCAAGGTGGCGGGTGCAACCAACATCAGCACCACGGCCGCGGTCACCACCCTGACCCAGAGCGCTGACGGGCAAAACCTGGCCCCGGCGTCGAGCACCTTCAACGGAGCTCGGGCGGCGTTCACCTATGAGTTCGAGCCCAAGTCGGTGACCTTCATCCGGCTCGCCGATGCGGGGGCCCGCAAGTAGGCAGCACACCTGACTTAGCATCCCGCCGCGGCCCTTTGGCCGCCCTAACGAAAGTTGCTCTATGCTCACCACACCCTCAAAGGCCCGCACCGGCCCGGCACTGATCACCGCTGCTGTCCTGGCGCTCGGCGGGCTTGCCGCCGGGGCGCCGGCCCAGGCCGCCGTCGACGACGGCCTCGTCCTCAAATACAACCTCACGGAATCCGCCGGTTCCGTCGCAGAAGACAGTTCCGGCAACGGCCGGAACGGAGTGATCAACGGTGATGCCGCGTTGCTGGGAACCGAAGGCCTGCAACTCGGCGGTACCAACGCCCACGTCCGCCTCCCCAACGACGTCATGCGCGGGCTGGACGCCATCACCGTCTCAACCGACGTAAAAATCGCGCCAGACCAAGGCGCCCCCTACTTCATTTGGGGAATGGGCAACACAACCAACGGCACCGGCAACGGCTACCTCTTCACCACCGGCAACTCGTACCGGACCTCTATCGCCAGCGGCAACTGGTCTACCGAGCAGACCGCCAGCGCCGGACGGGACCTGGCGCGCGGCGCCTGGAAAACGATCACCTACACCCTCAGCGGCGGTACGGCCGTCCTCTACGAGGACGGCACGGAGGTCGCCCGCAAGAGCGGCGTCACCATCACCCCCGGGAGCATCGGAGGAGGAACGACGACGGCGAACTACCTTGGGCGGTCTGTCTACGCCGGTGACAAGTACCTGAAAGGACAGGTCCGGGACTTCCGCATCTACAATCGGGCACTCTCTGCGGCCGAAGTGCGGGAGGTCGGCTACGTCTCTCCGGAAGAGCGGGTGGCCCTCGATCTGAAGGAACTGTCACTCGGCGACACCAGTGCCGTCAGCGCCGACCTGAAATTGCCTCTCACAGGTCCCAACGGATCGGTTTACGCGTGGTCGTCTTCCAACGAAGCCGTCGTTTCGTCCAAAGGTGTGGTGACACGCCCCGCCCACGGAACCGGAAACGCCGACGTGACGCTGACGGCCACCGCCACCTCAGGTGGGGCCTCAGCTTCCAAGACGTTCACTGTTACGGTCCTCGAAGACATCAGTGACGACCGGAAAGTCAGTGAGGCCTCGGCCGCGCTGAACGTGTGGGACGCCGAAGGAATCCGCGGCAACATAACCCTGCCGGCCACTGGACTTCACGGAACCACGGTGGACTGGAAGTCGAGCAACGGCTCCGTCATCACCGACACCGGCGAGGTTTCGCGGCCGGCCCACGGCAGCGAACCGGTGAAGCTTAACCTGCACGCAACCGTCACCCTTGGAAAGGCCAAGGCCAGGACGAGGTTCTTCGTGACTGTTCTGCCGCTGCCCAAGACAGAAGCCAAGGAAGGGTACGCCTTCGCCTACTTCACCGGCAACGACCTCGCCGGAGAGAACATTTTCATGGCCGCCAGCCGCGGCAACGACGCGCTCAAGTGGGATGAGCTGAACGGGGGGAAGCCCGTCCTCAACTCCAAGCTGGGCACCAAAGGCCTGCGCGACCCCTTCATCATCAGATCCCCGGAAGGCGACAAGTTCTACATGATCGCCACCGACCTCTCCATCGGCAGCGGAACCTCGTGGGATTCCTCCCAGCGCCAAGGCAGTCAGTACATCGAGGTCTGGGAGTCAACGGACCTTGTGAACTGGTCCGAGCAACGCCACGTCAAGGTCTCCCCGGACACGGCCGGGAACACCTGGGCGCCGGAAGCCCACTACGACGGGAAAATCGGCGCCTACGTGGTCTATTGGGCCTCCAAGATCTATGCCGACAGCGACCCTAACCACGCGGGCGGCACCCACAACAAGATGATGTACTCCACCACCCGCGACTTCCGGACCTTCAGTGAGGCGAAAGTCTGGAACGACCCGGGTGACTCCGTCATCGACTCCACTGTCATCAAGGAAGGGGACACCTACTACCGCTTCACGAAGGACGAAGCCCGCGTTTCCGGGTGCCTCGACATCATGCAGGAGAAGTCCACGGACCTGCTGGCCGTTGATCTGCCTGCTGCAAACCCACGCGCCTGGTCCCTGATGGCCAACTGCATCGGCAGGAACGCCGGGACCGGGGGCGTCGAGGGGCCCACCGTCTTCAAGTCCAACACCGAAGAGAAGTATTACCTCTTCGTGGACGAGTTTGGCGGCCGGGGCTATATCCCGCTGGAGAGCACCAGCCTGGAGAACCCCAACTGGAAGCTCTCGAGCAATTATGAGCTTCCGCGCGCGCCGCGCCACGGCACCGTCCTGCCCGTTACCAAAACGGAGCTGGAGCGTCTCCGCCGCCAGCTGGGCTAGCGCGCCGCGGCACTACTGGCACCTGGAAGGACGGGGGCTCTGCCAACCCTGGCGGAGCCCCCGTCTCGTTGCCGTGATGCGATGGCGGCGATCGGGCCTGGCCCGGCAAGGCCGTCCAATATTGGGCGTCAGCAATGCTTGACGCAGAGATATGTTAGCGTTCACAATCGAAGAGAATCTTTTACATTTCGACACCGGGCATAGGGGCCAGTACCTCCCGGATGGAGGTTTCAGCATGCAAGCCAGTGGGGACGCCGGGTTCAAGACCGGCAATGACAATTACGTCATCGGAGTGGATTACGGCACCCTGTCGGGCCGGGCCGTCGTGGTGCGGGTCCGGGACGGCAAGGAGCTCGGCAGCGGCGTGTTTGATTACCCGCACGCGGTGGTCACCGAGGCGCTTCCTGCGGATGTGGCGGACGCAGCGGATGGGAGGACCGCCCGGCTCCCCGGTGATTGGGCGCTTCAGGTGCCGAACGACTACCGGGACGTGCTCCGGAATGCGGTGCCGGCGGCGATCGCCAATGCGGGCATTGACCCGTCCGCGGTGGTTGGGATTGCGACGGACTTCACCGCGTGCACGATGGTGCCGGTGAAGGCCGACGGCACGCCCCTGAACGAAGTTCAGGGATTCGCCAATCGGCCCCATGCATACGTCAAGCTTTGGCGCCATCATGCGGCCCAAGGGCAGGCGGACCGCATCAATGCCCTCGCCGCCGAACGGGGTGAGACGTGGCTGCCGCGGTACGGCGGCCTGATCTCCTCCGAGTGGGAGTTTGCCAAGGGGCTCCAGCTGCTGGAGGAGGATCCCGAGGCCTACGCGGAGATGGACCACTGGGTGGAAGCTGCCGACTGGATTGTCTGGCAGCTCTGCGGCAGCTACGTCCGCAACGCCTGCACCGCCGGATACAAGGGCATCTACCAGGACGGCCGGTATCCGTCCGAGGACTTCCTGGCCGCCCTGAATCCGAAATTCAGCAACTTTGTTAGCGCTAAACTTGACTGCACCATCGGCCGCCTGGGCGACGCCGCAGGGTACCTGACGGCCGAGGCCGCAGAGTGGACCGGACTGCCTGAGGGCATCGCCGTCGCCGTCGGCAACGTGGATGCCCACGTCACCGCACCCGCGGCCAAAGCCGTTGAGCCCGGCCAGCTGGTGGCCATCATGGGCACCTCCACCTGCCATGTGATGAACGGGGATGTGCTGCGGGAGGTGCCCGGCATGTGCGGTGTGGTGGACGGCGGCATAGTCGACGGGCTCTGGGGCTATGAGGCCGGCCAGTCCGGCGTGGGCGACATCTTCGGCTGGTTCACGAAGTATGGGGTTCCGCCCGAATACCACGCGGCTGCCGCAGCTGCAGGACTCGGCATCCACGAATACCTGACCGAACTCGCCGCAGCCCAGGCGATCGGCGGCCACGGCCTGATCGCCCTGGACTGGCACTCAGGCAACCGCTCGGTCCTGGTGGACCATGAGCTCTCCGGAGTGGTGGTGGGCCAGACCCTGGCCACGCGCCCCGAGGACATCTACCGGGCGCTGCTGGAGGCCACGGCCTTTGGCACCCGCACCATCGTTGACGCCTTCCGCGACGCCGGTGTGCCGGTGAAGGAATTCATTGTTGCCGGCGGCCTGCTGAAGAACAAACTGCTGATGCAGATCTACGCCGACGTCACCGGGCTGCAGCTCTCCACCATCGGTTCGGCCCAGGGACCCGCACTCGGTTCGGCCATCCACGCAGCCGTCGCAGCAGGCAAGTACCCGGACATCCGTGCCGCCGCTGCGGCGATGGGCTCCGCCCCCGGTGCCGTGTACACACCGATCCCGGACAACGTCGCCGCGTACGAGGAACTGTTCCGCGAGTACCGGACCCTGCATGACTACTTCGGCAGGGGAACCAACGACGTCATGCACCGGCTCAAGGCCATCCAGCGCAACGCCGCCCAATCCCTGCCAGCCCAGTCCCTGCCAGCCCAGTCCCTGCCCGCCCAGCTCGCCCAGGAGGTCTCGGCATGAGCGCCCTGCTGGAGACCATCGCGATGGTCCGCCGGGATGTCTGCACACTGCATGCCGAGCTGACGCGCTACGGACTGGTCGTCTGGACGGCCGGGAACGTGTCCGGCCGGATCCCGGGCTATGACCTGATGGTCATCAAGCCCTCGGGCGTCTCCTATGACGATCTGACCCCCGAAGCCATGGTGGTCACGGACCTCTACGGCACCCCGGTGAGCAGCCTGAGCGCCGACGCCGAAGGTGCCCCGGCCGAATGGGAAAACCCGGACCTCACGCCGTCCTCGGACACGGCCGCCCACGCCTACGTGTACCGGCACATGCCCGACGTCGGTGGAGTGGTGCACACCCACTCCACCTACGCCACTGCCTGGGCCGCCCGGGGTGAAGCCATCCCGTGCGTGCTGACCATGATGGGCGATGAGTTCGGCGGCACCATTCCGGTGGGGCCATTCGCCCTGATCGGGGACGACTCGATCGGCCGCGGCATCGTGGAAACCCTGCAGGGATCAAACTCCCCGGCGGTCCTGATGCAGAACCACGGCCCCTTCACCATCGGCAAGGACGCCCGCTCGGCCGTCAAAGCTGCAGTGATGTGCGAGGAAGTGGCCCGCACCGTCCACATCGCCCGGCAGCTCGGCGAACCACTGCCCATCGATCCGGTCCAGATTGAATCCCTCTACGCCCGCTACCAGAACGTCTACGGCCGCTAGGCCCAGTCACGGCCGCTAGGCCCAGTCACGGCCGCGAGGCCCGAACCCGGTCACCAGGCCCAGTCACTCGGCCGCCAGGCCCCCGAAGCTTTCCAGGAGAACTACATGTCCAACGCCAACAACACCTCCCTCGAGCACCACGAGGTCTGGTTCCTCACCGGCAGCCAGCACCTCTACGGGGAGGACGTCCTGAAGCAGGTCGCCGCCCAGTCCCAAGAGATTGCCGCCGCCCTTAACGAAGCCTCCGAGGTGCCGGTCAAGCTGGTCTGGAAGCCCGTACTGACAGACTCCGACGCGATCCGCCGCACCGCCTTGGAAGCCAACTCGGATGATTCGGTGATTGGCGTGACCGCGTGGATGCACACGTTCTCTCCGGCCAAGATGTGGATCCAGGGCCTGGACCTGCTCCGCAAGCCCCTGCTGCACCTGCACACCCAGGCCAACGTTGAGCTCCCGTGGGCGGACATCGATTTCGACTTCATGAACCTGAACCAGGCCGCGCACGGCGACCGCGAGTTCGGCTACATCCAGTCCCGCCTCGGCGTGCCGCGCAAGACCGTCGTCGGGCACGTCTCCAACCCCGAGGTCGCCCGGCAAGTTGGCGTCTGGCAGCGGGCCGCCGCCGGCTGGGCCGCCGTCCGCACGCTGAAGCTGACCCGCTTCGGGGACAACATGCGCAACGTCGCCGTCACCGAAGGTGACAAGACCGAGGCCGAGCTGCGCTTCGGCGTCTCGGTCAACACATGGTCCGTCAACGAGCTCGCCGACGCCGTGCACGGCGCCGCGGAGTCCGACGTCGACGCCCTGGTCGCCGAGTACGAGCGGCTCTATGAGGTGGCGCCGGAACTTCGCTCCGACGGGGCCCGCCACGAATCCCTCCGCTACAGCGCCAGGATCGAGCTGGGACTGCGCAGTTTCCTCGAAGCCAACGGATCCGCCGCCTTCACCACGTCCTTCGAAGACCTGGGCGAACTGCGGCAGCTGCCCGGCATGGCCGTGCAGCGGCTCATGGCCGATGGCTACGGCTTCGGCGCAGAGGGCGACTGGAAGACAGCCATCCTGGTCCGTGCCGCCAAGGTCATGGGTGCCGGCCTGGCGGGCGGCGCCTCGCTCATGGAGGACTACACCTATCACCTCACTCCCGGCCAGGAAAAGATCCTCGGCGCGCACATGCTCGAGGTCTGCCCCTCCCTGACGGCCACGAAGCCGCGGGTTGAAATCCACCCGCTGGGCATTGGCGGCAAGGAAGATCCGGTCCGCATGGTCTTCGACACGGACGCAGGACCCGGCGTCGTCGTGGCCCTGTCCGACATGCGGGACCGTTTCCGCCTCGTGGCAAACGCCGTCGACGTCGTCGATCTCGACGAACCGCTGCCCAACCTCCCGGTTGCCCGCGCACTCTGGTCCCCGAAGCCCGACTTCGCCACGTCCGCCGCGGCCTGGCTGACCGCGGGGGCAGCGCACCACACCGTCCTTTCCACGCAGGTGGGGATGGACGTGTTCGAGGACTTCGCCGAGATCGCCCGGACCGAGCTCCTCACCATTGACGACGGCACCACCATCAGGCAATTCAAGAAGGAACTCGCCTGGAACGCCGCGTACTACAAGCTCGCCGGTGGGCTGTGAGCGAATACGAAATCCAAGCGGGGGAGTACAGCGCGACCGTGACGGCACGGGGAGCTGCCCTGCGGGAACTCCGCCACCGGGGACGGGACCTGGTTGTCCCGTTCCCGGAGGGCGGGCCCATCCCCGACTACAGGGGCATCATCGCGGCCCCCTGGCCCAACCGCATCGCCGACGGCAAATACAAGTTCCGGGGAGCCGACTACCGGCTGCCCATTAACGAAACCGAGCGGGACTGCGCCCTTCACGGCCTGGCGTTTCCGCTCGACTGGACTCTGAAGGAGCATTCTGGGTCCGCCGTGGTCCTCGCCTGCACTGTGGGCCCGGCTCCCGGGTATCCATTCCCGCTCAAGGTCACCGCCCATTACCGGCTGAACGCCGCCGGCCTGCACGCGGGGGTAACGGCGACCAACTTCAGCGCGGACACCGCGCCCTATGGTGTGTGCCCGCACCCGTACCTGCTCGCGGGGCCGGCGCCGCTGGATGAATGGACGTTGGAGGTTCCGGCCGGCGGGTTTCTGGATGTGACCCCTGACCGGCTGCTGCCTGTCGCCGTGCGGGCAGTGGACGGGCATGAGTTCGATTTCCGTGCGCCGCGCAGCATCGGTGCCACCAAGATCGACCACGCCTTCACCCACATCTCGTTTACGGACGCTGGCCGCGCGCAACTCGTGGTGCGGGATCCGGGCGGGACCGGAGTCGGCATGGCCTGGGACCGGACCTGCCAGTGGCTCCAGATCCACACGGCCGACAAGCTGCCACCGGCCCCCAACAGGCTGGGGCTCGCGGTGGAACCCATGACCTGCCCTCCTGACGCCTTCAACAGCGGCGCGGACCTGATCCAGCTGGAGCCAGGCGCCACCCACGAGGCGTCGTGGAGCATCTTCGCCACGTGACGGGACCCCGGCGGCCCCCGGCGCTGCCGTGTGGGGCCGGTCTCAGGGGGCCGGGCGCGCGACCAGTTCGACCTTGACTTCCTGGGTTTCGGTTCCCCTGCGGAATTCCACGGTCACGGTCTGCCCGGGGCTCCGGCTTCGCAGTGCTGCCAACAGGTCCTCCGGCGAGGTGAGTTGGTCGCCGTCGAGTCTGATGAGCACGTCACCGGCTCGGATTCCGGCTTTCGCCGCCGGGCCGTCCTCCGGCACGGAGAGTGCCAGCGCCCCCAAGGTGTCCGGTAGGCCGAGCTCACTGGCTATGGGCTGGGTAATTTCCGCAAGCCCCAGGCCGATGAATGCGTGATCGGCCGTGCCGTCCTCGCGGAGCTGGTCAGCGACCTTCACGGCGGTGGCGGCGGGGATGGCGAAGCCCAGGGCAACGGCGCCGGACTGGGGCGGGATGTAAGCCTCGCTGATGCCGATCACTTCACCACGGCTGTTCACGACGGCGCCTCCGGAGTTGCCGGGGCTGATCGCCGCGTCGGTCTGGATCAGGTCAACGAGGGACTGGCTGCTGGAGGCCGACCCTGGGATCTCCCGGTGGAGGCCCGAGATGATGCCCGCTGTTGCGGTGTTTTCGAATCCCAGCGGGGAGCCGATGACGACGGCCAGTTCTCCGATGCGGGGCAGGTCCGGCTGGAACTTAGCGGCCGGCAGGCCCTTACGCTGCGCCTCCACGAGCGCCAGGTCCGAGATGGCGTCGGTTGCCCGCACCGTTCCGGACACGCGTTGGCCGTCGGCGAAGCCCACTTCGACCTCGCGGCTGCCGCGCACCACGTGCTCGTTCGTCAGGATCAGTCCGTCCTCCGAATACACCACGCCGCTTCCCAGTCCACCGCGGCCCGTGAAGATTGTCACCACGGACGGCTGGACGTTGCTGACGATCGCGGGAATGTCCGCAGTACCTGCCGGGATCCGCTGGGCGGGCTGTTGCTGCCCTTGCCCCGGAGTCTGGCCGGCACCGCCTTCCGCCGTGCGGCCTGGAGCCTGCGAGGTGGACGTTGGCCCTGGACTCTGCCCTGGAGTCTGTCCCGGACCCTGCCCCGGGCCGGTGCAGCCTGAGGCGGCGGTGAGAACTGCGGCCACGGCCAAGGCCCGACAGACACGGGCCATTCGCCTGGTTGTTGACTGCCGGGAGTGCATCGATGTTCCTCCTTGCGCGCGTGGCGGACGCTGATTAAACGCTAATCCCGGCTGGCAGCGACGGCCAGAGCCGATTCATGGGCATGTGCGCCGAGCCCCCTGAAACAGGCGGCGGCCGCCCCAAAGATCACCCTGCCGCAATCAATGTGGCGGGCTGCACCGGAGCATTGCCAGTGTCTGGCTCAACACTCAGGCCGTACAGGGCTTCGAGGGCTGCGGTGTAGTCGCCCTGCCGGCCGGACGCCGCCAGTTCCCGTGCCCGGGCGGTGGGCACATGCATGAGTTGCCGGACCACCCGCCGCAAAGCGAACTCCACGGCTTCGGCGGTGGCGGTGCAGCCATGCTGGTTCTTGACCCGCGCCACCTCGCTGGCCAGAACCCGTTGCATGTGCCCCCGCAGCGCCACGATCGCTGGGTCCAGGAGACGGGCCTGCTGGTCTTCTTCGAACCGCAGCGCAGCCTGCCGGACGAGTTCGGCGGCCTCTTGGACGACGGCAGAGTGCTCACGGGGTGAGGCCATCCGCACGTCGTCCAGGGTGATGAGTTCAACCCCGGGCAGCTCACCGGTCTCCGGCTCGAAGTCGCGGTTCAGGGCCAGGTCGACGACGATGAGGCGTTCCTGCGCGTTCTGCCGGAACCGCCTGAATTCATCTGGCCCGAGCCGGGTTCCGCGGCCGCTGCAGCCGATCACCACATCGGCGCCTTGGATTGCCGCGGGCAGGTCGGAGCGCCCCAGGGCAGCAGCGCCGCGGGCTGCGGCGAAGGCCTCGGCGCGTCCGGACCATGAAAAGACGGAGACGTTGTCGCAGTGCCCGGCTGCCAGCAGCGCCAGGGTGGAGCCGGCATAGGCTCCTGTGCCGATGACAACCACCGACAACCCGGCCATCCCGTCGCGCCCCAGCTTCGCGGCAGCCAGATCCAGCGCGACAGAGACCAGGGAGCGCCCGGCGGCGCCTAGCGTGGTCAGGGATCCGACGTCGCGTGCGGCGCGTGAGGCTGCCTGGAACAGGCGGATCAAGGCGCCGCTGGCCGCTCCCGATTCCTGGGCCGCGGCCAGGGCCCGGCGGAGCTGGCCCGCAATTTCCCGTTCGCCGACAACCGCCGAATCCAGTCCGGCACCTACGGAGAAGAGGTGCGCCGTCATCGCATGACCGGACAGAAAGTCCAGGGACCCGCGGAGTTTTTCGACGCCAACGCCGGAGCAGTCACTGATGATCGACAGCACCCGGCTCCGGGCTGCGGACGGCTCCGTGCCGGCAGCAATCTCGAAGTAGACCTCGAACCGGTTGCACGTGGACAGCACCACAGTGCCGGCTATGTCGGGGGATGCGGCCAAGGCTGCGGACGTGATCCGGCGGGGGCCTGCCCCCAGCCGCGCAAGGAAGTCCAGGCCGGTTCCGCGGTGCGAGCCGACCAAGGCAAACAGCGGGGCATCCGGAGCCGGGTGCCCGGCTGCATAGCCCTCCGATTCCACCGGTATCTCGAGACCTTCTGGCACGACTCCCCCTGGTTCCTTACTTCCTCCACGACGACGGGGTCCCCGGCCCCCTGTGGCCAGGCGCCTTTGCCTGGCCACAGAGCTTGGACCTGGGGACAGCGTGGGCTCGCCACCTTGGAAAATTCTTGCGGGCGGGGCGGTGCGATCGGCATTCTGCAACGATGTACCGAGATGTTGCCGTGAGAAGGAGCCTCGGATGGCTGTGACCATGAATGATGTTGCCCGCGTGGCAGGGGTGTCCCTGAAAACCGTGTCCAACGTCCTCAACGACTATGAGTTCATCAGGCCGGCCACAAGGCAGAAGGTGCTGGACGCCATTAACGAGCTCGGCTACGAGGCCAACCTGACGGCCCGGAGCCTCCGCTCTGGCAAGTCGCGCATGCTCGGCCTGGTTCTGGCCGACCTTTCAGCCCCGTATTACGCGGAGCTGGCCTCGCGCCTCATGACTGTTGCCTCCGCCCGCGGTTACCGTGTGCTCGTGGAGCAGTCCGCCGGACTCGAGGAGAACGAGCTCAGTGCTTTACATGGTCCCTTCCGCCAGCTGACGGACGGGCTCCTGTTCACCCCGCTGCGGCTGGATCCGGACACCGTGGCGGACCGGCGCGGAGGCAAGCCGCTCGTGATGCTCGGCGAGCATATTCAGGATACGCGGTTCGACACCGTCACCATGAAGAATGTCCGGGCGGCCCAGGCGATGACAGCCCACCTGCTGGCCGGAGGGCGGCGCCGCATAGCAGTGATCGGAGCATCACCGGAGGACAGCGCCGGAAGTGCGGGGCTGCGGCTGACCGGCTACCGGCAGGCGCTCAAGGACGCCGGGGTGGACTTTGAACCGGCACTCATCGTCCCGTCCGAGTGGCGCCGGGATGCCGGAGCATCCGCGGTGGATGCGCTGTTGGACAGTGCAGTGCCGTTCGACGCCGTCTTCGGATTGAACGACGCCCTCGCACTGGGGGCCCTGCATGAACTCCTCATCCGCGGCGTCAAAGTTCCGCAGGACGTTGCCGTGGCAGGCTTTGACGATATTGATGAGGCCCGCTTCGCCTCCCCGGCGCTCACCACCGTGGCGCCGGGCATGCAGGAAATCGCGGAGCGCTCAGTCGGGCTCCTGATCGACCGGGTCGAAGGCAAGGAGCAGTCCGACGACGGTGTGCACGTCGAAGCGGGGTTCGAGCTCAAGATCCGGGCCTCGGCACCGTAGAGCCGCCCCTTTGGGGTTATCCCGGCCCTTTGGTGGGTACATGAAACCTGTGGCCTCCGTCTGCCGAACAACGGAAAGGAACCGCAGTGATTGCCCTGCTGGTCATTGATATGCAGAACGCCTACTTCGAGGATCCTGCCCTCGCTCCGCGGCAGGACGCCCTGGTTCAGGCCTGTAACCGTCTCATCGGGGAATCGGCCGCCAGCGGTGCCAAGGTTCTGCTGGTCGGAACCGAGCACGAGCGGGACAAGTCCACCTGGTCCCTGAATATGCTGGACGACGACCAGGGATTCATCTTCCGCGGTTCCGGCCAGGCTGACTTCGTTCCCGGACTCCAGACCGACGGACTGCCCCGCCTGGTTAAAACGCGTGACAGCGCCTTCACCGGAACCGACCTGCTGTCCCGGCTGCGGAACTGGGGCGTCGAGGAACTGGTGCTCGCCGGCGTCGCCACGCACAACTGCATTGCCCAGACGGCGGCCGACGCCTTCGCGCACAACTTCCGCGTCGTCTACGCCGAGGAGGCCATGGCATCCGGAAACGAGCGAGCCGCGGCAGACATGCTGCGCATTCTGTCCGACGAATACCGCCAGCCGGTGCTGTCCACAGACGACATCGCAACACGGATGAAGGGCAGCTAGCCCAGGAAATCTTGCTGAAACGTCCGCGGATTACGCTGGTCACACACCGCCGGGCGCGTGCACCCGCATGCTGCGGGGGTGTCCGTCCTAGAAGGGAGCCCGGTATGCATCTGATGCCCCGCGAGCAGGAAAAGCTCATGATCGTGGTCGCAGCCGACCTCGCACGCCGCCGCCAAGCGCGCGGGCTGAAGCTGAACTTTCCGGAGGCTGTGGCGGTCATCAGCTACGAACTGATCGAAGGGGCACGGGACGGCCGGACGGTTGCCGAGCTCATGAGCTACGGCACCACCCTCCTGAGCCGCGACGACGTCATGGAAGGTGTCCCGGAGATGATCCACGACGTCCAGGTCGAGGCGACTTTCCCCGACGGCACCAAGCTCGTCACCGTCCACGATCCGATCCGATAAGGGGCATCATGATTCCGGGAGAATATGTGCTGCGGAACGAGCCCCTGACGATCAATGCAGGACGCGAGGCGATCGACGTCGTCGTCGTCAATACCGGCGACCGCCCCGTGCAGGTGGGCTCGCACTACCACTTCGCCGAGGCGAACAGCGCACTGACGTTCGACCGCCAGGCCGCCTTCGGCCGCCGGCTCGACATCCCCGCGGGAACCGCTGCCCGGTTTGAGCCCGGAGACAGCAGGACGGTGCGCCTCATCGAACTCGCGGGCAGCCGTGAGGTCTTCGGGCTGAGCAACGCGGTCAACGGCAGCCTTGGGACGGCAGAGTCCGCACGGCCGGCGGCAGGGGGAGCGCAATGAGTTTCGAGCTGTCCCGCAAACAGTACGCGGACCTTTACGGCCCGACGACGGGCGACGCCATCCGCCTCGCGGACACCGACCTGTTCCTCGAGATCGAGAAGGATCTCACCGCCTATGGCGAGGAAGTTGTGTTCGGCGGCGGCAAGGTGATCCGCGACGGCATGGGCCAGAACGGCCAGGTGGTGCGGGAAGCAGACGTCCCGGACACCGTGATCACCAACGTGGTCATCCTCGACTACACCGGCATCTACAAGGCGGACGTCGCACTCAAGGACGGCCACATCTACAGGATCGGCAAGGCCGGCAACCCGCAGATCACCGACGGTGTGGACATCGTGATCGGCGCCAGCACCGAAATCATCGCCGGGGAACGGAAGATCCTCACGGCCGGCGGCGTGGACACCCATATCCACTTCATCTCCCCGGACCAGGTGCCCACGGCCCTCGCCAGCGGCGTCACCACCATGGTGGGCGGCGGCACGGGTCCGGCGGAAGGCACGAAAGCCACCACTGTTACCCCCGGTAAGTGGCACATCCAGCGGATGCTGCAGGCCGCCGAAGGGATGCCCATCAACATCGGACTGTTCGGCAAGGGACACGCGTCCGCCGTCGAACCGCTGGCCGAACAGATCCGGGCCGGAGCCGTCGGGCTCAAGATCCACGAGGACTGGGGATCCACCACCGCCTCGATCGACAACTCCCTGAAAGTGGCCGACGAATACGACGTCCAGGTGGCCATCCACACCGACACCCTCAACGAGTGCGGCTTCGTGGAGGACACCATCCGGGCCATCGCCGGCCGCGTCATCCACACTTTCCACACGGAGGGCGCCGGCGGCGGGCACGCCCCGGACATTATCAGGATCGCCGGGCTGCCGAACGTCCTGCCCGCCTCCACCAACCCCACGCTGCCGTACACGCGGAACACCATCGAAGAACATCTGGACATGCTCATGGTGTGCCACCACCTCAACCCGGACATCCCGGAGGATGTGGCCTTCGCAGACTCCCGCATCCGTGCCGAGACCATCGCCGCAGAGGACGTACTCCAGGACCTGGGAATCTTCGCCATCACCTCCTCCGACTCCCAGGCCATGGGCCGTGTGGGCGAGGTGATCACCCGGACCTGGCAGGTGGCGGACAAGATGAAGAAGCAGCGGGGCGTGCTGAGGGCCCCCCAGCGGGACAACACGGGTGAGGACCACGGTTCCGCTGCTGGTCTGGGACCCGGAAGCGACAACTTCCGCCTCAAGCGCTATGTGGCCAAGTACACCATCAACGCAGCCATCGCTCAGGGCATGGCGGATTCCATCGGCTCGGTGGAAGAGGGCAAGTTCGCAGACCTCGTCCTCTGGGACCCGGCGTTCTTCGGGGTCAAGCCCGAGCTGGTGCTAAAGGGAGGGCAGATCGCTTATGCGCTGATGGGCGACGCCAACGCCTCCATTCCGACGCCGCAACCGCGGACCATGCGCCCCATGTTTGCCGCTTTCGGCAAGGCAGTGCAGCAGTGCTCCATCACGTTCCTGTCCCAGGCGGCCATCGACGCGGGCGTGCCGGAGGAGCTGGGCCTGCAGAAGATCATCCGGCCCGTCTCCGGGATCCGGTCGCTGTCCAAGGCCGACCTCAAGTACAACGACGCTACCCCGGACATCCAGGTGGACCCGGAAACGTACAAGGTTTCGGTGGACGGCGAGGACGTCACCTGCGAACCGGCGGACGTGCTGCCCATGGCACAGCGCTATTTCCTCTTCTGAGTCCCCAACCACCCGGAGCCCCATGTGATCATCGAAAAAATCCTCGGCAACCTGCGCGACCTCCCTGAGGCGGACACCGCGGCCTTTGCCGGGCTGCACAAGGAAAGAGTGATGCTTCCCAGCGCCGAGCTGGTCAAGCGAATCCAGCGCGTCACCACAGACCACGGCAAGGAAATCGGCATCCGGCTGCCGTCCGGCTCCGGGGACCTCCGCGACGGCGACATCCTGCACGTGGCCGAAACCAGCATGATCGTGGTGTCCGTGCTCCCCACCGACGTCCTGGTGGTGGCGCCCCGGACCATCCACGAGATGGGCGTCGTGGCACACTCCCTCGGCAACCGCCACCTCCAGGCCCAGTTCTTCGACGCCTCCTCCGAGTACGGCGCCGAGGTCATGGTGTGCGCCTACGACCACACGGTGGAGGACTACCTTCGCCACGTGGGCGTGCCCTACGACCGCCAGGAACGCGTTCTGCCCGTGCCTTTCCGCCATGCCGAGCACAGCCACTGATTTCGGAATGTCCTACCAACTCGCCCTGCAGCAGCTCACCGACTCTGCTCTTCCTACCGGGGCTTTCGCGCACTCGCTCGGGTTTGAAACCTACATTGATCGTGGGCTGGTTCATGACGAGGAGTCGTTCGGGGTGTGGCTGGCTGCCTTCGTGGGGCAACAGCTCACTTACTGTGACGGGCTGGCCATTCGGCTGCTTTACGAGGGAGTTGCCTTGGGTGAGCTCGATGCCTTGTTGTCGGCGCAGCTCCTGCCGCGGCAGCTGCGTGAGGCCAGCACCAAGATGGGCGCCCGGCTGCTGGAGATCGGATCCGAAGTGTTTCCTTCCCCGGAGCTGACGGAGTACCGGGAGCTGGTGGAAGCCGGCCGCGCCGCCGGCCACCAACCGCTGGCGTTCGCCGTCGTCGCACGTTCCCTGGGTGTGCCCCTGCCGGAAGCGCTCGCGGCATACCTCTTTGCGACGGTTACCTCGCTCACGCAGAACGCCGTCCGTGCCGTTCCGCTGGGGCAAAACGCTGGCCAGCGGCTGCTGCGGGCAGCATCCGACGGCGTTGCTGCCGCCGTCGAACGGATTGGGCGCCTTACGCCGGACGACTTCGGGGCCGTCACCCCCGGATTGGAAATCTCGCAGATGCGGCACGAACGCCAACGTGCCCGCATGTTCATGAGCTGACAGTTTAGGAATCAAGGAGACAGCATGTCTGAACCCATCAAGATCGGCATCGGCGGACCGGTTGGCGCCGGCAAGACCCAGCTCGTGGAGCGGCTCACCCGTCACATGAGCCGCGAGGTCTCCATGGCCGCCATCACCAACGACATCTACACGATCGAGGACGCCAAAATCCTTGCAGCGAACGGCATCCTCCCCGAGGACCGGATCATCGGCGTGGAAACCGGCGGCTGCCCGCACACCGCAATCCGCGAAGACACGTCGATGAACACGGCCGCCATCGAGGAGCTCAAGAAACGCCACCCGGACCTGCAGGTCATCTTCGTGGAATCCGGCGGCGACAACCTCTCTGCCACCTTCAGCCCCGAGCTCGTTGACTTCTCGATCTACATCATCGACGTGGCCCAGGGCGAGAAGATCCCCCGAAAAGCAGGGCAGGGCATGATCAAGTCCGACCTCTTCATCATCAACAAGACGGACCTCGCGCCCCACGTCGGCGCCGACCTCGCCATCATGGAACGTGACTCCCGCGAGTTCCGGGGTTCGAAGCCATTCTGCTTCACCAACCTCAAAACCGACGAAGGGCTCGACGCCGTCATCGACTGGGTGCGGCGTGATGTCCTGATGCTCGACCTGGCCCAATGAGCACGACCCTATCGGCGGCGCGTGACGCCGACTTAACCGGCCTGAACCAGAGTACGCAGGCGCCGATGGGGGAGCTTGAGCTGCGGGTCGAGGTGCGCGGGGGCAGGTCCGTGGCCGCGCACCAGTATCACCGGGGCGCCTTGCGGATACTGCGCCCGCATTACTTGGATGAGTCCGGGCAGGTTTGCTATGTATTCGTCAATCCCGGCGGGGCATATCTTGGGGCTGACCTTTACGTCATTGACGTGGAGGTGGCGGAGGGGGCGAAGCTGCTCCTGACGACCCAGTCGGCCACCAAGATTTACCGGACGCCGGGCTCGTTCGCCGAGCAGCGGATGACATTGCGGCTGGGGGAGAGGGCGCAGCTGGAACTGGCCCCGGACCAGCTGATCGCCTACCGGGAGGCCAGCTACCGGCAGAACACGCGCATCACCGTGCAGCCGTCGTCGAGCCTGATGATGGCCGAGGTGATTACGCCGGGGTGGTCTCCCGACGGGGCCTCATTCCGGTATGAAGAACTGCGGCTCCGCAACGAGATCCACGTGGAGAACGGCGGCCGCACGGAACTGCTGGCCCTGGATAACGTGCTGCTCCGGCCATCGCTGAACGACGTCACCGGCATGGCATTCATGGAGGGCTTCAGCCATTTGGGGTCGCTCATTGTGGTGGACCAGAGAGTGGATCAGGCGCTCGCTGATGAACTCCATGCGCTCACGGCCGGCCACGACGCCTACACCGGGGTGTCCCTCACCGGGGCGGTCAGCGGAACCACCGGCCTGGTGCTGCGGTCCCTGTCCGACTCCACGGAAGAACTTAACCGGCTGCTGCGTGCCTGTACTGCCTTGCTGCGCGGACAATGGTACGGGCAGGCGCCCCTAAATTTGAGGAAGTACTGATGACGACGCTGACGGGACTCGCCGCAAAGTACCGGCAGCGCGAGGAGCTGCCGCTGAGGACCCGCTTGCTTTTTGCATTTGGTGCGGTGGCCGCGCTGCATCTTGCCGCCGTCGCACTTCTCTTCGCCGGAACCCCTGAATCCGGAACCCCTGAATCCGGCACCGCGGGTGCGGGCCAGTCCGTTGCCCTGGGGTTGGTGCTCACCGCCTACCTCGCGGGCGTCAAACACAGCTACGACTGGGACCACATCGCCGCGATCGACAATTCGACGCGCAGGTTCGTGGCCCAGCGGAAGGACCCCGTGAGCGTCGGGTTCGCCTTCAGCCTGGGCCATAGCTCCGTGGTGATCCTGGCCGGCGTCCTGGTGGTGGGCGGCGCGGCCATCGTGGGCCAGTTCATGGAGGACGGCACCACCGGAAACCTGGTGCTGGGACTGATCGGCAGCGGCGTCTCCGGGCTGTTCCTGCTGGTCATGGGCCTGTTCAACGGCTCGGCGTTCCTGCAGGCCGCGCAGGCGTACCGGAACGTGCAGGGCGGCGGAGAGGTGCGGGACGGGGACCTGGAGGCCAAGGGATTTCTTGCCCGCCTGCTGACCAGGCCGCTGTCCAGGGTGAAGCGTCCGCGGAACATTTACGTGATCGGCTTCCTGTTCGGGCTGAGTTTCGATACTGCCACCACCATCGGGCTCCTGGTAATGACGGCGGCGGCCTCCCTCGCCGGAGTCTCCCCGCTGGCCCTCTTGGCGCTTCCTCTGTCGTTCACGGCCGCCATGACGCTCTTCGACACCACGAACGGCGTCGCCATGATGCGCATGTACAGATCGGCTCTCCACAACCCGCAACGGAAGCTGGGCTTCAACGCCCTGATCACGGGCATCTCGGCCTTGTCCGCCCTGTTCGTTTCAGCCATCACCCTGGGCGGCTTCTTCCATACGGCCTTTGGGCTCGAAGACCCCCTGACAACCTGGCTGGGCGGGGTGGACCTCGGCGAGGCCGGGCTGCTCCTGGTCGCTGTGCTGCTGGCGGTGTGGGGTGTTGCCGCGCTGCGGGGGCGGTCGAAGAGCTCTTCGCAGGCCGCCTAGCCGGGACATAGAAGGACAACTTATGACGCGGACCGGAGCGAATGGCAGGATAGGACGCATGGAACTGCACATCACGGGGGATCCCGCTGCCGACAAACTGCTCAGCGATGACGCGTTTGCGCTGCTCACCGGAATGCTGCTTGACCAGCAGGTGACCATGGAGTCGGCCTTTGCCGGCCCCGAAAAGATCCGCGCTCGCATCGGGTCGATCGAACCCGCGGCGATCGCCGGGTACGATCCCCAGGGCTTCGTCGAGGTGTTCAAGGAGCGGCCGGCCGTGCACCGTTTCCCGGGCTCCATGGCCGCACGTGTCCAGGCCCTGGCCGAGACCGTGCACAGCGAGTGGAACGGGGACGCCACCGCCATCTGGACCCAGGGTGACCCAGACGGCAAGGAAGTGCTGCGCAGGCTCAAGGCCCTGCCCGGATTCGGCGAGCAAAAGGCGAAGATCTTCCTGGCGCTTCTCGGGAAGCAGTGCGGCCTCAAAGCAGAAGGCTGGCGCGAGGCCGCCGGCCACTACGGCCAGGAGGACGCCTTCCTGTCCGTCGCCGACATTGTTGACCAGGAGTCGCTGAGCAAGGTGCGCGCGAGCAAGCAGGCCGCGAAAGCCGCGGCGAAATCAGCGAAAGCGGCCGGGAGCTGACGCCAGGGCTCCCGCGCCGAGCGGCGGACTCCGGCTGCGCCTGCGGATCTTGCCAGGACCGCGCCTAGGCGCGGCCCCCCAATCAGCGCTGCGCCCCTTGGCCCCATCCGTGAAGGGGAGGCCCGTTCGGCCGGGCCCTTCGCCCGGCCGAACGGCTGACGGAATCAGGCGACGACGGCTGCCGGAGCGGATGCCTGTTCGGGCAGGTCAGCGAGCAGCTCGTCAGCGGTGGGCGGGTTGGCGCCGGGCCGGCGGACCGTGATGGCTGCCGCCTTCGATGCCATGCGTCCCAGCGTCTCCAGCACGGCGGGAGCCAGGCCGTCCGTTCCACGGGCCAGGAGGCCGTAAATCAGTGCCGCCATGTAGGAGTCGCCGGCGCCGATGGTGTCAGCCACCACGGACGTGATGGCCGGGATCTGCAGCCGTGTGGCCGGGGTTGCCAGCAGCGAGCCCTCGGAGCCGCAGGTGACCACCGCCAGCCCAGCGCCGAGCTCCAGGATCCGCGCCGCGGTGGCCTCGAGCTCAAGATCCGGGTAGAGCCACCGGGCATCCTCATCGCTGAGTTTGACCACGTCGGTCAGCGGGACCAGGTCCTCGAAGATTGACCGTGCCTCGGCCTGGCTGCCCAAGAGCGCGGGCCGGATGTTGGGATCGTAGGTGACCATGCACTCGCGGTGTGACTGCTCCAGAAGCGCCTTGACCGCGGCGGCGCCGGGGGCCAGGAACGTGGCGATCGAGCCGGTGTGGAGCACTTTGGGGAGGAACGCAGGAGCCACCGGCGGGAGCTCCCAGGCGATGTCGAAGTCGTACCGTGCGGAGCCGTCCGCCGCCAGCGTGGCCGTGGCGGAGGCGGTGCGGCCCTGCGATGTCGAGCCGGGCAGGAGTTCGACGCCGGCGCTGGCCAGGTGCGCGGCAATTGCGGCGCCGCGGTCGTCGTCGCCGATTGACGTCAGGAGGGCAGCGCTGACGCCGAGGCGTCCCAGCCCATAGGCGACGTTCGCGGGCGAGCCCCCCGGATGCTCGACTGTGCCCTCGGGCGAGGTCACGACGTCGACCAGGGCTTCGCCGATGACGATGACGTCGGGCTGGGCTGCGGGAGTACTGGAGTGGGTCTTGAGCATGGAGGGGCCTTTCATGGGGCCGTCCACGGACCCGGCTGCTGCAGGCCCGCGGACGGGGGTGTTGGGGAAGCGGCGGCTTTTCGCCGAATCAGGCGGTGGCGGCACCCGTCATGATGGCCACGGCGTCGGTCATGGAGTGGGACTGCGGGGTGATGGTGGCGGCGCACTTGCCCAGGCGTTGGATGTGGATCCGGTCGGCCACGTCGAACACATGGGGCATGTTGTGGCTGATCAGGATCACCGGCAGGCCCCTGTCGCGGAGGTCCCGGACCAGTTGCAGGACCTGGTTTGATTCCCGCACGCCGAGGGCCGCCGTCGGCTCGTCCAGCACAACCACTTTGGAGCCGAACGCCGCGGCGCGGGCGACGGCGACGGCCTGGCGCTGGCCGCCCGAGAGGTTTTCGACCGCCACCGTCACGTCCTGGAGGGTGGAGATTCCAAGCCGGGTCAGTTCTTCCTTGGCCTTGCGGCGCATGCCCTTGGTGTCCAGGACGCGGAAGATCTTCCCCAGCGGTCCCGGAATGCGTTCCTCCCTGCCGAGGAACAGGTTTGATGCCACGTCGAGTGCCGGCGATACCGCAAGGTTCTGGTACACCGTCTCGATACCGTGGACGCGGGCGTCCTGCGGGCGCTTGAAGTGGACCGGCTGGCCGGAGACCTTCAGCTCGCCCGAGTCCGGGATCTCCGCCCCGGTGAGGCACTTGATGAGCGTGGATTTTCCGGCACCGTTATCGCCGATGATCGCCAGGACTTCGCCCGGGTACAGGTCGAGGCTGACGCCGTCCAGACCCACGACGCGGCCGAAGGTCTTGACGAGGTTCCTGGCCTGCAGGATCGGCTGGCGGACCTCGGTCTTGGCCGGCTGGAATTCTGTGGCGGTCATGATTTCACCTTTCGGATCCACTGGTCGATGGACACAGCGACGATGATGAGGACGCCCACTGCGAGGGTCTGGTAGAGCACGTCGAGGCCGGCCAGCGAGAGGCCGTTGCGGAACACGCCGACGATCAACGCCCCGAGGAGGGAGCCCCAGATGGAGCCGCGTCCGCCAAAGAGGCTGGTTCCGCCGATGACGACGGCAGTGATGGAGTCGAGGTTCAGGTCCACACCGGCGTTGGGGCTGGCTGCGTTCGTGCGGCCGATCTGGATCCACGCACCGATGGCCAATACGGCACCGGCTGCGAGGTAAACGCTCATGAGGACCCGGTTCACCGGGATACCAGCCAGGCGGGCGGCTTCCTTGTCATCGCCCACCGCGTAGACATGTCGGCCCCAGGCGGTCTTGCCGAGGATGAACGCGACCGCGATGTAGAGCAGAAGCATCATGACTACGCCGGTGGAGATGCGGACCGGCCCGACCGGGAAGGTGCTTCCGGTCCAGGTGAGCAGGTCCGGCATGCTCGAGCCGCGGACGGTCGAGCCGCCGGAGTAGAGCAGGGTCAGGGCGATGAAGATGTTCAGTGTTCCGAGCGTGACGATGAATGGAGGGAGCCGGAACCTGGTGACCAGGAAACCGTTCAGCGCCCCGGCCGCGAGCCCCACGGCGAGCCCGAGCAGGAGCGCCAGCGGCGCGGGCGCCCCGTTGCCGGTGGCCAGCTGCGCCACCACCATGGAGGACAGGATCATGACGGCGCCCACCGAAAGATCGATGCCAGCGGTGAGGATGATGAGCGTCTGGGCGATTGCAAGGGTTCCCACCACCGAGACCTGCTGGGTGATCAGGGACAGGTTCTCGACCCGCAGGAACCTCTCATTGAGGAGCCCGAAGACCACCACTGCAACAAGCAGGACAATGGCCGGGCTGAGTGCGGGATAGCGGTGGAGAATGTTGCGGATACGGCTGAGCGGGGTCTGCCGGTCGAGGAACTCCTCGGCCGGGTCTGCATGCCCTGCGGCGGGCGGGCCTGCGGTCTGTTGCTGGGTCACGGTTGCTCCTGAACGTCAAGGTTCTGGTGGTGTGGTGCCGCGGGAAGTGCTACTTCAGCACTTCCCGCGGCGTAGGGTTCAACGCTGGTTACTTGCCCCAGCAGATCTTGGCGGCCTCGGACGTGGTGATGCTCTTGACGCCATCGGCGGCCTTATCCGTGACGAGCTCCACACCGGTGTTGTAGAAGTCCAGTCCTGGTGAGTTGGCCGGCTTCTTGCCGGTCTTGGCCAGCTCAACGATGGCCTTGACGCCCAGTTCCGCCATCTTCACCGGGTACTGCTGGGCAGTGGCACCGATGACACCGGCCTTGACGTTGTTGACGCCCGAGCAGCCGCCGTCGACCGAGACCACCAGCACGTCCTTCTCCTTGCCGGCGGACTTCAGCGCCTCGAAGGCGCCGGCTGCGGCAGGCTCGTTGATTGTGTAGATGACGTTAATGTTCGGGTTCTTGGCGAGGAGGGTTTCCATCGCCGTCCGGCCGCCGTCCTCAGCACCCTGGGTTGCCTGGCTGCCCACGATTTCGTAGTCGCCGCCCTTGCCGCCGGTGTACTTTCCGGTCTTGGCTTCGTCGCCGTTCTTCTTCTTGTCCGCGGTGTCGATGCCCAGTCCGGTCAGGAAGCCCTGGTCGCGGTTGTAGTCCACGGAGACGACCTTGTCGTCAAACAGGTCCAGCAGCGCAATGGTGGCCTTCTTCCCGCCAAGCTGCGCTGCGGTCCACTTGCCGATCAGCTCACCGGCGGCGAAGTTATCGGTCGCGAACGTGATGTCGGCTGCGTCTGCAGGGTCCGGGGGAGTGTCCAGGGCAATGACGAACAGGCCGGCGTCCTTCGCCTTCTTCAAGGCGTCAACGACAGAGGGCCCGTTAGGCGTGATGAGGATGCCCTTGTCGCCCTTGGAGATAGCGTTCTCGATGGCCTGGATCTGGGTCTCTTCATCGCCGTCAGCCTTGCCGGCCGCGAGCTTGAGGTCCACGCCGTCGGTTTCGGCGGCCTTCTTTGCGCCGTCCTGCATCGAAACGAAGAAGGGGTTGGACGTGGTCTTCACGATGAGGGACACGCCGACCTTCTCGGAGGACGAGCCTTCGGTTGAGGAGGCTGCAGGGCTTCCCCCGCAGGCAGCGAGGCTCAGCGTGCCGAGGGTCAGGACTGCGCCGACGGCAAGCAGGCGGGTGGCGGCTGTCCGCGGGGCTTTGGAACTCAACATTGAATCTCCTGGTTTCGTGGCACTTCCTGTGCCTGACAACGATGTCATTAGTCATGTAACCAGCGTCACAGGGTAGAGTCAACATAATTCCGATGATGAAGGACCAAATTATGACAACGATGTCTAATCGTTACCACGCCGATGGAGCGAAGAATCGGCCCACTATGCGCCACGTTGCGGCACTCGCCGGAGTGGGCATCAAGACCGTCTCGCGGGTGATGAACGACGAGGCCGGCGTTTCGGAGGCTACCCGCCAGCGGGTCCTCAGCGCCTCTCGGCAGCTCAATTACCAGCTGGACATGGCGGCCGGCAGCCTGCGCCGCTCCGGCCGGCAGACTCTTTCGATCGGGCTGCTGCTGCCCAGCGTGGCCAACCCGTTCAGCTCTGAGATCCACCGCGCACTGGAAGATGCGCTGGCCGCCCGGGGGATAGCGGTCTTTGCCGCCAGCCTCGACGATGACCCCGAGCGTGAGAAGTCCCTGGTCGCGGCCTTCCTGGGCAGGCGGGTTGACGGGCTCGTCCTGACGCCAATCGCCAAGAGCCAGTCCTATGTCATCCCGGAGCATTCACGGGACCTGCCCATGGTGTTCATCGACCGTGAACCGGTCGGCATCGAGGCAGATGCCGTGGTGACGGACAACGCCGTGGGAGCCGCCAGGGCCGCCGCCCACTTGATTGCGCAGGGACACACAAAGCTTGCCTACCTTGGTGATCGGACAGACATTCAGACAGCCCGAGAGCGTCGGCGGGGATTTATTGAGGAACTCGGGAGGGCGGGCATCGCGACGTCGGCAGTGCCGGTGATCGAGGGGCTCCACGACGAGGAGTCTGCACGCCAGGCGGCCCTTGGCCTGCTCCGGTCCGAGGATCCGCCCACGGCCATTTTCTCCAGCCAGAACCTCGTCACGTTCGGTGCCATGCGTGCCCTGAAGGAGCTCGGCGCAAATAGGCGGATTGCCCTGGTGGGATTCGACGACTTCACGCTGGCGGACATGATGGACCCCGGCATCACGGTCATTGCGCAGCATCCGGAACGCATCGGGCAGCTTGCCGCCGAGCGGCTCCTTGCCAGGATCGACGGCGATGACCGCGCCCCGCGGACGTACGTCGTTCCCACTGAACTCATCCAGCGCGGGTCCGGAGAACTCCGCCCGCGCTAACCACGCTTTCAACCCGCACAATTCAACAACCCAGCGAACCTCCAGAGGAGAAAACCATGGCCAAGACGCTCTATGCAGAATTCACAGTGAAGCCCGGCAGTGAGGACCGGGTTGCAGAAATGATGCGCGAACTGACGGAACATGTCAGGCGTGAGCCGGGAAACCAGCTGTTCCTGCCCTACACGCGGGAAACCAACCCCCGCCAATACTTTGTCTTCGAAGTGTACGAAGACGATGCCGCATTCCAGGAGCACATCAGCGCCGACTACGGTGCCCGCTTCAACGGGGAGTTGGCCGACCACATCGAGGAGGACGGCTCAGTGCTGACCTGGCTTCAGCCGGTCAGCTGATCTCCCTCCAACGACCGCAGCGGGGCGGGGACTTTCGGTCCCCGCCCCGCTGCTGTGTTGCCGTGCTTGCTGCCCCTACTACGGTCTGTTCTTCTTAACCGTTGTGTCCGGGACGAACATCGACTGCGTCAACGGCTTGACGGTGATCGATTTCAGCTGCGCTGTGCCACCCTCGGCGAAGAGTGCGACCTGGCTGGCCCCCTGTTCGGGGAAGACCTGATCGGTGATGGTGCGCAGGCCGTTCTGGGCGAAGACCTCCACGGAGGACCGGTCGACGTAGATGCTCAACTTCACGTTACCGGAGGCATCCGGCGTCACCGGGGCCGAGTCTACCGACGTGAACAGCGGGTGGAAGGCCGTGTTGCCGGACTTCGTCCGGTCCACATACAGCTTGCCCGTCGCCTTGTCGTAGCCGATAACGGTCGAGGAATTTCCGCTTCCGAGCACCGTGATGCCGCTCTTGGCCGCGGTGCCCGGAGCGAAGGTGACGTCGATCTTCTGGACCTGGCCCCACGCGGCCGACGGCAGCACATGGGTTCCCGGGGTGATGCTCCTGGCCCGCTTTTCGGAATAGCTGCTCTTCGTGCCGAGGCTGTCCACCTGCTGGACGGCCTTCTGGACCAATCGGGGACCAGCCGCGGTCTGTGTAAGCCCCACCTGGCGCGGCAGGGACATGGCGCTGCGCCACGGCGAGGTGGGAATGGCGTTGGCGTAGTCCCAGTTGTTCATCCAGCCCAGCATGATGCGCTGATCCTGTGGCATGTTCGCGAAGGACACCGAGGCGTAGTAGTCCCGGCCGTAGTCCAGCCAGTCATACGTCTCGAGCCGCGGCGTCGCAGGACGGGAGGATGCGACAAATTCGTCGGCAAGAATGTGGCCCCAGCCGAAACGGTTGTTGTCCACTACGCGGATGCTGGCCTGCCGCCCCTTGAATTCCGAGACATTCCACGAGGCCCAGTCGAGGACCTCGCTGTTGGCGCCCGTGGCTGTCCGGACCACTTTTCCATCGACCACGAGGTTGACCGTGGTTTCGTCCGAACGCGGCACGGCAGCCTGGTCCGTCAGCATCACGTGGTCAAGGGTCAGGTGTCCCCAGCCGCCGGTGGCCTGGTCCACAATCCGCAGTTGCGCTTGCTGCCCGGCAAACTCGGACACGTCCCAGCCCTTCCAGTTAAGGGCGCCGGAGTCGTCGCCCGCGAGGGTGCGCACCACGTTGCCGTTCACCACCAGCTGGGCCTCCAGCAGCTGGCCCGACGTCGCATCCCGGTGCCCGCCTCCGACCAGCATGCTCATGAAGTTCCGGGACACAGTGAACGACGGCGAGGTCATGGTTCCCTGCCTGTCGTCGCCGGGAGCGCCGCCGGTTTCGAACGTGTTGATGCGCTTGGCGCCGATGTAGAAGTCACCGCCTGCGGTTGCGGGCTGGAAATTGGGCGCCAGTTCCCCGGTGCCGGTCCAGCCGGCGTCGGCCAGCGTGGATCCGTCGGGGACCTCGAAGCCGCTGAACAGCAGGTCGCCGGGAGGCGGTGTGTTGTCCAGCTTGTCCGAGACCCGGGGGTGCTGCCCGCCGCCAACAAGGAAGTTCAGGTAGTCGCTCCCCACGGTGAACGCGGGCGAGTTCATGGAGCCCACCGGCCAGTCGCCGTCGTTGAAAGAATTGATGAGCCCGGCACCGGCGAAACCGGTGACGGCGTTCTGCCCGGGAAGCGTTCCCGCGGCGGGGGCGTCCCCGAACGGCCCGTTCTTTACGTTGCCGGGTTCGTTGTTGACCGTCCAGCCGTTGAACGTGCCGTCGTTGAAACCGGCGACTGGAGTACCGGTGGGAAGCGTATCGCTGGCCTTGGTCGACTCCGAGGTGAAGGTGGTGCCGTCGAAGCGACCCACAAAGTATTGCCCGGCCGAGCCGCCGGCCACACCGCCGGGGTTGATGTTGACCACCATGACCCACTTGACGTTGGCGGGATCACCGTCGACAGCCAGGGGGAAGAGGTCCGGGCATTCCCACAGTCCGCCGGTGGCGTTGGCCGGTCCGAATTCGCTCAGCAGCGTCCAGTCCTTGAGATTGCCGGACTTGTACAGCAGTACCTTGTGCTCCGTTGCCTCAACAGCGGCCATGACCCAGTAGCCTCCTCCGTTCGGGGAGTCGTACCAGAAGACCTTGGGGTCACGGAAGTTCGCCGAATTGCGGTTGAGTACCGGGTTGGCGCTGTACTTCGTCCAGGTCTGCCCCTCGTCCAGGCTGTAAGCCAGGGATTGCGCCTGGAGGCCTCTGTACGGCGAGGCATCCTTGTAGGCGCTCGTGAAGATTGCCACCATGGGTGGGTTTTCCGCCGTGCCGAAGCCCGACGTATTGTCCTTGTCCACCACCACACTGCCGGAGAAGATGTCCTGCTGGTCATCGGTGGCAATGGCCAGCGGCTGCTCCTTCCAATGCGTCAGGTCCGTGGACGTGGCATGGCCCCACGACATGTTGCCCCACGTGTTGCCGGACGGATTGTGCTGGTAGTACAGGTGGTAGACGCCGTTGTGGTAGACCATCCCGTTGGGATCGTTCATCCAGTTCTGTTTCGGTGTGAAGTGGATTGCCGGGCGGTACTGCTCGTCCCCAACCGTTCCGGCGGCCGAGGCCGGTCCGGTCCCGGCCAGCACGGCGGCAAGGCCGAGACCTGCCAGTGCCAGGGCGGAACAGACCTGCATTCTTCGTGATTTCTTGCTGCTCATTTCGCTGAGGTCGCACTTCATTGCGCGCGCCTTTCCGTTAGACAACGTTGTCAGTGCAAGGAACGCTAGGTTAAGTCCACGAGACAAGTCAACGGATTTTAGGGCACCGCTGGCGAATGGAGTCTCAGGCGTACAGTGGACATCGTTGTCGCCGTGGGTGTACCCGGCCGGGGAAGCCCCTGGGCACCTTGTTAGGCTGGGAGGCATGAAACTACGTCTTCCTGCCCTTGCCATGGTTCCCGCGATGCTTCTCCTGGCCGGGTGCGGCCAGGCGGAGGAAGCAGTGCAGAACGCGGCAAGCTCCGCCGCCTCCGGTGTTGCGAACGCTGCGGCCGAGCAGGTGAAAGGCCAGATCTGCGCGCTGCTGGAGGACGGCCTCGTGAGTGCCTCGGACAAGGCTGTGCTGACCGGGCTCGTGGCAGGCGCCGAAACCGCAGGCGTTCCCTCCGAGATCACGGATCCGCTGACGGAGATCGCTGAGGCCGGTGACGAGGTCCCCAACGAGTCGGTGAAACAGCTGCAGCAGGCCTGCACCGCGGGCTGACATCCCGGCTGGCCCTCAGCGCGCAGCGCCCTGCAATAATCGGAACAAACGGTTGCCGGGGGCTGAAATGCGGCCGGCCGCCACGGGAGCATAGTAAGTTTGGGCCGATCACAGCAGACGAGGCGGACATCAATGAAGGCTTCCAGCCAGCAAGCGTCAACTTCCGGAACACCGGCAGAACCTTCCGGCACGCCCGTTAACCCCGAGCTGCTGCGCTGGCTCGCGGATGCGCACGGCGTGGGTACTACCTACCAGGGCTGGGACGGGCACCCGCATGACGTTGCACCCGCCACCCTGATCCGCGTCTTGGCGGCGTTGGGGGTCCGGGCACACACCGATCAGCTCATTGAAATTGCCTTGGCCGAAGCGGAACTCGCGCCCTGGCGGCGGATGCTGCCGCCCGCCGTCGTGGTCCAGGAGGGGACGCCGTCCCAGGTACAGGTCCACGTCCGGCACGGTTCAGCCGTTCGCGTGAGCGTCATAACGGAGGACGGACGAAAGCTCGACGCCGGGCGTCAGGACGTCTGGGTGGAACCGCGCGAGGTGGATGGCGTGACCATCGGCCGGGCGACGTTCGACATTCCGGCCAACACCGGGCTGGGGTGGCACACACTGCGCGCTGAGTCGGAGGGCACGGTGGCCGAGACCACCCTGGTGGTGACGCCGTCCAGGCTGTCCACGGCTGCACCGCTTGAGGAACGCCGGGGCTGGGGCCTGGCCACCCAGCTGTATTCGGTGCGCTCCGAGCGCTCCTGGGGAGTGGGTGATTTCGCCGATCTCGCCGAGCTTGCCGCGCTTGCCGGTGCCCGCGGGGCCGACTACGTGCTCGTGAATCCCCTGCACGCGGCCGATCCCGTGCCGCCCCTGGAGCCCTCGCCGTACTCACCATCCACCCGGCGTTTCTTCAACCCGCTGTACCTCCGCATCGAGGCTATTCCGGAGCTGGCGTACCTGAAACCCAAGAAGCAGGCTGTCATCCATGGCCTCATGAAGCAGGCGCGGAAGCTGAACAAGAACACTGCCCGCTTAGACCGGGACACGGCGTACGCGGCGAAGCTGGCCGCGCTGGAACTCGTGTACGGGGTCCGCCGATCCGCGTCCCGGCAGCATGCCTTCGAGGACTTCTGCCGCGCCGGCGGAACCGGCCTGGCGGACTTCGCCCTGTGGTGCGCAATACGGGAAGATATCGACGCGGACGACCCCTTCTGGACCGATCCTGCAGCTGCCCTCGGCTCGCCCCTCGTTGAGAAGCTCCGAAATGAGCTGGCGGACCGGATCGATTTCCACCGCTGGCTACAGTGGCTCTGCGACGAGCAGCTCGAATCCGCGCAGTCCGCAGCCAAACGCGCCGGCATGCGTCTCGGTGTGGTGCATGACCTTGCCGTGGGTGTTGACCTGCAGAGCTCGGACGCCTGGACGCTGAAGGACGTTCTTGCTTCCGGCGTGAGCGTGGGGGCACCTCCGGACATGTACAACCAGCTGGGGCAGGACTGGCACCAGCCGCCTTGGCACCCCACACGCCTCGCCGAGGCCGGCTACCGTCCGTTCCGGGAAATGCTGGCAAGGATTCTCCGGCATTCGGGCGGCATCCGGGTGGACCATATCCTCGGGTTCTTCCGCCTCTGGTGGGTGCCTACCGGGAATTCCGCCGGGGACGGCGCTTACGTCCGTTTCGACCACGATGCCCTGATCGGCATTCTGGCGCTGGAGGCACAGCGCGCGGGCGCCGTGGTGATCGGGGAGGACCTGGGCACCTTCGAGCCGTGGGTCCGCGACTACCTGGCGGCGCGCGGCATCCTGGGCACCTCCATCCTGTGGTTCGAGAACGACGGCGATGCTCCCCTTGCGCCGGAAAAGTACCGGCTGCAGGCCCTCTCCAGCGTCAACACCCACGACCTCCCGCCGACGGCGGGTTACCTCGCCGGTGACCACGTGACCCTGCGCAGCGGGCTGGGCCTGCTGGAGCGGCCGGCGGACGAGGAGCGCCTGGAGCACAATGCCACGCTTGAGAAAATGATGCAGCTGCTGCGGCAGCGCGGGCTGCTTCCGGCCGATGATGCCGGAAGCGAGGAGGAGCGGATCGAGGCACTGCACCGTTTGCTGGCACAGACGCCGTCCGTGCTGCTCGGCGTCGCACTGGTTGATGCCGTGGGGGAGCGCAGGGTGCAGAACCAGCCGGGGACAACATCAGCGCAGTACCCGAACTGGCAGGTGCCTCTGGCTGATTCAGACGGTGACTGCGTACTTATCGACAGCCTTGACGGGAACGAGAGGTTCAATTCCCTCCTGGCCGCGGTCGAGGAATCAGTCCGGCTCAGCCAGCAGTAATCAGATGCGTGCTGTGGTCGTATCGGAAGGTGACCGGGCCGCCGTCGTGGTTCAGGACAATGTTCGTTCCGTTGCGTGCCCCGCCCTGGCCGTAGTTTTCGTCCCAGGAGCCGTTGATGGCTGCCTTGAATTCGTACCTGCCGGCGGGCAGGTCGGCCGTCAGCTTCCAGATGGTGTCGGCCGGATCCAGTGTCATGAACGCCGACGTGCACGCCGGTAGCCAGTCTCCGGAGCAGCCCATCTCACTGTTCAGGTCGCCCGCAACGGTGACGGATTCCGGCTGGGGAACCGCAACGGTTCCCACGACGACAGTCCGCACGCCGCTGACCACACCGAGGGGGCCGCGCAGCTTCGCCCGGTAGCTCACCTTGGTCCCTTCCGGGAGGTTCAGGGCCGCGATGTCGTCCACCACCGTGTACTCGGGGGAGGAGCCGTCCGCCTGACCGACGGCCGTCCACTCTCCGCCGGCAATACTCCGTTCGAAGCCCACCTCGTGGCTGGCCTTTTCCGGATCCGCGGTGGCCACAACCGCCACGCTCCCTTGGACGGTGCTTCCTTCCTTTGGCTGCTGGATGGTCAGTACCGGGGCCGGGACAGCGGCGGTGCGCGTAGCGCTGACAGATGTGTGGCCCGCGTTGTCCAGGGCCACTGCCCGGTATGCCAGGGCCGTGCCGGGGTTGAGCGCGGCCACATCATGGAAGACCCGGTAGGGCGCCGTATCGTCGGTGCCGATGGATTCCCATGTCCCGCGAGCCGTCCTGGCCTGGAAGGTGACCTGGTAGAACGACGTGCCGTCGACGTCGGCTGTCACCTGGAGCCGGCCGTTGTCGCCCGGGGCGGTGGCGGTGGCTGCCGCCGTGCCGGGTGCCTGCAGTGTGATGCCGGGGGCCCTCTTGGAGTGCGGAATCCGGCCTGAGGACTGGTACACCACTGCGGACAGCGGCGGAACCGTGACGGTCAGCTTGCCGTCCGCCGAGGTTTTTGTTTCCGTCGCGGCATCACCGTAAAGAAGGCTGTACGTGCGCTTTGCGATGTACGTCGGGACCGACGCCGTCTGTGGCTGCTCGCTGTTGTTCAGCGCCACCACGTATTCGCGCTGGTCCTTGGCGTCCGTGCGGGAGAAGGCATAGATACCCGGGCCGTCGGACGCGTAGCGGTGCTGGTGGGCACCGTTCCGCAGCGCACGGTGGTCCTTGGTCAGCTTGGCCAGTGCGCTGATCTTGCCGTACAGCGGGTGCCCGGTATTGAAGTTGTCCCCCGCGTGGGTAGCGTCGGTGCCGAGCAGATCGTCGTCGAGGTACTCCGGTACCTGGCTGGCGAAGAGCGTCTGGCGGGCATCCTGGTCTCCGCCCGGGCCGGTAAAGCCCTGCTCGTCACCGTAGTAGATCACGGGATTGCCCCGGGAGAAGTACATCAGCTCGTGGGCAAGCTCGTCGCGGGACACCCGTTCGGCGTCGTCAGCATCCGGGTTGTCCGCGGAGATGAAGCTGCCGATCCGGCCCATGTCGTGGTTTCCGAGGAAGGTGGGCAGCTGGTACACGTTGGAGTCTGCGTCCGTGTACCAGTCATCCATCGTAAAGAATGTCTCCAGCTGGCGGGCGTCCTGGCTGCGCGAGGCGAAATTGCGGGCCGCGTCCTGGAAGGGAAAGTCCAGCACTGCCTGCATCTTGTTGCGGGTGGTGAACTGCGACGTAAAGCTCTTGGAAGTATCGAAAACCTCCCCGAACATGAAGAACTCGTCCTTGCCGTGCTGCTTCGCGTAGCTGAGGACATCCGGGCCGAATTGCTGCCAGAACTCATCGTTCACGTGCTTCATGGTGTCGATCCGGAATCCGTCCACCCCAAAATCCCTGATCCAGGTCTTGTAGACGTCCGTCATGCCCTTCACCACGGTGGGGTGTTCGGTGAAGAGGTCATCCAGGCCGAAGAAGTCACCGTAGAACGAGTTCTCGCCGGCGAACGTTGTGTCACCGCGGTTGTGATAGAGCGTGGGATCGTTGAGCCAGGCGGGCACCTTGAGGTTTTGTTCCGCCGGGTCCAGTACCGGAGTGTAGGGGAACGAGGTCTTCGCGTCGAGCCGCGGGAAATCGGGCTTTCCCGCGTAGTCGCGGTCGTCGAACTCAGCCCCGGCGGCGGTGCGGTACGGCGCCTTGTCCTTGGACACATACCCCGTGCGGGCGCCTTCTTCGTAGCCGATGACGTCCGCCGTGTGGTTCGTGATGATGTCGAAGTACACCTTCATGCCGCGCGCGTGTGCTGCGTCGATGAGTTCTTTGAGCTCCGTATTGGTGCCCAGATGGGGATCGATCTGGGTAAAGTCCGTGATCCAATACCCGTGGTAGCCAGCAGAGCTGTCCTCCGGCTGTACGGCCTTGTTCTTGAAGCTCGGCGTCAGCCAGATCGACGTGGTGCCCAGCCCTTGGATGTAGTCAATCTTGTCCAGCAGCCCGTTCAGGTCACCGCCGTTGTAAAAGCCC
The DNA here is from genome assembly GCF_044754165.1 of Arthrobacter sp. NPDC093139. Lineage (NCBI taxonomy): Bacteria > Bacillati > Actinomycetota > Actinomycetes > Micrococcales > Micrococcaceae > Arthrobacter > Arthrobacter sp. NPDC093139. Next base: position 412,084 of record NZ_JBIVOO010000002.1, read on the forward strand.
TTGCGCGTGGGGTCGAAGCCGGACACCCCCGGTTCCGGTCCCAGGCCGCCGTCGTCATTGGCAGTGCTTCCGTTGCTGAACCTGTCCGCCATGACGAAGTAGAAGTTCTCATCAGTAACCGGCGCCCGCAGGAACTGAAGGGCCGGCGAGGGGCGGCCGCCGGAGTCCGGCCCCGAAACCCCGGAGCCGGGTGCCGCTTGGGCGGGGAGGGCGGCACCTATGAGGGCCAGAATGGACGCTGCGACCGTCGCGGTGCGGGCGGGACCGGATATTCGCGGGTGGGCGGCGCCCGCGCGGCGGTGCATGAAACTCTGGACAGGGTTGGAGAACATGGCTGAAACCTTCCACGAAGCAGCGCTGCTTATCCCGGCCCGTCCGGGTAACGTGCGGACGACACACCCAGGCGACAGGAACCATCATCAACCTGACTGCGACAAGTCTGTAATGACCATGACGGATGCTGTATTTGGGTTTGTCGATTCGTTTTAGCTTGCCACAACCAGCGCCGTAGGGGAACCCGCAACAAGCCTGTTGTGGATATTGCCGGGAAGCCCGGATTCGGGGTCCAGGCGGAAGGTGGTCACGTCGTGGGAACGCTCATGGGCGACATGGAGCCAACCGTCCCGGACCAGGTGGTGGCGGGGCCAGTCTCCTCCACTGGAAACGTCCGTTACCGGGCGGGCCTCGCCCCGCGCGCCGTCGACATCCAGTACGCAGATTCGATTCGAACCGCGGACTCCCACGTAGGCGAACTGCCCGTTGGGAGACAAGGCAATCTCTGCCGCCGAGTCGCCTTCCTGGGCACCGGCGGCCGATGCCGGGCCTTGGCTGACCAACTCGAACTGCCCAGTGCCGGATGCCGCCCGCGCCCCGAAAACTTCGATGGAATACTCGGAGACGACGAAGACGCTGCCATCTGCATGCTGGACCAGATGCCGCGGACCGCAGTCCCGGGGAAGCATCACTTCGTGATCCAGCCTGAGTCCGTGACCGGGAACGTAGTTCCAGACGCGCAGCAGGTCATGACCCAGGTCCGTGGTCATGATGCGGCCGCCGGCGAGCATGAGGCTGGCGTGGGCGCGGCTCGGCCGTCCGCCGTCGTGAGGATCCGCTGACGGTGCCGCTGCGAAGCGGGCGGTGATGCCGCCGTCGTCATCGAGTTCATAGAGCAGCACCTGGCCGTCCCCCCAGCAGGAAACGGTGAGGAACCTGCCGCGCGGATCGACGGCAACATGGCATGCCGCCTCTCCTGCCGGCCATGGCTTACCGGCCGGTTCCAGGCCGAATTCGCCACGGCGGCGAAAGGCCTGCACGGACTGCGCAATTTCACCGACGGCGTAGACCAGCGGCAGGGAAGGGTGCACAGCAATGAACGACGGCGAATCCGCCTTCGCGGCGGTGCCCCGCCAGGTGAGGATTCCGTCGGGTCCGGCTGAGATGGCTCCAATGCCGGCCCCGTGTCCGCCGCTGTCCGCAGTGTACGAGCCGGTCCAAATGAGCAGGTGGTTTTCGCTTGGCGACATGGCTCTATCTTGCCAAGAACCGCACGCTCGGCGTCCGATAACATGAAGATTCGCGTGCTTGGAAGCTCGCGCTTAGAGATCCAGGGGAGGCGGGAACCATTACCGCAATGCCAGTCTGGGTTCTCCCTGCCCGCCGTCCGGACCACCGGGCCTAGCCGGTGCACGGGATGCCCATCGCTCAGCCGAAGGACATTCCGATGCCGTTTGACCACCCATCCCTTTCCGCCATCATCACCCGGCTTCGTGCCGCAGGCTGCGTTTATGCCGAAGAGGAAGCCGAGCTGCTGCTCGCCGCCCGCTTCAGCCCGGGGCAGCTCTCGGCGGCTGTTGAACAGCGCGTCGCCGGTTTTCCACTGGAGCATATCCTGGGCTGGGCAGAGTTCTGCGGACTCCGTATCACCGTGGAACGCGGTGTGTTCGTGCCCCGCCGTCGTACGGAACTGCTGGTCCGGGAGGCAGCAGCGCTCCTGCCGACCGGGACTGGGACTGGAACGGGAGCTGAAGCTGCCGGGACTCGTGCCGTGGTGGTGGACCTGTGCTGCGGCTCGGGAGCTGTGGGTACTGCGCTGGCGGCGGCAGCAGAGGATATCGAGCTGCACGCTTCCGACGTCGATCCTTCCGCAGTGCGCTGTGCCCGACGCAATGTTGTTCCCGCAGGTGGAACTGTTCATGAGGGGGACCTCTACTCGGCGCTCCCTCTGCGTCTCAGAGGACGCATAGACATCCTGGCCGTCAATGCGCCGTACGTGCCCACCGAGTCCATCAGCAGCATGCCCCACGAGGCCCGCGTCCACGAATCCAGGCTTTCACTCGACGGTGGTGAGGACGGGCTCGACATCCAGCGGAAGGTAGCCGCCGCGGCGCGCACGTGGCTTAGGCCTGGAGGCCATCTGCTCATCGAAACAAGCCGTCGACAGGCTGATCTCACGTCAACAGCCGTGGCGTGGGGCGGGCTAACGCCACGCACTGTGATGTCCGACGAACTAGACGCCACGGTGGTCGTAGGGCGCCGGTCTTAGCGTGGGCCTCCGGTTTCAGCATGGGCCGGGCTATAGCGCTGGGCTGCGGTTTTAGCCTTGCAGGACCCTTAGCGCGCCAGCCAATGTCGCTCAAGGTTGGGCGCTGCGGGTCGGATCGCTGCGGCGCTGGTCCGCTCGACCGCGGCGGCGACGAGCAGCTGCAGGTGCTCGACCCGGCGGGACAGCTCCTCCGCCAGGTCGGCGAAATCCGCAACCTACCCGAAACCGGCCACTACCAGTTCCTTGGGTGCGGACGCCACCGCCGATTCCACCAGCGAGGCAGGACAGCAGGTTAACGGAAGCACCGCCGTCGGACGACGAAGAGTCGGCGACGGCGGTGCCGGAATATTGATCAGGAGTTGCTGCTCCAAAACGCCAAACAGCCGGATTGGCGGAAGGCGACTAGGGCCTCTTGGCGTCCACGTTGGTCGCGGCACCTGCCTCGGTGGCGCCACCTTCGTCAGACCAGTCCTGGCCGGTGGCATCATTCCGCGCAGGATCGGACTCCACGTCCGACGTGCCGAGATTTACCGTTTCCGGGTGCGTGCTGTGCGCCGGAACATGCGCACTGTCTGCAGTGCCGACGTCGGACGCTTTAGTGCCGGAATCGCTGCCGCTGGCGGCAGTGACGCCCGTTGTGGCGTCGTGTTTCGACGAGTCGCGGTGCATGGCCGAGCTCAGGACCGTCCCCGCGCGGCGTGCAGCTTCGGAGAGCTGATCGCCCACCTCAGGCGCCTTTTCTTTGACGGCCTCAGTGGCAGCAGTGACTTTCTCCTGAACAGGCTTGCTGTCCCAGATGCTGGCCGCACGGGCCTTGAGCTTGTCGTACGCTGCCCGGCCGGACCTCGATCCGAGAACGTAGCCCGCGGCAATTCCGGCGCCGAAGAGAAGTTTGGATTTCATGATGAACTCCTGCTCTTGAGAGGGATATGTACGATGTGAAATTTCGCGAAGCAAAGGCATCGGCTATGAAAGCGGCCCCGGGCAAAAGTCCCGGGGCCGCTTTCCAGGCGCGCTCCGGCTAGCGAACGCTGCGCCGGGTGATCAGGCCATAGACCAGCAGGACGATAATCGCCCCGCCGATCGCCAGCAGCCACGTGGACAGCGAGAAGAATTCATTGATTCCCACCCCGAAGAGAGCGCTGCCGATCCAGCCACCGAGAATTGCTCCGACAACGCCAAGCAGCAGTGTTACCAGGATGCCGCCGCCCTGTCGGCCCGGGAGGATCGCCTTAGCAATGGCTCCGGCAATGAGGCCCAGAATCAGAAATGCGAAAAAACCCATTTTTATCGTCCTTCTTCCTCATAAAGGAGGCACCCGGTATGCCGGGTACGCTTCGTCCTTCTCCCCAATACTAAACATGCTTACTATTTTTCTGCCAGTTGGTTCTCGAGGCAACCTCCTTTGGCCGGGGCCGATCCGCGGTTCTCAGTGGCCCTGTACATCGGAATTTACGCCCGCCTCTGGCCCTTCATCAAGCGTGTCGATGGCTGCCAGGTCCTCCGCGTCGAGGGTGAACCCAAAGACGTCGATGTTCTCCTTCATCCGCTGCGGATCGGCCGATTTGGGGATGGCAACCAGGCCCTGCTGAACGTGCCAGCGCATCACGACCTGGCTCTCGGTTTTCCCGTGCTTACTGGCGATCCGGCGCAGCACCGGGGCAGACAGCAGGCCCGAATGCGCTCCCAGCGGACTGTACGATTCGGTGATGATGCCGTGGTGCTCATGGTAGGCGCAATCGGCCGATCGGGTGACTGACGGGTTGAGCTGGATCTGGTTGACGGCGGGAATCACGTCCGCGGACCACATGAGCTGTTGCAGGTGGGATGGCTTGAAATTCGACACACCGATCGAGCGGGCCTTGCCGTCGGCCTGCAGCCGTTCGAAGGTCTTCCACGTGGAGATAAATTCCCCGCGCCGGGGGAGGGGCCAATGGATAAGCAGCAGATCCACGTAATCCATCTTCAGCCGTTTTAGAGAGCCCTCCAGGCCGGCCACCGCCCGGTCATCGCCCTGGTAGTCACCATCAAGTTTGGTGGTCACGAAGAACTCTTCGCGGTTCAGGCCGCTCCTGCGGATTCCGTCACCAACCCCCGCTTCATTGCCGTATTTCACGGCAGTGTCGATATGCCGGTACCCGGCATCAACTGCATGGACGACGGCGTCGGACACCTCGCGATCGTTCAGCGGCCAGGTGCCAAGCCCGATTTGCGGTATCCGGTGGCCGTCGTTCAGCTCGATAAGCGGTGTGAGTGCCATGCCAAGAGTCTTTCCTATCAGCAGCATTTTGCACAGGGCCGTTGCCCAGGCCGGAGCGGGCCCGCCGCTTGTGTTGCCCTTCAGCCGCCGCTTGTTACGATGAGCGCGAGGTGGCAGATGGGGCTCCCAATCAGGCGCCGCGCACACAGGGATGCGGCAATAGCGATGGCAGCCTTCCTGGTGGCCGGGACGTGGCTTATGGCCGGCGCCTGCGGCGAATCAGGACCTCTGATGTACGCAGAGTTGGTGGCCGGGGCCGCAGTCATGGGGAGCGCCGCCTTTACAATTCTCGGACGCAGGCCACCGCTGATCACGCCCGCGGATCGCGTGACACTGGTCCGTACAGTCCTGGTGGCGTGCTGCGCAGCCATGACTGCCGCCGCAATCCTCGGCGACAGGAGGCCCGGTGTGCTGTTCACCGCGGCCGGCTGGCTCCGGCCTGCCCTGAGGGGGAAGCTGAGGGCGAGCAGATCGCGCAAGGTCATTGGCGCCTACCAGCCGATTGCCTTCCTGCTGGCGCTGATGCCCGGCCTGCCGGAGGAAATTGGCTTTGCCGCCCTGGCGTTGGCCTTCGTTGCACTAACGGCGTCGTTCGGGCGGGACATCGTGGAGTTGGAGCGGGGCATCTACGCCATGACAGCCAGTTCAAGTCGCGGTCCCACAATTGAGGGCAGCCGCTTGTCGACGCTCTGGACTACGGCGCGTGGCGCTGGTATCCCTTGGATGTGACCGGCAGGGGATACGGGCGCCGGCGACAGGCGCTGCAGCCACGCTGACAGACAGGCATTCCCAACAAGCAAAGGATCCTGATCATGAGTGAAACGCCCGACGAATCCAGGCAGGACTCCCTGGAGGATCGGCAGCAGAACACCCCGCAGGGCTTTCCCTTTGATCCGGAACAGGACCCGCCGCTGGAGGAGCCGGCAGTTCCTCCCCAGGTCACCCCGGGACCTCCCACGGGACCGGACGGCCTCCCTGACGAGCCGGCCTTGGAGGACCCGCAGCGTCCGGCTTCGCCGCCCGAGTGAGTCGGCCGCGGTGAGTCGTGGCGCGGGCGGAGCCTGTCACCATGCGTAGTCCTCGGGAGCAGTGAGGTATCCCGGGAAGATGCCGTCAAGGCGCTTGAGGGCGTCCCCGCCGAGAGTTATGCCCAGGGACCGGATGGCGGCGTCTAGCTGGTCCTGCGTGCGGGGGCCAACGATCGGGGCGGTCACGGCCGGCTGATGCAGCAGCCACGCGAGGGCGACGTCCCCGGGCTCGTGGCCGAGTTCTTCTGCGAAATCCTCGTAGTCCCGGACCTGGTCCCGGTGCTTCTTCAGGGTCTCCAGCGCGCGCCCCTCAAGTCGCCGGACGCCGTCGCGCTCCTTCTTGAGCACCCCGCCGAGAAGGCCGCCATGCAGGGGCGACCAGGGAATGATGCCCAGCCCGTAGTGTCCTGCGGCGGGAATGACTTCCAGCTCCGCGTTGCGGGTCAGCAGGTTGTAGATGGGCTGCTCGCTCACCAGACCGGTGTAGTTGCGCCGGGCCGCGGCCTCCTGTGCCTGGGCAATGTGCCAGCCGGCGAAGTTGCTGCTGCCGGAATAGAGGATCTTGCCCTGCTGCACCGCCACCTCGATGGCTTGCCAGATTTCGTCCCAAGGTGTGCTCCGGTCTATGTGGTGAAACTGGTAAAGGTCGACGTAGTCGGTCTGCAGGCGCTTCAGGCTGGCGTCGAGCGCCCTGCGGATATTGAGCGCCGAAAGCCTGGACTCGTTGGGGCGGTCAGTCATGGTGCCGTAGACCTTGGTGGCCAGAACGGTCCGTTCGCGACGCTCCCCGCCCTTGGCGAACCAGCGGCCGATGATTTCCTCGGTCCAGCCCCGGTGCCCTGCACCACCATAAACGTTGGCAGTGTCGAAGAAGTTGATGCCCTGGTCCTGCGCGGAGTCCATGATCGAGTGAGCCGCGGACTCGTCGGTTTGCGGCCCGAAGTTCATGGTGCCCAGGCAAAGCCTGGAGACTTTCAACCCGGAGCGTCCCAGATGGGTGTACTGCATGGATTTTCCCTAACATGGATTTCCCCCAACGTGCGGCGGAGCTAAACCTGCCTGGAGGGCTGTGCTGCTGCCCAGATGGGGGAGGGGATTCTGGCCATCCGCCCATTGGGCCCCGGCCCGTGCCTTTCTAGCCTTGGAGGAGAACTTCTTCGACCACCAAGGATGAGATTCAACGATGAAACGCATCGCATTGCTCAAGGCGCGACAGGCGCCGTCCGCTTCAACAGGAACCCACTGCCCGGCCTCCGGTGTATGGTCCCCGGAGGAGTCGCCGCAGGACGTGCACACGTTCTTGGAAGGCCAGGTGCTCCCTGCCTACCAGGGAGCACCCACCGTTTGGCGCCGCCGGTCAGCGGGCCAGGAATCCTAGAGCCGCAGGGCTGCAGCAGCGTCCGCCTGGGCCGGCGGATTGAACAACGGCTGGGGCGCTCTTAGCGCTCCAGCCGGAAGCCGAGTTTGATGGTGACCTGCCAGTCGGCAACCTGGCCGTTGTCGAGGTGGCCGCGGATCTCCTTGACCTCAAACCAGTCGAGGTTCCGCAGGGTCTTCGCGGCTTCGGCTATTCCATTGCGGACGGCAGCGTCCACGCCTTCGGTCGAGGTTCCGACAATTTCAGAAATGCTGTAGGTGTGATTAGACAACTTCGCTCCTCGTGATCGTCTGCGGTTACCCGGCCGCTGGCCGTTCCTGCAGAGTATCGGAAGGAGGGTCCCGGGACTAGGTTGTCGGGGGTCAGGCTTCCAGGACGTAGCTTCTGAGATCGTCCAGGGTCTGCTGCATGTGGGCGTCCATCGCAGCCCGGGCGCGCAGGGGGTCGCGCGCAGCCAAGGCCTCGAAGATGTTCTGGTGATGGCCGATGGCATGCTCCTGAATCTCCGGAACCTTCGAGGTTTCAGTGCGGCGCTTCTCCAGCACGCGGTGCAGCGGTTCGAAGAGAACGGCCACGAAGACGTTCTCCGAAGCGTGCAAAATCTGATCATGGAAGGCGAGGTCTGCGGCAACGAAGCGGGGCAGGTCATCGGCCTGGTGGGCTTCCCGCATCTCCTCCACGCGGGCGCGGAGGTCCTCGAGCTCGGCATCGGTGATGCGCTGAGCCGCAAGTTCACAGGCGCCCGTTTCGAGCATTCTGCGGAGTTCAATGAGCTGGATAGCCGCAGCTGGACCGTTCTGTCCCTCCGACGCTGCGCGAAGCACTGCCTCCAGCGACGACCAGCGGTTCAGTGGGTTCACAAACGTGCCGCGGCCGCGCTCTACGCTGAGGATGCGTTGCGCCTCGAGCGTCTTCATCGCCTCGCGGACCGTCATCCGGCTAACCTCGTGCCGGGCGCTGAGTTCCAGTTCGCCAGGCACGCTGGCGCCCGGCGGAAATTCGCCGGCAATTATGCGGTCAAGGAGTTCGTCGGCTACAACGCCCACCAGTGATTTCCGTGCCATTTTTCCCAATCAGCGCTTCTAATCTATATGTCTGACAAGTCTACTTGCGTACGTGCTGTGCTATATGCCACACTGGCACTCAAACGACAGATGTCTGACATCTGATCGAGGATACCCGCAACATAGTTTCGAACACAACGGAGTGCACAGTGCCCCTTGAAGCAGACATCCTGGCCGCCTACCCGGCGGAACTCGAGATCCCGGCACAGCAGGTGGCCAGCGCGGTCGCGGCTTCGGCCGCAACGGCACCTCGTGTCCTGGTGGTCCTCGACGACGACCCCACCGGAACGCAGTCAGTCTCTGATCTGCCCGTGCTCACCCGCTGGGCAGTCGAGGACTTCACCTGGGCTCTTCATCAAGGTAGGGCCGCCGTCTATGTGCTGACCAACACGCGGAGCCTGGACCCGGCAGAAGCAGCCGCACGCAATGAGGAAATCGTCCGCAACGCCCTCGCTGCCGCCCGGAACGGTGAGGGGGAAATTCGCCTCAGCTTCGTCAGCCGCAGCGACTCGACACTTCGCGGGCACTTCCCGCTCGAACCCGATGTTATTGCCGCCACCGTGGCCGCCGAGAGCGGCGAGGCGACTGACGGCGTCGTCATTGTCCCGGCCTTCCCCGATGCCGGACGCGTCACCATCGGCGGCGTCCACTACATGCGCGGTACCGGAAACGACTCGGGCCGGCTCACTCCGGTGGCGGAGACGGAATTCGCGAAAGATGCGACCTTCGGCTTCGCCAACTCGGACATGGCCAAGTATGTCGAGGAGAAGTCGCAGGGCCGCTTCGCCGCTGACTCCGTTATCGTGCTGGACCTGAACATCATCCGGGCAGGTGCCGCCACGGGCGATGCGGACGTTTCCGCGAAGGCCATTGCCGACGCGATCGAACCCGCCACCGCCTCCACTCCCATCGTTGCGGATATCGTCACGGAGAACGACCTGCGCGCCCTCGCGCTCGGCCTGGAGGAAGCGGAACGCCGGGGCAAGAAGCTCCTTTACCGCGTCGCCCCGCCGTTCGTCCGTGCCCGCATCGGCCAGGACATCCGGACCGCGCTCACCGGTGACGAGGCCTATGCCGGGAACGTCCCGTCGCAGGCAGGCGGCCTGATCGTCGTCGGCTCGCACGTGGGCGTCACCACGCGCCAGCTGAAGGTGCTGACGGAACAGCACAGCGCGGCCCGCATTGTGGAGATCAACGTCGAGAAGCTGCTGGGTGACGCCGCGGACGCGTACCTGGACCAAACGGTTGACGCCGTCGTCGAGGCCCTGCACGGCGGTGACGTCATCGTGCACACCAGCCGCCTGCTGATCAAGACGGACGACCCCGCCGAGAGCCTGCGGATCGCGCGCACCGTCTCGGCAGCCGTCGTGGCAGTGGTGAACCGGACGCTCAAGACGTTCCCGCCGCGGTTCGTCATCGCCAAGGGCGGCATCACTTCCTCGGACGTGGCCGCCCATGGCTTGGAAATCCGGCACGCGATCGTCCGCGGTCCCATGCTGCCGGGCATTGTCAGCCTGTGGGAACCGGTGGACGGCCCCGCCAAAGGCATTCCTTACATCGTGTTCGCGGGCAACGTGGGCGACGACGAGTCCCTGGCCCAGGTCACCCGCAAGCTCAGCAGCACCTTCTAACATCACGTGCCGGCTAAGGCCGTGATTTCCACTGGCTCCAGCAGCCGCACAGCTCTAGACACTTCAATGGAGAACACCATGACCTCAAACTACAAAGTCACCGTCCTTGGCCTCGGCGCCATGGGCCTGCCCATGGCCGCGCGCCTTGCCACCCAGCTCACCGTCCACGGCTTCGACATTGCCGAACCGCGCCTCCGGCTCGCTGAAGACGCCGGCGTCCGCACCTTTGCCTCGGCCCGAGCGGCAGCAGAGGAGACGGACGCCCTGCTGCTGGCCGTCCGCAACAGCGAACAGCTCAATGACGTCCTCTTCGGCGAGAACGGTGTGGCAAGTGTCCTGAAGCAGGGTGCCGTCGTCATCCTCACCAGCACCGTGGGAACGGAGGCCATCCCGGCTACCGTCGCGCGGCTGGCCGAATACGGCGTGGCCCTCATCGACGCGCCGCTGTCCGGCGGCCCCAAGCGCGCCGGCGAAGGCGACCTGCTCATCGTGGTTGGCGCCGAACCGGGCGCCCTTGAGTCCGCCCGGCCGGTGTTGGAACTGCTCGCCTCCACCCTGACTGTTGTGGGCGACAAGCCCGGCGACGGCCAGGCGCTGAAGACCGTGAACCAGCTGCTGTGCGGCATCCACATCGCCGCCGCCGCCGAGGCCATGGCCCTTGCTGATGCCCTCGGCCTTGACCAGGCGAAGACGCTCGCCGCCCTCGAGGCCGGTGCCGCCGGATCCTTCATGCTCTCCAACCGCGGCCCGCGCATCCTCGAGGCCTACACCGAGGACGGCGCCGAGGTGCAGAGCCGCCTCGACATCTTCGTCAAGGACATGGGAATCGTGGGCAAGGCCACCCGTTCCGCCGGACTGGCCACCCCGGTTGCCGCCGCTGCCGAGCAGCTGTACCTGCTCGGCCAGGCACACGGCCTCGCCGCGGCGGACGACTCCGCCGTAGTCAAGGTTGTGGCCCCCACCAAGCGGACCGCCGCTTAACGGAACTCCGGCGACGGCGGTTCCCCTCCGCCGTCGCCGGCCCACCTACCCCAACTGCCCGCGCCGCGGGCCAGCTGCTGTTGCCTTGAAGGAGAAACCCGCCGTGAACGCCGCCCCGACCTCACATGACCCGATGGAACGGGTAGCGCCCTGATGCGCGCGCAGCTCGATGAACTTGTCGGATCCGCCCTCCGGCAGACCTCCGCCGTCCCGGCCTTCACCTGCTACGACTTCACCACGGCCCTCGCAGTGGTCAGTGCCGCCGAAGAGGCCGGACGCGGCGTCATTCTGCTGGTGGCACCCAAGACGGCCGCCACTGTCAACGGCCTCAGGCTCATCACCGCATTTCGGGGGCTGGCAGATGCCGCCGCCGTACCCGTGGCCGTCCAGCTGGACCACGCCTCCGACCTTGAGGTCATTACGGCCGCCGTCGCCGCCGGTGCCGACTCCGTGCTGGCCGACGGGTCCTCGCTGCCGTACGAGGACAACATCGCCCTCGTCCGCGACGTGCGGGCCGCCCTCGAGTCCAGGGGGAGCGCTGACGTCGTGATTGAAGCGGAACTTGGCGGGCTCGCCGGAGACGAAGACCGCGCCTTCGGAGCCGGCGCGGATCACAGCGCTGCCGGAAACGATTCGGCCGGACTCACTGATTCGGCCCAAGTGGAGGACTTCGAGGCCCGGACGGGCGCACAGTTGCTTGCCGTGGCGGTGGGCAACGTCCACGGCAAATACAAGGGCAAGCCTGAACTGCGCTGGGACGTGCTGCAGGACATCGCCGTGCGCACGCACATCCCGCTTGTTCTTCACGGAGCATCCGGCATTCCGGCCGAGGAATTGGCGAAGGCCCCGGCCATGAACGTGGGCAAGGTCAACTTCAATACCGAGCTCCGTACCGGTGTTCTGTCCACACTGGAGGCGCAGACCGCCGCGCACCGGGCGGACGGCGAGAACCTTCAGGGCCTCCTGGCCCGTTGGAACGAGTCCGCCAAGGACTTCGCCTCGTCCGCGCTGGCCATGCTGACGCGCTGACGCCGTGATCTGAAGGCCGCGCTGCGGCTGCTGGCACGCTGCCCCGCTCCGACGGACAATGGACGTGACAACGACGTTCGCCAGTTCCGCGTTGGTGAGGGGCGCCATGGAGGGTTCATCGCAGCGGCCAGGGTCCGGCGGCGGCACGGCCGTACCGGAGCGTGACCTGGCCATCGACCTGGCCCGCTTCGTCTGCCTCGCCCTCGTGGTGGTGGGGCACTGCATGATGGCGAGCCCCGTGCTGCACCCGGACGGCACGGTCACCACCGAAAACACGCTGGCCGAACAAGACTGGTTTGAGCTGATCATCTGGATTTTCATGGTGATGCCGCTGTTCTTCGTGACCGGCGGCATCACCGGGCTGCAGTCGTGGCGCCGGATGCAGGCCCGTGGAGGCACGGGCTATGAGTTCGCCCAAACGCGCCTGCTGCGCCTCATCCGGCCTGCATCGGCCCTGCTCGCGGTGATGTTCGCCGCCCTCTGGGCCGCGCTGCTGCTGGGCGTCGATCCCCAGGTGGTGGAGCTGTCTGCCAGCGGGGCCGGGATGCCGCTCTGGTTCCTGGCCGCATACCTCGCCGCGCAGCTGAACCTCCCCCTCCTGGCCAGGCTCCACCGGCGCGCGCCCTGGCTGACGCTGAGCGGACTCACAGCGCTCGTCATTGCGGTCGATTGCTTCCGCGGTGCCATGCCGCTGCTCGCCTATATCAACATGCTCTTCCTGTGGTGCGCCGTGCAGCAGCTCGGCTTCTTTATGGCCGACGGTTTCCTCGCCCGCCGCAGCAGGTCGTGGCTCGTGGGGCTGATCGCAGCCAGCAATCTCCTGCTGCTGACCCTCACGGGACTGGGCCTGTACCGGGACAACATGCTGGTGAACCTGAACCCCCCCAATTTCTGCCTGCTGCTGCTCGGTATTTCCCAGGCCGCCACCCTGGAACTTTTCCGTCCGGCGCTGCACCGGATCGCCGCTGTCCCCTGGTTCCGGACGGTGGTGGCCGTGGTCGGCCGGCACGCCATGACGGTCTATCTCTGGCATCTGCCCCTGCTTGCCGCCATGGCCGGGCTGCTCCTGCTCACCGACTTTCCCAAACCCGCGTCCGCCACCGCTGCCTGGTGGTGGTCGCGGCCGCTGGTGCTCCTTGGCGTTATCGCGTTGCTGCTGCCCGTCGTCGCCATGTTCGGGCGGCTGGAGGAACGGCCGACGGCGGCAGCCCACTCGCGGGGGCGGCCCCGTGCCGCTGTGGTGACTGCCGTCGTCGTCGTCTTTGTCCCCGTGGCCGATGCCGCGCTCAATGGCGTGACGCTGGCCCTCCTGGGCGGCGGTGCCGCCTGCTTCACGCTTGCTGTCCTGCTTCTGGGCAGGGTGCCGCCGCGTGCGGCAGAAGCATTGCCAGCCCGGTCTTTAAGTGCCAATGTCGAACCATGACGGAGAACACGGTATCCACCGAGGATCAATTCACCCCGGATGTCAGCACCTTCCGGAACGATAAACTCCACCGCTACGAGCTGCACGTTGGGGGAAAGCTCGCGGTGCATATCCGGTTCATGGACAAGCCCGGGCATGTCGACTTCATCCATACGGAAACGGCCGAGGAGTTCCAAGGCCAGGGGCTCGCCAACGTCCTCGTGCACTTCGCGCTGGACGACGTCGTGGCCGCGGGCAAGAGGATCATTCCGCACTGCCCCTTCACCGCGCGGTACCTTCGCCAGCATGAGGTGTATACGCAGTGCATCGACTGGCCGGAGGAGGCAGCGCCCAAACTCCTCGGGACCTGAACCGCGTAGAGGCTTGTGACCGCCGCGACATCTCCGTAGGCTCGGTCTAGGCTATGCAGTTGGCTGGCGGACTTTCTCCTGGAGAATTCTTTGAACCACAAACTGCGTGCCCATGTCCGAGACCTTGATCCCCGACGTATCACCCTCGACATCGGTGACTGCCTGACCCAGGCGAACTTTCCCGTGCTGGTCAAGGCGGGGAGTGGCAAATGAACGGGGAAGAACTTGCCCGCCACCTCGACGAATCCGTCGACCCGGCAGAGGCAGTCGCAGCCATGTCGGAGCCGGCGCTCGCCGAACTGGCGGACGCCCTGTACCGTCATCTGGACACCCCTAGCCCCGCCTTCGGCGCCCACTCGTGGTACGCCCAGGTCAGGGGTGAACTCCGATTGCGGCGGCTGACGGGTGCCTGTCCCGAGGCCGCGGAATCCGACGAGCAGGGCACCCCCGGGTCAGCGGGCCGTGAGGTCCCGGCCAGCTAGGAATACCGCCCGCCCCATCTCGCGCCGCCTGCGCTGCAATCTGTGCACTACAGCGGCGGGGGCTCCTCTTCCGGGCCGTGGCGCCACTGGCTTTCCCTGCTGCGGCGCCACTGGCCTGCATGCCAGAACAGCAGGCCCATGATGCCCAGGAGCCCGGCAAACAGCAGGAAGGGTGCGAAGGTCATCCACATGTAGCCCACTGGCGTGGACTCTGTTGACCCTGGGGAGTTAAGCACTTCCTGGGCAATCGTGAATGCCCCGAAGGCAGCCATGATCAGACCTGTGGCGACTGCCCAGAGGATGACGATGAATGGGTTGACGTTCAGCCTGCTTTGCCCCGCCGCGTCGGTCTCCGACGTGCCCCATTGCCGCCTTCCTGGGCTGTAGCTGCCGGCGCCCTGTCCGCCGCCGGAATGCTCGCGGCCGTAGCGGGAAGGGTTTCCCCGTGCATCAATCTCCCTGAAGTTGATCGGGTCAGAACCGGCGTCGGACATATCCCCTGCTTCCCGCCTGGCCCGGGGTTGCCCCGGTGCGCAGGCCTGTTGGCAACCTTGCAAGGAACTCTACTCCGGAGCTCTGCCAGCGGCCACGGCAGCGGAACGCGGCCCTGTCCTTGCGGCGCTGAGGCGGAGGCTGAGGCGGCACCTGAGGCGGCCCCCTTCATCCTGGACAGCGAAAACCGCATTATGCGCCCTCATCCCTCCGGGGGAAAGTCAATGACGCGCGCTTTACATGGAAGATCCGCGTCAGTTCGCGGATTTTTGGAATTACATCACGAAAGTTTGACTAAAAGGTTGGCCTAAGTAAGGCTTGCCTTGCTCTGAGTGTTTTCCAAGCCCGAGAAGAGGACCACCGCCGTGACGTTGCTGCCCCCCGTTCATGAGATGTCAGCGAGCGAGATCTACGCCGACCAAGGAATTGCCGACGACGCCGGCGCGGGCAAGGCACCTCCGGGCCACGCTTATCCCGATTTTGGGTCCCGCGTAGAGCTTGCTTTGTCCGCCAGCAATCATCTCTTCAACGCCCGCAACGCCCCGCGCTACGTGGCCCAGGTGCTGCAGGGCGTCAACGCAGTGGCCACCAAACTCGAACGGACCACCCGGCCGTTCACCGGCGTCGGCCCCTCGGAAATGAAGCGCCGCGTGCGGGAGGTGGACCTGGACCGGCCGCTGCCGGATACGGCAGCTGCACTGGAGGAACTCGAGGAGGTCTACCTCCGCGACGCCGTCTACTTTCACGATCCCAAATACGCCGCCCACCTGAACTGTCCCGTGGTCATCCCGGCGCTCGTGGGCGAGGCTGTCCTTTCGGCCGTGAATTCATCCCTGGACACCTGGGACCAGAGCGCCGGGGGCACCATGATCGAGCGGCGCCTCGTAGAATGGACCGCCGACCGCCTGCACCTCGGCGCCGCTGCGGACGGAGTATTCACGTCCGGCGGAAGCCAGTCCAACTTCCAGGCGCTCCTGATTGCGCGCAACCACGCCGTGGCGGCCCTGCGGCAGAACCCCGAAGCCGCGGGGCTCAGGCTCCCTGCCCTGCTGGACAGGCTGCGCATCTTCACCTCCGAGGACAGCCACTTCAGCATCCGGAAGTCGGCCTCCATGCTGGGGCTGGGCTACGATGCGGTGGTTCCAGTGCGCTGCGAAACTGACCACCGCATGGATCCCGCCGCCCTCGCGGAGGCGCTCGCGGACGCCCATGACAGCGGGCTGGTGCCGATGGCCGTCGTGGCCACCGCAGGCACCACCGACTTCGGTGCGGTGGACCCGCTTGCCGAAACCGCCGCGCTGGCCCGTGCCTACGGATCCTGGTTTCACGTGGACGCCGCGTACGGCGGAGGGCTCATCGTGTCGGGGCGGTACCGGCATCTCCTGACAGGCATTGGCCTGGCGGATTCCGTCACAGTCGACTTCCACAAGACGTTCTTCCAGCCGGTCAGCTCAAGCGCGCTGCTGGTCCGGGACGGCGCCATGCTCCGCCACGTGACCTACTACGCCGACTACCTGAACCCGGAAGCCGCCGCCCTGGCCGAGATTCCCAACCAGGTGGACAAGAGCATCCAGACCACTCGGCGCTTCGATGCGCTCAAACTGTGGCTGACCCTGCGGATCATGGGAGCGGACGCAGTCGGAGCGCTGTTCGACGAAGCGATCGACCTCGCCGGGAGGGTGGGCGCTGTGTTGGCGGCGGATCCGGACTTCGAACTGGCCGCCCGGCCCCAGCTCAGCACGCTCGTCTTCCGGTACAGGCCGCTGCTCGATGACGGAACGCGCCTTTCCGAGGAGGAGGCGGACGTTCTGAACCCCGCCATTAGGGCTGCAGTCTTCGACTCGGGCGAAGCGGTGGTGGCCGGCACAAAGGTGGGCGGCCGGCATTTCCTCAAGTTCACCCTCCTCAACGCCGAGGCCACGCTCGAGGACATCAGTGAAATCATCAGCCTGCTCCGCGGAACCGGTGCTGCGCTGCTGCACCGGACGGAGTCGGCAGCATGAGCACGCCAGCCTTTGACACTTCCAGCGCAGCCCGCATTTACGACATCGCCGGAATCGGCGTCGGGCCCTTCAACCTGGGTCTCGCCGCGCTGAGCGCCCCCGTTGAGGGACTCGACGCGGTGTTCCTGGAGCGCCGCGAGTCGTTCGACTGGCACCCGGGCATGATGCTGGAGCCCGCCCACCTGCAGGTGCCGTTCATGGCGGACCTCGTGACGCTCGCTGACCCCACCTCCCCTTATTCGTTCCTGAACTTCCTCAAGCAGACCGGACGGCTCTACCGCTTCTACATCCGCGAAAACTTTTACCCGCTGCGCGCCGAGTACAACCAGTACTGCCAATGGGTGGCAGGCCAGCTCGACTCGGTGCGGTTCGGCACGGACGTCCGGGACATCACGTACGACGACGGCGTGTACACGCTGTCGGTGGACGGTCCGGCCGGCGCTGAGGTGCTCCGCGCGCGGCGGCTGGTGCTCGGCACCGGAACGTCGCCGTATGTGCCGGCCGCCTGTGACGGCATAGTCGATGCGGCAGCCAACGGCGGCGGAGTGGTCCTTCACAACGCCGATTACCTCTCGCGGAAGAGTGAACTCCAGAAGCAGCGCAGCATCACCATCGTGGGCAGCGGCCAGAGTGCGGCGGAAATCTACTACGAGCTGCTGCAGGAGATCGACGTCCACGGGTACCAGCTGAACTGGGTCACCCGCTCGGGCAGGTTCTTCCCGCTGGAGTACACCAAGCTCACGCTGGAAATGACGTCCCCGGAATACGTGGACTACTTCCACGGCCTCCCGCAGGAGCGGCGCGACGGGCTCACCAAGAGCCAGAAGAACCTGTACAAGGGCATCAATGCCGAGCTCATCGACGCCATCTACGACCTCCTGTACACCAAGAGTCTCTCCGGCCTCGTGGACACGAGGCTGTTCACGCACTCTGCGCTGACCGGAGCGTCCTGGGACCCCGCCTCGGGGTCGCATACGCTGCGGCTGCGGCATGAGGAACAGGGCGCCGACTATTCACTGGACACTGAGGCCGTAGTCCTGGCCACCGGCTACAGCTACCGCGAGCCGGCATTCCTGGCAGGAGTGCAGGACCGGATCGCCCGGGACAGCAACGGCAGGTTCGCCGTAGAGCGAAACTACAGCACCGGCGTCGAACCCGGCGAAATCTTCGTCCAGAACGCCGAACTCCACACCCACGGCTTCGTCACCCCGGACCTCGGAATGGCTGCGTACCGGAACTCATGCATCCTGCGCGAAGTCACCGGCCGGGAGGTCTACACCGTGGAGCGGAGCATCGCCTTCCAGCAGTTCGGGGCGCCTCAGTCCTTTCCCCAATCCGATCCCCTTCAACACCTACCCCAGCAGATGGAGTTTCCCATGCCACAGTCCCACGTTTCCGCAACCACCCAGATTGGGGATGCATCATGAGCGCCTCAACCATCGATCTGCAGATCCTGGCGGACTCAGCGCACGTTGACGCGGTACTCCGCTGCTGGGTACGGGAACGCGGGGTGCCGGTCGATGGCGACGGCATCTTCACTGCGGTTCCTGGCACTCCGCTGAACGTGAGCGCACGCTGCACCCACTTCTCCCGGACAGGCCTGCACAGCTTCACCGATGTGGCGGTGGTGCACGCCGATGGGACGCGGCATCCCGTGGGCGCCGAAGAATTGCTGGCTCTCCTGACAACAGGGGCGGAAGAACAGGAACGTTCGCTCCTGCTGAGCCGCACGCGGGAATCCATCCGCAACGTCAGCACCTTCGCTGCGCGGGAACGGAGCGCTTCGCTGGACGGGCCGTTGTTCCTGGACGGTGAGCGATCCCTGCTCCTTGGCCACCTGCAGCATCCCGCCCCGAAAAGCAGGGACGAACTCAGCGCAGCCGAACTCGAGGCGTACTCGCCCGAGCTCGGTGGCCGCTTCCAGCTGCATTGGTTCGAGGCCCATCGCTCGGTGGTTACGCAGGACCAGGCCGCGGCCGCGCCTTCTCTCGGGGGCAAGGACGTGCACGAACTGCTGGCCGCCATCGCCGGGTACAGCCCTGCGCCCGGTCACGTGCTGATCCCGGCACACCCGTGGCAGGCGGAGGCAGTCCAGCAGCGCCAAGCAGTCCAGGAACTGATGGCCGCCGGGCTGCTGCAGCCGCTGGGCCCCCTGGGTGATGAGTGGTGGGCCACGTCAAGCCTGCGCACGCTCTTCCACCCTGACCAGCCGGTGATGCTGAAGGTATCCACGGGACTGAAGATCACCAACTCCGTCAGGGAGGCGACCGCCACGGAGCTCAAGCGGGGCGTCGAGGTAAACCAGCTCATTGATGCCGGCTATGTCAGCTACAGCGATCCGGACTTCACGATCGTCAGGGACCCTGCCTGGGCGGCAGTCATCGACCCCTCGGATGCGACCGGCGGAACCCTGACCGGACTCGACGTCTCCCTCCGCGAGGTTCCGGAAGGAGTGGACCGGCTGGTGTGCCTGGCCGGCCTGATTGCGCCTTCGGCCCCCTCCGCCACCTCCGGCGGCCCGGGCGCGTGGGGGCCCAGCCTGCTCGCCCGCTGGTGCGGTGATCCCGCGGCCTGGCTGGGCAGTTACGTTGACCGGGTGCTTCTGCCGATGCTGAGCCTGTACGCCAGCACGGGCATCGGGCTCGAAGGCCACCAGCAGAACACCCTGGTCCGGCTGGACGCCGACGGCCGGATCACGGGAGGCGCCTACCGCGACAACCAGGGTTACTACCTGGCCGCTTCCCGCCTGGCCGACGTCCTGGCCTGCACGGGCGAGGAAAGCAGCACCCTGGCCGTCGTCGATGACGGCATCGTCGACGACCGGCTCACCTACTACCTCCTGCACAACCAGGTGCTCTCCCTGGTCGGATCGATGGCAGCCGAAGGAATGGCGGATGAGGAAATCCTGCTGGCGGTGGTCCGTGAGCGCCTGCAGGCGGCGCTCCCGGCCCTGGCCGAAGCAGGCCCGGCCGGGGTGCGGCTGGTGAACCGCTGGCTGAACGCCCCGTCCCTGCCGTGCAAGGCGCACCTGGCGACCCGGCTGGCCGGAATCGACGAGGTGGTGGCGCCGCTGGACGCCCAGTCGGTCTACCTTGACGTTCCCAATCCATTGGTGGTCAGCGCATGACGAGCCTGAACTGGAACCGGAACCTGGTGTTGGAGGGGCACGTCCTGCGGCTGGCCTCGCCGGCTGACGCCGAAGGCCTGGCAGGGCTCATGGCAGAGCCCGACGTCGAGCAGTGGTGGCACCAGGCGTGGGAGGTGGACAGATGGGAGGAATACGTTACGGGTCTGCTCCATGACCCTGACAGCCTGGCGCTGACGCTGGCCGAAGGAGACCGCGTGACAGGGTACGTCGAGGTCTACCGGGTGGCAGCCGACGTCCTTGGCCGGTATATCGACCACACGCAGACCGACCTTGGGATGCACCTCGCCCTGGGGGAAGGCTCGCGGGGACGGGGACTGGGTGCACGCCTAATCCGCGGGGTGCTGGACAGCGCCCCGGAGATCCTGCCCGGCTGCGGACGTCTTGTGGCGGAGCCGGACTTTCTGAACAAACGGTCCCACCGCGCTTTCGGCGACGCCGGCTTTGCGGCAGTGGATGCCGTGCAGCTGCCTGATAAGACTGCAATGCTCATGGCTGCCGAGCCTCCGCTGCCTTGGCGGGACACAGGGTCGTCGCTTGAGCATGCGAATAGAGCCAACCGCGAAGGAGCCCCGCTGTGACCTATCTGCCATCCGCAAGGCTTCTGGCGAAGCTGATCGGAGCATTGCTCTCCGAGGAACTGCTCAGTGCGGAATCAACCAGTGCCGAACCAGCAGAGGCGGAACCAGCAAAAACGGAGCACCTGCAGCTCCACCTCGACAGGTCGTCCTACCTGTTCCAGGCCAGGCGGACCGGCTTCGGCTCCTACGTTGTCGATCCGGAAACCATCCGCCGGGTCAGCCGGGGCGTGCTCGGCGACGCCGAGAGCGAACCGGCGGACGACCCGGGGCGGTTCGTCGTGGATGCGGCCAGCACGCTGGGCCTCACCGGGACGACCGTGGCCAACTACATCGCCGAGCTTTCCGCAACACTCGCCGCCGACGCGCAGCTGGCAGCGAAGGGCATCCCCGCGAAGGAACTGGTGCGCCTGCCGCATGCCCAGATGGAAGGACAGCTGACCGGCCACCCCCTGCTGGTGGCCAACAAGGGAAGGCTCGGCTTCTCGGCGTCCGACTGCGAACAGTACGCCCCGGAAGCCGGCAAGGCGCTGCGTCCGGTGTGGCTTGCCGTGTCGCGCCGGCTGGCTGAGTTCCGGTCTGTTCCATCCATGTCGGAGCAGGACCTGATCGACCGCGAACTGGATCCCGCGACGCAGGAACGCTTCAATGCCGTCCTGCGCGATGCCGGGGCCGACCCGGCCGGCTACGTGCTGCTCCCTGCGCATCCATGGCAGGTGGATCACGTGGTCCGGCAGCTGTGGTCCGGAAGCCTGCTGTCCGGTCAGATCGTGGTCCTGGGGGAACAGGAGGACCACTACCTGCCCACACAGTCGATCCGTACCCTCGTGAACGTTGATGAGCCGTCCAAACTCCAGATGAAGCTGCCGCTGAAGATTCTCAACACCTCGGTGTACCGGGGCATCCCCAGGCACTGCTCGCTGGCGGCTCCGATGACCACGCACTGGATGCGTTCCATCTGGGACGCAGACCCCTTCCTTAACCGCCACACCGTCCTGCTCGGTGAAGTTGCGTCCGTGACGGTGCGCCACCCCCACCTGGCGGACTACCCCGGCGTGCCCTATCAATGGGACGAGACACTGGGCTGTATCTGGCGGGAGCCCGTGGACCCCGCCCTTGCGGAGGGCGAGACGGTCTGGCCGTTGGCGATGGTGCTGCATGAGGACCCGATGGGTGACACGGCGGTCGAAGCGCTGGCCGAACTCTCCGGCCGCGAGCTGGCGGACTGGCTCGCAGCACTGGTGTCCGTTACGGTCCGGCCGCTGCTGCACCTGCTGCACACCTACGGGGTGAGCGTGAACCCGCATGGCGAGAACCTCATGGTCATTTGTGACGCCGAGGGAATGCCGAGCCGGCTCGTCATCAAGGACCTCGTCGACGACGTGTGCGTGAGCACCGACCCGGTTCCGGCGCGTTCCTGGGAACCGGACGGCCACGTCCGTGTCCTGCCCCGCAAACCATGGCACGTGCTGCGGCAGTACGTTGTTGACGCGCTGTTCCTTGGCGTGTGGGCCCCGCTCGGTGAGTTGCTCGATCTCCGGGACCTGCCGGTGGCATCGGCGGACCTGTGGAACCTCACCCGCGATGTCATCGCGGACTATGCCGAGTCCCATCCCGGGCAGGCTGCCCGGCTGGAAGCCACCGGTTTCCTGGGGAAGGAGTTCGGACGCTACCCGCTCAACGGCTATCGCCTGCGGCTGGGCTACACCGATCTCGATACCCGGCCGCCCGTACCCAAGGCAGGAACCATGCCGAACCCGATGTACAGGCCCTGAACCGCATGTCCTGCCTTATGGCACCCCTTCCCGGGACCGGCGCGTCCCGGGAAGGGCGGCGCTAAGCTAGCGTCATGACGACAGCCCTCATCACCGGTGCCACCGCGGGGCTCGGCGCGGAATTCGCCCGGCAGCTCGCGGAACAGGGCCACGACCTCGTGCTCGTGGCCCGCGACGGGGAACGCCTGCAGACGACCGCAGCGGCGCTGGAACGGCGGTACGGCACCACGGCGGAGGTGCTGCCCGCGGACCTGACCGACGACGCCGGGGTGGCCGCCGTCGTCGCCCGTCTCTCCGATGCCGCCCGTCCCGTCGAGGTGCTGGTGAACAATGCCGGCATGGGACTGCTCGAGGACTTTGACCGGAACAGCATCGAGGATGAGAGGAATCATCTGAAACTGCATGTCCAGACGGCCATGGAGCTCAGCCATGCTGCCTTGCAGGGGATGCTGGAGCGCGGTTCGGGACGGATCATCAACGTGGCCAGTGTGGCGGCGTTCCTTCCCCGCGGTTCCTATTCCGCGGCGAAGGCGTGGCTGCTCACGTTCAGCCGCTGGGCCAACCTTGCTTACTCACCGCGGGGAGTAAAGGTCACGGCGGTCTGCCCGGGCTTCGTCCACACCGAGTTCCACGACAGGATGGGGATGGACAAGTCCGTCGCACCTGGCTGGACGTGGCTGCGTGCCGGAAGGGTGGTCCGGGAAGGCCTGGCCGACAACGCCCGGGGCAAGGCGGTGTCCATTCCGACGAAGCGCTACAAAGTGCTGGCAGCCGCCGCGCGGATCCTGCCGGACAAGATCACCGCTGGCCCGCCGAGGAAACCGAAGGCTCCGGGGGAGAATTCCGCCGCGAACGGATAAACACCACCACCAGGATGCCGGTCACGGCCCCCACGGCTGTCTCGACTCCCCGCTCGGCAATGAGCACGTAAGGGTCGTCCGGCGCCGCCAGTTGGGTCATCAGGAGGATGACCGGCGTGAAAGAGACCATCGCCAGCCCGTAGTGCCGCGCCATGAACAGCTCGGTGGTGAACTGAAAGATGATGACCAGGACTGCCAGGATGGCCGCTTCGGCTCCCGGGAAGTGGGGGAGCGGGGCCCAGGGGCCGGGCAGAAGCACGACGGCGACAATCACCAGCCCCAGCAGTGTTCCGACGATACGGTGGATGCCGCGGTGGACGCTGCTGGGCAGGTCCGCGCCGGCGAGCGGGACAGCCGCGGCCGCCATGGCCCAATGCGGGTGGCCGCTGCCGGTCAGGACACCCACAGCACCGGCAGTGCCCACCGCGACTGCGTAGCGCGCGGCGTGCACCACGGCCCGCTGCCGCAGCTGCCCCTGCAGCCTGACGGGTTGTCGCTTTGCACGGGGGACCCACACCCGGCCGCGGATCCAGCCGCCGAAACCCACGAAAAGTGAGAAACCGGCGGATGCCGCCGCGATGAGCAGTGCAACGTACCAGGGAACGGCCGTGGGTATTGATGCGCAGGCACCCAGGGCAAGGATGCCGAAAAAGGGGCCGTTGGGCTTGAGCCTCACCCTGTCTGAGTACAGCGAGCCAGCACCTGCCAGCACAGCCTCCACGCCCACGAGCCACCAGGAATGGAGATGGTTAACAGACAGGAACACGCCGACCGCCACGCCGGACAGCAGCACGAGCGCAGCCTGCAGCTGGTGCCTGAGCCGGAGTTGGTGTGGCTCATTGCGGCCGTACATCCCGGTCAGGGCGCCAAAGACGGCGTAGGTGATCAGGTCAGGCCGGCCGGCGAGCAACAGGAGAAGCGACGGAACCGCCACGCTGATGGCCACCCGCAACGCGGAAACGTGGTCATTGTTCGCGGGTCCCAGGCTGTGAAGCTGCCGGACGTGCCTCAGGACAGGCCGCACGGCAACTCCTCCAACTCATATGGTCCGCCGTCCTCCACGGTGCGGCACTCTCTAAAGGGACATACCCATTGAAACTAGCACTGCGCATGGCAAAGGCCCGCCCGGTGTGCTTCCCCCAAGGACAGCACGCCGGACAGGCCTTCACCGCGGACGCGGGGCGGTGCATCAGGCGTTGGCGGGAACCTTGTCCTTGTCCTTGTCCGCCTGTGCCGCCAGGATGTCCTTCTCGGCGTCCACGGTTTCGAACGGCAGCTCGTCCAGGTCAAGCAGCGGGTTGTCGTCCTGGCCGGCCACCAGTTCCCGGGCCTCCGCCTGCGTATCCACGCTCGGCATCGAACCCGGCAGCGGGCGACGCGCCGACTCCTTTAGGAAGTAGATGGCGATCGCACCAATAGCCGAGGTGGCCATGAGGTAGTACGCCGGCATCATGTCGTTGTCCGTCGCGGAGATCAGTGCGGCAACGATGAACGGAGTGGTGCCGCCGAAGATCGCTACCGAGAAGTTGTACGCGATCCCCATGGCGCCATAGCGGCTTGCCGTGGGGAACTGGGCGGGCAGCGCCGAGGCCAGGTTGGCCACGTAGAACGTCACCGGGAAGGCCACGAGGGCCAGGCCAGCCAGCGTGGACCAGGTGCTGCCGATGCCGATCAGCATGAACGCCGGGGCAGCCAGCACGATGGTGCTCCCCGCGCCGATCCACAGGACGGGGCGGCGGCCGATGCGGTCGGACAGCTTGCCGGTCAGGGGGATGCACAGGCTCATGATGATGAGGACGGGAATGGTCAGCAGCGTGCCGTGGACCGGATCGTAGCCCTTGGACTCGGTGAGGTAGGTCGGCATGTACGAGGTCAGGGCGTAACCGGCGGTGTTAGCAGCGGCTACGAGGATCATGGCCACGATGAGTGAACGCCAGTAGGCCTTGACGATTCCGACCGGGCCCTTGACTGCGCCCGCGTCTCCGGCCGCGGCGTCCTTGGCCTGCTCCTCCTGGGCATCCAGCGTTGCCTGGAACTGCGGGGATTCCTCGATCTTGCTACGGAAGTACACGGCGATGAGGCCGAGCGGGCCGGCAACGAGGAACGGCAGGCGCCAGCCCCATTCCTCCATGGCGGACTGGCCCAGCGTCAGCTGGAGCACGGAAACCAGGGCCGCACCGAGGGCGAATCCGAGGTAGCTTCCCAGATCCAGGAAGCTCGCGAAGAAGCCTCGGCGCTTGTCCGGGGCGTATTCGCTGACGAAGGTGGTGGCACCGGCGTATTCGCCGCCGGTGGAGAATCCCTGGACAATCTTGAGCAGCACCAGCAGGCCGGCTGCCCAAATGCCGATCTGGGCGTAACCCGGGAGCAGGCCAATGGCGAACGTGCTCGCCGCCATGAGCATCAGGGTGGCAGCAAGGACCTTTTGGCGGCCGATCTTGTCACCAAGCCAGCCAAAGATCACTCCGCCGAGCGGGCGGGCGATGAAGGTCGCTGCGAAGGTGCCCAGCAGAAACAGGGTCTGGACCTTGGCATCGGCTTCGGGTAGGAACACGGGCCCCATCGTGGTGATCAAGTAGCCGAAGACGCCCACGTCGTACCACTCCATGGTGTTGCCGACAATCGTGCCGCCGAGCGCTTTCTTCAGCATCGGCTGGTCTACGACGTTGACGTCGGACTCCTTGAGCCGGCGACGCGCGAGAAGCTTTGGTTTCTTCACACCTTGGGGTGCAACTTGGTTGGTTCTGCCGGCGTTCAGAACGCCTGCTGAAGAGTCGGTCGTGCTTCGGTCTATGGGCATTTGGGCGACTCCTGTGGAGGTCATTTGCTTGCGACTTGTAGCTGCCCCGCTCCGGGCAGGCCTTCAATTTTACGCGAATTGCATGGCGGCCCTGAGTTTCGTGCCGTATGATCCGGCGTTTCAGCCCGGAATGCGGCTCAGATCCCGGACATGTTTTGCCCGGTTTCACCCCGTCATTCAGCGGAATTTCGACTCTTGCAGGCATCGTTATCAAAAATTTTTGTTTCAGGACCCGTTTTGGGACCGAAATCAGGGGTATTGGGGCTCCGGCGGACCGCCGGGAACGCCCGTATCGGCGCCGGGAAATCAGCGCGCAGTGAACCGTTCGGCGCCGGTGTTCGTCTGATCGGGTAAGCCCGGTGCGGGAGCCGGGAGCGTGGAACAGGATTGGCAATTCCAGTCAGGGGTGTTCGGCATGGACTATGTAATCAGCGGTCTGCCACTGCATGTACTGGTGGTGCACGGCACTGTGGTCTTCGTGCCGCTGGCCGCTGTGTGCACGTTGCTCAGCATTGTTTGGCCTGAGGCGCGCCGGCGCCTTGGAATCGTGACCCCGTTCCTTGCCCTGGTGGCCCTCATCCTGGTCCCCATCACCCAGCAGTCCGGCGAATGGCTGATGCAGCGGGTGGACACGACCCCTGCGATCACAGCCCACTCCAACCTCGGCGGTACACTCCTGCCCTGGGTTATCGGTGTGTTCATCGTGGCCGTGGCGCAGTGGCTGTGGTTCCGGTACGGAACCACTCAGGCGGACGGACTGCGGAGCAGGCTCGGAACCGCCGGCAGCCGCGTTGCCGGAGCAGTCGCCGTCGTCCTGGTTCTTGTCCTGTGCAGTGGGACGGTCATCGCGGTGGTGCAGATCGGAGAAGCCGGATCCCGCGCTGTCTGGGAGGGCTCCTTTAGCAGCGATGCCCAGGACTGAAGGCCTTGCGGGGGTTCCCGCCCGGCAGGTTTCTGCATATCGTGGAGCCATGGGAACACTGATCTTTGAGTAGGTGGCCGTCCGGCCGCTGACGGATTGCTCCGTTGCCCGCCGTCCCGCCATCCACACCAAAAAATCCACGCCTGTTGAGGCATTGCCTCCGCGGTGTTCCCGGTATCGCCGGAAATCCAGACTCCGGCCAGCCGGCAGCCCGAAGGCAGTCCTGCAATGGCTTCGTTTCATCGGGGAAAGGAAGAACAAATGGCTGACACGAACAAGGGACGCTCCATCAAACCAGAGGTGGCATCACACCTGGCCGAGTCAATGGACAGGCCGCCGCTGCCCACGCCCGAAACCATCGCAGTCACTTCGGCCATGGGTGGCGGGCACCAGTGGCCAGACGGCAACGGCAAGCACCGCCATCCCAAGGACCGCGGCTCGAACCGTGGCCGCATGGGCCAAGGGGCCGCTGTGACCGCTGTCCACCGGACCAGCCGTCCGCAGATGCCGCACTCGTCCTAGCTGCTGAGGACTCGCAAATGGTCTGAGGATACGCAAACGGCCTGGTGACGCGCGAATTCGAGTGTCGCCAGGCCGTTCGCGTGTCCCGGGAGGCTTTGCGCCTCGCATGAAGTCGAGCGGTCAGTGGCCGGGGGATTCGGAGACGACATCCTCCGGCGTTTTGTCCAGGCGCCAGCCGCGCCACACGGGATGCCTGAGCTTTCCGCTGCCGGTCCATTCCCCGAATGTCACTTCGCCCACCAGGTCCGGCTCGATCCAGCGGGCGCCGGCGGCGTCGAGGGCTGGTACTTCCTCGAAAGGCGAGGTCTTTCGGGCCAGCCGTTCCATGGTTTGGCGCAGTTCCTTGAGTTCCTGCATGCTGAAGCCGCTGCCAACGCGGCCCACATACCGAAGCTTCTTGCCGTGCGGCAGCCCCAGCAGCAGCGCGCCCACGGTGTCGTTCCGCTCTCCCTTGCCGGGCCGCCATCCCCCAACCACGACTTCCTGGGTCTGCTCAATCTTGAGCTTGATCCACGACCGGCTCCGCTGGCCGCTGACGTACCGGCTGTCGGCACGTTTTGCCATCACGCCTTCCAGCCCGAGTTCCCGCGCGCTTTCCAGGATGTGCTCCACCCGTTCGTCCAGTGTTTCGGACAGATGCACCGGGCAATCCGACGGGCGGTAAAAGTCTTCGAGCAGTTCCCTGCGCTCCTCGGCAGGGCGCCGACGCAGGTCTTCACCGCCCTCGGCCAGCAGATCGAACAGCATCAGCCGCACCGGGATGGCAGCGCGGGCCCACTTCACATCGCCGGGTTTGGTCAGTTTCATCCGTCCCTGAAGGAGCCCGAAATCGGGCCTGCCCCGGGGCCCGACGGCGATGATCTCACCGTCCGCGATGAAGTCCTGCGGCGGCCAGCAGCCACGCTCAGTCAGTTCGGGGTAGCTGGCCGACATGTCGTTGCCGTTGCGGCTCAGGAGCCGAATCTTCTCCCCATCGGCCACTACCAGGGCCCGGATCCCGTCCCATTTGAGTTCGAAAAACCATTCGCTGCCGTGGAGATCCGCCGGTGTCCCGGCCGTCGCCAACATCGGCGCCGGATCCTCGATGATGGCGCTCTTGCCGGTGCCTGCGGCTGTGGCTGTGCCTGCGCTCGGGCCGGTCCCTGCTCCGGTGCCTCTGGACGGGGGTGCGGCCGGGGCTGCCGTGGCTGCGGCCACTGAGGGCGTGCCGCGCTTGCCCCGGATGCCATGTGGCTTCTCCATCAGGTGGATGAGCCACTGCCCCTGTCCGCCTTCGCCCTCCCCGGTATGGATCAGGGCGAATTTCCTGGTGCCCCCGAGGCCGCCGCCCTCCTGGCCCGTGAGCGTGGCGATCACTTCCTTGCCGTTGACCCACTTTTCCAGTTCGTAGACGCCTTTGTCCCAGATGCTGACGGTGCCGGCTCCGTACTGGCCCTTGGGGATGGTTCCCTCGAATTCGGCGTAGTCCATGGGATGGTCCTCGGTCTGGACCGCCAGGTGGTTCTTGGCCCCTGACTCCGGTACGCCCTTCGGCAGCGCCCATGAAACCAGCACGCCGTCGTGCTCTAGCCGGAAATCGTAGTGGAGCCTGCTCGCATGGTGCTCCTGGATCACAAAGATTTCCTTGCCATCCGTGGTCCCGGCCATCTTTTCGGCCCTTTTTTCTGCGGTGAACGGTTCCGGCGTCTGGTCCTGGTCCCGCAGGGACCGGTACTTGTGCAGCCTGGGGTCTCCATGGCCCCCGCGGCCGGGGCCTGCGCCGGAGGCCGCAGCGTGGGCCTGTTCACTGATCTCGTCCACGACGGCGAACGGGTCCTTGCCGCTCTTGACCCTGCGCATGACCTCTTCATAGTCCAGCTGCCCGAGCTTGGCGGAAGCCAGTTCCCGCCACGTGCGTGGAGCCGCCACGGTGGGCATCAGCCGGCCGCGCAGCGAGTAGGGAACGATCGTGGTTTTGGCGGCGTTGTTCTGGCTCCAGTCGACCAGGACCTTGCCCGTCCTCAGTGTCTTCTTCATGTCGCTGACTGCCAGCTCCGGATGGTCGGCCTCAAGGGCCCGGGCCAGTTCATGCGCGAATTCGGAAACTTGGTCTGAGGACTGGGTCCCGTCGAGCCCGGCGTACAGGTGGATGCCCTTGCTGCCGCTGGTTACCGGCACCGGGTCGAGCCCCACGTCCTTCAGGATGGCCCGGGCCAGCCTGGCCACCTCAGCGCATTCCTGCAGGCCCGCTCCTTCGCCGGGGTCCAGGTCAAGCACGATGCGGTCCGGGGGCAGGGCGCTGCCGTGAGAGTCAACCCGCCATTGCGGGACGTGGATCTCCAGTGAGGCGATCTGGGCCAGCCAGGTCAGGGTGGCGGCGTCGTTCACCAACGGATAGTAGATCGTGTTGGTCTTGTGCGTGATGGCGGCCCGCGGAACCCAGCCGGGTGTGGAGTGGTCAAGGTTCTTCTGGAAGAACATCTGCCCGGGCTCGTCCGCTGTTCCCACGCCGTGGACCCACCGCTTGCGCGTCGCCGGTCTGTCCGCCGCGGCCGGGATGAGGACCGGCGCCACGGCGGCGTAATAGGACAGGACGTCGGCCTTGGTGGTGCCGGTGGCCGGGTAGAGCACCTTGTCCAGGTTTGTCAGCGTCAGCTCGCGGCCACCGACGCGGACTCGTTCCTTACCGCCGGCCAAGGGGCTTCACCTCCGGGGCAGCGTGATGTTCACTTGTCTCATGAGAGCCATCTGGAAAGGTGCCATCGCGTTCGGGCTGGTCAACGTCCCCGTCAAGGTGTACAGCGCCACCGAGGACCACGACATCAGCCTCCATCAGGTGCATAACGCCGACGGCGGCCGGATCCGCTACCAGCGGCGCTGCGAGGTGTGCAGCAAGGTGGTGGACTATGCGGACATCGAGAAGGCCTACGAGAACGACGGCCGGACAGTGATCCTTTCCCGTGAGGAGCTCAAGTCCATTCCGGCGGAAAACAGCCACGAGATCGAAGTGGTTCAGTTCGTGCCGTCCGAGCAGCTCGATCCCATCATGTTCGAGAAAAGCTACTATCTGGAGCCTGACTCCAAGTCGCCCAAGGCCTACATGCTGCTGCGCCGGGCGCTCGAGGACACTGACCGTGTTGCGATCGTGCAGTTTGCGCTGCGCGACAAGACGCGTCTGGGTGCCCTTCGGATCCGCGACGATGTGCTGATGCTGCAGGCCCTGCTGTGGGCGGATGAGGTGCGCGAAGCGGAATTCCCTGCCCTGGACACTTCCATCCGGATCTCCGCCCAGGAGCGCGAGATGTCCGCCGCGCTGGTGGAGTCCATGGCTTCGGACTTTGAGCCCGAGCAGTTCACGGACGACTACCAGGCCCAGTTGCGCCAGCTGATTGAGGCCAAGCTGGAGAAGGGCGATGCCCTGGACACGGAAGAGACCTTCGGTGCCGAGGCTGCAGAAGGCGGCAAGGGCGAGGTGATTGACCTGATGGAGGCCCTCAAGCGCAGCCTGGACCGGAAACGCGGAGGAGGCGGGAGGGCAGCGAGTGGCTCTGACGAGTCCGAGGACGAGGCTGAATCCGGGAGCGATGAAGCCGAATCTGACGAGGCCAAATCTGAGGATGCGGGGACGGCCAAGCGGACCTCCGGCAGGGCCAGGACGGGTACTGCTGCCAAGAGCGCGGGCACGGGCAGCGCCGGCGCAGGCAAGGGCACGTCGAGCAGGAGCGCATCCAGCAGGAGCGCCGCCAAGTCGGACAGCTCCACGACGGACGGAACCGCGAAGAGCGGCGGCGCGAAGGCTGAAACCACGAAGCGTGCACCTGCGGCCAAGTCGGCGACCAAGACGGCGGCAGCAAAGTCCGGCACGAAGACGGCGGCCACCAAGACTGCTACCAAGACGACCGCCACCAAGACGACCCCCACCAAGGCAGCGAGGAAGGGCGCCTGAGGTATCGGGCACCCTGCCCGCCATTACCATGCGCGGCCGCTCAGGAGTTTCTGAGCGCGGAGACGAGTTCGCTCTTCTTTTTGCCTGAGTAGCCCTTGAGGCCAATCTCCTTGGCTTTGGCCTTCAATTGGTCCACCGTCCAGTCGTCGTAGTCCCCGGACTTTCCGCCCTTGTGGCCTACTTCGGACCGGCCCTTCTTTGCGGCTGCGTTCGAGATGCGGGCCGCCTTCTGCTTGGAGGCCCCTTCATCACGAAGCTTTTCGTAAACTTTAGGATCCTTCACGCTGGGGTTCTTTTTCTCGGGCATCGCTACCTCCAGGACTTTGTTCTTAGTGCTGGGTTCCCAGGGCTGGCGTCCCCTACGGGGCGTCTACCTCTCCGCGGTCAACGGAAGCCCGCCAGGCGCCGGTTTCGATGCCGCGTGACTCGATGAACTCCTTGAAGCGCAGCAGATCGGACTCGACCTGGGTTTCATCGACATGTGCCGCTGCTCCGGTCCTCTCCAAGAGCCCTTCCGGCTCCCACTCAAGCTCCACCTTCACCCGGCAGAGGTCCTCACCGAGCCCTTCGAAAGTGACCCTTCCGGCGTTGCGGGGCTTGTCCTTGCTGACCCACGCTATGCACTTGTCCGGCGTCTGCTCCAGGATCTGCGCGTCATACTCCCGCTTGACCCCGGCCACCCTGGTACGGAAATGCAGCGAAGTCTCATCGATTTGCTTGACGGACTCCACGCCCTTCATGAACCGGGGAAAGGATTCGAACTGTGTCCACTGGTTGTAGGCGGTGCTGACCGGAACTTCGACCTCGATGCTTTCGTGCAGGGTTGCCACTCTGTCATCCTCCTTCAGACCGGTGTCGGTGCATATGGAACGGCGCTTATGGAGCGCAGTGCTCATGGAACGCGGTGCTTGTGGAACCAGCGCTTGTGAACGGCGGAACCACGTTTCCAAACTAGTGGGGCTGAAGGGCAAAAACAAGAAATTAGTAAGTTTGCTTAGCTATCGGTTTTCGGCAGGTGAAAGAGTCCGGAAATGGCAGCGGCCGGCCCCTGCATAACTCCCGGTCTGTCGGGAAGCTGCAGGGGCCGGCCGCTATGAGGCCAGCGACTTATTCGGCGTCGTGGTCCGTCTCAAGGATCTGGACCAGGCGGTCGAGGGCGGCGTCCGCGCCGTCGCCCTCTGCCCGCAGCACCACAACGTCGCCGTGCGATGCGCCAAGGCTCATGAGGGACAGGATGCTGGCGGCGTCCATGGCTTCGTCTGCCGGCTCACCTTCGCGGGCGATGGTGATGTCGAGGTCAAACTCGCCTGCTGCCTCGGCGAAGATGGCTGCGGGACGTGCGTGCAGGCCTACTCGGCTGGCGACGGTTGCGGTACGTTCGGACATTTCTGCTCCTTGCAATTGCAGTGGTGATTGGGGTGCTGGAGGCCAGCGGATCAGACAGTTACTGGAACCTGCTCCACGGTATCAACGGACTTGCGGACGGCCCAGCGCTTAAGGGCAAGCACGACGAGGGCGGTGACCACCATTCCGGCCAGGATGGAGATGATGAACATCAGGAGGTTGCCGATGGCGAAGAACACGAAGAACCCGCCATGGGGCGCCTGCGATGTGACCCCAAAGGCCATGCTGAGGGCACCGGTGACCGCTCCTCCGGCCATGCTGGCCGGGATGACGCGCAGCGGATCGGCTGCGGCGAACGGAATGGCTCCCTCGGAGATGAAGGAGGCACCGAGCAGCCAGGCTGCCTTGCCGTTCTCCCGCTCGGCCAGGCTGAAGAGCTTCTTGTCCAGGACGGTTGCGAGGGCCATGGCGAGCGGCGGCACCATGCCGGCGGCCATGACGGTTGCCATGATCTGCCATGGCGCCTGGTTCGTGGCGCTGCCGGCGCTCAGGCCGGCGACCGCGAAGGCGTAGGCCACCTTGTTGACCGGCCCGCCGAGGTCGAAGCACATCATGAGGCCGAGGATGATTCCGAGGACCACTGCCGAGGCGCCGGTCATGCCCGAGAGCCAGCCGTTCAGTGCGGCGGTGAGGCCTGCGATGGGTCCGCCAAGAACCATGAACATCAGGCCGGAGGCGACGATCGATGCCAGCAGCGGAATGATGACGACGGGCATCAGGCCGCGCAGCCAGCGCGGTACGGCCCAGCTGCCGATCACGTGGGCGATGTAGCCGGCGAGCAGGCCGCCGACGATGCCGCCGAGGAAGCCGGCACCCATGAAGCCAGCCACGGCGCCGGATACGAAGCCCGGTGCAATGCCGGGCCTGTCCGCAATGGCGTAGGCGATGTACCCAGCCAGGGCCGGCACCAGGAAGCCCATGGAGAGGGCGCCGATCTTGAACATAACGGCACCCAGGTAGATGGCGAGGCCGCCTTCGGGAAGGTTGCCGAAGTTGTTTTCGAGAACAACGGTGTCAGCGACCTCGGTGATGTCGTATCCGCCCAGCAGGAAGCCCAGTGCGATGAGCAAGCCACCGCCGGCAACGAACGGAATCATGTAGCTGACGCCGGTGAGCAGTGCCCTCTTCAGCTTCTGGCCGATGTGCTCGCCCTTTTCGGCGGCTTCCTGCTCAGCCTGCTCTTCGGCGCCGAAGTGCGGAACGCGGCGGGCGTTGGGGTTGTCCGCGGCGTCCAGTGCTTCCTGCACCATCTTGGCGGGCTCGTCGATGCCGCGCTTGACAGGGGCGTTGATGACGGGCTTGCCGGCAAACCGCTCCTTGCCGCGCACGTCAACGTCCACGGCGAAGATCACGGCATCGGCGGCGGCGATGACGGCCGGGTCCAGCGGCTTGGCGCCCGAGGAACCCTGGGTTTCCACCTGCAGGTCAACGCCCACCTCCTGCGCTGCCGCCACGAGGGAGTCGGCTGCCATGTAGGTGTGGGCGATGCCGGTGGGGCAGGCTGTGACGGCAACGAGGCGCTTGGGGCCGCTCTTTGCGGTAGCGCCACCGGTAGCCCCCGGCATCCCGGCTGCTGATGCTCCTGCAGCGCTGGCCACCGGTTCCCCGGATGGCGTCGCGGCTGCGTGTGCGGCCGGCTTGTCAGCCAGCGCGCCTTCGACGAGTTCGACGATTTCCGCCTCGGTGGAAGCGGAGCGCAGCGCGCCGGTGAAGTCCTTCTTGATCAGGGACCGGGCGAGCTTGGACAGCAGCTTGAGGTGCTCCTGGTCAGCGCCGGACGGTGCCGCGATAAAGAAGATGAGGTCTGCGGGGCCGTCCTTCGCTCCGAAGTCAACCTTCTGGGAGAGCCGGGCCATGGCGAGCGTTGGCTCGGTCACCGCTGCCGAGCGGCAGTGCGGGATGGCGATTCCGCCGGGCACGCCGGTGGCGGTTTTCTGCTCGCGGGCGAAGGCGTCCGTGAAGAGGCCTTCGACTTCGCTGGCGCGGCCAACGGCGGCAACCCGGCCTGCGAGATGCCGGATCACGTCCTCGGGCGAATTGCCCAGGTTCTGGTCGAGCTCGACCAGGTCGGTGGTGATGAGCTGAGTCACTGTCAATCCTTCCGGAGAGCCGTGATGGTTACGGCATCGGGGGTGGTTTGGTGGACTGCCGGAACTGTGGAGCCCGGCAGGGATGCGGCTGCGGCGCCATGCGCCACAGCTTGACGGAGTCGGTCAGCCGGGGCGGCGCCCTGGTCTGCGGCGAGCAGGTAGCCGGCCAGCGACGAATCGCCCGCGCCGACCGTACTGACCGCGGTGACCGGCGGATGCGTGGCCAGCCACGCGCCGTCGGCCGTCACGAGGACAGCGCCCTTTGAACCGAGCGTTGCCAGCACGGCCCCCACACCGGAACGCACGACGGCGGCGGCGGCTGCTGCGGCAGCCTCCGGATCCGCTTCGAGTTCCTCAGCCGTGCTCACCGAGGCGAAACCTGCTGCGGCAGCGAGTTCCGCTAGCTCCTCGGCGTTGGGTTTGAGCAGATCCGGTTTCCCGGAAACTGCCCCTGCTGCATCGGCGGCGATTGCCGCCGCGAGCGGCGCCCCGGAGGAGTCTACGGCGATCTGCGGAACGCTGTTTCCAGTGTGCGCCGAACGCAGCCTCCGGGTGACGGTGGCGTAAAAATCGGCAGGAACTCCTGGCGGGAGCGACCCCGCGAGGACAACCCAGCTGGCGCCTTGGGCGCGTTCCAGCAGCAGGCCGATGAGGGCTTCCTGCGCCTCCTCATCGAGCACGGGGCCGGGCTCGTTGATCTTGGTGGTGACGCCGCCCGGCTCCGTGAGTGCCACGTTGGTCCGCAAGGGTTCGTGGATGGCCAGGGCGGCAAAGGGAACTTTGGCGTCGCGCAGTCCGGCGATAACGGGGTCCGAATCTGCCCCGGGCAGAACCGCGACGGTCTCGAGCCCGGAAGCCACGAGTGCGCGGGAGACGTTGACGCCCTTGCCGCCGGACTCCTGGCTCACGGAGACGGCGCGCTGCACTTCGCCGCGTTCGAGCGGCCCGGGAAGCGCGACCGTGCGGTCGAGGCTGGGGTTGGCTGTGAGGGTGACAATCATGCGATGACCACCTCCACGCCGGCGTCTGCGAGCGCCGCGGCTAGTTCTCGGCTGGGTTTGCGGTCAGTGATCACTGTGTCCAGATCTTTCAACGAGGCGAACTGGACCAGCGTTTCCGCGTCCAGCTTGGACGAATCGGCCAGCACCACAATGCGGCGGGCCGAATGGACGAAGGCAGCCTTGACGGCGGCCTCCTCGGGGTCGGGGGTGCTCAGTCCAAAGCTTGCATGGATGCCGTTGGTTCCCACGAAGGCGATGTCCGGGCGGAGCTTGTGTGCTGCATCCACGGTTGCTTGTCCGACGGCCGCCTTTGTCAGTCCCCGGACGCGGCCGCCGAGGATCTGCAGCGCGATGCCGGGCGTACTGGCAAGTTTGGCGGCGATGGGGACGGCGTGTGTGATGACCACGAGTTCCTGGTCCCTGTCGGCTCCCTTGGAAGCGGCCGTCCCGGTGCTGCGGCGGGAAAGGAGGTCGGCCAGGACCTCGGTGGTGGATCCTGCGTCGAGGACGATGCTGCTTGAGGGTCCCTGCGGCAGGAAGGCGAGGGCGGCCTCCGCGATGCGGAGCTTCTGCTCCTGGCGCTGAATGGTCCGTTCCAGGATGCTTTCTTCAGTTGTGCTGAAGCGGTCTGCTGAAACGGCGCCGCCGTGGACACGCCTGACGGTGCCGGCGGATTCGAGGGCGGCGAGATCGCGGCGGACGGTTTCGGTGGTGATCCGGAAGCGTTCTGCGAGGTCGGTCACGCTGGCGCGGCCGCTGGCTGCAACGAGCCCTGCGATCTGCTGCTGACGCTCCTCGGCGAACACATACCCTCCATTGCGTAAGTACTGCCCTGCGTTAGTACGGCGAAAACATCCGGTCATTCCAGATCAGGAAAGCGGCTTCACAATGACTGTCATCCAGTGATTGCCATCACATGATCTGCAATTACTTGACTTTATCTTCGTTCATGTTGCTTTGTCAACGAAAAACCAACATGAAACCAAAAGCCGGGCCGGACCCGGAGGTCTGGCCCGGCTGTCCGGTATTTGATCTGCAGCTTCACGGAAGACGGTCCGTGGATTGAGGCGCGGGGGATGAGATGCGCCGGCGGTGTTTATACGCCGCCGTCACGGCTCTCGTTGCGGGTAATGCGCTCGCCGGTATTGGGGTCGACCACCGAGCGCGATTCGCTGATGCGGCGGCTCCTGCCGGGGTTCGCCATCACGAGGGATACGATCAGGCCGATGACGCCGACGACCATCAGGATGTACCCGATCAGGGTCTGGTCAACGTTGGGAATGAGTCCCGGGGTGACGGCCCAGGCCAGGATGGCACCCAAGGCAATAAGGAAAATAGCGGAACCGATTCTCATGACGTGCTCCTTGCGTTAGCGGACTTCTCGGCATTAGCTGACTTCTCGCAACTTGGTAAGTACGGCCTGTCATGCGCCACTTGCTAAGCATGCTGTTAATCGTCAGGCTACATCGCACCAAACGCACTTTCAATCAAACGCGCAGGTCAGGCGCAAGAAGGGCGTGCAGGACTGGATAGGCTTGTCCGATGGAGACGGTGGTGTGGTCGAAGCCGGAGGCTGAGCGTGCCGGGACGCCGCTGCTCGTAATGATGCATGGCTATGGCACGGATGAATCGCGGATGGTGAACCTCTTCGACCACCTCCCGGCTGAATTCACCTGCGCTGCGCTGCGCGCGCCGATGCCGATCGCGGACGGCTACGGCTGGTTCCTGCTCGACTACTTCCTCACGAACGACTTTGCCGATGTCATCGCGGCAGCCAACTCGGTCCTTTCCTGGATTGACTCCGTCAAGGGCGGGCACAGCAGTGTCAGCCTGCTGGGGTACTCGCAGGGAATGGCCATGGCCAGCACGCTGCTGCGGCTGCGGCCGAGGGAGTTCCCGGCCGTCGTCGGGCTTTCCGGCTTCGTCCTGAACAACGATCTCCTTGCCTTGAGCGAATCGATAGACGTCCCGCCGCCCTTCTTCTGGGGCAGGGACAAGGCGGATCTGGTGATCAACGACGAAGCCGTCGAGTACACCGAGGAGTGGCTGAACGCGCACACCCAGCTGACCGCACGCACCTACCCGGGAATGGGCCATGCGATGTCCCGGGCGGAGCTGGCTGATGTGAGTGTCTTCCTTCGCCACTACGTTCTGTAGCACGCAGGCAGCCGTCAAACTTCGGCGGGTTGTTAAAAACAGTTGCGGGGCAAATTTGCAAGCGCTTACACTCGACTCCGGCCGCGACCCGCCGGTCCGCTGCCGGAGTGCTGAAAGGGCTGGACCGATTGATGCATGCTGCACGAAGACATGGCAGGTTTGCCCTCACGGGCCACTGCCCTCATCATGGAAGAAGACCTTTCTCAGTGCGCCTGCGCCCGTACGCCACGTGACCCTGTGCCACACGAAGCTCCGCCGCAAGCAACCCAGCGCCGCGCAACTGACCCGTGCCGAAGAACGCACACCCAATGATCTGCCGCCAACGATGGCGCCCCTCCCTGCATGGTCCCCAACCACTGCTGTCCGCAATCCGAAAGGACACCGCACCCGGCATGACTGAACTTCTGAGCACCAGCCACGGCCACGGCCACACGAGCTGGACTGGCGCGTCTGCCATCCTCTTCGACCTGGACGGCGTCCTCACGCCCACCGCGGTGGTCCACGAGCGCGCGTGGCAGGAACTTTTCGACGGCTACCTGGCCGCGCTGCCCGGGACGACCGGCTACCGGGAGAGCGACTACTTCGACCACATCGACGGCAAGCCCAGGTTCGACGGCGTGCGGGACTTCCTGACCTCACGCGGCATCGAACTCCCCGAGGGTCCCACCGACGACAACCCGGACAACCAGACGGTCCAGGGGCTGGGCAACCGCAAGAACAAGATCTTCAACGACATCGTCAGCGCCGGCGTCGATCCCTACGCAGGGTCGGTGCGCTTCCTCGAAGCGGCACTTGCCCGCGGACTCAAGGTCGCCGTCGTCTCCTCATCCCGCAACGCTCCGTCCGTGCTGCGCGCGGCAGGGCTGGACGTCCACTTCCCGGTGGTAGTTGACGGCGTCGTCGCAGCGGCGGAAGGCCTGCCCGGCAAGCCCAGCCCGGCGACTTATGACTATGCAGCCAGACTGCTGGAGGTGCCCAGCGAGGAGTGCGTCGTCGTCGAGGACGCCGTCTCCGGCGTGCAGGCAGGCAGCGCGGGCAACTTCCACTCGGTGATCGGAGTGGACCGCGGCGCAGGGCGCCAGACGCTGCTGGACGCGGGCGCCACGCTCGTCGTTAACGATCTCGACGAGCTGCTCTAGCCGGCCCGTTTAGCCCCGGCCCGCCGGAATTACCGCCAGGTCCCCAACCCTGGCCGCACCTCCAACCGCCAAAGGAACGCCACTCATGGCACTCATTACTGCTGACCGCACCCGCTTCCCCAACGACCCCTGGAAGCTCGTGGAGACCAGCCATGCCCCCGGCAACGCCGGCGCCCTGGAAACCCTCTTTGCCCTTGGCAACGGCCATCTGGGCATCAGGGGTGCCCACTGGGCAGCCGCGGACGCTGAGCTTCCTGGCAGCTTCATCAACGGGTTCCATGAAATCTGGGACATCAAGCACGCCGAAAATGCCTTCGGTTTCGCCCGCACCGGCCAGCGCATCCTGTACATCCCCGATGCCAACAACTTCACGGTCATCGTCGACGGCGAGACGCTGAGCCTCGCCGAGTCCGCGGTGCTGGATTACCGCCGGTCCGTCGACTTCTCCACGGGAGTCTACGAATGCCGCATCGTGTGGCAGTGCCGTTCGGGCGCCACCGTCACCACCGTGGAGCGCCGTGCCGTGGGCTTCGAGTCCCGGGGCTGCCTGGGTATTTCCCTGGAGCTTTCGGCGGACCGCCAGGTCTCCGCCGATATCACCTCCTGCGTGCTCAACCGGCAGGACCAGCCTGTGGAGGACCACTCCTCCCACGATCCGCGCCGGGCCGGCCGGCACGCCGGCCGCGTCTTGCTGCCGGTGAAGCTCGACGGCGGCGACGGCTCGCTGCGTCTCTCCTGGGAAGCCGCAGAGTCGAAGCAGCGTGTGGGAATCGCCGTCGACCACTGGACCTCCGCAGGCCACCAGCCGTTCGACACCCAAGTGGACCAGGACGAAAGCAGCGTCCGGTACGTTCTGGCTGTCGGAGCCGATGAGCCGTTCCGGCTTGAAAAGAGCGTCAGCTACTCAGTGGCCGGCGGTAGCCGCGAGGGCCTGCCGGGCACGGCGGATGCCGAAGCCGGCCAGGAACCGGCCGCCGCCGCCGAGGCCGGCCTGAAGACGGTAGCGGAAGTCTTCGCGGAAAGTGAGACCCACTACCGCGGATACTGGGCGACCACAGACATCAAGGTGGGCGGCCAGCCCGAGCTGCAGCAGGCCATCCGCTGGAACCTGTTCCAGCTTGCCCAGGCCACCGCCCGCGCCGGCGTTGCCGGCATCCCGGCCAAGGGCGTCAGCGGCTCCGGCTACGAGGGGCACTACTTCTGGGACCAGGAGGTTTACCTCCTGCCATACCTGACCTACTCAAACCCCGACGGCGCCCGGCAGGTTCTGGAGTTCCGCCACGAGATGCTGCCTGAGGCAAAGATCCGGGCCAAAGAGCTCAGCGTGGACGGGGCTCTCTTCCCGTGGCGCACCATCAACGGACTGGAGGCCAGCGCGTACTACGCCGCCGGCACCGCGCAGTTCCACATTGCCGCGGCCATTGCCTTCGCCGCCAACAGGTACGTATGGGCCAGCGGCGACGCCGAGTTCCGCAGCGGCATGGGCGCGGACCTGCTGATCGAAACCGCGCGCATGTGGGCGTCGCTGGGCTTCTTCGGCAAGGACGGCCAGTTCCATATCCATGGCGTGACCGGCCCGGACGAGTACACGGCCGTGGTGAACGACAACCTCTACACCAACGTTATGGCGCGGTTCAACCTGCGGGCCGCGGCGGCACTGGACCACCCGGCGGTTGACGATGCCGAGCGGCAGCTTTGGGAAGCGGCGGCGGCCAGGATCCAGCTGCCGTTCGACGAGCATTTTCAGGTGTACTCGCAGGACAACGACTTCATGACCCTGGAGCCCTGGGACTGGACGACGCCCCGCTCCAAGTACCCGCTGCTCCTGCACTTCCACCCCCTTGTGATCTACCGCCACCAGGTCCTGAAGCAGGCGGACACGGTGCTCGCCATGTTCCTGCAGTGGCAGGAGTTCACTCCGGAGGAGAAGCGGCGCGCGTTCGATTTTTACGACCCCATCACCACCGGTGACTCGACGCTGTCCGCGTGCGTCCAGGGCATCATGGCCGCCGAGGTCGGCTACCGGCAGGCGGCCCTGGAGCATTTCACGAATGCGGCGTTCATCGACCTGGACGACTCCCACGGCAACACGATCGACGGCGTGCACATTGCATCGACGGGCGGCGTGTGGAGCTCCCTGGTGTGCGGCTTCGCCGGCCTCCGGGACCAGGGCCCTGTCCCGTACTTCGACCCGCGGCTTCCCGCGGAATGGGACAGCCTCTCGTTCCACCTGAAGCTCCAGGGGCGGCTGCTCTCGGTGGACCTCGACCCCGCCGGCATCACCCTGCGTGTTGTGGAAGGGGAGCCGCTGGACATCGATGTACGGGGCGGAATCCACGCAGTGGGTGCCGACGCCGTCCATGTGGCTCTCGATCCCGTCGGGGTGCCCGAGCCCACGGTGTTCCCGAGCGGCCCTCCCACGGCAAGCATCCCGGTGGTGCGGGCACGCGCCTGATGCAGCGCGCCTGATAAGCGTGCCTGATACAGCAGATGGCCGGCTACCCCTTGGGGCAGCCGGCCATCCTGTTTCCCGCGTTGTGGTATTGCGTGCGGTTCCGTGCTGTCAGCGTTTGGCGTCCGCGTCGGCGTCGGCGTCAGCGGAGACGTCGTGGTGCCGGTCCAGCGGGTGGGCCATCTCGTCCGCCGGCATCCGGGCGGCAGCCATGGCAACGACGGCCATCAGGGGGCAGACGCCGCCCGCGAAGAGGAAGATGGCCCAGATGGGGAACGCCTCCGCGGCAGGTCCCGCCAGCGCCATGGACACGGGCATCAGGGCGAGCGAGACAAAGAAATCGAGGCTCGAGACGCGGCCGAGCAAATGCGGCGGAACGCGCCGCTGAAGCAGCGTTCCCCAGATCACCATTCCCACGCTGCCTGTGGCGCCGAAGATGAAGAGCGCCAGGGCCAGCAGCCAGAAGCTGTCGATGATTCCCACGGCGGCCAGGGGGAGGGTGCCGGCGCCCCATGAAACCATCATCACCGTCAGGTAGCGCCGGGGCAGCCGGAAGGAGGCGGTCACGAGCGAGGCAACCGCACTGCCCACGCCCATGACGGCCAGCAGGAAGCCGAACATCCTGGAGTCCCCGTTCAGCTGGTCGCGGACGACGAAGGGGATCAGCACTTCGATGGGG
Organism: Arthrobacter sp. NPDC093139; assembly: GCF_044754165.1. Classification (NCBI taxonomy): domain Bacteria; kingdom Bacillati; phylum Actinomycetota; class Actinomycetes; order Micrococcales; family Micrococcaceae; genus Arthrobacter; species Arthrobacter sp. NPDC093139. Next base: position 454,196 of record NZ_JBIVOO010000002.1, read on the forward strand.
CCGATCAGGAAGAGGACCGAGATGCAGGCCCAAAGGAGTGTCCAGAGCAGCCAGGGGGTCTGCAGTGTATAGCTGATTCCCTCCCGGAGCTCCCCGAAGAAGGAAGCTTTCTGCGGTTCCCCGTGGCCGTGGTGTTCCTGGGCTGTGCCGTTGGCCGGGGCCTCGAGGGCGTGCTGGCCGAGGAAGTTCAGGATGATAAAGGCCAGCAGATGGCAGGCGGCCACACCCGTCACGGCATGCGACGGCGACAGTGCGGCAACGACGATGCCAGCCACGGCAGGGCCTGCGGCCTGCTGCAGCATGGGGCGCATCGTCCCTTCCATGCCGTTGGCAGCCAGCAGGTCGCCGGGCGGCAGGATGCGGGGCAGGATCGCAGAGTAGGCCGGGAAGAAGAACGCGGCTCCCACGCCTAGGACGAACGCTCCTGCCATCAAATGCCACATTTGGAGCCAGCCCGTCAGAGCCAGCCCGCTGATGGCGGCAATCACCGCCAGGTTGGCGCCCTCCACACCGATGATCAGCAGCCGCTGCGGAAAGCGGTCCGCGGCGATCCCGCCGGCAAGGACGAAGGCCACCAGCCCGACGCTTCCGGCAGCGGCCACCACCGAAAGTTCCAGCGGTCCGCCGCCGAGATGGATGACCTGATACACCATGGCCACGGCCCACATGCCTGAGCCGAAGATGGACACGGCCAGTGCCGCGATCAGCACGCGGTACTCACGGTGGGCAAAGGGGCGAAGGGCGCGGGGGAGTGGCACGGTGCAATTTTAGGCCCGACACCTCCGTTGGGTAACAGGTGCTCCGGGTTAGGCTCGGGGTATGGGGAACACACCCGCCGCACCGCGGCGGCGCAGCGTGGCGCTGATTGGGGCCAACTATGGACTCGCCCTGCACCCCGTGGACCGTCACGGGGTTCATGTTCCCGGTGAACCTGCGAGCTGTTTCGCCTCTTTCTGGGTCGCCGACTGGTCCAAGTGGGGAACCGGGACCGCCTTGCTGGTGGCCACCCTCCAGGGCTGGCGCAGCTACGGCGCCAACGAATTCTTCGCCGCAACCCTGGCCAACGAGTTGAGCCGCTATTTCCCCGAGGCCGCGCGCTTCCCGTTGAACGGCATCAGCCACACGCAGGACGAATTCGAGGTGCAGGTGAACCTTGAGCGCGGATTCAAAGCCACGGGTCGCCGGGCTGCGCTGGAGATCACCGGCGTACTGGACCGGCGGCAATTCGCCGCACCCGACTTCCAGCTCGGGCCCGCCAGCGCCTCCCTGAACAACGTCTACCTGCCGTGCAGTGCAGGGCGGCTGTCCGAGTTCGGCGTTGAATGGCCCGGCGCGCCCACGGTGTATCCGGGGCCGCGCGGCCCTTCCTCGTCCGCATACCTTGCCGTGGCTGAATCCTGGATGGTCTAGGGCGGCCGGAAAACATCAGCAAGGTGACTAATGTTAAAGCAGGCAGCAGCTGGACGGCTGACTGCGGACCGAGGCAGATGGGAAGACGGCAATGCGAAGCAACCCGGCAATGAAGATCGCCCAAGAGGCCGCCCAGAAGGCGGTGTTCGACTCAGAAGGCAAGCCCAAACCTGGGGTCCATAACTTCCTCCTCCGAGCAATCGACGTGCAGCGTCCGCTGGTCCTTGCGAACCTAAAGCGGCTGCAGCGGCAGAACCCCAAGGCTACAGCGGCCCAGCTAGCTGACATTTTGGAGCGAGATTACCTGAGAGCCGTTACTGGCGGAGGAGCGGCGGTGGGCGCCACGGCGCTGGTCCCCGGGATCGGCACTATAGCGTCCCTGGGCCTGTCCGCAGCTGCTACGGTCGGTTTCCTGTCAGCGACGGCGCTGTACGCGGCGTCACTCGCGGAGCTGCACGGGATACGCATGATGGATCCCAACAAAGCCAAAACGCTGGTGATGGCCATCATGCTCGGTGAGGAAGGCACTTCGCTCCTCGGGTCCCTGACCGGGCAGGCAGTGGCGCAGGGAACCAGGGGAGGCCAGCCACTCGGCGACATCATTGCCCGCAGCGGCTCAGCCTCCGGCTTCATTCGTAGCCGCATCCAGAAGGCTTTCCTGAAGAGCCTGCTGCGGCGGCAGGGCTCGATGCTCTTGGGCCGCGCGCTGCCCTTCGGCGTCGGCGCAGTGGTCGGCGGAGCAGGCAACCTCGCCATGGGCAAGGTGGTGGTCGCCAACGCCAAGGAGGCGTTCGGCCCGATGCCGGACACCATCCCCGGAGAGGTAGCGGCGGGATCAGGTGTTGCGCTGGAAGGTGGCATCAATGGATCTCAACGCTGACCTGGGAGAGTCCTTCGGCTCCTGGCGCATGGGCGATGACGCCGCCATGTTCCAGCTGGTCACCAGCGCCAATGTGGCCTGCGGCTTTCATGCCGGGGATCCTGTGACCATGCTGGACAGCTGCCGGGCTGCCTTCGAACTGGACGTCACTGTTGGTGCCCATGTTGGCTACCGGGACCTTGTCGGTTTCGGGCGGCGGTCCCTGGACATGTCCTTCGACGAGCTGTTCGGGGATGTCCTGTACCAGCTTGGGGCGCTGGACGGAGTGGCCCATGCCGTGGGCGCGTCGGTGGACTACGTCAAACCCCACGGTGCCCTGTACAACCGGACGTTCCATGATGCCGAGCAGGCGGCCGCCGTCGTCGCCGCCATCCATGCCTACGACGAGGGACTGCCGGTTCTCGGACTGCCCGGCTCTGAACTGCTGAAGCACGCCGGCGAAGCCGGCCACCCCGTCTTCCGCGAGGCTTTTGTTGACCGCGCCTACCTCCCGGACGGCACCCTGGTGCCGCGCTCGCAGGACGGTGCCGTGCTGCACGACGTCGGGCCCATTGTTGAGCGGGCCGTTCGCCTGGCGCTGAAGGGCGAGGTAGTCGCAGTGGACGGCACAGTGGTCCGGGTTGACCCGGATTCGCTGTGCATCCACGGCGACACGCCCGGCGCCGTAGACATGGCCGCCGCTGTCCACTCCGGCCTCCAGGAGGCCGGAGTGGAGATGCAGCCTTTCGCCTGACCGGCCGTCCTGGGCGTGCCCTAGCGGGGCTTGATCCCGGATTCCAGCCGTTCCTCTAGCATCCGTGCTGTGCCGGGCGCTCCGCGCTGCTGCCCGAACGCCTGGCGGTCAAGGGAGCTCAGCGTGCCGGGCCTGGACGGGGTGTACAGCCACATCGTGAAGAACCCGGCCAGGTCCTGGCCGGAGAGCCGCTCGGCGAGCTTGATGAAGTCAGCGGTGGAGACGTTGCCTCCGGTGTTCGACTCCGTCCACTCCTCCAGGATGTCGAAGAAGACCTCGTCGCCCACCAGGGTGCGAAGGGCGTGCAGGGTCATGGCACCGCGTGCGTACACGGCCAGGTCAAACAGGGCCTCGGGGCCGGGGTCGCCGATGGTGACTGCCCAGAACGGGGCCTCGGCCGGGATTGCACGCGCGTAGAAGTCGAAGATCTGCTGCGGGGTTTCCCGGCCCTCCTTCCCGCTCCAGAGCCATTCGGCATACGTGGCGAAGCCCTCGTTCAGCCAGATGTCACGCCATGTCTCCACGGCGAGATCGTCTCCCACCCACTGGTGGGCCAGTTCATGGACCACCACCGAGTCTGCTCCCAGCTGGTCCGCGAAGAAGTACTTGGAATAGATGGGCCTGGTCTGGTTCTCCAGGGCGAAGCCGAGTTGGTCCAGGTCATCCACGATGCCGCCGGCTGCCTTGAAGGGATAACCGCCGAAGTACCCCGAAAGGAAGCGGATGATTTCGGGCTGCCTCTCGAACGATGCCTGCGCGCGGCCACCGAGCGAGGGCGGCGCGTCCCTGCCTGCGGTCCACCTGTCCTCGCTGGGCGGGCTCCCCTCGGGCGGCCCTGAAGCGGCCCATCCGTCCATCTTGTTCCCGTCATCCTCGAAGGACGTGCTGCCCTCCCCGGTGGAGACGGCAATGTCGTCAACGAACACGCCGTCGAAGGGCAGGACGCCGTCGCTTACGTAGGTGATGGAAACCTCCAGCTTCTTTCCGGCGAAGCGGCTGAGGTTGACCCCCCAGGATTCCCAGCCGGTGCTCGGCCCGGTGGCAGCCCACCAGTTCCCGGTAGCGCCGGTCGAGGTGCACTTACCGTCGCCCTTGTCGGTCAGATAGTGCTTTAGGAAGGGGTGCAATGCCAACAGGTTGGGGCAGGCAACGCCCGGGTTGCCGCTCGTGTGCCCGGTGTCATCCTTCAGCGTGGTCCAGTCGCCGGAGCCTGCCGGGCGTGCTTCCACAAAGGTAAAGTCATATGCGTTTTCGATGTTCCGTTGCAGCCAGAAGGAGAGGGCTGCCCCGGTCTTCGGGACGGTGATGGTTCTCGTGAGGCGTGTGTAGGAGTTCAGGCCGCTGTGGGACCAGGCGAAGTTCTTGCCCGTTTTTGCTTTCACGACCGGGCTGAACAGGTCGGGATCGATGGCGTCCACGTAGCTGATGCGGTCTTTGGTGTACTTACTGAGTTCAAACTGGCCCACGCTGGCGGTCGCCAGGTACGTCGCCATGGGTTCGTCCGCCTGCCACGTCCAGGTAGCCTTGCCATCGGCCGTGACATGGTCGCGAAGCAGCCCGTTGGCCACCACCTCGCGCCCCTCGGGGACGGTGATCCGGAAGGTGAATGCCGCCTTGTCCAACGGGTGGTCATTGGCAGGGAACCATGTGGCGGCCACGTGGGGTTGCCCGATCACCAGTGAGCCGTCGTCGGTATGGAAGAACCCGGACGGGCCGAATTGGTCAAGCAGAAGGGTCGGAATCCCGGAGTAGGCTATTTCCGCCTCGAATTTCGTCCCGTTCCGGATGCCGGCTGCAGGCGTCACTGTGAGCTCGCCTTCGCTGCGCGTGTGTGTCGCGTTCTCGCCGTCGACCGTGACGGCGTTTACGTCCAGCCCGTCGAGGTCCAGGTTGAACGACGAGAGGTCCTGCGTGGCGTCGGCGCGGATTGTGGCAGAACCGGCCAACGCGCCAGTAGCCGGGTCGAAGCTGAGGTCAAGTGAGTAGCGGGTGACGTCGTAGCCGCCGTTGCCGTCGAGAGGGTAGTACGGATCGCCGAGACCCGGATCCCCGGGCTGGAAGTTGACGTCGGCCGCCGCCGCCGGAGCTGTCAGTGCTGTGGCAAAAAGCAGGCAGGAAAGCAAGAGGCCAGCCCATCGGGAGGGCTGGCCATAGCGGGCATGCCGGCCCGCCGCCGATGTGAAGGGTAGGGACTTCATCGCTCCTCATTCAAAGCTCCACGGAGGGGACACGGCACCGGTGCCGAGTTTCCTCGGTACCGGGAAGCGATCGCCGGCCCAACGGCCGGGGCGTACTGTAGCCACAAAAATGCGCCTGGCCGACGCCCCTGTCAAGGGAGAAATAGTTGGGGCGCCCGGAAGGGCCTCAGCCGAACGCCAGATGCGCCACCGTGAAGATCGCCAAACCGGCCAGCGACCCCACAACGGTGCCGTTGATCCTGATGAACTGCAGGTCCTTGCCCACTTGCAGTTCGATCTTTGAGGACGTCTCTTCCGCATCCCAGCGGGCCACGGTATCGGTGATCACGCCGGCGATGTCGGAGCGGTAGGTCCGGACGAGGTAGCCGGCGGCGTCGCCGATCCAGGCGTTGACCTTGCCGGCCAGTTCGTCGTCGCTGACCAGCCGTGCGCCCAGGTCGCGCACGGCGGCCTTGAATTTCACGGTCAGATCGCTGTTGGGATCGTCGACGGCGCTGAGCAGCGCGCTCTTGATGGTCGCCCAGGTCCGTGAGGCGAGTTCGCGGACTTCCGGATCTCCGAGGACCTGCGCCTTGATGCTTTCGGCGCGGGCGATCATGGCGGGGTCGTGCTGCAGGTCCTGGGCCAGGTCCGTGAGGTATTTGTCGATTGACTTGCGCACCTGGTGCTGTGGGTCCGCCTGTACTGCACGGGTGAACTTCAGGATCTCCAGGTAGACCTTGTCGCCCACAAGGCCGTCCACGAAGCTGGGCACCCATTGCGGAGAGCGGTCGGTGACCAGGCGGATGACCGTGTCATGGTTGGCGGCCACCCAGTCAGCTGCCCGGTCCACCAGCAGGTCCACGAGATGGTGGTGATGTCCGTCGGCGAAAATACGTTCGGCCATCCGCCCCACGGGAGGCCCCCATGGCGGGGTGAGCAGATGCTTGCGGACCATGCCCTCAATGACTGCCTGGACGTCGTCGTCGTTCAGGACTTTGAAGGTGCCACGGATGACGGCGGCACCCTCCTTAGCCACCCGCTCGGCACCGCCCGGACCCGAGAGCCACTGGCCCACCTTGCCGGAAACGTTGATGCTGGCGAGTTTGTCCTGCACCACCTGCTCGGAGAGGAAGTTGGTTTCCACGAACTCTCCCAGTGACGCCCCGATCTGGTCTTTGCGCCGGGGAATGATGGCTGTATGCGGGATCTTCAGACCCATGGGGTACTTGAACAGGGCCGTCACCGCGAACCAGTCCGCGAGGGCGCCCACCATGCCGCCCTCTGCCGCGGCCCTGACATATTCCAGCCAGGGGTACTGCTTCTGCAGCGCAAACGCGACCACGAACACCACCGCCAGGGCGATCAGCAGGGCGAGCGCCACAAGCTTCATTTTCCGCAGCGCTGCCGCCTTTTCGGCGTCTCCGGGGCTGAGCCGGTGCGGCACCGCGGCCGGACCCGCCGGGCGGGTAGGGCCGGAGGCCGGGGCGGCTGGCTGCGTGGTTGGCTCAGAATTCACCTGCATGAGCCCAGCCTAGCCCCGCTTCCCCGGCAGCCGTCGGCTAACGTGTCACCATGACAACCGACGAGTCACTCCGGCCGCGTCCCTTGGTCTACGCCCACCGGGGCGCCAGCGCGGATTTCGCCGAGCACACCCGGGCGGCCTACCTCCAGGCCCTTGCCGACGGGGCCGACGGCGTGGAGTGCGATGTGCAGCTGAGCCGGGACCAGCACGTGGTTCTGCTGCACGACGCCAACCTGGACCGCACCTCGGACGGAACCGGGCCGGTGGCCGAACGCACCATCAACCAACTGCGTCTGCTGGACTTCTCGTCGTGGAAGGGCGTCCGCATCCCCGAGGCGTACGGTGCCCGTTCGGAACAGTTCCTCACCCTCCCCGACCTGCTGGATCTCCTCCGGGACTCCGGCCGGGAGATCGGGCTGGCCATTGAACTGAAGCATCCCAGCCCGTACCAGCTGAAGCTGGAGGACCGGGTGCTGGAAGTCCTCCGGGCGGAGGGGTGGGACCCGCGGACATCCCGGCTGGACAACATCAGAATCACCTTCATGAGTTTCAGCCCGGATGCCGTGCGGCATCTGCGCAAGGCGATAGCGCCTCAATTCATCTGCCAGCTGGTGGACGACATCAACGTCTCCGCAATCCGCGAGGAGCTGGGGCTTGGCCCGCTGACGGGTGGCGCCGTTGCGAATGTCATGAGGGCCGCCCAGCTTGAAGGCGAACAGATCCTCAACGACGGCGAAGTCGGCATTGCCGGCCCCGGCATCGGGTATGTCCGCAGGCACGCCCCCATCGTGCACCGCTGGCTGGATTCGGGCCGCAGATTCAGGGTGTGGACGGTGGACGCCGAGAGTGACGTGGCGCTGTGCATCGGACTCGGGATTCACGAAATCACCACCAACAGGCCTGCCAGGGTTCTGGCCCAGCTGCAGCCGGCTTAGTTCCCGTGCACCGCTGTGATTGAGTGGTGCCATGCCCATCACTTGGCCTGCCCGGCTTCTCGGGTCCCCCGCGGTTCGCGTGGGCCTCTCCATTAGCGTGGCAACGGGACTGTACGGCGTTTCGTTCGGCGCCCTCTCCGTGACATCCGGCCTCGACTTCTGGCAGACCATGGCCCTGAGCCTGCTGCTGTTCAGCGGAGGCTCACAGTTCGCCTTCATCGGCGTGGTCGCCGGCGGAGGATCCGGACTGGCAGCCACGGGGGCAGCGACCCTGCTGGGAATGCGCAACGGAATCTATGGCATGCAGCTCAACGTGCTGCTGCATCCCACCGGATGGCGCAAGTACGCAGCCGCCCACCTGACCATCGACGAGTCCACCGCCACGAGCACCGGGCAGACGGACCCGGCCGAGCAGCAACGCGGATTCTGGACCGCCGGCATCGGCATCTTTGTGCTGTGGAACGTCTTCACCGCTGTCGGAGCCCTGGCCGGGGGCGCCCTGGGCGACCCCAAGCAGTGGGGGCTCGACGGCGCTGCGGTGGCGGCGTTCCTTGCCCTGCTGTGGCCTCGCCTAAAGGGCCGGGAGCCGGTGGCCATCGCCATCGTGTGCGCGCTCGCCACCGTGCTGGCGGTGCCGTTTGTTCCTGCCGGGGTGCCGATCCTCGCAGCTGCGGCAGTGGCCGCATTCATCGGTTGGTTCAGCCATGGGCCCAAGGATGAAGGCTTGGAGCCGGACATCGATCCGTACACCGCGCGCCATCACGGACCCCACCACCCGCCCCATCATGAGGGCAATCAGAAACGGGGAACCGCGCCGGGTGATGCCAGATGAACCTCTGGGGGTGGTTGTTGCTGTCCTGCCTGTTCGCCTATGCATGGAAGCTCGTGGGGTACCTGGTCCCGGCCACGCTGCTGAAAAATCCGCGGACGTCGCGGATCGCCGGGACAATGACGATCGGCTTGCTGGCCTCGCTGACGATCGTCAACGCTGTGGCGTCGGGCCAGTCGTTGCTCCTGGACGCGCGGATCGGCGCGCTGGCTGCGGCCGGGATAGCCCTCCTGTTCCGGGCACCCTTTTTGGTGGTTGTGATCGCCGGGGCGGGAACTGCAGCCCTGCTGCGGCTTGCGGGCTGGAACTGACGCCCGGGATTGACGGGTGACGCCGGGTGTGAATGAGTAGATCGTGAGATGAAGCCTGGTGTTGTTGAATTCAGAGAGGACCGACTCACAGTGAATGACAAATCAACCCCGGAGGAATCAGGGTCCCACAGGAGTGCCCACGAGAAATCGGGAGCCCCGTACATCGAGGTCAGCGGCTCCCAGGCCACGAGGGAACTCCGCGACACTTCACGCCGGCGCCGCGAAGCCGAGGAAAAGCTGCAGCAGCATCTGATGGAAGCCAAGGAGCACGCCAACGAAGCCGAGCATGCGGCCCACGGGAAGACGCACTCCGCAAAGGGAGCAGAGGAAACGGGCCGCGAATCGGCTGCCCCCGAAAAAGGTTCCCATGCAAAGAAGGCGCAGGATTCGACGGAGAGCAAGCGCCATGATTCCTAGCGCGCACCAATAACGCCCCGCGGCTGACGTCAATTGGCGCTATGCCGCCGAATGCCCTGTGAGCCTGAAGCGCCGGACCGAATTACTGGGGCGCGCCGAATCACCAGGGTATCGAATTACTGGTGCCCCGTCAGGCTGCACCGTAAGCGTCCGGCGATGCAGGCTTCGACCGCCGGCCCAGTTCCTCAACGGCGAGGTCATACCAGTCCTGGGCTCCCAGCACCGGGTTGGGGGTGTCCAGATTCCGGTAAAGCGCGTCGACGATAATGCCCAGTTCCTCCGTGGAGGCTGCTGTCACGGTTGCCTCCGGGTCGTCGGAATTTCTCATGAAATGCGCGAGCTGTGAGCGGTTCATGCTGACTCAGCCAGCCGGACGTGATTACACGATAAGAGTGCCATTGTGTGCTCCGTGCAACGTATTTATACCGAGGCTGCCTTCGTAACCACTGGTCTGCCCAGCTTACTGGGCGGGCCGCAGCAAGGGAATATCCGTAGCCGATGGAGCAGGCTGCTGCCCGGGCCGCAACCTTGGCGGCGGCAGGCTAGTCGAACTGTGATCCGGGCAGCGGGACCTGGGGAGGCAACTGGCGGACCGGCCGCTCCCAGCGAATGGCGTCTTCGACGAGCGCCGCCGGCCGGCGCCAGGCATCGGAGCCCGGCTCCATGGTGTCAACGACACCGATCAGCATGGCAAGCAGGCGGACCATATCCGTCAGCGAGATGTCCGTGCGGAGCGTGCCCTGCCCTTGGCCGCGCCCCAGGAGTACCCCCACGGATTCAATGAGGCTGCCCGTGATGCCGGTGAGCAGGTCTCGGCGGCCGGCCACGGCACCAAGAAGGTTGGCGTTCTCGCTTGCCGCAGCCATCACGGCGTCGATGACACGGAACAGTCCGTCGGCTGCGTCCTGGCCTGCGAGGGCGACGTCGATGACGGGGTCAACGGTGAGCCGGAGTTGGCGGTTCAGTGCGGCCAGGACCAGCTCTTCCTTGTCGGAAAAGTTGCGGAAGAGCGTCGCGGGTCCCACTCCGGCGGTGGCGGCGATGGTCTGCAGTGGCACATCGGGTCCGTGGTCCCGGAAGCATTCGCGGGCTGCATTAATGATCTTGTCCACATTGCGGGCAGCATCGGCACGAAGGGGCTTGCGCTCTACTGCGAGGTTCATAAGTAAAAGGTTAGCAACGCAGTGTCCAGGCGACTTCGTTACCGATTGGTAGTTCCAAATATGACGCAGCGCACGCCCGGCTGCCTTTTCCCGGCATGCCAAACTGAGGCTATGTTGCTTGCATTTTCAGTTGCCCCGTCCGGAATTCCTGCCGACGCCGCCTATGCCAAGGAGGACGCCGACGGCTCCGTGCATGACGCTGTTGCCGCCGCCGTCAGGATAGTCCGGGACTCCGGGCTGCCCAATAAGACCGACTCGATGTTCACCACGATTGAGGGCGAATGGGACGAGGTGTTCGCGGTGGTTAAACGCGCCACCGAGGAGGTAGGGAAATACGGCAGCCGGGTTTCCCTCGTGATCAAAGCCGATATCCGGCCCGGATTCTCAGGCGAACTGACGGCAAAAGTGGAGCGGCTGGAGGACGCCCTCGGGGACCGTTCCTGAATCTGGCGGACGCGCCGCAGGCATGACACAGACACGCCGCAGGCATGGGCAGGATGCCGCCGGCCCAGTTAGTAGGGCAGTGCGGGACTCTGGCCCGCCGGTTCCGATGCTGGGAGACTGGGGCCATGTTTGAGCATAAGGCGCGGCCCGAGTGGGTGGCCGTAGAAGAGTTCCTGTCCGACGTCGTCGTACATCCCGACAGCGCGCTGCAGCGCGCGGTGCAATCCGCCGCCGACGCCGGGATGCCGCCGATCGAAGTAACACCGAATGCCGGAAAGCTGCTGAAGCTGCTGGTCGGGGCGTCGGGTGCACGGCGCGTTTTGGAGATCGGCACACTGGCAGGCTTCAGCACCATTTGGATGGCGCAGGGGCTTCCGGACGACGGGCGGCTGGTGACGTGTGAATACCTCGCGAAGCACGCGGAGGTGGCGCGGGGGAACGTGGACGCCGCCGGGCTTGGCCACAAGGTGGAGATCCGGATCGGAGCGGCGCTCGACACTCTGGCGGCGCTTGAGGCGGAGGGCGCCGGCGCCTTCGATTTCGTCTTTATCGACGCAGACAAGGAAAACAACCCCAGCTACCTGGACTGGGCGGTGCGGCTGGGCCGGCCCGGCACCACCATTGTGATGGACAACGTGGTGTGGGAGGGCGCGGTGCTGGATCCGTCCATGGACGAGGTCAACGCGCGGGGGATCCTCAGTGCGCTGAAGCTGATGGGGGAGGACAGCCGTTTGGATGCCACCGTCATCCAAACCGTAGGGTCCAAAGGCTGGGACGGCTTCGCGCTGGCCGTGGTGCGCTAGCCGGCCCGTCGGAGCTAAGCGCGCGGCTTCCGGGGGAGGTTTCCAGGAGACCGGACAAAGCACCGCCCGCGTACTGCGTGTACGCGGGCGGTGCTTTCAAATGTGCGGTGCTTTTACAGTGCTGTGCTTTTACAGTGCGAGGTGCCCTTAGCCGAGCACATTCATGATGTTCCAGCCGCCGCCGACCCGGACCCGGTTGGGGAAGGTGCCGGCACCGTCGCCCATGTAGGACCAGAGGACCCCGCTGGTGTCGCGGGCCACGAGGTCATCGCGTCCGTCGCTGTTGAGGTCTGCGGCACCGCTGATGGCGTTCATGACGTTCCAGCCTGCGCCTGCCCTGACGCGGGTGGGGAATGCGCCGGCAGCGTTGCCCATGTAGGACCACAGAACTCCGCTGGAATCGCGTGCCACGAGATCGGCGTTACCGTCGCGGTTGAGGTCACCTGCGGCGCTGATGGCCATGGTGTTCCATCCTGCGCCGGCCCTGATGCGGGACGGGAAGGTGCCGGAGTTGTTGCCGCTGTAGCTCCACAGGATGCCGCTGGAGTCGATGGCGAGCAGGTCATTCCGTCCGTCGCCGGTGACGTCACTGGCTGCGCTGATGGTCTTCATCGTGTTCCAGCCCGAGCCGACCCTGACGCGGGTCGGGAAGGTGCCGGAGCCGTTGCCGCGGTAGGTCCAGAGGACGCCGCTGGAGTCGCGGGCCACGATATCAGCCCGGCCGTCTCCGGTGAGGTCGCCGGTGGCGCTGATGGAGTTCATGGTGTTCCAGCCGGAACCGACCCTGACGCGGGTGGGGAAGCTGCCGGAGCCGTTGCCCATGTAGGTCCACAGCACCCCGCTGGAGTCGCGGGCCACCATGTCGGCACGTCCGTCACCGTTGAAGTCCTGCGAGACGCTGGTGACGCCGGTGCCCGTACCGATGCGGACGTTCCGGTTGGCAACGACACCGACGTTTCCGGCCGCATCAGTGGCGCGGACGCTGAAGGTGTAGAAGCCGTTGGTCTGGGCGTCCCAGGTCTTCGGCGACGAGCAGGTCGGATCCCACGCGCCGTTGGTGGGCAGCAGCCGGCATTCGTACCGTGCCTGCGGATCGGCGCTGCTGAAGGTCAGGCTGGGCGTGTTGTCCGCGGTGGGCGTGGAAGGGAACGGGGCCGTGACGGCAACCGCTGGCGCCGTGGTGTCCACCGTGAAGCTCAACGTGCCGGAACTCTCAGCGCCGGCACGGGCCTGTACGCTGTGGGCGCCCTGGGCCAGCGGTGCCAGCGTAACTGAGTACGTGGAACCAGTCACTGTGGCTGCCTGCGCGGGGCCGCCGTTGACACTCACTTCCACCGGTCCCGTCGTGCCTGCCGGCAGCGTGCCCGTCAGCGTCGGCGTGGTCACGTTGGTGATGTTGTCGGCCGAGGAGCGGCCGCTGTCGCTGGCTGCGGTCAGGTCTGGTGTAGAGGGACCAGCCTCAGTACCCTGGGCGATCAGGCCTTGGACCGTGAACAGGTTCGTCGTCACCGTGTCGACGCCGGGACCGCCGGCGTCTGGTCCGACCACCTGGACGAAGTTGTTGCCCGACGGAGCGCCCGTGACAGTCCGTGCCGTGTCGATGGATCCGATGGTGCCGGTCTCTGCGCCGACCTGCCGAAGGAAGGTAGCTGTGGAACCGGTGGTGTAAGCTCCCAGGAAGGCGGCACCGACTCCTGCCCAATCGCAGGCAGTTGTCGCGGTCGGGTCGCAGCCCTCGTCCAAGGTTTCGTTGATCACCCCGGTGGCGTCTGCCTCGAAGGTGTGGACGCCGTACGGGTGGGTAATGGTGTACGACTCTCCGGCCTGCAGGCCGTCAAACCGGAACCGCAGCCGGCCGAAGCCCATCTGATCGCCGTCGATGACTTCTTCGTTGGCGTGCGCGGCTTCGAGAGCGGCTTCGTAGGAACCGATGCTGCCGACATCGGCCGAGGCAGCAAACCAGAACGCTTCATCAGGGAAGTTATCGGGGTAGGAAACGGGCGCCTCCGGGTTGGGCGGCTCGGAAAGGCAGCCCTTGCCTGCTTCGTAGCAGAGCTGCAGCTTGACGGTTCCGTCCGAATACCACGTGGGAAAACCGTTCGCATCGTCAACGGGTCCGACGCCGGCGGTGGCGGCGTTGGCAGGAAGGCCGGCCAGCGGCGCCAGGGAGGCGGCCAGCAGCGCGCCGGAGACGACGGCGGCGAGACGGCGGGAGGTTGTTGTCATCGGCTGGCGGTGAGCCCGGGGTGCGCTGCGCGCTCCATCCGGCATTTCGGGCCGATCTACAGACTTGGAAAACATGGTGACTCCTCAAATGGACACTCGATTAGTGGCCCCCAGTACCTTCAAGGCCAGGCCAGGAAGCGGATTCCCTGCCACCGCAACAGTGGCTAACAGACCTTGGATTAATCTCGGATAGGCGATGCAGGGAATCCCAGCTTTCCGTGCATGACCTGCTACTTCGCGCCCGAACCGGCCGCAAATGTGCCCCAAACAGCGGGACGCCGGACCCGGCGCCGCTGGGGATACGGCCCGGACCCGGCGGTCCTTGTCACTCTTCCGGTGGCGGCCATCCGCCGGTTGGGACATCACCAGATTGCCTGCCGATACCTATGAATTCCCGGGCCTCGGGCACGGGAAACGCCTAGGAGCCAGTCGCGGGGGGACCCTGCACGGAAATGACCTGCAAACCTTGTCCCCTCAGTCAAAGCATTGATGTCCCCCAGTTAAACCATCGATTTGAGGGGGCTCAATTGGGGGTGGGTCCCGGGACGCCCGTCCATGTGCCCCGCAACCCCAGTTTTTTCCAAGAACGGCCGAACATGCTCATGGCAGTCCTTCGAAAGGAGACACAGCCATGTCCGTTTCCCGACGGCGCCCCGTGCCAGCGGCATCCCAAACGGCGCTGTCGCAGGCGGCACTGTCCCAGGCGTCGCTATCCGAGACAGGACCAACCCCGTGGGACGGCTAGCACGTCACCGGGCAGCTCGGCCCGAAACCGCTGGCGGAAAGTTCGGGCGGCACGTTTGGAGCCGAAAAACCACGACGGCGGCAGTTCTGGCTGCCGGCCTGCTCGCCACCCGCTTGTGGGTCCTTGAGCCGATGACCGTCAGTTCCGAAAGCATGGAGCCGGCGGTTCCCCGCGGAAGCACTGTCCTGCTGTACAAGCCCGGCCCGCTCCTGGGTGGCCTGAGGGCCGGGGACCTGGTGGTGTTCAGCAGCCCCGAGGACGGGCGCCCGACGCTCAAACGCGCCATCGCATTCCAGGGCCAGTCTGTGGCCATCGAAGACTCCGTCCTGGTTGTGGACGGGACACCGCAGGCCGAGCCCGGAGTCGACCACAGCCGGATCGACGGCACGTACTTCGGCCCCGTCACCGTCCCTGCCGGCCATGTCTTTGTGCTTGGCGACAACCGGTCCGGTTCCATCGATTCCCGGGCCTACGGCAGCGTTCCGTTGGACAAGCTGCAGGCCACCGTGGCGTGGCCATCGGGGGAATAGCGGGCAGGGCGTAGACGGCAGAAGATAAGTATGCTGGGTATCAGCTTCCGGCCGTACGCGGCCGGGGCCTGTCAACAGCAGCGGAGGAAGAAATGAAAGCGTCCCAGACACTGGCCGGCAACCTTCAAATGGTGCTCACCGATCTGATCGAACTTCATCTGCAGGGGAAGCAGGCGAACTGGAATCTGGTAGGCACCAACTTCCGGGACCTGCATCTCCAGCTGGATGAGATCATCGCCAGCGCCCGGCTGCTTGCGGATCAGACGGCGGAGCGCATGCGCGCGCTCCACAGCCTTCCGGATGGTCGTAGCGCAACAGTGTCAGCCGGCACGCGGCTGGAGGAATTCCCCGGCGGGCTCACAACCACCAAGGACACGGTCAAACTGATCACCGCCCGGCTGGAGCAGACCGTGAAAACCATACGGGACGTCCACGACGAAGTGGACGAGGAGGACCCAACGAGCGCTGACTTGCTGCATGCCGCCATCTCGCGCCTGGAACAGCTGGCGTGGATGGTGAACGCGGAAATCATGGCGGCGTCGGCCTCTGTGACTGCGCCCGCGGAAGACTGAGCCGCCGTGAACCCGCCCCGCCGCCGATGGCAGGCGGTCCCAATCAGCTCCACGCCGGAACAGCTCGCAGACCTTGACCCGACGCTCGAGGCAGTCGCGGCCGCAGTGGAGGACGTCCCCGCGCTGCTAGCCGCCGCCAACGAGGCCGGGAAATCCGCGCCAAAGCCGGGAGGCGGGGACACCGCACGGCTTTGGGAACTGCTGGCGTCTGTCGCCTCCATCGACGTGGCTGCCGGACGCATCCTTGAACCGCACCTTGACGCCGGCGCCATACTTTCGCAGGCGGGAATGGCAGACTTCTTCACCGGAACCTGGGCGGTCTTCGCTGCTGAGGGACCCGGCACCCGCCTGACAGCGCAGCCCGGACCCCAGCCCGGGGGAGTGCAGCTCACCGGGTCCAAGCCATGGTGCTCGCTGGCCCAGTTCGTGGATCACGCGGTGGTCACCGCGCACACCGCAACGGGAGGCCGGGGCGCCTTTGCCATCGACCTCAGGGATGCCGGCGTGACCTGCATCGACCCCGAATGGACCAGCAGGGGCCTGCGGGAAATACCTAGCGGGACCGTTCATTTTGACCGCGTGGCGGCGGTGCCGCTCGGCGATGATGGCTGGTATTTTCAGCGCCCGGGATTCGCCTGGGGCGGCATGGGGGTGGCGGCGTGCTGGCTGGGCGGTGCCGTTGCACTCGGACGGTACTTCAAGGCCGCACTCATTCGGGGCGCGCATTCCCAGCGTGAGCCAGACCAGGTGGCCCTCGCCAGCCTGGGCGAGGTGGACAGGATCCTCACATCCACGTCCCAGTACCTCGCCCGCGCGGCTGAACTTGTCGACGGCGGCCGGCTGGGAGGCGTTGACGCGCCGGCGGCGCTGGCCGCGGTCCCGCCGGCAGAGCTCAGGCATGCAGAGGCAGCGAAAGGAGAGCCAGAAGGCGGAGGCGGGCAGGGCGCCGGTGCGTGGAGTGAGGCGCTCCGGGTCCGCGGAACCGTTGCCGCCGCCGTCGACCGCGTTCAGCAGCTGGTGAGCCAGAACCTCGGGCCGGGACCGCTGGCCTTCGACGACCGGTACGGAAAATGCATGGCGGACCTGTCGCTTTACGTCCGTCAGCACCATGCGACGCGCGACGACGCCGAACTCGGCGCGCTGACCCTAAAGGGCGAACACGCGTGGTGACCTTGGACCGCGTGTTCGGCGCCCAAGAGACCGGCGCAGCAACAGGTACCGCTTGCAGACTACTTCCTGGCTGACCTGGGAACCTCGGCGGGGTCCGGCGGTGTGCGCGTCATATCCTCGATGAGGCCAGAGGCAGCTATCTCACGAATGGCGAGGATTCCCCGGGCCGCGGCTTCCGTATCGTCAAACTTCGCTGACACGGCCAGTACGTTCCCGCCGTTATCCAAGAGTTTGGCCCTGCATCCTCCGCCTGAATCGGTGACAAGCTCAAAGCGCCCGGTCATGAGTGGATATCCCCCCGCTCGTCGGGCCTTCTGGATATATGCTCTGAGTCCCGCGAGCTGTCCGGAGGCCCGGTGTGGCCGACCGTTTGTCCTCGACGCTGGAGCTCTGCCGTAACAAGGTCAAGCAGAGCCTGGGCGGGTTCCGACAGTTGATTCGCTGATTCGGGGCTCCCTGCGTTGGCGCGATGGAGCAGGACTTGGCGGATACGTCTTAGTTCGCGGGAGGGCACGAGCGGCCATCGATGAAAGTGCCGACGTGCTGCGCCCAGTTCCGCCGAGAGGGGTGGGGTACTTGATCTGGGAGAGCGGATGGGCTGGTTTGACGAGGAAGTCATGCCGGGACCTTCCGGAGCAGTTCGGAGCCAGCTGCATGACTAAAACCAGCATAGCGGATGTGAGATAGATCATGCCGAGGGCGGGTAACAGACGCGGTGACCGCAAGGTCAACCATGCCCTTTTTCAGGTCGTCCTAGTCCGCATGGCATCCTGCCAACCGACCAAGGACAGAGCTCGGTGCATTGCCGCCAGCGGTGAGTGCGGGGACGATGATTGCATGGGAGTATACGTCTTAGCTTCCCGGACCCCGTTTGCGGGCGGTGCCTGATGCACGCGGACCGGGACCCCTGGGCAGGGCCCCTGGGCGGGGACGCCACGTATGCCCCTTTGCCGGTGTA
Source organism: Arthrobacter sp. NPDC093139 (assembly GCF_044754165.1). NCBI lineage: Bacteria > Bacillati > Actinomycetota > Actinomycetes > Micrococcales > Micrococcaceae > Arthrobacter > Arthrobacter sp. NPDC093139. Next base: position 472,024 of record NZ_JBIVOO010000002.1, read on the forward strand.
TCAGTCGTGGTCCGATGTGGTCTTCCTCCATTGGAGGATTCCCGTGGCAGCAGCGCAGCCGTACATGCCCCAAGGCGTCGAACCTGACGTGTATGCGGGTAAGACGTGGGTTGGCCTGATCGGCTTCCGGGTCACCCGCACCTGTCTGGGGCAGCGCCTGCGCCTTCCCTATGTTGGCGCCTTTACCGAGGTCAATGTCCGGCTGTATTCCCGTGACGCGGCGGGGCAACGCGGCGTGGTGTTCCTCTCGCTGGACGCTGACAGGCTCGCCTTCGTGCTGGGTGGCCGTGCCGCCGGACTGCCCTACGTGTGGTCCCGCTGCCGGTCCACCGCTACACACAGCAGTTTTCGAGGATACGGGTACGAGGTCGAACGTTTTCGCTGCCAAGGGACGTCCTCGTTCATTGCGTATCCCGACGTGGACTGCAGGGCCGTGGACGGTTTGTCGCTCTGGCTCACAGCCCGCTTCGGAATCCATACCCGCATGGGCCAGCGTGCCGTTTACCTGCCCATATCTCATCCGCCCTGGCGGCTGTATTGCGCTGCCGCGACAGCAGCGGAGGACGGCCTGGTCCGGGCCGCAGGGCTCACGGTCCACGGCCCGCCTGACTCCGTACTGTATTCCCCCGGTGTGCGTACGCAGTTCGGGCAGCCCCGGCAGCTGGACGGCCTCTCCTAAACACCCTTGGCAGCCTCTTGCTTCCGGCGGGCCGCAAGGGCGGCCGAAGCTGGGCTACAGCGGGAACTGATCATCCATGTGCACGGGAAGGAACGGCCCTTCCTGACGATGAAGCGCGGTGAGACGATCAAATATATGACCGAAAAGAAGGATAAGGGTCCCCCTGCGTCCGCCGACGGGCCCGGCCAGCATGGCCATGACCAGGAGAGCTACGGCGGGTCCCCATCCACGCAGCAGATGCGCACCGTGGGCAGGCGCCGGCGGGATGCTGAAGAAAAGCTGGAGCACCATCTGGATGAGGCCCGGCACAAGAACGATCCCCACCCGGACGAGCACGGAGACAACTTGCCCAGGTAGCCGCCCGTGGCATGTGATCGGGGATAGTGTCCAGGGCCTGTATGCGGTGATGAAACGAGCCAGCCCCCTCAGGCCGGGGGGGGCCCTCGAGGTTGATGTCCCGTGCCCGGATCGAGCCGGACGCCCTGGAACAGCTCCGGTCTGCGCACTGTCCCGCCACTTACCGCCGGACATCGACCCGCTCCAGTCCGACTACACTCACACCATCCTCATCCGCCACCGATGCCATACCCCTCCCGGCTGGGCTATTTTTTCAGGAACCCGGTGCGTCCCTTCCACGGGACGCCTGCCAAAGAAGAATCCAAGTAACTTCCGCCGCCGCGTCAAGCAGGTACATCTTGCTGATTCTCCCCGAGAACCCGTAGAAAGCATCGATGAAGGCCAGCGTGGCCGCGGTGCCGATTCCGATGCGTCTTGCTTGGGCGAGGCTGTCGGATGAGTCGACGGTTCGGAGCTGGGCCAGCCCGTTGGCGATCAGCAGGCCGGCCACGGTCCGGACTAGCCATGTGTCGCTTTTGGGCCCGAAGACCAGTTCAAAACTGCGCATATGCGCCAGCGGCCACAGTCCGGTGATGACGTTATAGAGTCCGTGCGACCGGGCGATATCCAACTGCCTCATGCTCTCCTCCTTCAGGACCTCTCCGTGGAAAGGTGTCGCTCGTCCAGGCGGGCGGCAATGCTCAGGGGCCGGTGAATGGGCCAGTCATCCGGTTCCCTCGGACGGGCAGGTCTGCTGCCGCGATGCTCCCCGGGCCGTCCCGCCGGATGGCGGCGGCACGGCTCCGGGAGCGCGTCCGGCCGCTCACGTGTTCTGGACGTGGTCCTTGGCGTCCGAGGCACTGGACTTCACGTCAGAGGCGGCAGCCTGGCCTTCGTCTTTGACATGCTGGACCGCATCGCTTGCCGTGGTCTTGACGTTTTCCATGGCTTCCTGGGCGGGTTCCTTCAGGCCCTCGGCCACTTCTTTCGCGGCGCCGGTTAGCTGTGTGGTGACGGGCTCCGCGGCGGTTTTCAGGGCGTCGGCGGCTTCACGTTCCTTCCGGCTGGGCGGGATCAGGGAGGAGACGAGCAGTCCTGCGCCGAAGGCGATCAGCCCGGCGGCCAAGGGGTTGCCCTGGGTTTTCAGGGCGGCCTGGTGGGGCGCGTCGGCGACGGCGCTGGTCTGCCTGTGGACGATGTTGGACGGGGTGACTTTGCCTGCGACGGCGTCCACGTCGGTGCCAAGACGGGTGCGGGTTTCTTCGATGTCGGTGCGGATGGCGTCCGGCTTTTCACTCATCGGTTCTCTCCATTGGGTTTCAGGGTGGGCGGGATTTCCTGGAGTGTTTCGGCGGTCTGGGGCATGCCCTTGATTTTCTTGAGTTCCTTGCGCCCGACCGAGGCCAGGATCGCGGCGATGATGCCCCAGATGACGGCAACAACGACGGCGGACCAGCCCAGGCCTATCAGCTCGCCCAGCGCGTACCAGAGGGCGATGGACAGGAACAGGAGCACGAAGTGCCCCGCGACGCCGGCGCCGGCAAGCAGGCCGCCGCCCTTGCCGGCCCTCGTGCCTGACTGTTTGAGTTCTGCCTTCGCGAGTTCAATTTCCTGCCTGATCAGAGTAGAGAGATCCCGGGTGACATCACCGAGGAGTTCCCCGAGGGAATTGGTGTCCGCTTTGGCATGCGCGGTGGTGGGAGGAGGCTCCGGTATCTCGCTGCTCACAGGGGACGCCCTTCACCTTCGCCATACGGGTCATCGACGTCGCGCAGTGGAACCCCCGCAGTGGAACTTCCCGGCGGGGTCTGTGCCGGGGTCCCACGCGTGCCTTGTACTGTGGGCTCCCCATATGCGGTCTCCCCGTAAGCCGGAACACCCGTCGTGGGTTCGCCGTACAGGGACCCGCCCGCCCCTGATGTGAGGGTGCTTTCCGGGGCCAGGGTCTGGGTGGCCTGCGGCGGAACAGCGGTTCCTGCCGCTGCTGTGGAGCCCGGGGCTCCGGCCTGCAGGCTTCGGCCCAGCCGGCCGGCGAGCAGGCCGGCGCCGGCCGCGAGGAGCAGGAAGGTGCCGGGGCGCTGGCGGGCAAAGGTCTTGACCTCGTCCAGCAGGGAACCTGGGTCCCTGTTCTCCAGCCAAGAGGCGACGGACTCGGAGCGGTCGGCGGCCTGGTGGATCAGGTCGGAGGCGACACCTTGCTGGTCGGGGGCGTCGGCCATCGTGCGCAGCTGCGAGGAGATGCTGCGGATGCCCTCGGCGGCCTTCTGCTGTTGGGTGCCCGCCTGATCAGTCAGGTTGGACTTCGCCTGGTGCAGAAGATCCTTGGCGCTGGTCTTCGCCTCCGACGCTACGTTCGCGACCTCGGTCTTGGCGGTCTCGGCCACGCCCTGGGCTGCGCCGGCGGCCTGCCCGGCCACGTTCGCCGTTTCTTCCTTTACGGCATCCTTTTTGGTGGTGGCCCCCTCCTGCGCCGGGGATGGAGTGGCTGTTCCTGCCGTGCCGTAGGGGTCAGCGGGGTAGGGATCAGACGTCTGCGGCCATGGGTTCTCGGTCATCATTGCTCTCTTTCCTTGGCGGGTAGCTACTTGTTGATGGACCAGCACGCGGGACAATAGTAAGCCTGATTACTATCTGATAGTAGGCGGCCTTGCTAACCGACCTGTCCTCCATGCCCCTGCCGGCGCACGGGGCGTGCACTGCAATTGCCACCGATGGGGTCACCCAAAATCACGACTTGCCCGCGGCCGCAGCGCCCGCAAGTGCACCCCCAGGAAACTCGCTTCTAGGATGGTGCTGTGGGGACGGATGAGCAGAACGAGGACTTCCAGCGGCTACACCGGCTCATAGGGGGCACCGAGGATGTGAAGGGCTTCCTGGAGGGTATGACCCGATACGCTGCCACGACGCTTAGCGGGGCCGCCGGAGCTCGGATCGAGTGCGCTGTGACGCTGCATCGGCGCAAGCGCAGTGTCACCATCGCCGGCAGCAGCGACACAGCGATCCTGCTGGACGGCGTCGAGCAGGCTTTGGGTGAGGGCCCGTGCATGGAAGCACTCGAGACGCTCAAACCCGTGCTGCTGCCCGATACTGGCTCTGACCAGTGTTGGCCCAGATTCTCCGAGAGTCTTGCTGCGGCTGGCGCCCGCAGCGTGCTGGGAGTTCCCCTTCCCCTTGGGAAGGACGCATCTGCGGCATTGAACTTCTTTGCCCGGGAGACAGGTCTGTTCACCGAGGAAGCTATCGAAGAGGCAGTCGTCTTCGCGGACATGGCTGGTCATGCGCTCCGGCTGGCCGTACGGATCACTACTGCTGACCTTCTGGCAGAGGACCTGAAAGCTGCGATGGAACACCGGACAGCCATCGATCTTGTAACCGGCATCATCATGGAACAAAACCACTGCAGCCAGGACGAGGCGTTCGCGATGTTGCTAAACGCCTCCCAGAACCGCAACCAGAAGCTCCACGATGTCGCCGAGGGCATCCTCAAAGAACGGGCCGGCATCCACAAAAGGACGTCGGTCACCCACTTCGACGACTGACCACAGGGGAGCTGGCATCGAGAAGATATCTCGCGGCCACTTTCTCACGGGGTGCCGGCTCACTGGGTGTCGGCGCGGTCCTGGTCCTTCTGCTCGCGGCTGTGCTGTTCGCGGAGTTCGCGTCCCTGCCGGATGTCTTCTTCTTCCTTCTCCTGCAGTTTGTCGCTTTTCTTCGTGTCCCGGGGCGGCAACTGGATGGTCTCTTCCGCCTCAATGCCGGCCTGGAGTTGCCGGCCGCGTTCCATTTCAGCGTCGAACTCAGCGCCGAAAAGCAGGGACATGTTCAGGATCCACAGCCACAGGAGCATGACGATCACGCCGCCGATGGCCCCGTAGGTCTTGTTGTAGTTGGCGAAGTTGGCCACGTAGAAGGCAAAGCCCAGCGAGGCCAGCACGAACGCCAGGAGTGCAATGAAGGAGCCAATGCTCATCCACCGGATCTTCGGCTGTTTGACGTTGGGGGTGGCGTAGTACAGGATCGCGATGACCACGACGACCAGCAGGATGATGACCGGCCATTTGGCAATGTTCCACACGGTCAGGAACACGCCGCCGAGACCGAGGACCCCGCCTACCGCTTCCGCCACCGGCCCGCTGATCACCAGCATGGCCGCGAGCAGCGCGACGATCACCACGGACAGCAGCGTCACGCCGAGCATTGTGCCACGGAGCTTGACGAAGCCGCGGCCCTCGTCAATTTCGTAGATCCGGTTCATGCCCCGGCCAAAGGCGTTTACGTAACCGGAGGCGGACCAGAGGGCAGTTGCCAGGCCGATGACAAGGGTGAACCCTGCTGCCGGCGAAGAGGTCAGTTCCTGGATGGGCTCACGGATTGTGTCGATGGTGGAACCCGGTGCGATGCCCTGGGCGATATCCAAAAGCGCCGCCGTCGTCTTTTGCGCGTCGCCAAAGATTCCCAGCAGCGAAACCAGGGCGAGCAGTGCCGGGAACAGCGAGAGGACGGCATAGTAGGTGAGGCCTGCGGCGACGTCCGGGCACTGGTCTTGCGAAAATTCGCGCAGTGTCTTCTTGGCAATGTACTTCCAGGAAGGCTTGGTGACGTCCGTGGGGCTGTCGGGCTTGCGTTCGTCGTCCGGGGCGGGCGCCGTGGACGACTTCGCCGTGCTGGATTCCGGGGCTTCCTTGCTGGCCATGGGACCATCCTTTCGGGCACGTGCAGGCTGGCAAACGACTTAGGCTGTTTGCAGTGGAGGTGCCTGCGGTCAACGGGGATTCGATCGATCGCGCGAGCGCGGGTCACTGCCCATCGGATCGTCCGCGACTTCTTTTCCTGCCAGCGGATCGTTCGCAATGTGTGTCGGGGGCTCGGTGCTCTCTACGAGTTGGGGCGAGTCCAGGGGGCTGGGGGGCTTGGCGGCACCGGAGGTGGCGTCGGGCGGGGAAGTGGCCCCACCGAGTCCGGCTGTGGTGGCATCAGGTCCGGGGAGGTCCACAGGCGGCGGCGGAACGGCTGCACCCGCCGTTGGAACGTAGCTTCCGGAGGCGGACTCAGGCCCTGGGAGATCCACGCGCGGCGGCGGCACTGCAGCGCCGGTCGAGTCCGGCGCCTGCCGGGCTACCTCCTCTTTGGCGGCGTCCTCTTTGGCGGGGCCGCCCTTCGAGGAAACCGGGTCCGGTGATTTCGAGCGTTGCGAGGCCGCAGCGAGTGGTTCACTCCCGTCCTGCGGCCTTTGGTTCTCAGTCATCATCGCTCTCTTTCAAAGAAGGTGGGCTGCCGATCACAGCCGGAGTTACTCGCTATAAAATAGTAAGCATGATTACTATTAGATAGTAAGTACCCCGATTGCCGTTAGTTCAACCGGCCGGGCGTTGGAGCTGCGTTTGCTTCCGCGCGTTGGCTGGCCCGCGCTGGATATGGAGAGAGGTGGATCCTCGGTGGATACAACCGTGTGGGTATGGATCGTTGTTGGAATCGTCGTGGTGGCACTGATTGTTGTGCTGCTCATGACGAGCCGCAAGCGCAAGGAAGCGCTTAGGCAAAAGCGCGATGAAGCGAACCGTCAGCACGCTGCGGAAATCCGCAGGGAAGCGGAGAATACGGAACTAGAGGCCCGGGAGAACGAGGCCCGGGCGCTTCGGGCGAAGTCGGACGCGGAGCAGGCGCAGGTCGAGGCTGCACGGCTTCGCCAGGAGGCGGAGCAGCGCCAGTCCGAGGCGGAGGGCCTGCGAAGCGACTCGGAGAAGCATATGACCAAGGCGAACGCGCTGGATCCGGATGTGCAGGACGACGGCAGCCGGCGTCCAGGGGCTGCGACCGCTCCCGACCAGAGGGTCGACGCTTCACGAAGCCCGGCAAGCGACCGCAATCCGGCCAGCGACACGCGCACCGACTCCGGTGCCGAGCCTGGCCCAACCGATGCACGACGGAACACTCCGCGGGAGTGACGGGCTGCAGGCGCCCCGCGCTGGTGCATCCACTCGCGCTGGTGAACCAATGAGCACCGTCGGGGCGTGTCCGTCTAGTGCTGTCCCCGCACCCTGCGCCGCGGGTTCAGTGTGTGCCGCGGCTTCAGCGGCGGGGACGGGGGCACGCCGGCCCCTGCCCCCATGCCCTCGATCACTTCCTGGATGGCATCCAAGGATGACGTCCTGGGCTCCCAGCCGAGTTCCGTGCGGGCGCGCGCCGTTTCCATGATGGGCGCGCCGGCGGCCATCTCGACCCAGCCTGAATCCGTCTGCTGCAGCCGGAGACGCCATGTGGCGTCCACGAAAGCGTGCAGGAAGCGCACGGGAATGGGCAGCACCCGCCGCGCATGGAAGAGGCGGGCCAGATTCTGTGGGGTGACTACCGGCTCGGCTGCGACGTTGAACGCCCCGGCCGCCTTGCGCTGAATGACACGCCAGTAGGCGTCTGCCACATCGTCCGCATGCACGGCCTGGAAGACAAACTCGTCCGGAATCGGCAGGATGGGCAGCGCCGGACGGCGCGGCACGAGCCGGGGGTGGACCATGCCCAGGAAATATCGTCCCACCTCACTTCCTGCGTCACGCTGAAAAATCAGCCCCGGCCGCAGCCTCGCCACGGTGACGGAAGGATTGTCCCAGGCGAACCGGTCCAGCAGCGCCTCCTGCTCGGCCTTGTCCCGGCTGTAGTGGGAGCCGGCCATGCCTCTGGCGGGCCAGCCCTCGTCCACCCGCCTATCCTTATCCGCCTTGCTGTAGGCGCCGACCGAGGAGGCGCACACCACGTGCCCGACCCCCGCGTCCTTTGCTGCGGCCAGCACGTTGGCGGTGCCCGTGACATTCGTCCGGTGCAGCACGGCAAGGTCCCTGTTGGGCTGGACCTGCCATGCCAAATGCACCACCGCGTCAACTCCGGCGAACGCTGCGCGGATGCCGGCTTGGTCACTGTCCAGGCCGACGTCCGCGGCGTGCCACTCGACCCCGGCATAGGGGGCCCGTGAACTGTCCGGCATCCGGCGGCTGATGCCCACCACTTCCGGACCGCCGTCGGGCTCCTGCTGCAATCTGCGCAGCAGAGCCGTGCCCGCGTTTCCGCTCGCTCCTGTAATGGCGATTCGCATGTCGTATCCTCCGTGGTTGCGTTGGACCGGTTCCGGCGGCATAGCCGTGGTCCGGCCGCCGTATGCCCTGATGCTTTCCTGAGCCTATCGCCTGGGAGGCATTGTGTAATAAGCACGCTTATGTTTTCCTACCACTAAGTCTTGCCGCAGGCTTTCTTGAGATCCACATCGAAGGAATCCCCGACAATGCCAGAGAATCCGCCCCATAACACCGTGGATAGCGCCCGGAATGGTGACCCCTTGTTCGAGGACACCTGCCACGGGCCCGACGTGCGCCGTTCCAGGCGTCCGGCCCAGCAGGCCGGCCGCCTCCATGAGGCCTTCCAGAATCAACTTGTCCTGAACTACCTCGACCTCGCCGAGTCCCTCGCAGCACGCTTCGCCACACGCGGCAGGGACCGGGCGGACCTGGTCCAGGTCGCCTACCTTGGGCTGGTCAAGGCTGCCAGGGGGTTCGATGAGAAAAAGGGGGAGAGCTTCCCCGCCTACGCCGCCCCCACGATCAGCGGCGAGCTGAAGCGGTTCCTCAGGGACCGTTGCTGGACAGTCCGGCCGCCGCGCAGGGTGCAGGACGTGCGGACCCAACTGTTGCGCACGGCACCGGACCTGACGCAATCCCTGGGCAGGGTCCCCACCGATCAGGAGTTGGCAGCTGAGATGCGTGTGTCGGCTGATGAACTCAGGGAAGCCATGGCTGCGGGGAGCAGCATGCATCCCGATTCGCTCGACAACGCAGATCCCTGGGGCGGACCGCCGATGGCCGACGTGCTGGTCTCCCCCGATACGGCCATAGAACGCCTGGAAGAACTGGTCTGCCTGAATGAGGCAATCCAGGAGCTGGACCCTGACGACAGGGAAATGCTCTACCGGCGCTACTTCTGCGAAGAGACGCAAACCGAACTGGGCCAGCGGTTCGGGATTTCGCAGATGCAGGTGTCGCGTCGCCTGTCGCGCATCCTTGTCCGGCTGCAGCACCGGCTCCTGGCTGAGGAAGATCAGGACAGCGGGAGCCCGCGTACCGCAGTGAGCACGTCCGCCACTGAAACAGCCAGAAGTGCCGGGTCGGGTGTGGCCGCGAAGGTGTCGCCCCGTCGCGCTTGAGCATCGGTGAGCACAACGTGCGGTCCCGGCGGTGGCCCCCATACTTCCACTGGGGCGGGTCCGAACAGTACGACCGAGGGCCGTGAATACGCCGAGGCAAGATGCGCCGCGCCCGTGTCGGCCGAGACCACCAGTCTCGCCTCTGCCACCGCCGCCACGAATTCCGTCAACCCCAATGTGCCAGCCAGGACGTGGTTCTCGCCGAGGCCTGACAGGCGGGCAACATCAAGCGCCCGCGGTCGCTCCGCTGTGCTTCCCGTGAAGACTACATTGTGCCCGTCGGCAGCCAGCGTCCGGGCCACCTCGCCGAACCTCTCAGCAGGCCACAGACGGCTGCCATAGGCTGCGCCCACGTGAAGCACTGTGGCGCCGGGGCAGGGACTGGGAACCGCAGGAGGGAGCAGCCGGTAGTCAGCAGGTTCGGCCTCGATGCCATGCCACTGCAGCAGGCGGGTCCAGCGCTCTCGTTCGTGGATGTCCTTGATCCAGACAGGGCCAGGCCTGCCGTCGGCATGGTGGCCAACGATGGTACGCGGCTTGATTTCAGCCAGCCGGTCGTCGCTTTCCGGTCCGCTGCCGTGGAGGTTCACCGCCACGTCCACCCGGCCGGGTTCGATAGGAATCGGAACGTCCAGGCCGTGGGTGGGGAGCAGTTCGTATCCGCCCACCAGCTCCAGGGCTCCCGCCAGCCAGCCTTGGGCCGCGTAGAGCAGCCGGTGGTCCGGGTACGCGCGTCGCAGTGCGCGGAGTGCCGGCACCGCGACCAGCAGGTCGCCGAGCTTTAAGGCGCGGAGAACCAGCAGGACCGGCTGTTCCTGATTGCCATTCGATGCTTCCACTGACTGGCCTCCTCGGCTGAAGGACCGCCCGTTCGGGCTGCCTGACGAGGAGTCTAGTCCGAAGAAGTAGGCGGCCGGTTGTTTAGGCCTCTGCCGGAGGGGGAACGAGGGGTGTATGGCAAGCAACGCTTCTCTGCTCAGGGCTGTGCTGTTCGACCGGGACGGCACCCTGGTCGTGGACGTGCCCTACAACGGGGATCCCCGGAAGGTCAGGCCGTTCCCCGGTGCGCGAAAAGTCCTGGACGAACTGCGCAGCCGGGGACTGGCGACGGGCGTCGTTAGCAACCAGTCGGGTATTGCCCGGGGCATCCTGACCCCTGGCGAGGTCGATAGCGTCAACGCAAGGGTGGAGGAGCTACTCGGCCCCTTTGACGTCTGGGAAGTGTGCCCGCATGGCGACCACGACGGCTGCGTCTGCCGCAAACCCGCCCCCGGGATGATTCGCAGTGCCTGCAGCCGGCTGGGCATCGATGCATCGGAAGCGGCGTTCATCGGCGACATCGGCAGCGACATGGAGGCTGCGCGCGCCGCCGGAGCCAGGGGCGTCCTGGTACCCACACCGCTGACACGTGACGAGGAGGTTGCTGCTGCCGGTGAGGTCGCAGCGGACCTGGAGCAGGCAGTCGCGCTGCTCCTCCGGGGACCGGTATGAGCAGGATCATGGTGGCCCGCCTGGACAGCGTGGGCGACGTCCTGCTCGCCGGCCCCGCCGTCAGGGCCGTGGCAAACGGCAAGAGGGCCGACGGCGGCAGCCCCAACGATGTCGTCGTGCTCTGCGGGCCGCAAGGGCAGGCCGCGGCCTCGTTGCTGCCGCACGTCTCGGACGTTTTCGCCTGGGACAGCCCGTGGATCGCCAACCCCGCGCCGCCCATGACCGGGCCGCACCTGGACACCCTCGTGAACTTTGTGCGCAACTCCCGGATCACCGAGGCCGTCATCCTCACGTCCTTCCACCAGTCCCCGCTCCCGTTGGCGCTGGTCCTGCGGCTGGCAGGCGTGGGGCGCATTACCGGGGCGTCCACTGACTACGCCGGATCCCTCCTGGACGTCCGGCTGAAGCCCGGCGAGGACTTCCCCGAAGACCAGCCGGAAGCCGTGCGGGCGCTGGGCATCGCCCGGGCGGCAGGCTTCCGGCTCAAGGCAGGTGACGACGGAAAACTGATGGTCAAGGACCCGCCCGACGTAAAACACCTCGTGGGTGAGGGGCCTTACGTGGTGGTGCATCCGGGAGCGACGGTTCCGGCGCGGGCCTGGCCTCCGCTGCATCACGCTGCGGCCGTGGAACTGCTGGAGGGCACCGGCCACCGGGTGGTGGTGACCGGGGGACCCGGAGAAACAGAACTCACTGCCACGGTGGCCGGCCCGTCCGGTATTGACCTTGGCGGGCAGACGGACTTGAAGACCCTCTCCGGAGTCTTGGCAAACGCGGAGGTGGTGGTCGCCGGCAATACCGGGCCCGCCCACCTGGCGGCCGCCGTCGGGACCCCGGTGGTGAGCCTGTTCTCACCGGTAGTCCCGGCCGTCCGCTGGGCACCCTACGGCGTTCCGTTGGAACTGCTAGGTGACCAAAATGCGCCGTGCCGCCTGACCCGCGCCCGGATTTGCCCCGTTCCGGGGCATCCGTGCCTGGGCTCAGTATCCCCGGAGCAGGTGGTGGACGCCGTTGAGCGGCTGATCAGCGGGGTTTCCTCGCTCAACACGCGGAGAAAGGTGCGCAGGCAATGAGAATTCTCCTCTGGCACGTGCATGGGTCGTGGACGGACGCGTTCGTCCGGGGCCGGCACGAATACCTCCTGCCGGTACTGCCCGACGGCGGCCCCTGGGGCCTGGGCCGCGCCGGCCGGAACTGGCCCGCGTCAGTCCGTGAGGTCTCGCTGGCGACGCTCGCCGCGGACAGCATTGACGCCGTCGTCCTGCAGCGCCCCGCGGAAGCAGCTGAGGTGGCCCGGGTGCTGGGGCTGCGCCCCGGCATCGACTTGCCTGCCGTGTATGTGGAGCACAACACGCCCAAGGGCGATGTCCCCTTCACGGTGCATCCGCTCGCCGGCCAGCGCGAGATTCCGGTGGTCCACGTGACCCATTTCAACGAGCTTTTCTGGGATAACGGCGGGGCGCGGACCACTGTGATCGAACATGGCATCCCCGACCCCGGCTACCTGTACACCGGGGAGATTCCGGAGCTGGGCGTGGTGGTGAACGAGCCGGTCCGCCGGGGGAGGGTGACCGGAACGGATCTGCTGCCCGGCTTCGCAGCGGCCGCCCCGCTCCAGGTCTTCGGGATGGGTGGCGATGACCTTCATGCAAGCACCGGGATCGGACCGTCCAGGCTGAGGATCCGCGGCGACCTGAAAAGCGCAGCGCTTCACCGGGAACTGGCCCGCTGCAGGGTCTACCTTCACCCGCTGCGGTGGACCTCGCTGGGACTCGCGCTGCTCGAAGCGATGCATCTGGGTATGCCCGTCCTCGCCCTGGCCACTACTGAGGCTGCCCGGGCGGTGCCTGCTGAGGCCGGCGGGATCTCAACGGACGTGCACGAGCTGCGCCGGTGCGCCGAACTCCTCATCAACGACCCCGAAGAGGCGCGCCGCCGGGGCAAGGCAGCCCGGGAGGCTGTGCTGGAGCGCTATGGACTCGACCGCTTCCTGGCCGACTGGGACATGCTGCTGGCAGAACTCAGGGCCAGGCCCCGGAGGGGGAATGCGGTGCAGGAACTTTTGGCGGGGCAGGAAACTTCGGAGGGGAATGGGAGATCGATGGGGCCCGGAACCGAGCCCCTAACGCCGGCGCGAGAAAGGAATACCCATTGAGAATCTCAATGATTTCAGAACACGCCAGTCCATTGGCAGCGCTTGGCGGAGTGGATGCGGGAGGGCAAAACGTCCACGTGGCCGCACTGTCCATCGCCCTGGCCCGGCGCGGCCACCGCGTCACGGTCTATACCAGGCGCGACTCGCCGGACTTGCCCGCAAGGGTGCGGGTGCAGCCCGGGCTGGAGGTGGTCCACATCGACGCCGGTCCCGCTTCGCACGTGCCGAAGGACGAACTGCTGCCGTTCATGGGCGCGCTCGCCGACGGTGTGGCCCGGGACTGGGGGAACTCCCCGCCGGACGTCGTCCACGGCCACTTTTGGATGTCCGGCATGGCGGCCCTGGACGCCGGACGCCGCCAACCCGCCGGGTGCCGTGTTCCGGTGGTGCAGACATTCCACGCCCTCGGCACGGTCAAGCGGCGGCATCAGGGCAGTGACGACACGAGTCCGGCGGAGCGCCGCTTCCTCGAACCGTCCGTGGGACGGTCGGCGGACCGCATTATCGCGACCTGCTCGGACGAGGTTTTCGAGCTGAAGTCGATGGGGATTGAGACGGGAAAGGTGTCGATCGCCCCGTGCGGTGTGGACCTGGACCTGTTCTCCGCTGCGGGGCCGGCTGATTCCAGGACCCGCTCCCACCGCATCCTGTCAGTGGGCCGCCTAGTTCCGCGCAAGGGCGTGGACCTGGTCATCCGTTCCCTCCCGTACCTGAAGGACGCTGGGTTCGACGACGTCGAGCTCCTCATTGTTGGCGGTGGCGGAGCGGCAGACAGACACGATCCCGAAGCGCACCGGCTCCTGGATCTGGCACGGGACCTTGGTGTGGCGGATCAGGTGGAGCTCCGCGGCCAGGTGCCGCGCCACGCTATGCCTGGGATTTTCCGCAGCGCCGATGCTGTTGCATGCACCCCCTGGTATGAGCCTTTCGGCATCGTTCCCCTGGAGGCCATGGCATGCGGAGTTCCCGTGGTCGCCGCAGCAGTCGGCGGTCTGACGGACAGCGTCGTCGATCACGGAACAGGCCTGCACGTGCCGCCCAAGGATCCCGAGGCCATTGCTGACGCCTTGGCAACCCTGCTGGCCAGCCCGGAGCTTCGGACCAGGCTTGGACGGGCGGGCGAGCGGCGGGCGAAGGCCCGCTATTCCTGGAGCCGGGTCGCGGCCGAAACCGAAAAGGCGTACCAGCTGGCCATCGCGGGAGCCGCAGATGCCGCCAATCTGGAACCGATGGAAGGAGCGGCACTGTGACAACGGAATGGTCCTTGCGGGAAGCTGAGCTTCCGCCCCTGCACCCGCTGGAACCCGGCCCCGGGCTTGAGCCCCGGGCGGACGGGTCCGATCCGGACTTTGCCGTCTCTGCGGCTTCCCGCGAGGCAGTGCGAATCCATCTGGAAAATGTCCTTCCCGCGCTGCGGTCGCTGGAGAACCAGGCGGACCGGCTGGCGGCCTGGGGCGTGGAGTTGGCCCACCGGTTGCTCGGCGGCCAGCGGCTGCTGGCAGCCGGGAACGGCGGCTCGGCTGCCGAGGCCCAGCACCTGACGGCCGAACTGGTGGGAAAGTTCGACGGCGAGCGGGTGCCTTTCTCAGCGATCTCGCTGCACGCGGAGAGTTCGGCGGTGACGGCCATCGCCAACGACTACGGTTACGCGGAGCTGTTCGCCCGCCAGGTGCGTGCGCACGGACGGTCCGGCGACATCCTCCTGCTGCTTTCCACCAGCGGCAAGAGCCCCAATCTGCTCCGCGCCGCCGAGGCAGCCGCCCGGCTCAATGTGACCACCTGGGCACTCACCGGACCCGGTCCGAATCCGCTGGCCTCCTGCTGTGACGACGCCGTGGTCATCAACGCCCTCTCAGCCAACGCGCAGGAGGGCCATCTCATCGCACTACATGCCATCTGCCGGTCCTTCGAGGCAGAAATTGCCCGGAAGGACCGGACGGCCGCCGGGTCGGAGGACGATCAGGGATGAGGATCACGGTAGTGGGTGACGTGCTGCTGGATGTGGACCTTGCCGGCGAAGCAACCCGGCTGTGCCCGGACGCTCCGGTCCCTGTGGTGGACGTCGCTGAGGTGCGGCGGCGGGCGGGCGGTGCGGGGCTGGTTGCCCGAATGCTGGCCCAGGACGGGCACCGGGTCACTTTGGTGACGGTGCTTTCAGACGACGACGCGTCCCTGGAAGTGGAAGGCGCGCTCGGCGGCGTGCGGGTTGTGGCCGGACCCTCGGGGGCCAGGACGCCGGTAAAGACCCGGGTCCGGGCCGGCAGCCACCCCGTGGTCCGGGTGGACGAGGACTGCAGCCGGCCGGAGGTTCCCGGGGCGACGGCCGGCATGCTCAAAGCCATTGAGCAGTCAGAGGTTGTCGTCATTGCCGACTACGGCCGCGGCCTGGCGGCCAACGCGGAGATCCGGTCCCTTCTCACGACCCTGGCGGACGACGTTCCCATCGTGTGGGACCCGCACCCCGCCGGCGCTGTTCCCGTGCCGGGGGTTGCCGTGGTCACGCCGAACCTGGCCGAGGCCGCCAAAGCCGCGGGCATAGCGGCGGAGACACCCGCCGAAATCGAAGAAGCAGGCAACGTGCTGCTCGACCGCTGGCAGAGCAAGGCCGTGCTGGTGACCATGGGGGAGCGGGGCGGACTGCTGCTTGGGCGGCGGGACCGCCTGCCGCGGACAATACCGGCACCTCCAACGGCCGTCAGTGATCCATGTGGTGCCGGAGACAGGCTCGCTGCGAGCCTGGCGGTGCACCTGGCCCAAGGCCGCGGCGTCGAGGACGCAGTGGAACTCGCCATCCACGAGGCGGCCGGGTTCCTGGGCGCGGGGGGAGTATCTTCCCTGCCGGAACGCCATCGGCCAACCTGGCGGCATCGGCGTGACGAGGACGCCCCGGGGCTGGCCCGGAGGATCCGGGCCAAGGGCGGAACCGTCGTTGCCACCGGGGGGTGCTTCGACCTGCTCCATGCCGGCCACGCCCGGACGCTGGCGGCGGCCCGGGACCTCGGCGACTGCCTGATCGTGTGCCTGAACTCGGACGAGTCCGTGCGCAGGATCAAGGGAGAACAGCGGCCCATCGTCAGTCAGCAGGACAGGGCCGAGCTTCTCCTTGCCCTCGAGTGCGTGGACGCCGTGATGATCTTCGAAGAGGACACTCCCGAGGCCTGCCTGGATGAGCTGCGCCCGGACGTCTGGGTGAAGGGCGGAGACTATCAGGCCTCACAGCTTCCCGAAGCAGGTCTCGTGGAAAGCTGGGGCGGCCGGTGCGTGACGGTGCCTTTCCACGCCGCCCGGTCTACGTCTGTCCTGGCAGATGCGCTGGCGAAGGTCAGCTGACGCACCCTCGAAGGGCGCCAGGGCCGCCAGATAAACCTGAAAGAGACCCGAACGAAAGGAACACCATGAACGAATCGACTTTCCGGCCCGGCCGGGTGCTGGTCACCGGCGGAGCCTCCGGTCTGGGGGCCGCCGTCGTGGATGCGGTCCTGAAGGCAGGCGGTACCCCTGTAGTGCTGGACCGGGACATCCGGAACGTCGCCGCTGCGAAGGCCTTCGAGGTCGATGTCTCGGACCGCGCTGCGGTCAGCGAGGCCGTCCGGCAGTCCGCCGAGACGCTGGGCGGCCTGGATGCCGTGGTCACCGCTGCCGGAATAGACCGCTGCGGGAAGCTCGAGGATGTGGCCGCGGACGAATGGGAACGCGTCATCGGGGTCAACCTCATGGGGACGGTGTCGGTGGTCCGCGCGGCGCTGCCCTACCTGAAGGAATCCCGCGGCAGGGTGGTGACCATCGCATCAACGCTGGGCAAGCGGGCACTTCCTGAGGCGACGGCCTATTGCGCCTCGAAGTTTGGGGTGGTGGGCTTCAGCCATTCCCTGGCAGCCGAGACGGGAGGCGAGATTGGCGTGACCACGATGATTCCCGGCGGCATGAAGACCCGGTTCTTCGATGACCGGGCCGAGCAGTACAAACCGCAGGATGACTCCCGTCTCAACGACCCCGCAAACGTTGCCCAGGCCATCCTGTTTGTGCTGTCCCAGCCCACGGGCTGCGAAATCAGGGAAATGCTCATCTGCCACGAGGAGGAAGGTTCATGGCCGTGAGCTGGCGGACGTCCTCGTAGACCGCCTCGGGGCCGACCGCCTCCACCGTGGACTCATCGTGCTGGCACCGCGGGGCGGTCCAACCCACCTGCGTGAGATCGACCCCGCAGACCGGGCACTGCGTGGCCCAGCCGAGGTGGATCCGGTGCAGGCTGCGTCCCAGCGGTCCGGCGTTGATGGCGTTACCGGTCCAGAACACGCCCACCGTCGGTGTGCCCAGTGCTTGGGCCAGGTGCCGCGGACCGCTGTCGTTCGCCACCACAACGCTGCAGCCGGCAAGAAGTGCCGCGAGCTCGCCCAGACTGAGCTTGCCGGCCAGCGACTCCACCTGCGGTGCGGTGCCGTGCCCGCTGTTGCCGGCTGCCTGACCGGCTGACTGGAGGCGGGCGACGGCGAGCTCCACCACCGCTTCGGCCAGTTCCTTTTCGCTGTGGTCACCGATCACAAGAACCCGGAAGCCGTCGTCGACCGCACTTCGCGCGACCGCCGCGAATCGTTCTGCCGGCCAGCGCCGTCGTGGATCGGTGGCGCCGGGATGGATCACCACGATGCCCTGGTCCCCGGGAACCTGGGACGGGGCCCCCGGAACTTGGGATGGCCTGTGCAGCCTCGGTGCGAGCTGCTGGCTGAACTCCGGCAGGGCGCGGAGCCGGGCCTCCAGCTCAAGGGGCGGCGCCCCGGCGAACCCCGCCACCTCAAGAGCCCGCAGAGGTTCGTGCTGGTAGTACAGGTAGGGTACGGTCCGCTCCAGCCGCGCGGCGTCTGGAGTTCTGGTTCCGACGGTATGGCGCGCCCCGAGCCGGAGCAGGAACGGGTTGGAGTAGCGTCCGCCGCCGTGCAGCTGGACGGCGAGGTCGAAATGCCTGGCCTGCATGGCGGCGAAGAATTCCGCCAGCTCCCGCTCGTCCTCGGCGCCCGGCCGGACTCCCTCCGAGAACGGCAGAATCACGGTCTCGTCCACCGGCCCTTCGGTCTCCGACAGCAGCTCCGCATGGATGGGCGTGCCCAACAGCGTGAGCGAGGCTTGGGGATAGGCGGCCTTGAGCGCAGCGACGGCGGGCAGCGCGAACATCAGGTCGCCCAGGCCGCCGCCGCGCAGTACGGCAATCCGCGAGATCCCGGTGAATTTCTCCAATACCGGGCCCACGCCGTACCCAGTTGTGCGTGCTCCGCCGAAATCGGCGTTGAAGTGCTCCATGGCGTCAGCCCTTTCGCTGCGGAACGAATCAGGTCGGAGTGACCGGCTTCTGTGCAGCCCACCATAAGGCCCCACGCTCATGGGCCGCCAGCACCGAAACTGGTGAAGACGGGGGCGTGTAAAGCACGGACTGCGGGGTACGGTCAGGTCAGAGACGGCACGAACCCGGAGCCGCACGAACCCCGAGCCGCAGGGACCAGCAGCCTGCACAGCGAGGAGCCCCATGCATACCACCACCCAGGATTTCCAGACAACCACACAAGACGAGCTGACCATCCGGAACCCCCGCACGGGCGAGCTCGTGGGACGGTTTGCTTCCGCCCGGCCGGAGGAGGTGGCACAGGCTATGGAGGCGGCCCGCGCTGCCCAGCCCGCCTGGTCCGCCACGCCGCCGGCGGAACGTGGCAAGCTCCTGCACGCCGCCGCTGCCGCCCTGGACGGCGCTGCCGCGGAGCTGGCGGAGATCAACGCGCGGGAGACGGGCCGCCCCGCGGAGGAGGCCCGGGCCGGGGTGGCTGCCGGGGTTGCCACGCTGGAACAGTATGCCGAGCTTGGACCGGTGCACCGCGGCCGCAGCCTTCGCGGCAACACGCTGGCCGCCGATTACACGGTAGCGGAGCCGCGGGGCGTTGCCGTGCTGCTGACGCCGTGGAACGACCCCGTCGCAGTAGCCTGCGGACTGATCGGCGCTGCGCTTGTCACGGGCAACACCGCCGTGCACAAGCCGAGCGAGCGCTGCCCCGGCGTCGGCGAGCGGCTCGGCGAGGTGCTCGCTTCCGCCTTCCCGGCGGATGTTCTGCAGACCCTGACGGGCGGGGCCGACGTCGGCTCGCTCCTCACGCAGCAGATGAACGTGGATGTTTTTGCGCACGTCGGGTCCAGCGACAGCGGCGCGCGCATTGCGCGGGCCGCCGTCCTGACAGGGGCGCACGTGATTCGGGAAAACGGCGGCAACGATCCGTTGCTGGTCGATGAGGATGTAAACCCCACATGGGCCGCAGAACAGGCAGCCATCGGCGCGTTCAGCAACAGCGGCCAGATCTGCACCTCGGTGGAGCGCATCTATGTCCACCGGGCGGTCGCGGAGCAGTTCTGCGATGCGCTCGCGGCGCAAGCCCGGACGCGCAACCGGGACGGGATTGCACCTCTCGTGGATACGCGTCTGCGGGAGACCGTCGACCGGCATGTCTCGGAGGCGCTGCGGCTCGGTGCACGCGCGCTGGAGGGAGGGACAGTTCCCGACGGTCCCGGAGCTTTCTATCCGGCCACGGTGCTGCTCGACTGCACGGACAGCATGGAGGTTATGACCGAGGAGACCTTCGGCCCAGTCGCTCCAGTGCGCATCGTGGCGAGCTTCGAGGAAGGACTGCAGCTCGCCGCCTCGGGCCGGTACGGGCTGGCAGCGACGGTCCTCACGGGCAGCATCGCCCATGCCCAGCAGGCCATCGCGACCCTTCCCGTGGGAACCGTCAAGGTCAACAACGTGTTCGGCGGCGCTCCCGGCGGTTCCGCCCAGCCACGCGGTGAAAGCGGGCAGGGCTTTGGCTATGGCCCGGAGCTCCTGGACGAATTCACCCGGGTCAAGGTGGTGCACATGGCGGCGGCCCCTGGCGGGACCGGCGCACCAGCGGAAGGCGCGGCAGAATGATGGCCAGCGGAAACCTGCCTGGCGGGGACGGGCTGCCGCTCTCGGAGCAGCGCGGCCTGGCAGCCTGGCTGCCGCGGCGGCTTGCCGAGGAGCACCCTGCCGTCCTGGTGGTCGGTGACCTGATTCTCGACGGCTGGTGGAGTGGGCCCAGCGACAGGATGTGCCGTGAAGCTCCGGCTCCCGTGGTGGATATCAACCGCCGCGAATTCTCTCCGGGTGGCGCGGCGAACACCGCCATGAACCTGGCCTCCCTGGGTGCCCGGGTGAGCATCGGCGGACTCATCGGAACGGACGACGCCGGCATGGAGCTCAAGCGCCAGCTGCAGGCTGCCGGCGTCGACACCACCTTCCTGATGGAAGACCCGGACCTGGTGACCACCACGAAAATCCGGATCAGCAGCGGTGGACAGGTCCTGCTCCGCCTGGACGAAGCCGCCGCAAAAATTCCGGAAGACGCCCTGGCGGCGCTCGCCGCTTTGGTGCCGGCCGCCGTCGAACGCCCGGACGCCGTGGTCGTCTGTGATTACGGGACGGGAGTGCTGGCCGGGCCTGTCCGCGAGAGGCTCATCGGTGCCCTCGCAGGGCGCGGACCGAACCAGCTGGTGGTAGTGGACGCCCACGATCCCCGTCCGTGGGCGGGGACAAAACCGGACCTCGCCACTCCGAACGCGCAGGAGGCTGCCAGGCTGCTGGACCTCCGTCTGGCCGGCGGTTCCGAGCGCGCCGCCGTGGTGACCGGGCACGGGCAGCAGCTGTTGCACGCCACGGGTGCCCGGGCGGTGGTGGTCACGCTGGACCGCGACGGCACCGTGCTGGTGATGGCGGATGGCAATTCCCACCGGACCTGGGCACGGCCAACCACCGAGAAGCAGGCCTCCGGCGCGGGTGACACATTCGTGGCTGCCCTGACCCTGGCCCGCGCCGCCTCCCTCCCGCTTACCGCCAGCCTCGATTTGGCGCAAGCGGCGGCGGACGTCGTGGTCCACCATCCGGGGACATCCGTGTGCGGCACGGACGAGCTGGGGCGTTACCTGGAAAGCTTCGCGGACACGGCGCTGACGGCGGACGAGCTGGAACGGCATATCCGTGCCCACCGCAGCGACGGCCAGCGGGTTGTCCTGACCAACGGCTGCTTCGATGTGCTGCACCGCGGGCACACCCGCTACCTGAACCAGGCCAAGCAACTGGGCGACATCCTGGTGGTGGCGCTCAACAGTGACGAATCGGTGCGCAGGCTCAAGGGGCCGGACCGCCCCATCAACAGCGTGGCGGACCGTGCTGCCGTCATCGCCGCACTGAGCTGCGTGGACTACGTGACCGTCTTCGATACTCCCACCCCCATTCCCCTGATCGAACAGCTCCGCCCGGAAATCTACGCCAAGGGCGGCGACTACACGCCGGAGATGCTGGCCGAAACAGGGGCTGTAGAGGCCTATGGCGGGCGGGTTTGCATCCTGGACTACGTGGCCGAGCGCTCCACCACCGCGATGGTGCAGCGCATCCGCAACGGCGAAGGCGCGGCGGTTTCGGAGGCGTAGCGTTTTACAGACTCAACTAGGGTTGAAGCATGACGGAAGCGGCGGAAAACTGATGGCACGGCGTGGCAAGGCCGGTGGCCGGACAGCGGATGCCGGTTCCCGCGGAGTCGTGGAGGCACCCAGGCGCCCCCGCCCGGATGGACCCATTGAGGGCGTCTACTACATCGACACCGGGGACTGCGAGCTGATCGCGGACCAGGACAATTCCAACGGCTGGCTGCTGCGCATCAACGGTGTCATGAGTTCGCACATCGACCTCGCCGATCCCCTCTTCCTTGACTTCGAGTACATGCGCTGGATGGCCGCCCTCATCGAGTCCCGCTGGCCCCCTGAATCCCGGCCCAGGCTGCGTGGCCTCCACCTGGGCGGCGGCGCCTGCTCCCTTGCCCGCTACTTTCACGCTGCTTACCCGGAGGCGCGGCAGGTAGTGGTCGAACTGGACGGGAAACTCGCTGAATACGTCCGCGGCTGGTTTGACCTCCCCAAGGCACCCCTGCTGCGCCTTCGTGTAGGGGAAGCCCGGGCGGTGACCGAAACGCTGACGCCGGACACCCGGGACTTCATCATCAGGGACGTCTTCGCAGGAGCATTCACGCCGCGGCCGCTGACAACCGCGGAGTTCACTGCCCACGTGAAACGGGTGTTGGCGCCGGGCGGCGTGTATGTCGTTAATTCGGGGGACGGGCCCGACCTCAAGAGTGCGCGGGAGGACGCCGCCGCCATCGCCGCCGCCTTTGAGCACACGGTGATCGTCGCTGACCCCGCCATGCTCAAGGGACGCCGCTACGGCAACATGGTGATGGCTGGCAGCGACCTGCCGTTCGACGACGATCCGCGCCTGGCGCGCCGGCTCCTCGGAGGCGCCGTCCCCGCCCACATCTGGGACGACACCAAGGTCCGTGCCTTCGCCGCAGGGGCCACGGTCCGCCACGACCCTCCAGCGCCATCGGCTGCCGAGTAAGCGCCCTTTCAGCCCGCAAAACGGAAGTTACTCAGCAGCGGACGGGCTTCCGCCGCGCCCCAGCAGCGACTCCCGGTTTGCCCGCACCTCTTCACGCACGGCCTGGACCACGGCGGCGACGGCGGGCCGCCGCATGGAGTCCGGCCGCAGCACCATCCAGTAGGGGAGCCGCTCCTCCACGTGCCCGGGGAGGAGGCGCACAAGGTCATCGTGCCGGTCAGCCATAAAGCACGGCAGGAACCCGATGCCGGCTCCCGCCCGCGTTGCCTCCACATGGACGAACACGTTGGTGGAAGTCACCCCGTCCCGCATCGCCGGCACCAGGCGCCGCGGGGCATCGAGGTCGTCCACCTGCAGCATGGAGTCCACGAAGTACACGAGAGGGTGCGCCGTGAGGGCCTCCACCGAGTCCGGCGATCCGTTCTCCGCCAGGTAGGAGCGGGACGCGTACATGCCCAGCATGTACTCGCCGAGGCGGAAAGCCTCGGCCCGGTGCACCTGCGGCTCACCCACCACCACCTCGATGTCGAGCCCGGAGCGCTGCTGCAGCGCCCGCCTCGTGACGGTAACGATTTCCACGCTGAGGCCAGGATGGTCCCGCCGCAGCTTTGCCACTGCCGGCGCGGCGAGGTAGGCGCTGAAGCCGTCCGTCGCGGTCATGCGTACGACGCCGGTCACGGGGTCGGGCGGCCTGCCCGACGGTCCCAGCGCGCGCACCGCGGCTTCGACCTGTTCGGCAACCATGACCGCCTGCGCTCCGAGTTCGGTCAGCTCCCAGCCGCCCGCTGCCCGGGACAGCACACGTCCTCCGAGGGCCTTCTCCAGGGCCGCGATCCTGCGTGACACGGTGGTGTGGTTCAGCCCCAGAACCTGGGCCGCCGTCGTAAATTTCGCCGAGCGGGACACCGCGAGCAGCACAAGCAGGTCATCGGGGTTGGCTTCCATATCTGCAATTTTGCACGAATTACGTGCTGGATTAGCTATTGAGCCGGGAACTCTCTGCAGCAATACTCAGGTGAACCGAAAGTGCCGTGAGGCGGCACGTGTCAGCGCGGACACTTTGAGGAGCAGAACATGAGCGGAAAGACCCTGAACGGCCGAAAAGCCGTGGTGACCGGCGGCGCCAGCGGGATCGGCGCGGCCTGTGCCCGGGAGCTCGCCGCCCGTGGCGCCAAGATAGTGGTGGCGGACGTGGATGAGGCGGGCGCTGCCGCCCTCGCCGACGAGCTGGGCGGCACGGCCTGGGCCGTGGACCTTCTGGACGTGGATGCCCTGGCGGCCCTGAGCCTGGACTGCGACATCCTGGTCAACAACGCCGGCATCCAGCACATCAGCCCCATCGAGGACTTCGAGCCGGCGGCCTTCCGCCGAATCCTCACCCTCATGCTTGAGGCGCCCTTTCTGCTGGTGCGGGCGGCCCTTCCGCACATGTACGCCAACGGTTTCGGCCGCGTCATCAACCTGTCGTCGGTGCACGGGCTCCGGGCCTCGCCGTTCAAGAGCGCCTACGTCTCCGCGAAGCACGGCCTGGAAGGGCTGAGCAAAGTGACCGCGCTGGAGGGCGGGGAGCACGGCGTCACGTCCAACTGCATCAATCCCGGGTACGTCCGCACGCCGCTCGTGGAGAAGCAGCTTGCCGACCAGGCCCGCGTCCACGGCATCCCCGAGTCGGAAGTCCTCGCCAAGGTCATGCTGACGGAGTCCGCCATAAAAAGGCTCGTGGAGCCTGAGGAAGTCGCCTTCCTTGTGGCGTGGCTGGCCTCGGACGACGCCGGGATGGTCACGGGCGCGAGCTACACGATGGACGGCGGCTGGTCGGCCCGGTAGCCCCGGTAGCCCCGGTAGCCCCGGTAGCCCCGGTAGCCCTGGGCCCCGGTAGCCTTGGGCCAAATCTGCGGGGAGCGTCGGAATGCTACTCGGCTGGGGTTGCAGCCTGCCTTATGTACTCTTCCACGGCCGACTCCGGAATGCGGTACGACTTCCCGAAACGGACGGAGGCCAGGGCATGGGACTTGACCAGCCGGTAGACGGTCATCTTGGACACCCGCAGGGCCGCCGCTACTTCTGCGATAGTCAGGTAGGCGGTAGGCAAATTTGCAATGGACATGGATTCGCGCTCCTTGGTGGGGACGGGATGCTGGCCACCGGCTAGTCCGGCCGCCTCAGCTGCCGGTGGTCATAGAAATAGAGGCGGCCGCCCGACCTGATGCCAACCGACGCTCCGTTGCGGACCTCAACGATGCCTTCCCTTCGGCCATTGAAGGGATCATCGCCCACCACGGCGTCGCCGATCTTGTAGGGGATGGCCGCCGTGCGTGCGCGGCTTAGTGTCTTAGTCAGGAACCCGGACAGCCGTCCGGCTCGGATGGGGGCATCGGCGGTGAACTGGATCATCGTGACCACTCCTTCGCAGTGTGACCTGGCGTCGATTCACTGGCGGTGCCGGGATCCGGTTGCTATTGTCGGAGGGGTCTCCGATCCGGGAGTGCACCGTGCGGACAACAGTAGACAGTCACACCAAGAGCCACACGAGTAGCAACTACCTCACTTCTCCCCCGGGCGCCTCTCGGAACAAGAGGCTACTACCTGTTTTTGGAAACCGCCGTGCTGGAATGCCGCCGAACAGCGGGCCTCAGCGGTACCCTTGGGGGTCTGCCGGCAGGCCGGCGTCCTGCACCTCCATAAGGTAGCGCCAGCAGTCCGGCTGTGACCCGTCGACGTCGGTGAAACCGTACTCCCGGGCCAGGCCGCCGGAGGAGAAAGAGCCCCCTGTTCGGCTGATGAGGTCCGGGTCGGCGGCGAGCGCGGCAACGGCGCGGCCGACGAACCGCGGGCTCTCCGAGATCGCGGCGAAGTGGGCGTTCACGGCCGCAGCGTCCCGCCAGTTCGCCTCGGTCACGCGGTAGTGCTCCAGCATCATTTCCGAACGCATCCACCCGGGAGTCAGTGCCACCGCCGTGCACTGGAACGGCTGCAGCTCCTCCGCCTGGCTGAAGGCGAGACGAAGCACCGCCCACTTGGCGAGGTCGTAGAACGCCGAAAGCCGGTAGTGGGTTGTGTTGTAGTCCCGCGTCCCGTCGGTCATCTCAACGACGAGCCCGCCCGGACGCCGGATCAGCAGGGGCAAGGCGAAATGGCTCGTGACCAGGTGGGTGTCCACGGCGCCGTGCAGCATTTTCAGCCCGGCGTCGAGGCTGTGCTCCCACAGGGGAGTGTCCCACTCAACGAGGTTTTCACCGCCCCAGACGTCGTTGACGAGGATGTCCAGGCGCCCCTGCTCGTCATCAATGCGGCGCACCAGCGCTTCAACGCGGGCTGCCTGCAGGTGGTCGATCTCGACGGCGATCCCGGTGCCGCCTGCGGCAGTCACCAGTTCCGCCGTCTCCTCGATGGTTTCCCGCCGGCCGTACTCCGACGTGCCGTGCCGCGTCGTGCGCCCGGTGCAGTAAACGGTGGCCCCGGCCTCGCCGAGTGCCACTGCCGTTCCACGCCCCGCACCCCGCGTCGCACCCGCGACGAGGGCCACTTTCCCGTCCAGCGGCAAGTCCATGCCTAACGCTAACCCACTGGGCTTTGGCTGTGGAAGCCGCAGGGCATATCTGGGATTCCAGACATGAGGTCCAGGTGCGCGTATCCTGCAGGCGTCGGGGAGGTGCACAGTTAACTCACGGCTAAGTACGGTATCCCGGACACCAGCGTTTCCTGGCCGGGGCGACGGAGGAACAGATGGCAGACAGCGCGCTCCCGCGGCGGAAAACAGCGGTCCCCACAGGTGCCGCGAAGGTGACGTCGAAAGTTCCGGCGGCGGAAAACACCCTCCGCATCCTCAAACTGCTGGCTTCCAAGCGGGGGCCGATGGCGGCGTCGAACATTGCCACGGCGCTGGGGCTGCCGCGCTCCAGCGTGTACCACCTCCTGGGCGTGATGGAGGCGAACGGTTTCGTCCTGCATCTGCACGAGGAGCAGCGCTACGGCCTGGGAATCAGTGCCTTCGAGCTCAGCTCGGCCTATTCGCGGCAGGAACCCTTGTCGCGCCTCGGACGGCCCGTACTGGCGTCGCTCGTGGATGCAATCGGCGAAAGCGCGCACCTTGCTGTCCTGCACGGGCGCGACGTGCTCTACATCGTCGAGGAGCGGGCAAAGAACCGGCCGTCCCTGGTCACCGACGTCGGCGTCCGGCTTCCGAGCCACCTCACCGCCAGCGGGCGCGCCATCCTTGCCGCGCTGCCCAAGTCCCAGGTCCGCGCGCTGTACCCCAACGCCGCTGCGTTCAGCGCCCGGCACGAGGTGGAGGGGGCGATCATGAAGTACTCCGCGCTTTCCTCGCACCTGGACCAGGTCCGGCAGCGTGGCTACGCCACCGAACACGGAGAGGTGACGCCCGGCTTCGGCTCTATCGCCGCCGCCGTCACCGATCACCTTGGCTGGCCGACGGCGGCAGTCGCCGTCACGTTCCTCGAGGACAAACTGCCGGCGGACGAGTGGCCCGCGCTGGCCGCCCGGGTGCAGAAGGTGGCGAACGAGCTGTCGGTCCGCATCCACGGCCGTCCGGCGCAGTAGTCCTGCACCGGAGCGGCCGCGCCGATGGCCGAGGATGGCGGCGCTTACGGCCGGCCGTATGCCGCGTCTGCCGGAGCGGTCTGTGCCCCGGGAACCTGTGCCCCGGGAACCTGTGCCCCGGGAAGCGGCGCGGTCTCATCCGCCAGTTCCGCCCGGGCGCGGCCATGGCCGCGGACCCACAGCCGGTAGGCCAGTACCAGCACGCCCAGCCACACTGCGCCCACATAGAGGGCAACCCTGGAATCTTCAAACGCGCCCAGGATCACGATCACCATGGCCATGAAGGCGATGGTCAGGATGGAGGCCGCCGGCCACCATAGCGAGGGGAACTCCGACGCCGGCAGGCCCTTGCGGGCGATCTCCCGTTTCATTGCCACATGGGAGGCCAGGATCATCACCCACACCCAGACGGTGGCGAAGGTGGCGATCGAGGCGATCAGCAGGAACACGTCCTTGGGCATGACGGCGTTGAGGACCACGCCCACCAACAGGACAGCCGCCATCATAACCACTGTCATCCACGGAACCCCGTGCCGGGACACCTTGCCGAAGCTGGCCGGCGCATGGCCCTGCCGGGACAGGCCGAACAGGATGCGGCCTGCACCGAAGATGTCGCTGTTGATGGCGGACAGGGCGGCCGTTATGACCACTGCGTTGAGGATGTGCGGGGCGGCGGGGATGCCCAGGCCGCTGAAGATCTGGACGAACGGACTGCCGTTGGTGCCCACCTCATTCCAGGGGAAGAGGCTCATCAGGACGCCGAGGGTCAGCACGTAGAACAGCAGCACGCGGACCGGCACGGTGTTCACTGCCTTGGGAATGACCTGTTTGGGGTCGGCCGCTTCGCCGGCCGTTACGCCGATGGTTTCGATCCCGCCGAACGCGAACATCACGACGGCGAATGAGGCCAGCAGTCCTTCGAAGCCGTTGGGGAACATGCCCCCGTGCTCGACGAGATTGCCGATGCCCGGAGCGACCGTTGCTCCGCCTGCCTGGAACCCGAAGACGATGATCGCGGCACCGCCGGCGATCATGGCAACGATGGCCACCACTTTGATCAGGGAGAACCAGAACTCCAGTTCGCCAAAGACCTTTACGCTGAGCAGGTTGAGGGCGGCCAGGAAGAAGATGATGGCCAAGACCCAGATCCACCGGTCCACCTGCGGGAACCAGAACCCCATGTAGATGCTGAACGCCGTGACGTCCGCAATGGCCACGATCGCCATCTCGAACACGTAGGTCCAGCCGGTCACGAACCCGGCGAGGGGGCCGAGGTAGCGGCTGGCGTACTGGCCGAAGGAGCCGGACACAGGGTGTCGCACGGCCATCTCACCCAGGGCGCGCATCACCATGAACACGGCCGCGCCGCCGATCATGTAGGCGAGGAGGACTGCCGGGCCGGCCTTCTGGATGGCTGAGGCGGAGCCGTAAAACAGGCCGGTGCCGATCGCCGATCCCAAGGCCATAAAGCGGATATGGCGGACATTGAGCCCACGGTTCAGGACGGTGCCGACGGTCTTTTCCACCGCGGCGCCCACGTTGCCGCCGGCATTTCCGCTGTTTTCGGGCGCGGCCGTTGAGGCTTCTGTTGGGGCTTGTTGCATGCCAATACCTTCTCGTCATTGGGAGGGGGATCGCTATCCAGCAGACCATTTCCGGGCCGCGGGTGATGTGACTCACGGAGCATTGGTGTCTTTGATTCCAGACTGTCAAGGCTGCTCCCCGGCGGGCGCGAACGGACATTGTGTGGCGCGGACGCAGTGGGGCGGGCGCGGACGGACACTTGTGGGGCCAGCGCAGTCACCCGTGCTTGCCCCATCAAAATGTCAGTGCCCACTGAGATGCTTTGGGCATGGAAAGCAGAGCCGCAGTAGAGACGTTGAAGGCCGTGGAGGCCTCCGTCGCGGCGCTGGCTGTTGTGGTCCGCCGTGGGGCGGCCGCCATGGGTTCGGCCGCTGCGGACCCGCTTCGTGACCATGCGGATGCATGCCTGGACAGCCTGGCTGAAGTGGCCAAGGTGGAAGCAAGAATGGCCGCCCTGAAAGTGCACCTGGCCGCCGGATATGCCGGTGCTGCCATGGCCATGGCTGCACCGGGCATGTCCCCGCAGGAACAGGCCGCCCAGGACATGGCTATTACCGCGGAGGTCGCGTGCGTCCTGACGGTCAGCGAACGCGCGGCCGGAGCCTTCCTCTCCGAAGCCCGCACGCTCACCACGGCCCTGCCGCTGACGTTGTCCGCCCTGCAGGCAGCGAGTATTTCGTGGCAGCACGCCCGGGTCATGATCGACGAAACCGCCAACCTCGACAGGGGAGGAGCTGCGCGTATGGAGGCGCATTTCCTGGACCCGGACGCGCACAGCCCCGCGCGGGGCTGCCCGCCTGGGGAGCTTGTACCGGCCCGGTTCCGCACCAAGGCCCGGACCTGGCGGGAACGGCACCACCCGGTCAGCATCGAAAAGCGCCATTCCCGCAGCGTCGCCGACCGGCGGGTGGAGTACACACCGGACCGCGACGGCATGGCCTGGCTTTCTGCCTACCTGCCTGCCGGCCAGGCTGCCGGTATCTGGGACCGCACCACCACCGCCGCAAGAGCCTTGCAGGGATCGGAGGAGGCGAGGACCCTTTCGCAGCTTCGTGCGGATGTCGCCGCCACCTGGCTCCTCACTGCCAGCCGCGGACGAACAATGTCCGGTACTGCGGAAGGCATGGAGGATGGCATCCTCGAGGACGCCATCCTCGAAGACGCCGTGCGGGCAAGCCATCCGCCATTCGGTAAAGTTCCGTCTCCGACAGCCCAGGTCCTCATAACCGTTCCGGTGCTCTCGCTGCTGGGTCTGACTGACGAGCCGGCCATGTTGGACGGGTACGGGCCGGTTCCGCCGTCCATGGGTCGCGCCCTTGTGGCGGACGGGGCGTCCTCCTTCCTGAGGGTGTTGACTGACCCGCGTGATGGTGCGCCTTTGGAGATCGGACGGACCAGTTACCGCGTCCCCAAAGCGCTGCGCCAATGGCTAAGGCTGAGGGACGGCAAATGCCCGTTCCCCGGCTGTAACAACCATTCCCTGGCATTCCCTGGACAACGACGCAGACCATCTCCTTGCCTGGGCCAGCGGCGCATCCACCGGGATCAGCAACCTGGGTCAGCCCTGCCCCAAACACCATCGCCTCAAACACAGCACCGGATGGACGCCCACCGGTGCCAGCGCCAACGACCCGCCGGGCTGGACTTCACCCACTGGCCGCAACTACGCCAGTGAAAAACCCGACTGGGAACCACCACGATTGCCGAGCGAGATCCTTGCCATGGTCAACAACATTGGCGCCGGAATGCTTGGAACGCCCGGGCAGCCTGACAACAACCGTGGCCGCGCCGTGCCCGGAACTCCTGGCACGGACAGTGACCGCGATCGGGTGATACCCGAAGACCTGCTGCCCGAGGTCGAACTGACGGATCATCCCCTGGCCGAGGACCCATTCCGCGACTGGGCGGACTTTCTGTCCTCCGAGGCAGCCCTCTAGGAAAACGCGGCCCTTGCTTCCGTGGCCTGCTCAGTGTGCGTCGCAACGCATGGCGGCATCCTGCGTTCCTTGCCGTCCCAATCGCCGCTGTTCCCCCTTTGATGGAGGGTGCGGATATGTCTGGAATACCGGACAGCACCCGTTCGAAAGCCCTGTCAGGCCCATCCCCGAGGGGCTTTAGTTGATACAGAAGCACTTCCCCGAACCACCCAGCAACACGAAGGAGCCCCTCATGGCACCCGCCGATTTCACCACCGGTGCCCGCCCGGTCAAAGCAGCCCGCGGCACCGAGCTCACCGCCAAGTCCTGGCAGACGGAAGCCCCGCTGCGCATGCTCATGAACAACCTGGACCCCGAGGTGGCCGAACGCCCGGACGATCTGGTGGTGTACGGCGGCACCGGCCGGGCGGTCAGAAGCTGGGCCGCGTTCGACGCCATCACCCAGACGCTCGAGACGATGGAAAAGGATGAGACCTTGCTGGTCCAGTCCGGCAAGCCTGTTGGTGTGTTCCGCACGAATGAGTGGGCGCCGCGCGTGCTGCTGGCCAACTCCAACCTTGTCGGGGACTGGGCCAACTGGCCCGAGTTCCGCCGGCTCGAGGCGGAGGGCCTGATGATGTATGGCCAGATGACCGCGGGCTCATGGATCTACATCGGCACCCAAGGCATTTTGCAGGGCACGTTCGAGACCTTCGCCGCCATCGCCCGCAAGCTCACCGGGGACGAGAACGGCACCCTCGCCGGCACGCTGACCCTGACCGGCGGCTGCGGCGGCATGGGCGGAGCCCAGCCGCTCGCCGTCACACTGAATGACGGCGCCTGCCTGATCGTCGACGTCGACGAGACGCGTCTGCGCCGCCGGGCCGGCAAGCGCTACCTGGACGAGGTGGAAACCGACCTCGACGCCGCCATCGCCAAAGTGCTCAAGGCCAAGGAGGAGCGCCGCGGCTGGTCCGTCGGTTATGTCGGCAACGCCGCCGAGGTCTTCCCCGAGATCCTGCGCCGCCACAGGGCCGGTGAGCTCACCGTGGATATCGTCACGGATCAGACCTCCGCCCACGATCCCCTGTCCTACCTGCCGGAGGGTATCTCAGTCCAGGAATGGCACCGCGAGGCCGAGGCTGACCCGGAAGGCTTCACCAAGAAGGCCCAGGCGTCCATGGCCAGGCACGTCCAGGCCATGGTCGAATTCCAGGACGCCGGGGCCGAGGTGTTCGACTACGGCAACTCCATCCGCGATGAAGCCCGGAAGGGCGGCTACGCCCGTGCCTTCGAATTCCCCGGCTTTGTCCCCGCCTACATCCGGCCGCTGTTCTGCGAGGGCCTGGGACCGTTCCGTTGGGTCGCGCTCTCCGGAGACCCGGAGGACATCGCCGTCACGGACGCCGCGATCAAGGAGCTCTTCCCGGAGAACAAGCACCTGCACCGCTGGATCGATGCCGCCGGTGAGCGCGTGGAGTTCGAAGGGCTGCCGGCGCGCATCTGCTGGCTGGGCTACGGCGAACGGGCCAAGGCCGGGCTGCTCTTCAACCAGCTCGTGAAGGAAGGCAAGGTCAAGGCGCCCATCGTGATCGGCCGCGACCACCTCGACTCCGGCTCCGTCGCCTCCCCGTACCGCGAGACCGAGGCCATGGCCGACGGCTCTGACGCCATCGCCGACTGGCCCCTGCTTAACGCCCTGCTCAATACGGCCTCCGGCGCCACCTGGGTCTCGATCCACCACGGCGGCGGAGTCGGCATCGGCCGCTCCATCCACGCCGGCCAGGTCTCTGTCGCTGACGGAACCGACCTCGCAGCCGAAAAGCTTGAGCGGCTCCTCACCAATGACCCCGGCATGGGCGTCATCCGCCACGCCGACGCCGGCTACGACCGCGCCCTCGACGTCGCCAAAGAACGCGGCGTCCGCATCCCCATGCAGGAGTCCGCAGACTCTGCAGAAGCAAAGAAGTAGGAACACCACCATGATCCCCACGAACTCCCTAACCTCGCAGGCTCGGCCAGGGAACCCTGTCCGCGTGGCCCCAGCCCACGAACCGCTCACCGTCACCCTCGGCTCCAGCGGCGTGACCCCCGAGGATGTCGTCGCCGTCGCGCGTTATGACGCCAAGGTGAGCATCTCCCAGGAAGCCCTCGACACAGTGGCCAAGGTCCGCGCGCACATCGATGACCTCGCCTCCAGCGATGTCCCCGCGTACGGAATCTCCACCGGTTTCGGCGCGCTCGCCAACCGGCATATCCCCAATGAGCTGCGCACCCAGCTGCAGAAATCGCTCATCCGCAGCCACGCTGCCGGCATGGGGCCCGCGGTGGAGCGCGAAGTGGTCCGCGGCATCATGTTCCTGCGCGCCAAGACCCTCGCCTCCGGCCGCACCGGCGTCCGGTCCGTCGTGCTGCAAACCATGGTTGATGTGCTGAACGCCGGCATCACGCCGGTGGTCCGGGAGTTCGGTTCGCTGGGCTGCTCCGGCGACCTCGCGCCCCTCTCGCACTGTGCCCTGGTGCTCATGGGCGAGGGCGAGGCCACGGGGCCTGACGGTGAACAGTATGGCGGCAAGGACGGACGACCAGTAGCAGAACTCCTCGCCCAGCACGGAATTGAGCCGGTGGTCCTCGCGGAGAAGGAGGGCCTGGCGCTGGTCAACGGCACCGAGGGCATGCTGGGCATGCTCCTGATGGCCATCGCGGACATCCGGCAACTGCTGACGACGGCGGATATCACCGCAGCGCTCAGCGTCGAGGCGCTGCTGGGCACCGACCAGGTGTTCCTGCCGGAACTCCACGCCGCCCTGCGGCCGCACCCCGGGCAGGCCGCCAGCGCCGACAACATGCTGCGGGTCCTGTCCAACTCACCGATCGTGGCCTCGCACCGAGTGGGGGACTCCAAGGTCCAGGACGCCTACTCGCTGCGCTGCGCTCCCCAAGTGGCCGGGGCGGTCCGGGACACCGTGGACCATGCTGACCTTGTTGCGTCACGCGAACTGGCTGCGGCAATCGACAACCCTGTGGTCCTCCCCGACGGTCGCGTCTCCTCCAACGGAAACTTCCACGGCGCCCCGGTGGCCTACGTGCTGGATTTCCTGGCTATCGCCGTCGCGGACCTCAGCTCGATCGCCGAGCGGCGGACCGACCGCATGCTGGATCCCGCCCGCTCCCATGGGCTGCCGGCGTTCCTCGCGGGCGATCCGGGAGTGGACTCGGGGCTGATGATCGCCCAGTACACGCAGGCGGGGCTCGTGTCCGACAACAAGCGGCTGGCGGTTCCTGCCTCGGTGGATTCCATTCCAAGCTCCGCCATGCAGGAGGACCACGTGTCGATGGGCTGGCACGCCGCACGCAAGCTGCGGAAGGCCGTGGAGAACCTGCGCCGCGTCCTGGCGGTGGAACTGGTGACGTCGGCACGCGCCATCGACATGCGCACGCAGCTTTCGGGCGGGGCCCTGACTCCGGGGCCCGCGGGTGCCGCGGTTATTGAAGTGCTGCGGAGCGTTGTCCATGGTCCCGGCACGGACCGGTTCCTGTCGCCGGAACTGGAAGCGGCGGACAGGCTCGTGGCGTCAGGCGAGGTGCGGGCGGCTGCCGAATCCGCCGTCGGCGTTCTGGCCTAAGGCTGAACAATATGCGGCGTCGGGAAACATTTTCCGGCGCCGCCGAAATACTGTGCAACGCTGCGGGTTCCCGCGGCCCGATTGTAGTAGAACTGAAGATGTAGTGAAAGTCACATCAACGATGCTGTGGCGCAAGAACATCCACAAAGGGGTAGAAGTTCAAATGAAAGCACGCGGGGCAGTCCTGTCCAGACGTATCGCACACGCTGCTACGGTTTCCGACTGGGGATCATTACAGGCGGGCGAGCGTGTCGAGATCCTCAAGCATGCGCATGTCATTGCGACAGGCGAGGTTGAGGAGATCTCACGGAGCGGCAACGTCCTCTGGCTTGTGGGCAGCGGTCATTCCGACTCGCAGCCCTTCATGAAGTCGGACGGCGTGCAGGTCCGGCGGGCCTAGTCCACCGGCACGTACACAGGGTTAGGCACACAAAAGCCCCCGACCCTGGCATCATCCAGCGCTGTTAGGCGACGGATGAGGTCAGAGGCGGGGGCTTTTTGCGTGTTAGGCTGCGATGTCCTCGTGCGTTTCGCCAAAGGGGACGGACTCGTCGAGGGCGACTGTGTAACGGCCGGGCTCGATCCGGGTGACGCGGATGCCGCAGGTACCCTCCTGGGCCGCTGTTTCGATCAGGGTTTCAACGGCGCTCTCCAGGCCATCGTGGACTTGGTCCGCGCTGGTGAAGGCCAGGTGGATGGACCGGGAATCCGACGAGCCAAACGCGGTTGAAGAAGCGGTTGGGCGCTCCATGGTTGCTGTGCTCATGTACCGAACTTTCTGTATTTCAATGCCGAGGCAGAGACCAGTCTACCCTCTACAGCGCCAAACGTAAGATGACTGGCATTTGACGCGTTTGTTGACAGAGCTTGTCAGGTGCCCTTGCTTCGTCGGAACAACGGACGCCGTGCCGGGTTCGCGGCTAGTGTTGGTCACACCCTGCCCGCGCCGGATTGGAGGCCGTCATGTTTGAAGCCGCAAGCATCATCTTCGCCGCGGCCGGTCTCGCCGTTTTTATCGCGGCCGTCCTGCCCAAGCTCCTCCGCAATGCGCCGTTCTCCATGCCCATGGTGTTTCTGGCCGCCGGCTTCGCCGTGTTCTGGCTGCTGGGCGATCTCCCGGACCCGGATCCGGTCCAGCACGCCGACTTTACGATGCACTTGACGGAAGTCTGCGTCATCATCTCGCTTATGGGCGCCGGCCTGGCACTGGACCGTCCCATTGGACGCCACCGCTGGGCCACCACGTGGCGGATGCTGGGGATTGCCATGCCGCTGTGCATGCTCCTCCTAACGCTGCTGGGCCTGTGGGTGCTGGGACTGGGCCTTGCTGCCGCCGTGCTGGTCGCGGCCGTCCTTGCGCCCACTGACCCTGTGCTGGCGTCCGAGGTCCAGGTTGGTGAGCCCGCCGACGAGGTCGAGCAGGCCGATAAGGAGGACGAGGTCAGGTTCGGGCTGACATCCGAGGCCGGGTTGAACGACGGTCTCGCCTTTCCCTTCGTGTATCTGGCCATTGCCATGAGCGTTGTGGGCACGTCGCCCTCCGACTGGT
Source organism: Arthrobacter sp. NPDC093139 (assembly GCF_044754165.1). Lineage (NCBI taxonomy): Bacteria > Bacillati > Actinomycetota > Actinomycetes > Micrococcales > Micrococcaceae > Arthrobacter > Arthrobacter sp. NPDC093139. Next base: position 507,547 of record NZ_JBIVOO010000002.1, read on the forward strand.
TCCCGGAATGGTTCGCCGTGGATGTCCTGTGGCGCACCGGGATGGGCGTACTGCTGGGATTCGGGACGGGCAAGCTGCTGGCCCGGCTCTTCTTCTCTGCACGGCACGACAGCATCCGGCTCTCCAACCACTCCGAGGGCTTCGTCGCCCTTGCCGCCACGTTCCTGGCCTACGGAGTGACCGAGATGATCGAGGGCTACGGCTTCATCGCCGTTTTCGTGTGCGCCGTGACCATCCGGGCGGCAGAGCATACCCACGGCTACCACAAGGTCCTGCACTCGTACGTGGAACAGCTCGAGCGGCTGATGACCGTGGTGATTCTGGTCCTTCTCGGCGGTGCCATCGCCAGGGGGCTGCTGGCCGGAGTCGGCTGGGTGGAGCTGGCCGTCGCACTGGCCTTCCTGGTTCTGGTCCGTCCGCTGTCCGGCTGGTTGGCCCTGGCCCGGGGCAAGACTGGTCCGAGGGAACGGATCGCTATTTCCTTCTTCGGCATCCGGGGCATCGGCTCGCTCTATTACCTGGCCTACGCGCTCGGCAAAGGCGAGTTCGGTGGCCAGACGGACTATCTGTGGGCCATCGTGGGGCTGGTGGTAGCAACGTCGGTGGTGCTGCATGGTGTCACCACCGCGCCGGTGATGCAGCGGCTTGACCGGCTCCGTGAACGCCGGGCGGCCGAAAGGTTCGGCGACGAGGGGAAGGCGCCGCACACTCCCGTTTGAGGCGCTCCTGTCGAAGGCACCCTGCCTGAGCCCGGGACATCCGCAGCGCACGCCTCTCCCCGGGAGTCCCGTATGCGGCTCGGGCGGCGGCATGCTGTGTGGCTTGCATACAGGGCAACGCGTATCCTGAACTCAATCGGATGCACGGTGAGCTGGAAGCGTGGCACTAATGAGGTTTTTGTCGCGGACTGGGTGGGCCTTGTCAAGGATGCTCGGGTTCCTGCTCGTCAGTGCAATTTGCGGTGTCCTGGTGGCGAGCTTCCTGGTGCCTGCCGCGGCCCTGGCCGGCACGACGGTCAGCAGGTCGATCGACTATTTCAACAGCCTTCCCACGGAACTGACGGTGCAGCCGCCGTCGCAAACCACCCGGATGGTGACGGCGGATGGGAAGCCGATCGCCACGTTCTATGCCGAAAACCGCGTTCGGATCCCGCTCAACAAGATGTCACCGTTCATCAAGAACGCCGTTGTGGCCATCGAGGACACACGCTTCTACGAGCACAGCGGCGTGGACGCCCAGGGCGTCCTCCGGGCGCTGACCAGCAACCTCACCCGCGGCGAACGGCAGGGCGCGTCCACGCTGACCCAGCAATACGTCACCAACATCGTCAACGAATCGATGATCTCCGCCGGGCGCGAGGACCAGGTGGTCCTCAGCGGGCAAAAGAACGTGGGGGACAAGCTGCGCGAGATGCGCCTGGCCATTGCACTGGAAAAGAAATACACCAAGGACCAGATCCTTGAGGGGTATCTCAATATCGTCTTCTTCAACCGCAGTGCCTACGGCATCGAGGCGGCCGCCCAGTACTACTTCAGCATTCCCGCCAGTAAGCTCAGCCTGCCTCAGTCCGCCCTGCTGGCCGGACTGGTCAACAGCCCCAGCTTCTACGATCCCGTGGCCAACCCGAAGAACGCCATCCAGCGGCGCAATCAGGTCCTGGACTCGATGCTGGCCGAAGGCATGATCGCCAAGAAGCAGCACGCCGCCGCCAAGGCCGCACCCGTCGGGCTCAAGCTCCGGCCGTCAAGGCAGGGCTGCGCAGCCGCGACAATGGCCCCGTATTTCTGCGATTACGTGAGCCACCTGATCCTTAACAACCCCGCGTACGGCTCCGACACCAAGGCCCGGGAGCAAAAACTGTACCGCGGCGGCCTGACCATCACCACCACACTCGACAGCCGGCTGCAGGCGGCTGCCCAGGCGCAGGTGGACGCCACGGCCAAGCCGAACCCGGGCAAATGGGGCGCCTCCCTGGTGTCGGTTCAGCCGGGAACCGGCAAGATCCTCTCCATGGCGCAGAACACCGTATTCCTCCCGCAGCCCGGGAAGTTCGATACGCAGCTCAACTTCAACGTCGACTCCAAGGACCCCAATGGCAACGACCTCAATGGCGCCGGCGGTTTCCAGCCCGGGTCGACCATGAAGCCGTTCACCTTTGCAGAGTGGCTGAACCAGGGCAGGAAAATAACGGAAAACGTGGATGCCTCCAAGCGTGAATATCCGCTCGGCTTCAAATGGCGGTCCTCCTGCGGCAAGGTGGCGGGCGCGTACAGCACGAAGCAGCGCAGGGCGGGCCTCGAGGCGGCCGATGATCTCCAGAACGCGGACGAAGGCTATTACCGGAAGATGCCGGTCAACTACGGGCTGTACAACTCCATCAACACGGCGACGTTCGCCTCCGCGGCGCAGCTGGATTTCTGCGGCATCCAGAAGATGGTCAACGCAGTGGGCCTCCACAGCGGGTTGGACGGCTCTCCCATTAACATGCACCAGCTGGGCAACGTGCTGGGCGGCACGGGCGTGGCACCCCTTCACATGGCCAACTCCTTCGCCACCTTTGCCGCCGACGGCCAGTACTGCGCCCCGATCGCCATCCTGCGGGTAGCGGACCGGGCCGGGAAGCCGCTTCATGCGCAAACCTCCAAGTGCCGGGACGCCATAGACCGGGACGTCGCACGGGGCGTGACGTCGGTGCTCCAGGACGTTCTCAAGGTGGGGTCGGGGATCCACATCAACCCCAAGATCTCCGGGCGGCTGCCGGTGGCGGCCAAGACGGGGACGAACAACAGCAACGGTGCCAGCTGGGTGGTTGGCTACACCTCGGGGATCGCCACGGCATCCTTCTTCGGCGACGCCTTGGAGGGCCAGAAACGTGCCGGCCGGAACCTCACGATCAACGGAAAGTTCTATTCGCGCATCGATGGCTACATGATCGCCGGGCCGCAATGGGCGAAGTACACGAACAAGGTGGCCGGACTGTATCCGGCGGAAGCGTTCGCAAAGCCGCCGGCCTCCATGGTCAAGAAGGCCTCCCCGAAGGCGCCGGCCACTTCCAAGCCCAAGTCCAAGGCCCGGGCCGGCTCCTCTGACTAGCTGCGGACTAGCTGGGGCGCGATACAGCTGCAGTAATGCGGGTCAGTGACGCGTGTTCAGCAGGGTGTTGATTAGCCGCGCTGCCACCCGGGCGGTGCGGCCGTCGATGTCGAAGGCCGGATTCAGTTCCGCCACGTCCGCGTGCAGGAGCTTCCCGCTGGCGGCTGCCTGGCGGCACACAGCTGAGACCAAAGGCAGGGGGACGCCGAATGCCGCCGGCGCGCTCACGCCCGGAGCCACCGCCGCGGGCAGCACGTCGAGGTCGATGGTCAGGTACAGGACGTCAATGTCCGCCAGAAAGTCAGACACGAACGATTGCACGGCGTCCTGCGTGCAGTCCTCGTCCAGGAGATACTTCACTCCGAGACGGTCGGCGGTGGAGAACAGCGCCTCCGTGTTGTTCGGCTGGGAAATGCCGACGACGGCGTAGTTCAGTTCGCGGCCCGCGGCGGCCTCCGCCTGGGCCATCTGGAGGAACGGGGTGCCGGAGCTGGGGGCAGGCTCGTCGCGGAGGTCGAAATGGGCGTCCAGGTTCAGGACCCCGAGCCGCTGCCCGCCGCGGACGGCCTCGGAGCCGGCGACACCGAGGTAGCTCGCAAAGGCCGTCTCGTGGCCGCCGCCCAGCAGCACAGTCAGGTTGCCCGTATCAAGGAGGGACGAGACCGCCACGCCGGCCCGCGCCTGGCCGGCTTCGAGGTGGCCGTCCCGGACCGCCACGTCGCCGGCGTCGAGGATAGGTCTGTCCAGGTGAAAGGCGAGCGGGCCCAGCGCACCGCGGATGGCGGCCGGCGCTTTTGCGGCACCGGTCCGGCCCTTGTTCCGGCGCACGCCCTCGTCGCTGCAGAATCCCAGGATCACGGCAGGACGCGCGGCCTCGGGTGGAGTCCCCCCGGTGGCCCCCATCTGCGAAGCAGCCCGGACCGGCGGGTCCGGGCGCAGCGGACTGCGGTCCTGCCGGGCTTCTGCATACGGGGTCACGGCCTGCCACCACCGGCGGTGGGCGGCACCGTCACCGTCGAAACGGCCCGTCCACGGGTGGGGCTGAACATCGACCGAGAGCGCAGGAAAGTCCATGCTCCAAGCTCACCGCACGGAGGGAGCGAAAACCAGCCGTGCCGCCGTCGGGATGTCTGTAATCCCGGAACTCCCTCCCGCGAGATGGCATCAGGCCATGCCGAGCGCCTGTGCGATGGGTCCGATGGCGAAGAACAGGACGAATGCTGCGGCCACTGCCCACATGAGCGGGTGGACCTCCCGGGTACGTCCCTGGAAGGTGCGGATGAGGACGTAGGAGATGAACCCCGCGCCCAGGCCGTTGGCGATCGAGTAGGTGAAGGGCATCAGCGTGAAGGTGAGGAAAGCGGGGATGGCGATGCCCCAGTCCTGCCAGTGGATCTTGCCCACCTGGGCCACCATCATGAAGCCGACCACCACGAGGGCGGGGGCCACGGCCTCGAACGGCACCAGGTTGATGAGCGGGGTAAAGAACATGGCCACGAGAAACAGCAGTCCGGTCACGATCGAGGCCAGGCCTGTCCGGGCGCCTTCGCCGATGCCCGCGCCGGATTCGACGTAAATCTGGTTGGAGGACACGGACGCACCCCCGCCGACGATGGCGCCGAGGGCGTCCACCTGCAGCACACGGTCAACGTTGGGGATGTTGCCGTCCTTGTCCACGGTTCCTGCCTCGTTGGCCAGGCCCACCATGGTCCCCATCGCGTCGAAAAAGATGCTCAGCAGGATCACGAACGCGAGGAGCGCAGCCGCCACGAAACCGAGGTGCTCGAAGGCGCCGACGGGGTCCGCCCTGCCAATCAGGGAGAGGTCGGGGGCCGCCCATTCGGTGAACGTGGGAGCGACCAGCGACCAGCCCTGCGGGTTGTAGTTCGTGCCGTCGAAGCTCGGCCCGATGCGCAGCGTGACCTCAAGGATCACGGACAGAACAGTGGAGACAATGATGCCGATCAAAATCGCGCCCCTGACGTTGCGCACCAGCAGGGCGATGGTCAGGATCAGGCCGAACACGAACACCAGCGTCGGCCATCCCAGAAGTTTGCCGTCAAAACCGAGGCCCACGGGGACGGTAGTGCCGGCAGCGTCCGGGATGCGGCGCACAAAGCCGGCGTTGACCAGGCCGATCAGGGCTATGAACAGGCCAATCCCCACCACGATCGCCGTCTTGAGCCCGTCCGGGACAGCCTTGAACACTGCGGTCCGGAAGCCGGTCAGGACCAGGATCAGCATCGTGGTTCCGGAGAGCACCACCAGGCCCATCACGTCCGGCCAGGTCAGGCCCGGGTTGGTGGCCACCGTGACTGCCACGAATGCATTTACGCCCAGTCCGGTAGCTATCGCGAACGGGTGCTTGGCCCACGCACCCATGAGGATCGTCAGGATGCCAGCAGCGAATGCGGTGACAGCCGCCACGGCAGGGAAGCCGAGGGTGGCACCCGAGGAGTCCGGGCCGGAAAGAATCAGGGGGTTCAGCACCACGATGTAGCTCATGGCGAAGAACGTGGCAAAACCGCCGCGGATCTCGCGGGAGAAGTTTGACCCCCGTTCGGAAATCTTGAAATACCGGTCCAGTGCCGAGCCCTGCTTAAGCATTAGTCCTCCGGGGGTTTGTGGGGATGCTTGCATCCTATTCGGTGATCGGGATGCTCCCCGGTGAATTCGCCTAGTCTGTAAGGAAGCCAACACGAGGAGAAATCCGCCCATGCATTCCATCCGCCAGCTGCTGACCGCCGTCCTTGGCGCCGTCGCCTTCGCTGCCCTGCTGTGTGTCGCCGGTCCGGCCTCCGCCCACGACGCCGCCGTGTCAAGCAGCCCCGCCGACGGCGCCACCGTCGCTTCGCCGCCCGCCAAGGTATCCATCACCTTCAACAACAACCCGATGGGTTTGGGTTCGCAGGTGCGGGTCAACGATGCCGCCGGCGCGGACTGGGCGGACGGCAAGGTGGAGATCGTTGACAACGTGGCCTCGCAGAAGCTGCGGGAGGGAGCCCCGGCCGGCAAGTACATGGTGCTGTGGCGCGTGGTCAGTTCGGACTCGCATCCCATCGAGGGGACGTTCACCTTTACGGCAGCCGCCGGGGCGGAAGGCTCGACGACGGCGGCGGCGGTTCCCACGGTCGGCACGCCGCAGCCGGGGGTCACCCCGGCCCCCGAGCCTGCGCCGGACGCTTCGGAACCTTTCCCGTGGAGCCTTGTGGTGTTCGTTGGCGTGGCCGTTGGCCTGCTCGTGACCCTTGGCGTCCTGGCGCGCCGCAAGCTGGTTGTCGGGAACGATGAAGAGGACCCGGGTGCCGGGAGTGCGGCCGCAGGCGGCGCGGGCGCCAAGGGTCCCTAGGACCCAGGGCCTTACGCCGGGGCGGGGAGGGCCGCGAAGCTTCCCGTCAGGACAGACGGGACGCTGTCAGGGTTAACCTTGGCCGAAATTGCCCGGCCCACCACCTTGGCCTGCCGCAGGACCTCCTTGGGGGTAGGGGTGATGAGTTCGCCCACACCCACGAGGTAAATGCCGACGGCGCGCATGGCGGCCACCAGGTTCTGGCCCACGGAGATGCCCAGATCGGTGAGCATCCGGCGCAGCTGGCCGTTGGCACACCGTGTGAGGATGATGTGCTCTGCCAGCAGCACGCCGTCGGGGGTATGGACCGCCCAGCGGTGGCGGGAATCGCCGGCCGCCGCGGAACCCATCTTGTCCAGCAGCACTGCGCAGGTATCGTTCCGGATGTCCAGCTGGTGGCTCGCGGCGTAATTGCGGAGGTGGCGGATGATTTCGTTGCGCTCCTCCCTCGACGAGTCGCCGGGGTCACCACAGCGTTGCGGGGGTGCCGGCTGGGAGGCCTGGGACGAACCGGGGAACTCCAGCCCGTTCACGATTATCGAGTCCACGCCACAGCGGCGGAGTTCGGTGGCGACGGCCAGGCCGGGAAGGCCGGCCCCTATGACCACGGCGGTGGTACGTTCTGCCCTGCTGAGACCAGGCGTGCTTGACACTACAGCGTCCTCCTCGAAAATTTCGAGGTGCAGGGGCATCGGCGCCCTGCACCGTCCGCTGCCCCAGCAAGCAGACATAAACCATTCTCCGAACGTGCTGTGGCACACAGATATCGGATCAACAGTGCCTCGAAGACTACAGACTTTTTCGGCCGCTGGGTAGCCCATCCCGGACATTGAATGGGAAGCCCCCGGGGAGCAGGACCAAGGCCGGCGAGAGCATCCTCTGACGGAGCCCGGACGCGCGCGAAAAGCGGGTGCAGGAGGTGCCCTCAGGAGCCCTCTGGCCTGCTTGCTAAGTGCTCTTCGACCGAGAATAGTTATGACAAAGAGCAGGTCTTTTACAATCCGGCAAAGAAGACCTGCCGGGTGACGGCGATCGTGCCTCCTTCTGGCACAATGGCCGCATCACCAGGGCAGTACGCGAGGAGGCGGACCCACAATGGGCGCACACGAGTTGCATCCGGACCCGGCACGGGATGGCGGCGGCAGGTCAGCCAAGCCCGAGGGAATAGTGGTCGGCGTCGACGGCTCGGACCATGGGCAGTGCGCCCTGGTGTGGGCGGCCCGCGAAGCCGAGCGCCGCCGTCGTCCTCTCCACATAGTCACGGCCTACTCTGTTCCCATTTTCGCGGCGTCAGGCCTCGACGGCGGGTACGCCACCGTCGACGACTCCGTGATCCGTGAGGGTGCCGAGGCCATTCTGCAGCATGCCGTGGACAAGGTCGCCGCCTACAACATCGACGTCTCCGCCGCCGTCGAAAATGGGGACGCCTCCGGCGTCCTGCTGGACATGTCTGAAACCGCTGAACTCCTGGTCGTTGGAACGCGCGGACGGGGCGGCTTCGTGGGACGGCTTCTGGGCTCTGTCAGCAGTGCGATGCCGGCACACGCCAAGTGCGCCACGGTCACCGTACCCCTGATCTGCGCAGACCGGCTGGGAGAAACCACGCAGGACAAGCACATCAGGGCAGAGCAGGCCAAGGCCGGCCGTGTGCCCGTGGAGAACGTCGTCGTCGTCGGCGTGGACGGCTCCGAACAGGCCCGCGTGGCGGTGCTCGAAGCCGCGGCCCAGGCCGAACGGCTCGGCGCGCCGCTGCGGGTGATCTGCGCGGTGCCGCAGTACAGCGGCTCGCTGGCCTGGGTTCCCGCGCCAATGGACCGGGAAGCCCTGTTCGCCGACATCCAGGTCCAACTGAAGGCCGGTGTCGCCTGGCTGCAGAGCCACTACCCAGGGCTCGCCATCGAAACCCGGCTCCTGGACGGATCTCCGGTGGACGTGCTGGTGGAAGCGAGCCGCCACGTTGAGCTGGTGGTCGTGGGTACGCGGGGCCGCGGCGGTTTCACCGGCATGCTCCTGGGGTCCACGTCGGACGGTGTTTTGCACCATGCCAAGAGCCCGGTCATGGTGGTGCCTGACAGGGAGGATCCGAGGCTTGCGGACCGCGCCAGCTTTGGGCCGATGCTTGGCGACTCATAATCCATGAGCGCGCTGGTCCTCGGCCTGGGCGCTGTCAACGCCGCCATGCTGCCCCGGGTGGGCGGCAAGGCCGCGAACCTGGGTGAGTTGCTGGCGGCCGGGTTACCTGTGCCCGAGGGCTTCTGCCTCACCACCGCTGCATACCGTGAGGCGACGGCTCCGATCGGACTCGACGAACTGCACCACTCCCTGAAGGCAACGCCCGCTGACGACCTGGAAGCCCTCTCAGGCCTCGCCGGCAAGGCCCGAAGCCTGATCACGGCGGCCGATCTGCCGCCCGGGATCGCTGCCCAGCTGCGGTCGGCCTACAGCGCCCTGGGCACCGCCGGGCAGCCGGACCCGCCAGTGGCAGTCAGGTCCTCGGCCACGGCCGAGGACCTGCCGTTTGCCAGTTTCGCCGGGCAGCAGGACACCTATCTGAACGTGGTCGGCGCGGACGCCCTGCTGGCCGCGGTGCGCAACTGCTGGGCGTCCCTCTGGACCGACCGTGCTGTTACCTACCGCGCCAGCCGCGGCATCGACCCGTCCACGGTGGCGCTCGCCGTCGTCGTCCAGCGCATGGTGGACGCTGCGGCAGCGGGAGTCATGTTCACCGCGAACCCCGTGACGGGCCGCCGCCGCGAGTCAGTGATCGACGCCAGCCCCGGCCTGGGCGAAGCCGTGGTGTCTGGCGCCGTCAATCCCGACCACTTTGTGGTGGACATTGCCTCCGGGACCATCCTTGAGCGTCGGCTGGGAGATAAACGGCTCCTCATCCGCCCGGTGCCAGGTGGCGGCACCGAACAGGTGGACCGGCCGGCCGCAGGAGGAAAGCCCTGCCTCACGGACCCGCAGATCCGCGAACTGGCCGCGCTGGGAAGCCGGGCAGAAGCCCACTATGGGGCTCCACAGGACACCGAGTGGGCCATCGACGCTGCGGGCAAAGCCTGGCTGACCCAGTCTCGCCCCATCACCACCCTCTATCCCGTGCCGGGGCGAATCCCGGATACCGGATATCCGAGCGGCAGGGAGGACACGCGAATCTTTCTCTGCTTCAGTCTTGCCCAGGGACTGACGAGGCCTCTTACGCCAATGGGGATCGCAGCCCTCCGGATCTTCGGGTCCTCGGTGGCCCGGGCTGCATCCTTCGATGTGCCCGATGCCAGGACAGGCCCTCCGCCTTTCGCGGAAGCGGGCCAGCGCATCTTCATCGACGTGACGGGCGTGGCCCGGAGCACCGTGGGACGCTTTATCGTTCCCAAGGTGTTTGACGTCATGGAGGCGCGCTCGGCAGCCGTGCTGCGCAGCGTCTTCACCGATCCGCGGTTTTCAGTCACCAGCCGTACGCCATGGCGCCTGCTCCGGCGGGTGGGACCGGTGGTCCTGCGCGGCCGCGTGCCGGAGTCCCTGTTGCGTGCCCTGCTCCGGCCGGAAGTCGCGCTCCGCCGCGTTGACCGTTTCACCAGGAACTTCAGCGATGCCCTGGAGCTTCCGTCCGGAGGGTCTCCGCTGCAGCGGCTGGATCACGCGGAGCGCGTGCTCGCGGGGGTCTTTCCGATCGCGCCGGCCATCCTTCCGCTGCCTGCGCTCGGCTTTGCCCTGCTGGCCCTCGCCGGCAAAGTGCTGGGCGGACGCGATCGCCGCAGGGACCTGCAGCCCATTCTTCGCGGGTTGCCCAACAACGTGACCACAGAGATGGATCTGGAGCTGTGGCGGCTGGCTACTGAAATCCGTTCGGACCGCGACTCGCGCCTTGCGTTTGAGGACCAGCCTCCCGCTGTGCTCGCCCAGCGCTTCAGCGCAGGGGAACTGCCCGCCGCGGCGCAGCAGGGGCTGGACGCCTTCCTGGAACGGTACGGGCACCGTGCAGTTGCCGAAATCGACGTCGGGATGCCGCGCTGGAGGGACGACCCCAGCCACATTCTCGGCGTCCTTGCCAACTATCTCCGGCTCGAGGATCCCGCTCTCGCCCCGGACCGCCAGTTCCGCCGGGCCGAAGCCGAGGCCGAGGCCCAGATTGCCCGGCTCGTCGCCGAGGCCCGCTCGAGGGGCCGTGTCCGCGGCGCCATTGTCCGGGCCGCACTCAGGCGGGCGCGGCTCTTTATCGGCCTGCGCGAACGTCCCAAGTACCAGATAGTCCTGGCACTCGCGGAGGTCCGCAAGCAAGTGGCAGCCGCGGGGGCCGAACTGGCGCGCCAAGGACGGATTGCCCGGGCCGGCGACGTCTTCTTCCTGGACTTCGCCGAGGTGCGGCAGGCCCTGGGCGGCACAGACATGCAGGACCTCGTGGCACGGCGGCAAGGTGCCTACTACCTGGAGCTGGAACGGCGCCACATTCCGCGGATGCTGCTGTCCGACGGCACCGAACCTGAAACTGTGCTTGCAGCGGGTGCCGCTGCGGACGGCTCGCTGGTGGGAAGCCCGGCGTCCGCGGGAACCGCGACCGCGCCGGCGCGCGTCATCCTGGACCCGGTGGGGGCGCACCTGGAACCGGGCGAAATCCTCGTGGCCCCGTCCACGGATCCCGGGTGGACCCCGCTGTTCCTCACCGCCGGCGGCCTCGTCATGGAAATGGGCGGCCCTAATTCGCACGGCGCGGTGGTGGCGAGGGAGTACGGCATACCCGCCGTCGTCGGCGTCCCGGACGCAACGTCCCGCCTCCGGACGGGCCAGGAAATAACGGTCGACGGCGGCGCCGGCACCGTGGTGCCGGGCATCTAGAAGTTCCCGCAGGTAGAAGCTACTGCGGGCGCTCGGCCGACTTCCTCCTCCGGACATAGCGGATGATGAGCCAGACAACGAAGAGTCCGAGGCCCGCATACACCGCAAAGTTCAGGTACCGCGAGTACTGCCCGACCATGGAGTATTGGCGCCCGAGGATGGACCCCAGACTGATCAGGGCACCGTTCCAGATGCCGCTTCCCGCGATGGTGAAAACACTGAAGGTGCCCAGATTCATCCGCTGGGCGCCTGCCGGCAGCGAGATGAAGCTTCGCACGCCCGGAAGCAGCCGGCCAAAGAATATGGCGGATTTGCCGTGGCGCCGGAACCAGTCATTTGCCGCTTCGAAGTCCTCACGGTCCACGAGGGGGAGCTTGGAGAGCAAGCGTATTGACCGCTCGAGCCCCACTTTGGCTCCCAGGAAATACAGTGCCAGGGCACCCAGATAGGCGCCGAGTGTGCTGGTGACCAGGACCAGGCCCAGGTGCAAGGTGCCCTGGCGCGTCAGGAAGCCGGCGAGCGGAAGGATGACCTCGCTGGGGATCGGCGGGAACACTGTTTCGGCCAGGGTAAACAGCCCGACGCCCCATTCCCCCAGCGCCTCGATGGACCGCGCCGCAAAGCCGACAATTCCGGTCATCTCGTCTGCGGGACTGGAGGCGGCGGTCGGGGTGCGCATTGTTCAGGGCTCCTGAAGCTGGATCAACGGCGTCCCGTCCAGTCTGTCGCAGTACGTGTACTTAGGAAAGCCGGGGAGCAATCCGGGGCTGTCAGGAGAAAGGCGCCGAGGCGTACCCTGAGGATATATAAAGCTGCAACGTCGGAGCGGAGTTAGAGATGACCTCCAAGTGGCTGCGGTGGATGCCTGCCGCGGCCGTACCTGCTGTAATCGCTGCCGGGGTATTGGCAGGATCCGTACCCGCCAGCGCCCGTGATCCGCTGCCGGACAAGACGCCCGCGCAGGTGCTTGCCATGATCGCGCAGCACACCACCAAGGCCCTTTCCGGGACCATTGAGCAGACCTCAGAGCTTGGCCTGCCGGATGTTCCGCAGATGGGCCCTACCTCCGGGGCGGGAACAGGCTCTATCGCCGAACTGCTGACGGGCCCGCACAGCGCACGGGTTTACGTCGACGGACCTGCCAAGGTGCGGATCCAGGTCATGGACAGGCTCGCCGAGCGGGACGCCGTGCGGCAGGGCAATGAGCTGTGGCTGTACAACTCCAAGGACAACACGGCCACCCATGTGACACTCCCGGACAAGGCTGCCGGCAGCCGTCCTCCGGCCACCAGGATGCCGGGATCCGTGCTTACCCCGGAGGAATTGGCTGCCCGGATGCTTGCCAAGATTGACTCCTCGACGGACGTGACCGTCGGTGAGGACGTGGAGGTGGCCGGCCGCGCGGCATACAGCCTGAGGCTGACCCCGCGGTCGGAAGGAACGCTGGTTGAGTCCGTGGCCATTGCCGTGGACGGCGAAAGGGGCCTGCCGCTCAGCGTTGAAATCCGCGCCCGCGGACAGGTCGAGCCAGCGTTCCGGGCCGCATTCTCCAGCCTGAAGTTCGAGGCGCCGGACGCCGGACTCTTCAACTTCACTCCGCCGCCGGGGGCCACGATCAAGGAAGTGGTGGTGCCAGGATGGCCGCACGCAGCAAAGGATCCCGGCAGGCACCGCGGGACACACCAGCCTCCGGGTGCCCGGCTGAACTCCCCGTCGGTGACGGGCTCGGGCTGGGAGAGCATCGTCAGCTTCCCGGCACGTGCCGCTGTGCCTGATGCGAGTGCACCGAACACGGGTACACCGAACGCCGGCATGCCGTCCATCGACGGCCTGCTGGCCGACCCGCTGCTGAGGCAGGCCACTGTCACCGTCCCCGGAGGCCGGGCGATCTCTACATCCCTGCTGAACGTCCTGCTGACCGACGACGGCCGCGTAGTCGCCGGGTCCGTACCCTTGGAGCGGCTTCAGGCAGCCGCTGCCGCGAGGTGACGCCCGCTCACCGGGGCCCGGGACTCGCCATCGAGACCCGGGAACTGACCAAGCGCTTTGGTCATCAGGTGGCCGTAGACAGCATTGACTTGGCTGTGCCCCAGGGATCCGTCTTCGGGTTCCTGGGCCCCAACGGTTCCGGCAAAACCACCACCATCCGCATGATGCTCGGGCTCGCCTCGGCCACCGCCGGTTCCGTCAGTCTGCTCGGCCTGGACATGCCGCGCCGGCTCGATGAAGTGCTGCCCAGGGTTGGCGCCCTGGTTGAGGGACCCGCTTTCTATCCGTTCCTCTCGGGGGCGGCAAATCTGCACCGTTTAGACGCCGCGGACCGGCATGCCGTTCCCGGCACCCGGCGTGCCCGGGTCACGGAAGCACTGGAGCGGGTGGGGCTGTCACACGCCGCCCGCAAGAAGGTCCGGGCCTACTCGCTGGGCATGAAGCAGCGGCTGGGAATCGCCAACGCCCTGCTCTCCCGGCGGGAATTGCTGGTCCTTGACGAACCGACCAATGGACTGGATCCGCAGGGCACCCGGGAGGTGCGCAGCCTGGTCCGCTCGCTGGCCGCCGACGGCGCCACGGTGTTTGTTTCCAGCCATCTGCTCGCGGAAGTGGAGCAGATCTGCACACACGCGGCGATCATGAGCGCCGGCCGGCTCGTGGCCCAAGGCACGCTGCCCGAACTCCGTCAGGCCGGCTCGGCGCAGCTGCGGCTTATCACACCCGACGCCGGTAGGGCCTCGGGCGTTCTGGCCCGGTTTGGCATGACCCCGGTCATCGGACATCCGGACGGCCAGGGCGCCGTCATTACCGCCATAGTGCCAGACGCCGTGCCCGACGCCATGGTGCCGGGAGCCACAGCTCCGGAATCAATCGTGGCGGCACTGGTGGCGGACGGCGTGCGGGTCCGGGGCTTCACCGTGGAGCGCGGGAGCCTGGAGGACCGCTTTGTGGCCCTGACGGGGGAGGGGTTCGATGTCGCGCAGTGATTCGATTTCGGACAGTAAGCGGACGGTCAACAGCGCAGGGGAGGCCAGACGCCGGCCGTCCAGCGCATCGTTGTTCGGGTCGGAGCTGACGCTGCTGTTCCGGCGGCGCAGGACCCAGGCCCTGCTGCTGGCGCTGGCCGCCATACCGGTGATGATCGCCGTCGTCGTCCGGATTTCCTCGTCGGTCCCGCCGGGCCGGGGGCCGGCATTCCTGGACCGCATCACCCAAAACGGGCTGTTCGTCGGGGTGACAGCCATGATCGTTGCCGTGCCGCTGTTCCTGCCGCTGACGATCGGCGTCGTGGCGGGGGACACCATCGCCGGCGAGGCGGGGCACGGCACGCTCCGCTACCTGCTCGTGGCTCCTGCCGGGCGCGTGCGTCTGCTCCTGGTGAAATACGTGGGGGCGGTGGCATTCTGCATCGCGGCACCGCTGGCGGTGGCACTCGCCGGGGCCGGCATCGGTGCCGCGCTTTTCCCCATCGGTCCGGTGACCCTGCTCTCCGGCGACGTGGTGGAGCCGGGCGAAGCATTCAGCAGAATGCTGCTGATCGCCACCTACCAGACGGTCTCGCTGCTGGGACTTTCGGCGATCGGACTCTTCCTGTCCACCCTGACCGACGTGCCGGTGGGAGCCATGGCTGCCACAATCGTCCTGTCCGTGGCATCGCAGGTGCTGGACCAGTTGCCGCAGTTGGAATGGCTGCATCCGTGGCTGTTCAGCCATTACTGGTTCGGATTCGCGGACCTGCTCCGCCAGCCCATCGGATGGGATTCCTTCGCAGATAACGCCCTGCTGCAGGCGGGCTATATCGCTCTTTTCGGTGCCTTGGCATACGGCAGGTTTGTCAGCAAGGACGTGCTGTCATAGGCCCGGCTAGTAGCGTGCCGCCACCGGGTGGAGCTGCATGCCGGCCATCGTGCCCAGATCAGTCACCGTGATCCCGGCGGACGGGTTCAGGGCCTGCACTACCCTGCCGCCGCCCAGGTAAATGGCCACGTGATAGAAGCCGGGAGCTGATCCCCAGACGAGGAGGTCACCCGGCTGCGCCTGGGACAGGGGCACGTGGACAGGCGCCTGCGAGAATTGCGCTGCGGCCGTCCGGGGCAGGAGTTTCCCGGCCGCCGCGAAGGCATTCTGCACGAGTCCTGAGCAGTCAAAGCCGTAGGCGCCGGTACCGCCGTACTCGTAGAAGTATGGTTTTCCCACCTTGCTCAGGGCGACGGATATGGCGGTCTGGTTGGAGCCTCCCGGCGACGGAGCGGGGGCGGGCTGGACCGGTTGCGGTGCGGGAGCGGGAACGACCGGGGCCGGCGCCGGCGGAGCGGGGCGGACGGGGGTGACGGCTGGCGCGGGGGCAGCCGGCTCAATAGGGGCCGGGACCGGCCTCGCAGGCACCGGGGCTCCGGGCGCCCGGACTTCCGGGGCCCGCACCGCGGGCGTGCCGACTGCAGGGGACTGGACGTCGGGGGTCTGAACGGCGGGGGATTGGGCGGCTGGGGCCGGAACCGCAGCAGCCGGATCAGCCGCCTGATCACCTGCAGGGTTTGCGGCGGCTGTCACGGCGGCGAGACGGGCCTGTTGACGCTGCCGTTCAAGCCCATCGATCCTTGCCGATTCGAGAGCGGCGGTGGTGCGCCGCAGGGAGGCCAGCTGGCCGATCAGAATGGATCTCTGCGCCGTGGCATCGATTACCGCCTGCAGTTGCGCGGCGTTGGCCTGCTCGGCCGCGGCCTTGAGCGATTCGGCGGTCTTGGCGGCACGGTCCGCTGCCCGCCGGGCGTCTGCGGCTGCCGCGGTCAGGGACTCTGCCGCCGAGGCGGTGGTCTCGGCTGTTTCGAAGGCGCGGCTGCGGCCGGCGGAGAGGGCCTGCAACGTGGCTGCCTTCTCCAGGACGTCGCCGTTGCCTGCGACGAAGCTGCTGAGTTCGGGGTTTACCCCGCCGCTGCGGTACAGGTCTGCGGCCAACTGGCCGATCTCCTTGCGGCTCTTTTGCTGCGCTTTTGCCGCGGCCTTGGCCCTTGCAGCCGCTCCGTCGGCGGCATCTGTCCGCACGCGGAGTTCCACCAGGGCATCGCTGTAGGCGTTGTTGGCTTCCAGACTCCGGGCGAATGTGCTTTCCTGGGCGGTGGCTGCGTCCGCCAGGAGGCCCTCGATGTCGGTGACCTTGGCCGCCGTCGCGCTTTCACTGGTCTTGGCGGCGGCGATTTCGTCGGGGGAAGGGACCTGCGGCGACGCGGGAACGGTCACGGCGGCCGGGAAGGCACCCGCCGGCACATCAGCCTGTGCCGGCCCCGCCAAGGACCCAAGCAGCGCGGCTGTGGCGCACAGCGCGGCGGCCCTGTGGCCGGGACGGGTCAATCTCATTTGCTAACCTCGCAGCGTTCAGGCCGGACGAACGAGCCTTGAGGTGGCACGGAAGTGCCCCTCTGCCTGCCCAGCAGGACCGAGGTTACGTGTTCATTTTCACTTTGGCAACAAGAGTCGCATCTTTAACATAAACAACAGGAGTGTCATTCGGGTGGATTTGCCGGGCGTGTCGCGCTGTCGAGCGCGGACCTTTGGGGCGGGGATCTTCAGCCCGCACGCTCAGGCGTGCTGGTACGATTCGTGCTCGGAGTGGCTGGCAGGTTCGAGTTGAAAGGTGCAGTGCTCGGTGTCGAAGTGCGAGCCGAGGCAGGTTGTGAGCTTGTCCAGGACTTGGTCAGCTCCGCGGGCGCTCAGCACGTCGTCCTCCACCACCACGTGGGCGGAGAACACCGGCACACCCGATGTGATTGTCCAGATATGGATGTCATGGACCGCCACCACGCCCGCCACTGAGAGGATATGTTCACGGATCATCTGGACCTCCACCCCTTTCGGGGCCGCCTCCAGCAGCACGTCCACAACGTCCCGCAGCAGGTGCCAGGCCCGCGGCAGGATCATGATGGCAATGACGACAGAGGCGATGGTGTCGGCGGCAAGGAATCCCGTAAACATGATGATCACGGCCGCGGCGATGACCGCCATTGAGCCCAGCAGGTCACCCAGCACCTCGAGGTAGGCCCCCCGGACATTGAGGCTTTCCTTCTGGGCACCCCGCAGGATCAGCAGCGAGACAAGGTTTGCCGCGGCGCCGAGGACGGCGGCGTACAGCATGATGTCCGTCTGCACTTCCGGCGCGGCGCCGATCCTTCTGACAGCCTCCGTGAAGATCACCACGGCGATCGCCACAAGTATCAGTGCGTTGGCGAGGGCGGCCAGGACCTCGGCGCGCTGGTAGCCGTAGGTCCGCAGGTCACTGGCCGGGCGGGACGCGATCCACGCGGCCAAGAGCGCGATGAAGACGCCTGCCGCGTCTGAGAGCATGTGCCCGGCGTCCGCGAGCAGTGCCAGGGAGCCCGACAGCGCGGCACCTGCCACCTGAATGAGAACAACGGCCAGTGTGATGGCCAGGACGGCGATCAGGCGCCGGCGGTGCTTGCCGGTCGCCGTGAGGCCCGGGGCATGGTTGTGGTCGTGTCCCATGCCTATAAGGCTAATCCCAACCGAGTTCGTGGAGCCGGTCGTCGTCGATTCCGAAGTGGTGGGCGATCTCGTGAACCACTGTTACAGCGACTTCCTCCACCACGTCCTCGCGGGAGGAACAGATGTCAAGGATGGGCTGGCGGTAGATGGTGATGCGGTCCGGCAGTGAGCCCGCGTCCCACCACGAGTCGCGCTCGGTCAGGGGGACACCCTCATAGAGCCCCAGGAGCACAGTGTCCGGGTCCTCTCCTGGCTGGGGTGTGTAATCGTCCTCGATGAAGACGGCCACGTTGTCCATGGCGCGCGCAATGTCTGCGGGGATCATGTCCAGGGCGTCACTGACGGCTGCCTCGAAATCGGTTTCGGACATGTCGAAGCCGGGGGAATTGCTGGCGCCGTCGGGAACGATGGGAAGTCCTGGCGGCAGGTTTGCGGGCATAGCCAAACTTTAGCGGGATCTCCGCCGGGTGAGCCCCACGCCCACGAGGCAGACGGCGCCGCCGACAAGGCCCCAGACAGTGGGGATTTCTCCGAGTACTGCCCAGGAGATCAGCACCGTGGTGGCCGGGACCAGGTAGGTGGTGGCGGCCAGCTTGCCGGCGTCGATGAGGGAGAGGGCATATGCCCACGTTGTGAACGCAATGGCCGTCGGAAAGACGCCGAGATAGACGAGGCCCATGGTGGCCGGCAGCGGCGCCGCCTGCAGCTCGTTGACCAGCTGGCCGGTGAACGGCAGGCAGCACAGGAGCCCCACCATGATGCCGAACCATGTGGCCTGCCCCGCCGAGAACTTCCGCAGCACCGGCTTCTGGACAATCACGCTGACGGCGGCGAGTGCAGCCGCCAGCAGGCAGAGCAGCACGCCGGCCACGTCCGCCGTCGACCGCTGCCCGGAGCCGAGCGCAATCACCGCCACGCCGCCAAAAGCCACGACGCTGCCGATGATGAGCCACCGTGGGAACCCCTCCTTGAGGACGATGCCCGCCAGGACAGCGACCAGAATGGGGTTGACGTTGATCAGCAGCGCGGCTGTCCCGGCATCGAGCAGGTGCTCGGCGGCGTTGAGCGCAACGTTGTAGCCGCCAAACCACATCACCCCGAACGCGAGTATGGGCCACCATTCGCGTTCCCGCGGCAGCACGCGCAGTTTTGGCAGGACCACCACGCCAAGCGCGACGGCTGCAATGGCCAGCCGCCCCAGTGTCAGGGAGCCGGGGGAGAAGCTGGGGCCAACCGCGCGGATGCCCACAAAGGCGGACGCCCAAAGCACCACCGTGATGACGACGGCGGCCACGCCCAGTCTGCTGATCGGTGGCGCCGCCTGGTTTGGTGCTGGGGGAGAGGAGGGGGCGGCGGTCTTCCCTAGTGCGGCGTCGCCGCCGGCTCTGCCCGCTGGGGCGCCTGCGGGACCGGACGTTCCCTTGTGGGGATCTGCCGGCTGACTCGGGCCGGTGCGGGCGGTGGTTGCCATGGTGCCAATCTAGCCCTGTGTCCGCTCCCAGGGCTGGCGGAAATCGGTCACTTCTAGGCGAGAAACTGCCAAGTTTCCGCGGCCCTGCCGGGGCGTTAGGCCCGCAGCACCTCCGATTTTGGAAATTCCCGGGGGAGGCTCTATAGTTTTAGAGGTCCAGTTCGGAGCAACTCGAAGGGACAAAAACGAAAGGCTTCGGCCCTTTATTTTTGCCCGGAACAACCCGTACTGAGTTCAGGCCCCCATCGTCTAGCGGCCTAGGACACCGCCCTTTCACGGCGGCGGCACGGGTTCGAATCCCGTTGGGGGTACGCAAGGAAGTGGTCAAGCCGGACCAAAAAGTCTGGTAGGCTAAAAGCCTTGAAAAACGCAGTAGCGATACTGCAAACAGCAAGAAACAAGCAAGGCCCTGTAGCGCAGTTGGTTAGCGCGCCGCCCTGTCACGGCGGAGGTCGCGGGTTCAAGTCCCGTCAGGGTCGCTCTGATTGCCAGAAGAAATTCCGGCTCTCAAGGTGACACGTCACCAAGGCTCTGTAGCTCAGTTGGTAGAGCGTTCGACTGAAAATCGAAAGGTCACCGGATCGACGCCGGTCGGAGCCACCAGCTAGAACCCCGTTGTTCCCGGTATTTACCAGGGAACGGCGGGGTTTTTTCGTTCCCGGATTCTTCCCGTGCCAGCCCGGATCCCATGCGTTTCCGGGCGTAGGCCTGGCCACACGGTCCAGGCAGGATTTTGTCACCCGCCCCAGGCCGGCCCGTGGAGAGCCGCTTTGGGCCTGTGGCTCTCGGGCGCCTGTGGGTCCCTGAACGCGGATGTCGTTCCAGCAGTTGCCCTGCACGAGCTGCTCACCCCAGGTGTTCAGCAGAGGCCACCACAACCAGGTGCCGACCCCTCGGCCTTGGCTACCGCCGCGCCGAATCGGGCTGTGGCATCTGTCTCAGTTCTGATCATCACTTCATGGGCGCCCGGTATGGCGGATATCACTCTTCTGGGCCAGGGCCGAATGCTAAAGCGGAGGTGACGTCATTGTTACGTTCCGATTGATCTATTTCCTGGGCTGTGGTACGCGCGCGCAAACGTAAATGTAAGCGCTTGCATCGCTGCGCGGGGAGGCAACGGAATCTCCCAAAACCGGGTTGAACTCGGCTGACAACGTTGTCTACCGTGGAGTGTGGGCCCGGATATGTATGACATCTCCAGGCTCCAATATGGGGGACTACCCAACCCCCGTTCTCCCTCGACACAACGGCGTCCTCGATGACGCACGTCGTGTCAACGGGGCCTCCGGAGTGCCGGGGACAGGGCACCAGCCCGTCTTCCACGAACGTAACTCCGCGAGAAGAGCAAAAATGCACAAGCACCCCAATACCCCCCGGATGCTGCGGTGGCGCCCTGCCGCCGCAGCGCTGGCGGCGGCTGTCGCAGCCTCGACGTTCCTTGCCACACCGTCGGCGCAGGCCAACGAACCGGCGGATCCGCCGGCCCAGCAGCAGATGCCGGCTCCCACCCCGGGTTTCCCCCTTCCCACGAAGCACACGCAGAAGGCCTACGACCCGGAGTCTGACTTCACCTCGAAGTGGACCCGTGCCGACGCGAAGCAGATCATGGCGCAGAGCGACTCGACGGTAAAGCCCGGCGAGAACTCAATGAGCCCGGACGTCACCATGCCGGAAATCCCCGAGGACTTCCCCACCATGAACGACGACGTGTGGGTTTGGGACACATGGTCCCTGACGGATGAGCACGCCAACCAGATCAGCTACAAGGGCTACGACGTCATCTTCTCCCTCGTTGCTGACCGCCACGCAGGTTATGGCTTCGACCAGCGCCACTGGAACGCCCGCATCGGCTACTTCTTCCGCAAGACCAACGCCGACCCGGCCAAGGACAAGTGGAACTACGGCGGACACCTCTTCCTGGACAACACTTCCATCGGCAACACCGAATGGTCCGGGTCCACCCGCCTCATGAAGGGCAACCAGGTGAACGTGTTCTACACGGCCACCACGTTCTATGACGTCAAGGAGCGCAATGCCGGCGGCGGCGGAATTGCCCCTGACGCTGTTATCGCCAAGGCTCTCGGCAAGATCCACGCCGATGAGAACGGCGTGACATTCGACGGCTTCAAGCACCACAAACTGCTCGAGCCGGACGGCAAGATGTACCAGACCAAGGAACAGAACCCGGGCTTCGCCTTCCGCGACCCGTACACGTTCGCCGACCCGGCACACCCCGGCAAGACCTTCATGGTCTTCGAAGGCAACACCGGTGCCAAGCGCGGCGACTACCGCTGCAAGAACGAGGACCTGGGTTACCGCAAGGGCGACCCCAACGCTGAAAGCCTCGACGAGGTCAACAACAGCGGGGCCTACTACCAGACCGCAAACGTCGGCCTGGCCGTGGCCGAAAACAAGGACCTGACCAAGTGGAAGTTCCTGCCCCCGATCCTCTCCGGAAACTGCGTCAACGACCAGACCGAGCGTCCGCAGATCTTCATCCAGAATGAGGGTGGCAAAAACAAGTACTACCTGTTCACGATCAGCCACCAGTTCACGTACGCGGCCGGCATGCGCGGCCCCGACGGCGTCTACGGCTTCGTGGGCGACGGCATCCGCTCGGACTACCAGCCGATGAACAACAGCGGCCTGGCTCTCGGTTCCCCGACGGACCTGAACCTGCCGTCCGAATCCCCGGAAGCACCCACTCCGCAGCAGAACGGCCGCCAGTTCCAGGCCTACTCGCACTACGTGCAGCCCGGCGGCCTCGTCCAGTCCTTCATCGACAACGTGAACGGCGTCCGCGGCGGTTCCCTCTCGCCCACCGTGAAGATCAACTTCCGCGACGGCGTATCCCAGGTTGACCGCAGCTTCGGCAAGAACGGCCTTGGCCCGTTCGGCTACCTGCCCACCAACGTCCGTGTCGGCGGCGAAGGCCTCTACAAGTAAAGCTGGGCTTTTGCAATGTGGCCGGTGATTAGGCTGCACAGCAATACAGCGGCACAGCAGTAGAGCAGCACAGCAGTACATCGGCGGACGCGCCCGGACCGGGTCCGGGCGCCTCTGCTGCGTTTGGCGACGCGCCGTCCTGAACTTTGTTCCTATATATACGCGACATACGCGGTATACGCGCGCCCGTTGAACGCAGGACTGAGGGCTGTCAACTTGGAATGCATGCCGCGTCCGCCGCTAGACTCGCACGCCGGGGGATACGGCCGGCTCTTGCATCCGGCCAGTCAAGGCCGCCCGCCGGCGGTGAATCTATCCAGGAAATGTGAACCGTGAAAAACTTTGCCCGCATGCTGACCGTCACTTCCCTTTCCGCCGCGGTGGCACTTACCGCCTGTACTGCCCCGCCGGCAGGCAGCGCGCCGTCGTCGTCCAATGATTCCGGGGCCTCGAGCAGCCCTGCTGCCGCACCGGAGGCCAGCACGCCGTCGGGCGCCTTTGGCGGCTTCGCCACAGCCGCGGAAGCCTGCAAGGCCATCTCCGTGCAGGCCACCGGTGCCTCGCTGCTGCCCATGTCGGCCGCCCAGGGGAAGACGGCAGAGCTTGAGCAAAAGAAGGCGGAGCTCAGCGAAACGGCGCAGCTTGTTCCCGACTCGCTCAAGGCAGACTTCGCCAGGCTGAACGAGGTTGCAGTGGCGGGCCTGACTGACCAGACCGTCTACTCCAGCGGCAAGTTCCAGGAGGCCATTGCCCCGGTAAACCAATGGCTGGCCAGTAACTGCGCCTAGGGCCCGCGACCAGGGTCTGCCTAGAGTCTGAGCGTGGAGTCCGCGGCTGGAGTCCGTGCCCGGAATGTTGGGCGAATCGTGCCCCCGCCACCCCTGACGTTGTCGGACCTAGGGGATAGGGTTGTGTTCAACAGAAGGGGAGCGCCTTGGAATACCAGAATCCGGATCCTGCCGGCATCCGCACGCAAACGGCCCTCAACCAGACCGGGGGCGGCGGACGGACGGTCATTTCTGAAACAGCTGTCGCCAAGGTGGCCGGAATCGCCGCCCGCGCCGTGCCCGGCGTCTATTCCCTTGGGACGGGTTCCTCCAGGGCCCTCGGGGCGATCCGGGACGCGGTAGGCAGCTCAGACCACGCCGGGGTGCATGCCGAGGTGGGCGAGACCCAGGTCGCCGTCGATATCACGCTCGTCGCAACCTACGGCACACCGCTGCACTCCCTGGCCAACCAGGTTCGGGCCGCTGTCTATGCGGCAGTTGAGAAGCTTGTTGGACTTCAGGTCATCGAAGTGAATGTCGAAATCAACGATGTCTACATCGCGCCGCCGGTGAAGCCGGTGGCAGCACCTGAGAGGGAGGCGATCCAGTGAGCCTGACGGTCGTAGGAATCGGAATCGGCGCGTTCGTGGCCTTCATGTCGCTCCAGTTCGGGCTGTGGGGGTTCCTGGTTTCCCTGCTCTTCATGGGCCTTGGCGCCCTGTTGGGCCGCGCCGCAGAAGGGAAACTGGACCTGCGCAGCGTCATTGATGCCCTGACCGGCCGGCGCTCCTCGTCATGAGCGCGGAAGCGGAAGCGACTCCGAGCCGGCTCTACAGCGGTCACAACAGGATCAGCACCCAGGCGTTGACGAGCCTGGCGAGGGCGGCGGCCGGGTCGGCCCTCGGGATTCCCCCGCACGATGTCCGCGCGGACTGGTCGGACGACGACGGCCTGCTGGCGTTGTCCCTTGTGACTCCGATCAAAATCCCTTCCCTGTCGGCCGTCGTGCGGGACCCCGCACGCGTTCCTGCTTTTGGCGGCTCCATCTGGGAACGGGCGGTTTCGGCCAGGTCAGAGATCCTCACCACAGTCACAGAACTCAGCGGTGCCAGGCTGAGCAGGGTGGATATCCGCATCACCGGCGCGCACGTCACGGAGAGGGTCCGGGTCCATTGAGCTCACTCATCGAACGGCAGAACCCGGCGGACAGAGATCCGGCCGATGCCGCCGAATCAGGGAACGCCGAATCCTTTGACATGCGCCGTGTCCTTCACCGTGAAACCCACTCCTCGCGTGCCGTGGCGGCCTGCCTCGCTGCTGTCCTCGTCAGCCTCGTCTCCCTCTACGGCCTCCTTGAGGCGGCAGTCCGGGCGATCGGCCAGCCTCCATGGCTCATCGACCCCCAAACGGCGGCCGAACGGATCGTGGCGCTGCCGAACGGCATCCCGCCTCTTTTGCTGGGCGTCACGGGTGCCGTGGTGGCGGCAGCCGGGCTCTTCTTCTTCCTCAGCGCCATACTTCCCGGACGCAGGGCGAGGCATTTGCTCGAAGTGCCCGGGGTCGCTGTCGTGGTGGACGATGAAGTCATCGCTTCCGCCCTGGCCCGCCGCGCCCGCCAGGCGGCCAACGTCACGCCGGAGCAGGTCATGGTTGTGGTGTCCCAGCGCCAGGCGGTGGTGAACGTCCGCCCCACATCGGGTGTTCCCGTAAGCGAGACCGTTGTCCGTGAGGCTGTCGAAGACGAACTTCTTTCCATGACGCCCATCCCGATGCCAGCTGTCCGGGTCAACATGGCGGAGTCGGGGGTGATCGGGGCATGAACAGCACCCCGCGCCTGCTCAACAGGATCCTCATCGGGATCCTCGGCCTCGTGCTCCTGACCGTGGGCATCCTGCTCATGCTGCTGGCCTCGGTTCCCGCTGCCGGACCGTGGTGGCAAGCGTGGTCCGGCGGCGTTCGGGACGGCGCCAATCAGCTTTTTGACGGGACAAGGTTCCCCGGCCGGCAGGAGAGTTGGCTTTGGATCGTCCTCTCGCTCTTCCTGGTCCTCCTGATAGGACTCATGGTGGCGTGGGTGGCGCAGCAGGGAAAGGGGCGATCCGGGCTGTTGCTGGCCGCCGAGGACCCCGGCGGGGTACCGGGAGACGTCCGCATCGGCGGCGGCGTGGCGGAGCAGTCCCTGAAGAATGCATTTGCCGAGCGTCCCGATCTTGCCGGGGCCACCGTCACCACATACGAGGTCCGCGGGCAGCCAGCGCTCAAGATCCGCCTTCACCCGAGGCCCGGTGTGGCGCCGCACCTTCTGGCAGCGGATGCGTCGGAACTTGTTGCGGCTCTGGATGTAGTTGTGGGCAAGAAGACACCCGTGCTGGTGCATATAGCCGTCGGGGCCCGCACACGCTTCAGCCGCGCGGAGCGCGTCCGCTGATTCTGACGCCTGCATGTCCGGACCGGCGTGGGCCTTTGC
Source organism: Arthrobacter sp. NPDC093139 (assembly GCF_044754165.1). NCBI lineage: Bacteria > Bacillati > Actinomycetota > Actinomycetes > Micrococcales > Micrococcaceae > Arthrobacter > Arthrobacter sp. NPDC093139. Next base: position 532,962 of record NZ_JBIVOO010000002.1, read on the forward strand.
CTCCGGACCAGCCCGGCGCCTAGTTTGAAGGCGAGGGGGTAGTGGCGTGCTGGTCACGACTGCCCGGTGACGGGTCCAATAAGCCCGGCAAAGCCGTCGACGAAGGAGAATACTGTGCGCGAAGAAGTAACAGGAAACCACGCTGCGAAGGACGGACTTGAGAATGCGGTGGGCCACGCCAAGGAATTTGCAGGCGGCGCCGCCGAAAACGTCAAAGTGTTGGCCGGCGGGACGGCGGAACACGTCAAGGAGTTCGCCGGACAGGCGGCCGGGAACGTCAAGGAACTCCTGTCAGGGGATGTTGCCGCGAATCTGAAGGAAGCGGCCCGTGACGCAGCGGGCAACGCCAAGGAATTCGCCGGCGGTGTCACCGAAACAGCCAAGGGCTTCTGGGCCAGGCTTGCCGGGGTCATCAAGGGAGGCAAATAGCCCTTCGGTTTGTCCGGATCACTGACAGAGCGCCGCGTCCGGGTGGGCGCGGCGCTCTGTCGGTTAAGGCGGACTCTTCCTGGAAGCCTACCCGGCCACGAGGTACGCCGCGCTGTTCGGGGCAATGACGGCGCGGTCGGCGCTGTATCCTGCTCCTGATCCGGTTTCCGTTTCTGCGGCGCTCGAGAGAACCACCCTGTAGCCATCCGGCACCGGCGTCGACTCGCTCCCCATGTTCGCCACCACCAGGACGTCCCGGTTCTGAAACGCCAGCACACCCCGCTCAGGATCGTGTATGTCTGCCCAGCAGAAGGTGCCCGAGCCCAGCCCGTGGCTCCCGCGCAGTGACAGCGCCGAGCGGTAGAGCTCAAGCGTGGAACCAGCGACGCCTTCCTGCCTGTCCGCGGCGAGTTCCCCGAACGAGTCCGGCTGTGGCAGCCATGGCTGGGCCGGAGCGCCAGCCGCTGGGGCGCCGGCAGTAGCCGACCCTGCCGCCGCGTACACCTCGGCGAATCCGAAACCGGGTTCATTCGATTTCCATGGCAAGGGAACGCGGCAGCCGTCGCGTCCGCGCTCTACGCCGCCCGTGCGGAAGAACGTCGGGTCCTGGCGCGCCTCCGCGGGCAGGGTGGTGTGCTCCGGGAGGCCGAGTTCTTCCCCCTGGTAGAGGTATGCCGAACCGGGCAGGGCAAGCGACACCAGCGTGGCCGCCCTGGCGCGGGCGAGCCCCAAGGCGGCATCCGGTTGCTCGTCCTCCGACGCGATGCCCTTCGGGAAGCTGGTGGGATCGGACAAACCGAACCGTGTCGGGTGCCGGACAGTGTCGTGGTTGCTCAGCACCCACGTTGTCGGGGCGCCGACCGAAGCGGCAGCCTCGAGCGACTCCTCGATGGCCACTGCCATGCGCCCGGCGTCCCAGCCTGCCAGCAGGAAGTCAAAGTTGAATGCCTGTTGCATTTCGTCCTTGCGGATGTATCGCGCCAGCCGTTCCGCCGGTTCCACCCAGGCTTCGGCCACGAGCATGCGGTCTCCGTCATACTCGGCCAGGACGCGGTTCCAGTCGCGGTAGATATCGTGGACGCCGTCCTGGTCAAAGAAGGGCGACGGCGGATACAGCGGAGATACCGGTTGATGCTGCGGGTCCTCTCCCGCAGAATCCAGCACGGAGACCTGTGCCCGGGCAGCATCATCTGCGCCGGCACTGCCGGCCGCAAGGCTGGCGTAGTGGGCTGTGTGGGGCTCGACTGATTCCGGATGCGTCCCGGGGGCATCCGGAAAATGCCTTGCGTCGGCTGAGCCTTCCACCATGGCCGCCACGCCATCCCAGTCCGGCAGCCCGGCCTCCTTGACCATTCCGTGCGCCACGTCCACTCGGAAGCCGTCCACGCCGCGGTCCAGCCAGAACCGGAGCACGGACCGCATCTCCTCCCACACTTCGGGGTTTTCCCAATTGAGGTCAGGCTGTTTGGTGTCGAACAGGTGCAGGTACCATTCGCCGGGCTTGCCGTCCGCGTTGGTTGTGCGTGTCCAGGCCGGACCGCCAAAGATGGACCTCCAGTTGTTCGGGGCGATGTTCCCGTCACCCGAACCCTCCACTTCGTCCTTGCCGGGCCGGAAGATGTAACGCTCCCGGGCACCGGATCCAGGTTCCGCGGCCAGAGCCTCCCGGAACCACACGTGCTCGTCCGACGTGTGGTTCGGCACCAGGTCCACGATGACTTTGATGCCCAGACCGTGAGCCTTCCGTAACATCTCATCAAAATCCGCCAGACTGCCGAACATCGGGTCCACCTGTCGGTAGTCGGCCACGTCATATCCTGCGTCTGCCTGCGGTGATTTGTAAAAGGGTGAGAGCCAGACGGCGTCGACGCCCAGCTTCTTCAGATAGGGCAGCCGCGCGGTCACACCGCGCAGGTCCCCCATCCCGTCGCCGTTGCCGTCCGCGAATGAGCGCGGGTAGATCTGGTAGACGACGGCACTGGCCCACCACGTCCCGATATCAGAGCCGGGCGTTGAAATTGGACGATGGGTCATGGTTGCCTCCCGGTAACGATTAGGTGTAAACGCTTGCATTTCTTTCCGCAACGTTACTAGTGTGATGGTCACCACAACAACCGCACCACGACTAACTCTTGTCACTCAGCGAGGAGTTCTTTGCCAATGAAAACCCGCAAATTCTTATTGCCGGTAGCTACCGCCGGCGTTCTTGCCCTGACGCTCTCCGCCTGTGGCGGCGGTGGCGGGGGCGGCACCACAGCCGGCGGCGGTGACGCAGCCAATGGTCTCGACGGCCGCGGTCCCATCACGTATGTGCAGGGCAAGGACAACAGCAATGTGGTCCGTCCGCTGATCGAAAAGTGGAATGCCGCGCACCCCAACGAGAAGGTCACCTTCAAGGAGCAGACCGACCAGGCCGACCAGCAGCACGATGACCTCGTCCAGCACTTCCAGGCGAAGGACCCCAACTATGACGTCACGAGCGTGGACGTCGTCTGGACCGCGGAATTCGCCGCAAAGGGCTGGCTGCAGCCGCTGAAGGACAAGATGGCGCTGGACACCTCCGCCATGCTGAAGCCGACGGTGGACAGCGCATCGTACAAGGACACCCTGTACGCAGCGCCGGTATCCTCCGATGGCGGCATCCTGTACTACCGCAAGGACCTCGTGCCCACCCCGCCCAAGACCTGGGACGAGATGATGCAGATGTGCTCCATCGCCAAGGAGAACAAGATCGGCTGCTTCTCCGGCCAGTACAAGCAGTATGAGGGTCTCACGGTCAACGCCTCCGAGGCCATCAACTCGGCCGGCGGCTCTGTGCTGGACAAGGACGGCAAGCCCAGCCTGAACACCCCCGAGGCCGCGGAAGGCCTCGGCAACCTCGTGGAAGCCTTCAAGAACGGCAACATCCCGAAGGAAGCCATCACGTACCAGGAAGAGGAAAGCCGCCGAGCATTCCAGTCCGGCAACCTGCTCTTCCACCGCAACTGGCCGTACGTGTACAACCTGGCAACCACCGAGGGTGCATCCAAGGTGAAGGACAAGCTGGGAATGGCCCCGCTTCCCGGCAAGGACGGCCCCGGCGCTTCGTCGCTGGGTGGACACAGCGCAGCCATCAGCGTCTACTCCAAGAACAAGGCCACGGCCCTGGACTTCCTGAAATTCCTGGTCGAAGAGGAACAGCAGAAATTCTTCGCCACCCAGGGTTCACTGGCCCCGGTGATCAGTGCGCTCTACGATGACGCCGAACTCGTGAAGAAGCTGCCGTACCTGCCGGTCCTGAAGACTTCCATCGAGAATGCCGTGCCGCGCCCTGTCACGCCGTTCTACCCGGCGGTCACGCAGGCCATCCAGGAGAACTCCTACGCAGCGCTCAAGGGTGAAAAGCCGGTGGAGCAGGCATTGTCTGATATGCAGAAGTCCATCGAAGCCGCCGGTGCGGGATCGTAGTCCAGCCATGGCAACCGAAGTAGGCCCGACGCCGGTCAAGTCACCGGCGTCGGGCGGTACCCCGATCCACCACGGACCCAAGGGCGTGGGTGAGGACAACAAGATCCTCAGCCAGGGCAAATGGGCTACCTGGCTGCTGGCCCCGACCATCATCGCGCTTGCCGTGGTGATCGTTTACCCGATCATCAGCGCCATCGTGATGTCCTTCCAGAAGGACGCCGGCCTGGACCCTGCGACCGGCTTGTTCACGGCCGGTGGCCCTGCGGGCATCCAGAACTACGTGAACTGGATCGCGCAGCAGTGTGCCACCGCCGGCGGCGGGACCGTTGCGTGCCCTCCCGGAACCTTGGGAGCCCAGTTCTGGTCCGCCACCCAGACCACGTTCATCTTCACGATCATCACTGTCACCCTGGAAACCATTCTGGGTTTCTGGATGGCCATGATCATGGCCCGGACCTTCAAGGGCCGGAGCCTGGTGCGTGCAGCCGTCCTGGTGCCGTGGGCCATCCCCACCGCAGTGACGGCACAGCTCTGGCTGTTCATTTTCGACTTCCAGGGCATCGCCAACAAACTGTTCAACACCTCCATCCTGTGGACCGGAAGCGAGTGGCCGGCAAGGTGGGCAGTCATTATCGCGGACACCTGGAAGACGACGCCGTTCATGGCGCTGCTGATCCTGGCAGGTTTGCAGATGATCCCGGCCGAAGTCTATGAGGCAGCGAAAGTGGACGGAGCCACCGCCTGGCAGCGGTTCCGGATGATCACTTTGCCGCTGGTGAAGCCGGCGCTCATGGTGGCAATCCTGTTCCGTACCCTGGATGCGCTGCGCATGTTCGACCTTCCGTACATCCTCACGGGCGGTGCGAACAACACCACCACGCTGTCCATCCTTGTCATCAATCAAATCCGGCAAGGGTTTAACTCGGCGGCGGCGTTGTCCACCATTACCTTCATCATCATCTTTTTGGTCGCTTTCATCTTTGTCCGCTTCCTCGGGGCGAACGTTGTGGAGCAAAGCGGCGCCACCGGTAAGGGGAAGAAATGAGCACCGGGACAGCCCTCCGGGCAGAGCAGGACAGAGGCCGCCGCGCCTCTCAGAACAAGGAAAAGTGGGCGCAGGGCCGCACGTACATCAGTGCGGCAGTCATCTTGATCTGGTGCCTGGCACCGGCGTACTGGATGGTCGTCGTGGCCTTCCGGGAGGTCGGCTTCACGTACGACACGTCGATCCTGCCCACGCATGTCACGCTGGATAACTTCATTACGGCGTTCGACACGTCCTTCGGCAACAGGTTTGGCCAGGCGCTGCTGAACAGCATCTTCATCGGCGTGGTGGTTACCGCCATCTCGCTGCTGATCGGTGTTTTCGCCGCCTACGCCCTGGCCCGGCTGAACTTCCGGTTCAAGTTCCTGGTCCTGGGCTTTATCCTGGGCGCCTCCATGTTCCCCGGCGTCGCACTGATCACGCCGCTGTTCCAGCTGTTCACTAACATTGGCTGGATGGGCACCTACCAGGCGCTGATCATTCCGAACATCTCGTTCGTGTTGCCGCTGACTGTGTACACGATGACGTCCTTCTTCCGCGAAATGCCGTGGGAGCTCGAGGAGTCGGCACGTGTTGACGGCTGCACGCAGGGGCAGGCCTTCCGGAAGGTCATTATGCCGCTGGCGGCTCCGGCCATCTTCACCACGGCCATCCTGGCGTTCATCTCGTCCTGGAACGAGTTCCTGATCGCCAGCCAGCTGTCCAGCGATGCAACGCAGCCGGTGACGGTGGCCATTGCCAACTTTGCCGGTGCACAGCCACAGCAGATCCCCTACACGGCCATCATGGCCGCCGGCACCATTGTCACCATTCCGCTCGTCATTCTCGTGCTCGTTTTCCAGCGCAAGATCGTGGCCGGCCTGACGGCGGGTGCAGTCAAGTGACACAGGGAGCAGCACCGCAGGGCAAGAAGCAGTCAGCGGGACTTGGGCAAAAGCGCGTCCGTTCCGGCGAGGATTTCGACATCATCATCGGATTCCTGGGCTTTTGGGCTGTGGTGCTGCTCGTCGTTACCGTATGGATGGAGCTGACCGCCCAGCCGGCCTTGGGCTGGGCGCTTGGCCTGCTCGCCATCCTGCTGGCGCTCTACGGCATGATCAGGCTCCGCAGGCGCCTTCCCGCACGCACCGCCACGCGGCGCAACTGATACACGCCGGCCGGACTAAAATGGTTTCTTGCCGTTGGGAGAATGGGATGGCGGAAATCTGCAGCAGGCCTTTGAGGGGACACCGTGGCGCGCACAACTGACCGGGCCCAGCGCGGCGGCCACTCGGGTGTGAGCATTGAGGACGTGGCGGCAGCCGCGGGGGTGTCCACTGCCACGGTGTCACGCGCCGTGCGGGGCCTGCCGCGTGTTTCGCCGGCGACCCGGGCGAAGATCCTCGAAGTTGCCGGCGCCCTGGGCTATGTGGCGTCCTCGTCGGCCTCTGGCCTGGCAACCGGCCGCACCAAGACTATCGGCGTGTTGGCGCCATTCGTGAGCCGCTGGTTCTTTTCCAAGGCCATTGAAGGGGCCGACCGCGAGCTCCATGCGCGGCAGTACAACCTGTCCCTGTTCAACCTCGGCGGGCACGGCAGCCACCGTGAGCGGCTCTTCAGCAAGACCATGGTCTACAAGCAGATCGATGCGCTCCTTGTCCTGTGTATGGCGTTGTCCCACGAGGAGCTGGACCACCTGCAGAAGATCGACATTCCGCTGGTGGTGGTGGGCGGCCATGTCGAGGAATGCGCCTATGTAGGAATCGACGATTACGCTGCCGCCTCCACCGCCGTCAAGCACCTGATCGACCTGGGGCACCGCGACATTGCGCTGCTCCACGGGGACGACGAAACGGACCTCAACTTCGACGTCCCGCGGGTCCGTATTCTGGCGTTCCAGGACGTGATGGCGGCGGCGGGCCTGGAAGTCCGGCCGGAGTGGGATGAGTGGGGCGATTTCACCCTCAGGAGCGGCCAGGAAGCGTTCCGCCGGCTGTGGGGTCAGCCCGGCCAGAAGCCCACCGCCATATTCTGTGCCTCCGACGAGATGGCCATGGGCGTCATTTTCGAAGCGCAGCGCGTGGGCGTCCGGGTGCCCGAGGACCTGTCGGTAATCGGGATCGACGACCACGATTTTTCCGACGCCATGGGGCTGACAACCGTGGGCCAGCGGCCGGACGAGCAGGCGGAGCTGGGCACGAAGATGCTCTTGGATGAACTCCTCGGTATCACCGGCTCGGTGCGCTCCGCCATCGCACCCCACCGCCTGATCGTGAGACGCACGACGGCGCAACCCAGAGCGTAGGGGATGAAAGCATAGCGGCCTCAGCGAGTCAGGAAGCCCGCGCGAGTTGGCGGATGGGAATCCACCGCGACGCGAGCCGGCGGTACGCGGCAGCTGCGCCCGTCATGTCGCCCTCTGCGAGGCATTCGATGCCAAGACGCACATCCATGGGGGAGTCATCCGGATATACCTTGTCCGCCACGGCGCCGTAGTCCAGTTCCACCATGGATTCCGCATGGAAGAGTTCCAGCCACTCGGTGAGCTGGGTGAGGTCGTCAAGCATGTCTAGATCCGGAGCCGCCAGTGCGAGGTTGGCCACGGCGTAGCGTACCCGGTCGAGGGCCTCGGCAATCGGCGCGAGAACCCGGACGGTGAGGATCCGGCCGCCGGCCTCGACCACTTCCTGCGGATCCGACTCGAGGAACAGCGAGAACCAGCTGAAGGGAATGCCCCAGGTGGATGCCCGGGTATGGACACGGTTGGCGCCTTCGCGGGCGCTCACGAGGTCGATCCGCTCCTGGTGCCGGTCCCGCTGCTCTTCCGGAATCAGGAGTTCGGCCAGTGGTCCGTGGATACCCTCCATCAGCGCATTGGCTGCCAGCCCGGCCCGCAGGACAAGCTGGCTGGGGCAGTAAAGGAGGGAGTCGCCGTCGGAATCTTTCGCGTTTGGCGAATCCTTGGATTCGTCCGCAACCGGCAGTCCCAGGGGGCGGGTGACCCGCACCAGGTCGGTCCGGCCCGTCGGGAACGGATCGCCGCCGGGCCGCGTGATCCGCCCCAGGGAGGCCAACAGCTCGGCGTTCTCAACGGCAGCGCGGGACGCCGCCCGCTCACCGGCAGCCTTGAGCGCCGGACGCTGGTCCTCGGGGAACGCGTCCAGGGGCTCGTACACCCGCAGGGTGGACGAGAACGGCAGCCCGGCCTGCCCGCGGTAAAGGCTGCCCGTCATGAATGTTCAGCCCTCATGAGTCAGCCAGCTCCACGAGCACAGGGGCGTGGTCAGAGGCGCCCTTGCCCTTGCGTTCCTCGCGGTCAATCGAGGCGCCGGTGACCCGGGCGGCAAGGGCGGGCGAGGCCAGGATGAAGTCAATGCGCATGCCCTCCTTCTTGGGAAAGCGCAGCTGCGTGTAGTCCCAGTAGGTGTAAACACCGGGGCCGGGGGTGTGCGGGCGGACCACATCCGAGTAGCCGACCTGCTCGAAGGCGTGGAAGGCGGCGCGTTCCGGTTCGCTGACGTGCGTGTAGCCCTGGGTGAGGAACAGATCGATGTCCCAGACGTCGTCGTCCGTGGGTGCGATGTTCCAGTCACCCATCAGGGCGACCTGCGCCTCCGGGTTGTCAGAGATCCAGCCGGCGGCGTGGTTCTTGAGGGTGTCAAGCCACTTGAGCTTGTACGGCATGTGTTCGTCGTCGAGGGCGCGGCCGTTGGGGACGTAGAGGCTCCATACGCGCACGCCGCCGCAGGTGGCGGCCATGGCGCGGGCTTCCTGAATCGGGTCTGAACCCCCCTTGCCAAACACGGGCTGGTCCACAAATGCACGTTCGACGTCCTCGAGTCCCACGCGGGAGGCAATCGCCACGCCGTTCCACTGGTTGAGCCCGTAGTGCGCCACCTCGTAGCCCATCCGCTCGAACAGCTCCCACGGAAAGTTGTCGTCCTTACACTTGGTTTCCTGGATGGCAAGGACATCGCAGTCAGAGCGCTGCAGCCAAGCCTCGACACGGTCGGCACGGGCACGGAGGGAGTTCACATTCCAGGTAGCTATCTTCACAGTTCCTAACTTACCGAACTTGGGCCCGGGATGAACGGGGCGCAAGGGGAGCGCCCGCGGAACCGGGGCACTTCCGCGCGGACAAGCCGGGATATGACGGCAATGTGCCGTGGAAGCACATCAAAGTGCCCCACGACGGCGTCGGAAGGCGTCCGACGGCGGCCCGCTGGCCGAGGGCATCGGCGCCGAATTACGGACTCTGGAACTTAGTAGGAAGTCCGAGTATATTCAGCTCCAAGATGACCTGGGTCACATGCAAAGGAGCATTCCATCATGGTGCGCGAACTGTCCCACTACGTCGACGGCCACAGGGTAGATGGTATTTCCGGCCGGTTCAGTGACATTTATGATCCCTGCACGGGTGAAGTGCAGGCGAAGCTTCCGCTGGCCAGCGCGGAGGAAGTGCGCAACATCATTGCCAGTGCGGAGAAAGCCCAGCCGGAGTGGGGCGCCATGAACGCCCAGCGACGCGGGCGCATCCTGCTCAAGTTCGTGGACCTGGTAAACGAGAACCTGGACGAGCTCGCCCGGCTGCTTTCCTCGGAGCACGGCAAGACGGTCGCGGATTCCAAGGGGGACATCCAGCGCGGCATCGAGGTGGTGGAGTTCGCTGCCGGGGCACCGCATCTGCTCAAGGGCGAGTTCACTGACAGCGCCGGGACCGGCATTGATATCCATTCCATGCGCCAGCCGCTGGGCGTGGTTGCGGGCATCACGCCATTCAACTTCCCGGCCATGATTCCGCTGTGGAAGTCCGGGCCCGCCCTCGCCGCAGGCAACGCCTTCATCCTCAAACCCTCCGAACGCGACCCGTCCGTGCCCCTGCGGCTGGCGGAGCTCTACTCGGAGGCGGGCGTGCCGGACGGTGTGTTCAATGTGGTCAACGGCGACAAGGAGGCCGTGGATGCGCTGCTTGAGGACCCGCGCGTCAAGGCCATCGGCTTTGTCGGCTCGACCCCCATCGCACAGTACATCTACGCCACGGCGGCGGCCCACGGCAAGCGCGCACAATGCTTCGGTGGCGCCAAGAACCACATGGTGATCATGCCGGACGCCGACCTCGACATGGCCACCGATGCCCTGATCGGCGCGGGATACGGATCCGCAGGGGAGCGCTGTATGGCCATCTCCGTGGCGGTACCCGTCGGCAAAAACACAGCTGACGCCCTGGTGGCGAAACTGGAGGACCGGGTCAGGCACCTGAAGGTCGGCCACAGCCTGGACAAGGACTCGGACTTCGGGCCCGTGGTGGCGGGAACTGCCAAGGAGCGGATCGAAAATTACATCCAGTCCGGCGTGGAGGACGGCGCGACGCTGGTGGCTGATGGCCGGGGGCTCACCGTTGACGGCTATGAGGGCGGTTTCTGGATCGGGCCCACGCTTTTCGACAATGTCACCAAGGACATGAAGATCTACAAGGAGGAGATCTTCGGCCCGGTGCTGAGCGTCGTTCGCGCGTCCGACTACGACGAAGCCCTCCGCCTTTGCAGTGAGCACGAGTTCGGCAACGGCGTGGCTATCTTCACCCGCGACGGGGACGCGGCCCGCGACTTCGCCAGCCGGGTCCAGGTAGGCATGGTGGGAGTCAACGTGCCCATCCCGGTACCCATTGCCTACTACACGTTCGGCGGGTGGAAGGCGTCAGGCTTTGGCGACCTCAACCAGCACGGAGCCGATGCCTTCCGCTTCTACACCAAGACCAAGACCGTGACCTCGCGCTGGCCCTCCGGTATCCGCCAGGGCGCCAGCTTCATCATGCCGGAAGGAAGCTGATGACCGCTGAAACGATTGAGGGTTCTCCGGATGAGGTTCTGTTCGAACAGCGCGGCCACCTCGGCGTCATCACGCTGAACCGCCCGAAGGCGGTCAACGCGCTCAATGCCGGCATGGTGGCCGCCATGCTGGAACGGCTCACCGCGTGGGCGGACGACGACGGCGTGGCCACCGTTCTGGTGCAGGGTTCCGGTGAGCGGGGCTTATGTGCCGGCGGGGACATCGTGGCCATTTACCGCGACATCCTCGCCGGCGGGCACGAGACCGCGGACTTTTGGCAAGCGGAGTACCGGCTCAACTCACTCATTGCCCGCTATCCCAAGCCCTATGTGGCGTTCATGGACGGGCTGGTCCTGGGCGGCGGTGTGGGCATCTCCGCCCACGGTTCCGTGCGCGTCGTCACGGAGCGGACCAAGTCGGGAATGCCGGAAACCACCATCGGCTTCGTCCCCGACGTCGGCGGAACCCTGCTGCTCGCGCGCTCACCGGGGGAGGCCGGCACGCACGCGGCGCTGACGGGAGCACATCTGAGCGGAGCCGACGCACTGTTCCTGGGCCTCGCGGACCACTTTGTTCCGTCCGGCAGGCTCGCTGAACTGGCGGCGGCGCTGGAAAACGAAACCGCAGAGTCCGCCGTCGGACGCTTCGCAGAAAAGCCGCCCGCCTCCGCCCTCGAGGCGCAGCGGGACTGGATTGATGCCTGCTACGCGGCCGACGACGCCGCGGAAATACTCCGCAGGCTGCGGGCGGAGGGCGGCCCGGCGGCGGAGGCTGCGGACACCATCGAGTCGAAGTCGCCCACGGCGGTGAAGGTGGCCCTGGCATCGCTGCGCCGGGCCACGGAGCTGAGCCTGGACGAAGCCTTGGCACAGGAGTACAGGGTGGGCCTTCGCTGCCTGGCCGGGCCGGACTTCCGCGAAGGGATCCGCGCCCAGGTGGTGGACAAGGACCGCAACCCGCAGTGGCGGCCGCCCACGCTGACGGAAGTGCACACGGAGGACGTTGAGCGGTACTTCGCCCCATTGGGTGAGAGGGAACTGGTTCTGCTGGAAAGGGAGACTGACCATGCCTGACGACGCGACACCGGAAGCTGCGGAAGCCGGGGAGAATTCCACGGCGGGGACTGCTGAGGCCAGGAAGGAACGCATCGCCTTCCTCGGGCTGGGCCACATGGGTGGGCCCATGTCTGTCAATCTGGTCAAGGCCGGGTACACTGTGGCGGGCTTCGACGTGGTGCCGGCGGCCCTGGCAGCCGCGCGTGAGCACGGCGTCCCTACCGTCGGAAGCGCTGCCGAAGCCGTATCGGGGGCGGACGTGGTCCTCACCATGTTTCCCAGCGGCCGGCATGTGCTGGACGCCTACCAAGGTGCCGAGGGGCAGCCTGGACTGCTGGCCGCCGCCGCTCCAGGCACCATGTTCCTGGACTGTTCGACCATTAACGTAGACGAGGCCAGGGAGGCCGCCCGACTGGCCATCGAGGCAGGGCACCGGGCAGTGGACGCACCGGTGTCAGGGGGCGTGGTGGGTGCGGAGGCCGGCACGTTGACGTTCATGGTGGGAGCGCTGCCGGAGGACTTTGAAGCGGTGCGGCCGATGCTGGAGGTCATGGGCAAGCGCGTGGTTCTTTGCGGCGACCACGGCGCGGGGCAGGCCGCCAAGGTTTGCAACAACCTGATTCTCGGAGTGTCCATGATCGCCGTGAGCGAGGCATTTGTCCTGGGTGAAAAACTCGGTCTGACGCACCAGGCGCTCTTCGATGTCGCCTCCGCGGCTTCCGGCCAGTGCTGGGCGCTCACTACGAACTGCCCCGTCCCGGGGCCGGTGCCCACAAGCCCGGCCAACCGCGATTACCAGCCGGGTTTTGCCGGTGCATTGATGGCGAAGGACCTCAAGCTCGCCCTGAACGCGGTCCAAAGCACCGGGGTGGCTGCCCGTATGGGGCCGCTGGCCTCCGAAATCTATGATGCCTTCGCAGCCGAAGGCGGTGCCGGAAGGGATTTCTCCGGCATTATCACCGACATTCGGGACAAATCCGCTAAGTAGGCTTAGTTTGAATTGGGGACCAAACACTTAAGGGGCATGCATGACGCAGGAGTACGGGAACATTCTGGTGGAGCGCCGCGGACGCGTGGGCCTCGTGACCCTGAACCGGCCCGCAGCACTGAACGCGCTGAACAGGGCGACGCTGGATGAACTCGTCGCTGCGGTATCAGCCATGGACGCCGATCCCGGTGTGGGGGCCGTGGTGATCACTGGTTCCGGGAAGGCCTTTGCTGCCGGGGCGGACATCAAGGAAATGGCGTCCCTGGGCTACATGGAGATGTACGACGCCGACTGGTTCCGTGGGTGGGAGGACCTCACCAGACTGCGGATACCACTGATCGCCGCAGTGTCCGGCTTCGCCCTGGGAGGCGGATGCGAGTTGGCCATGATGTGCGATTTCATCGTCGCCGGGGACAACGCCAAGTTTGGGCAGCCCGAGATCAACCTCGGAGTTCTTCCGGGGATGGGCGGCTCCCAGCGGCTGACCAGGGCCGTGGGCAAGGCCAAAGCAATGGACATGATCCTGACCGGCCGGTTCATCGATGCGGACGAGGCGGAGCGCGCCGGACTCGTGGCAAGGGTAGTGCCCGCAGGGGACACGGTGGAGGAGGCGCTGAAGGCCGCCGAAGTCATCGCCTCGAAGTCAAAGCCTGCCGCCATGCTGGCCAAGGAGGCCGTCAACGCCGCCTTCGAGACCGGGCTGTCCCAGGGCGTGCTTTTCGAGCGGCGACTGTTTCATTCGCTCTTCGCCACCGAGGACCAGAAAGAAGGCATGGCGGCTTTCTCGGAGAAGCGCCAGCCGGAGTTCAGGCACCGGTGAACCTCCCAGTCGCAGAGCAGCGCACTGCCAAGGTGACCTCCGTACGCGTGGTCCCCTCGGCGATGCTGTCGCTGTCCGGCTTCCTGCTCTTCGCGATGCACCAGCCCGTCCCGGGCTACGCGCTGCTGGCCGCCTCGCTCGTGCTTGCCGCGCTCGTTGACCGGGCTCTCTTCCGTGACCTCATCCTCATCGCGGCCGGAATCCTGGTGATCAGCGCGGTTCCGATCACCACCGACGTCAGCACCTCGCACATGCTTGTCATGGGTTCCGCCATGATCCTGGCCGTGGGCGTCCCCTACGCGGTGTCCCGCTGGGTCACCGGGGAGCATGCAATCGTGTTTCCCGTGATGACCGGCAACAAGTGGACCCGTGGCGAGAAGCTGTACCTGCCCGTGGTGGTGGTGCTTGGCTATGCGGTGCTGCCCGTCTACATGGTCCGGACAGGCGTCTACCAAAACTGGCCCGCGGTGCACGACCCCGACGGCATCATCCGTCTCTTCATCGGGACCAACGCCCTAGGCATCTGGGATGAACTGTTTTTCATCTGCACTGCCTTCACGCTGTTTCGCCGTCATATGCCGGACTGGCAGGCCAACCTCCTGCAGGCGGTGCTGTTCACGTCCTTCTTGTGGGAGCTCGGATTCCGGGCTTGGGCACCGCTGTTCATTTTCCCGTTCGCGCTGCTGCAGGCGCGCATCTTCACGGTGACCAAGTCGCTTTCCTACATTGTGGCTGTCCACCTGCTCTTCGACTTCGTCCTGTTCCTGGTCCTGCTGCATGCCCACAACCGGGAATGGTTCGACATCTTCCTGTACTGATTCCTGTACTGAGGTTGCCTGTACCGAGGTCTCCTGTACCGAGATTGCCCTGTCCTGAAAGATCAGCCCGTCAGTGGGAATTTGCCGCCTCGGTGCGTTCCGGGGCCCCGAAAAGCCACGCGGCGACGTCGCTCCGCAGTATCTGGTGGGGGCTCCCCGTGGGGCTGACGCTCCCGGCCGGCACGTAGTAACCGCGCCCCGAGCCGGGACCTCCGGCGGCGCGGTCCAGTGCCTGGATAATGTGCCGGCTCAGGTGGCCCTTCGGGCCAGTGGCCCGGATCTCCTCAAGTTCGTGCGGGGCGAGACGCCCCAGAACAGCAGCAATGTCGGCCACAATCGTTCCCTTCCTCGCCCGCGTTCCCCTCGCTCGGGTATTAGAAGAGCAACGCTAAAGCACGGCTATTAACGGGAGGTGAAGTTCCGGCGGCGATCAGCGAAAGAAGCCGGAGCGGTGGCCTGTTGGCGCATCAGCCCGCGGTTTGCAGGCCGCCGGCGGGCATCCGCACAGACCCCAGCAGGCCGCCGGCGGCCTGCAGGACCCGGCTCACGTCGGAGCAGGAGAGTTCATAGAAGAGACGGCCGTCCTTCCGGGAGGGGACGATCAGCCGTTGCCGTCGGAGGATGCCCAGGTGCTGGGAAAGGTTTGAGGCCTCAAGGCCCGTGTCATCGCGCAGCCGGCTCACAGCCACCGGTCCGTCAACCAGCATTTCGAGGATGAGGATCCGTGCCGGATGTCCCATCGATTTGAAGAGGTCTGCCTTTGTGTCGCTCAGGACCACGCCGCCTGCCATGTCATCCACCATGGATTTCCTCCGCTGCAGTCCCCATCCGATGCCGGCGCTGCTGAACTGCCGCGCCTGCAGTCAATTATAGAGACAGAACGGTCTGTCTTAGACCTTCGAATCTCCAGCTACAACATAGCGGGCCGGAACCGGGAGGTGAACCCCGGTCAGCAAGCTGGCCAGGCCTTGCCAAACAGGCCTGCCTGGTTCAGACTTTCATAAATTCATCAAATCGCGCCCTGCGTAATCCGCGGCGTGATTCAGGAACACGTGGACTGCTTCCGGTGCCGACGATGTCATCGGAAGCCTTGTATTTCTGTTGAACAAGGGGGATCTTTATGGCCGGTATGTTCGAACTTTTCCTAGACGATGACGCTAGGTTCAGATTCCAGCTCACAGCCCCGGACGGCACCGTGATGGCCGTGTCCCGGGCTTTCTCCAATAAGGAGGAAGCGGTAGAGGGAATTGCCGCAGTCCGCGAGTACGCGGGCATGGGTCACGTAAGGGATATTTCAGTGACGCGACTGCGGCGCACTGTTCCATCGCGCACTGACGTGCGGCGGGAGTGCAGGGCCGGTGAGCAGATAAGGCCGCTGGTGTCCGCCACCGATAGTTACTTCCCGGTCGCCTGAGCATGGACGGGCAGGGTGCGGCAGAAGGCGCGACGAATCAGCCGAAGACTGTAAACACCTACTCCAGCGCACTGGGCGAAGCTAACTGCGCTGCCGGTACGTTTCATTACGATGCTGTGTCCCGGGAGCTGCGATGGTCGGATGACATCTATGCCCTGCACGGCTACGCCCGCGGGGAGATCGTACCCACTATCGAACTTCTTTACTCGCACAAGCATCCCGAGGACCGCGACCGCTGCCGTGAGGTCTTCGAGGCGGCATGTGTCTCGGGCGGCTACTTTTGCAGCTACCACCGCCTCATCGACTCCAGGCTCCGGGAGCACCGCGTCATCACGGCCGGGGAGGCCGTAGTTGAGTCTGGCGTACTGCAGCGCGCGGACGGCTTCATCATTGACCTGACCAGCACGCTTCACTGGGAGACGGAGCGGGCGGCCCGCGAGGCGGTGGAGGGTGCCGTCGGAACGCGCGCCACCATCGAACAGGCCAAGGGGATTCTGATGGGGATCCTGCGCATCAACTCCGAGGCGGCATTCGACCTTCTCTCTATCCACAGCCAGCACACCAACATCAAGGTGTGCAGCACGGCGGCCGACCTCGTCCAGCTGGCAAACAACCCGCAGCAGATTGCCCTGCTCGACGCCTTCATTGAGGAACTGCGGCATCCCTCCGGGCGGCGTGTGGAAAGCGACACGGCGCCAGGGTGATGACCGGCGGCTGAGGCCACCGCCGGCCGTGCGTCATTCTTCGGCGAAGTCCCCTGATTTGCGGCGGAAGTCTGCAAGTATCCGTATCAGCTGGTCCGTGTCGCCCGCTGTGAATCCGGACTGGCTGAAAACTTCCGTGTTGAGCACCGCCGTCGCACGTTTTGCGATGGTGCTGCCCTCGGTGGTGAGCTCGATCAGCGTGGTGCGGCCATCGGTGGGGTGCGGTGAGCGCACCACGAGTCCGGCTTTTTCAAGGCGGTCGACGGCGTTGGTCACCGAGGTCGGGTGGACCTGGAGCAGGGCGCTGGCTTTGTTCATCGGAAGCGCGCCGCTGCGTGCGAAGCTCAACAGTGCCAGGAGCTCATAGCGGGCAAAGGTGAGGCCGAAGGGCTTCAGGGCGCCCTCGATGCGGGCCAGGAGTATCTGCTGCGTGCGCATGATGGCTGTGATCGCGGCCATTGGCGCGGCGACGTCACCCCAGCCATGGCGTTCCCAGTTCCGCTGGGCATCGGCGATGGGGTCGCGGGGAAGCGGCGTTCCCATGGTCATTTTCCGCTTTTCAGGCCCGGAAAGTCAGCTTCGGAATACTCCGTGCCCGTGCCCGTGCTCTGATGAGCCGGTGTGCCGGAAACGGACGCGCCGCCGTGTCTGGCCTCTTCACTGCGGCGCAGTTCGACGCGGCGGATCTTGCCGGAAATGGTTTTGGGCAACTCGGTGAATTCGATCAGGCGGATGCGTTTGAAGGGTGCGAGGCGGTCCCGGCAATAGCGGAGGATCTCCTCGGCCAGTTCAGGCCCGGGGTCGTGGCCTGGCGCAAGAACCACGAAGGCCTTGGGCACGGACAGTTTGACGGGGTCAGGTGACGGGACGACGGCAGCTTCGGCCACAGCAGGGTGCTCGATCAGCACGCTCTCCAGTTCGAACGGGGATAGCCGGTAGTCGGAGGATTTGAAGACGTCGTCACCGCGGCCAACGTAAGTGATGACGCCGTTCCCGTCCCTGCTGGCCATGTCCCCCGTGTGGTAGTAGCCGGCCCGGAAGGCCTCAGCCGTCTTTTCGGGATCGCCGTAGTACGCCTTCATCAGCCCGACGGGGCGGGGGTCGAGGCGCAGGCACAGTTCGCCGTCGTTCGCTTCTTCCCCGGTTGCGGGATCAACCAGGACCACATCGTAACCGGGCAATGGCTGGCCCATCGCCCCGATCTTGACGGGTTGGCCGGGCGTGTTGGCCACCTGGACCGTGGTCTCGGTCTGGCCGAAACCATCGCGGATGGTCTGGCCCCAGGCCCTGTGGACCTGCCCGATCACCTCGGCGTTGAGCGGTTCACCGGCCGAAACGACTTTCGTGGGCGGATTCTTCAGGAGCGTGAGGTCTGCCTGGATGAGCATCCGCCACACCGTGGGTGGCGCGCAGAAGCTGGTCACCTTCTCGCGGTCCATCTGCTCCATAAGGGCGCGGGCGTCAAAGCGGTCGTAGTTGTAAATGAACACGCAGGCCTCGGCGATCCACGGCGTGAATACGTTGGACCACGCATGCTTCGCCCAGCCGGGGGAGGCAACGTTCAGATGGACATCGCCGGGCTCGAGGCCGATCCAGTACATCGTGGAGAGGTGGCCGACGGGGTAGGACGTGTGCGTGTGCTCCACGATCTTGGCCTTCGAGGTGGTGCCGGAGGTGAAGTACAGGAGCAGGGTTTCATCGGCCTTAGTAGCGGCGTCTGGAGCAAATTCGCCCGGGTGGGCGGCGGAGTCCGAGTACTGCAGGATGTCCGGCTGGCCGGTTCCGGGTGTGCTGACTTCAATGAGCCTGTAGTTCCCCGGAACATCGGCAAATTTGCCGATGTTGGAACTTCCGACGGCGGCCCAGGCCGCCTCGCCGCGCTCGACGCGGTCCTTCAGGTCCGCAGGGCCCATCAGCGTGGTGGTGGGGATGAGGACGACGCCCAACTTGATGCCTGCCAGCATGATCTCCCAGAGTTCCACCTGGTTTCCGAGCATGACGATCATGCGGTCCCCGCGCTGCACTCCCTGGCCCCGGAACCAGTTCGCCACCTGGTTCGAACGGACCGACAGTTCGGCGAAGCTGCGGCGGGTCGCCGTGCCGTCCTGTTCCACGATCACCAGGGCGGGTCTGGCTCCCGCTGCGGGGTCCGCCGCCAAGGCATCGAACCAATCCAGCGCGAAGTTGAATTCCTCGAAGCGTGGCCACTGGAAGCTGTTCCGGGCCTCAGCGTAGTTGTTGCGCAGGGCCAGCAGTTGGTCGCGTGCTGCACGGAAGTCATCGGTGACTGTCATGGGGCACCTTTCGCCTGGGGATGCACGTCCTAGTGATCCATATCACTCTGCAATATACTAGGACATCCAAGGGTTTGAAAGAGCGAAGGGACCGCGCCCGTGCAGCCACAGGGACGTGACAACGGACAATCCACAGCCGTGCCTGCGGCGGCCGGTGACGAAATGCGCGGGCAGGCGCCGCCCTTCCCCGATGCAGATCTCATGTACATCGCAGACCTGCTTCCTCCGGACGAACGGAAGCGCTATCTGGACGTCCGGGAGTTCCTGCAGGCCAGGGTCAGGGCGCAGTCCATCGATTACTGGAACCGCGAGGAGTTCCCGTTCGGGCTGTTGGCGGAGATGGGTAAGCGCGGGCTCGGCGGGCTCCAGACCGACGGCACATCAACGCTCTTCAAGGGCCTCATGTACGTTGAGGTGGCCAGGGCCGACGTATCGCTTTCGGCCCTGGTGGGCATCCACAACGAGTTGATTGTGGGCATGATCCACGAGCTTGGGTCCGAGGAACAGAAGCGCCGCTGGCTGCCTGGACTGACGGCGTTCACGCAGCTGGGAGCTTTCGCCCTAACGGAGCCGGACCACGGCTCGGACATCGCGGGGGGACTTGCAACCTCGGCCCGGCTGGAGGATGGCGAGTGGGTGATCAACGGCGCCAAGCGATGGATTGGCGCCGGAACCATTGCGGACTTTGCCCTGGTGTGGGCCCGGGATGAGGCCGACCAGCAGATCAAGGGCTTCATTGTTGAAACGGACCGGCCCGGCTACGCCGCCACCAAAATCAACAACAAGATCGGCCTGCGGATCATGCAGAACGCGGACATCGTGTTGGACAACGTCCGGATCCCCGAAGCGAACCTGCTTCCCGGGGCAACGGACTTCTCCAAGGCCAACCGGCTCCTGCGGGATTCGCGCGCATGGGTGGGATGGCAGGGTGCGGGGATCCAGCTGGCCGCGTTCGACGTCGCGCGCTCCTACTCCCTTCAGCGCCGGCAGTTCGGCAAGGAACTGGCCCGATTCCAGCTCATCCAGCAGCAACTGGCCGAGATCCTGGGCAACGCCTCCGCGTCGCTGGCCCTGATGGTGCAGGTCGCCCGGATCCAGGAGCAGGGCAGGCTGGATATGGCCCAGGCGGCCATGGCCAAGGCGACCACCACGCGGCTCGCCCGTTCCTCCGTGGCCATGGGGCGGTCGCTGCTAGGCGGCAACGGCATCAGCAGCGACTTCGAGATGGGCAAGCTCTTCGGGGATGCCGAAATCCTCTATACATATGAGGGAAGCTACGAGATCAACTCCCTCATTGTTGCCCGGGCCGTTACAGGGAAATCGGCCTTCGTCTAGGTGCCGGTGCGCGCAGCGGCCTCACGTGCGGCAGCCTCTATCCGGTCGACGTGGGCGCTCTGCTCAGCGGCACTCCGCACGGGAAGGTTGGGATCACTGGGGCCCTGCCCCACCGCTCCGTCGATCAGTTCGCGGAGGATATCCGCGTGCCCCAGATGCTGGGCAGTTTCCGCGCACATGTGCACGAGGATCTGCTGCAATGTAACGTGCCTGCGCTCTTCCGGCCACCACGGCACGACGCCCGGTGCATCCAGCGGTAGTGACCCAATGGTGGCATCGCTGTGCGTGGCCGAGAAGCGGTGCAGCTCCACGGTCTCATCACGTGTCTCCCCGGCGGTGGCCCACATGTCCGCGTCTGGTTCCGCGGCGTCGTCGAACCAGGGGAGGTGGCGTCCGCTGGGACGGCCAAACACCTCGCCGAAGTAGCCGAGCTCTACGCTGGCGACATGCTTGACGAGCCCCAGCAGGTTGGTCCCCGTGGACGTCATCGGCCGGCGGGCTTCGTACTCGCCCAGACCGTCGAGCTTCGCGAGAAGCTGGCCGCGGCGGGTGCGGAGATAGCGGTGCAGGATCGCTTTGTCATCCATGGGTGCACTCTCGGCTTAGGGCGGCCAGAACCAAAGGCGCCAGGACAGAAAGACGCCAGGAGACAGAAACTGCCCGGGAAGTGCTTGCCAGCACGTCCCGGGCAGTTTCTTCAAACCTACAGCGGGCGAATGTTCTCAGCCTGCGGGCCCTTGGGGCCCTGGGTCACGTCGAATTCGACTTTCTGGTTTTCATCCAGGGAGCGGTAGCCGCTGCTGGCAATTGCCGAATAGTGCGCGAAAACATCTGCCGATCCG
Source organism: Arthrobacter sp. NPDC093139 (assembly GCF_044754165.1). Taxonomy (NCBI): domain Bacteria; kingdom Bacillati; phylum Actinomycetota; class Actinomycetes; order Micrococcales; family Micrococcaceae; genus Arthrobacter; species Arthrobacter sp. NPDC093139. The sequence goes on from NZ_JBIVOO010000002.1 coordinate 553,961, forward strand.
TCATCCGGAGCGATGAATCCGAAGCCCTTTTCGGCGTTGAACCATTTAACTGTGCCTGTTGCCATGTGCTGCTACTTCCTTTGTAACCCTTATTTCTGGTCCTGCTCCAACGGCAGGCAGATGCGGAGAATGTTTTCCGCTATCTCAAACCTATGGGCAGCACGCGGGCCGTGCAATAGCTGGAGTCATCATCTGTCCCTTCTGCACCGCCTGATGACGGCATTAACGGCCTCCATTAACAGAGTGTTCGGCGATTGTTTTTCTGTGGGATGTCCTAAATCAGCTCTTACGGGCGGCGGCTAACTCCAAGTCCGCCAGCCGCGGAGGGTTTGCCCCTGTTGAGTTCCGGTGGTGCCGTTTGCCGGCTTACCGGCCGGGGTAAACGACGGCCTTGAGCTGCCCTGGTTGCTTGCCGGCTTTCAGGGCGTCCTCTGATTGGGCCAGGGTGAACTTGCCGGTGACCAGGATGTCCAGGTCCACTTTTCCCTCGGCGATCAGCTGGATCGCCAGAGGCCAGGTGTTGGTGTACCTGAACACTCCGGACAGCCAGATCTCACGGTTCTGGATGAACGAAACGGGGAGTTCGACGTCGTCAGCCCCGAGCCCCACCAGGATGACCCGCCCGGCCGGTCCGACGGCCCTGATGCCGGAGCGGACGGCCTGTGCGGCGCCGGAGGCGTCGATGAAGGCGTCGACGTCCAGCCCTTCCACACTGTCGGTTCTGGCGTTGAGCGCGTGGGTCGCGCCGTTTTCCAGAGCGAAGGTAAGACGGTCCTCGGCGATGTCCGTGATGTAGATTTCGGTCGCGCCGAAGGCACGTGCCGCCTGGGCGGCGATGATCCCGATGGGGCCGGCGCCAGCGATGAGCACCCGGCTTCCGGGCCTGATTGCGGCGCGCTCGCAGGCCCAGAGCCCGACGGAGAGCGGTTCGATGAGCGCGGCTGCCTCGTCGCTGACGCTGTCCGGGATGTCGTAGGCGAAGTCGCTCTGGATGGTCACGTATTCGGCGAAGGCGCCGTCAATTGGCGGGGTGGCGTAGAACTCGATCTCGGGGCAGAGGTTGTAGCGTCCGGCCTTGCACTGCTTGCATATGCGGCACGGCCGTTGGGGTTCGACGGCGACCCGCTTGCCGATGCGGGCAGGGTCGACGGCGCTGCCGACGGCGGCGATCCGGCCGGAGAGTTCGTGGCCCAGGATCAGCGGGTGGTCCACCACGTAGTCGCCGATGCGGCCGTGCTCGTAGTAGTGGACGTCGCTGCCGCACACGCCGACGGCGGCGACCTGCACCAGGACCTGGTCGGGCTCGAGTTGCGGGACGGACAGGGTTTCGAGAACCATGTCGCCCTGGCGTTTCAGGATGGAGGCGCGCATGGTGGCAGGTACTTGCGCCCCAAGTGTGGGGGATTGTGCGGTGGGTGTTGTCATTTGAAGTAATCCTCTGGAAGTCGGAGTTGAGGTGGCCGGCTACTTCACGGCGCCGAGGGAGAGGCCCTGGACGAGCTTGTCCTGGGCGGCGAAGCCGGCGAAGAGCACTGGAAGGGAGATGATGACGGCGGCGGCGCAGACCTTGGCCAGGAACAGGCCTTGGCTGGAGACGAAGCCGGTGAGGAAGACGGGGGCGGTTCCGGCCATGACGCCGGTGAGGACGCGGGCGAGGAGGAGTTCGTTCCAGCTGAAGATGAAGCAGATCAGGGCGGTCGCGGCGATGCCGGGCATGGCGACGGGGGCGATGATCTTGCGGAGTGTCAGCAGCAGGCCGGCCCCATCGATCTGTGAGGCCTCCAGCATTTCGACCGGGACTTCGGCGAGGAAGGAGCGCATCATCCAGACCGCGATGGGCAGGTTCATGGAGGTGTACATCAGGATCAGGAACCAGATGTTGTCCAACGCGCCAACGGTCTTGGCGAACAGGAACAGCGGCAGGACCGCGGCCACCACCGGCATCATCTTGGTGGAGAGGAAGAAGAACATGACGTCTGTCCACTTCTTCACGGGCCTGATGGACAGGGCGTAGGCGGCCGGGATGGCAAGGACCAGCACCAGGACGGTGGAGAGGATCGAGGCGGTCGCGGAGTTGATCAGCGGCGGCCACGGGCTCACCCCGGAGCTGGCGCCGAAGAACTCCTGGTAGGCGTCCAGGGTCAGGTTCGCGGCAAGGGAGGGCGGGTTGGTGGCCGCGTCCGTTTCGGAGTGGAAGGAGGTCAGGATCATCCACAGGACCGGGGCGGCGAAGAGCAGGGCCAGCAGCCAGGCCGCGACGCCCGCGGCGGTGTTGTTGCGGGTGGGGTCCATGCGCGACTTGCCCCCGAACTTTCCGAAGCGGCGGCGGGTTCCGGTGTTCGGGGCGGTGGGCGATGTCGAACGGGCATGGCCCGACTTGCGGGCCGCGGCAGGGGTGAGGGTGCTCATCGTGCTGCCTCCTTCTTGAAGAGCGAGAAAACGGTGCGGAGGGCGAAGGTCGCCACGATGATGGTGCCGATGACCACCACTACGCCGGCGGCGGAGGCCAGGCCGTATTCGTTGGCGAAGTAGAAAGTCTGGTAGATGGCGTAGGGCAGGTTGGCCGTGCCCAGGCCGCCGGAGGTGAGGGTGAAGACGGCGTCGAAGTTCTGCACGATGTAGATTGCTCCAAGCAGGCCGCCGAGTTCCAGGTACTGCCGCAGGTGCGGCAGGGTCAGGTGCCGGAAGATGGCCCAGGAGGTGGCGCCGTCCATCTGGGCTGCTTCGACGGTGTCCATGGGGCGGGACTGCAGCCCCGCGAGCAGGATGAGCATCATGAACGGCGTCCACTGCCAGACCAGGGACACGATCACGGCCATCAACGGCGCCTGGGAGAGCAGGTCCGGCTGGGGCGGGGTGTCGCTGCCGAACAGCGACCAGATCCAGGTCAGGGTTCCGTTGATCAGCCCGTAGGTGGGGTTCAGCAGGGCGTGCTTCCAGATAAGGGCGGCGGCCACGGGCACCACGAGGAACGGCGCGATGAGCAGGGTCCGGGCCAGTCCGCGTCCGATGAACTTCTTGTCCAGCAGCAGGGCCAGTCCGAGCCCGATGACCAGGCTGGCCAGGACCACGGACACGGTCAGGAGGATGGTGGTGAAGATGGCCTGGCGCAGGTCGGCGTTGGTGAGGACCTGAATGTAGTTGTCGAAGCCGGCGAAACCGGTCTGGTCGGGGCGGAGGCTGTTCCAGTTCAGGAACGAGATGATCAGGGTCACCACGAACGGAAGCTGGGTGACGATGATGAGGAAGATCAGGGCCGGCAGCAGCGGCGCACGCCGTGCCCAGGCCAAGGCTCGTTCACGCGCCCTGGCATCTTTGGAAGGTTTGGAGGCGCTGTGCCCGGGGGTGCGGACGGCGCGCGCTGGTGCGGTAGTCATGATGTTCTCCTGCGCTGCTGTGGCCCGCCCTCAGGGGGGCCACAGCAGCGGTTGGTGGGTTGTTACTTCTTGTACTTGTCGCCGATTTTTTGTGTGGCGTCCTGGCCCTTCGCCAGCGCATCGGCCACTGTGCCCTGGCCGGCGATCGCTGAGCTGACACCCTGGGAGACCGTGGTGCCAAGGTCGGCGAACTCGGGGATGCCGACGAACTGGATGCCGACGACTGGACGTTCCTGCACACCGGGGTTCTTCGGGTCGGCGTTTTCAATGGCGGAGCGTTCTGCCTTGAAGAACGGGGCGGCCTTCTGGAACTCGGCGTTCTCGTAGGTAGAAATGCGTTTGCCGGAGGGGACCTTGGCCCAGCCGAGCTTCGAAGCCACGAGCTCTTCGTACTTCTTGGAGCTGGCCCAGGCGATGAACTTGCCGGCAGCGTCCTGCTTCTTGGAGGCAGCCTGCACGCCCCAGGACCAGGTCCACAGCCATCCGGACGAATCCGTCTTCTTCACCGGCGCCTGGGCGTAGCCGATCTTGCCCTTCACCGGGGAAGCGTCGGCTTCCAAAGCGCCTGCTGCGGACGTGGCGTCGTACCACATGGCCACCTTGCTCTGGCTCATGTTGTTCAGGCATTCGGTGAAGCCGGCCTGGGCTGCACCTGCCTCGCCGTGCTTGCGGACCAGGTCCACGTAAAACTCAGTGGCTTCTTTGAACTCGGGGGCGTTGACCTGGGCGTTCCAGTCCTTGTCGAACCAGGTCCCGCCGAAGGTGTTCACCACGGTGGTCAGCGGGGCAAAGACCTGGCCCCAGCCGGGCTGGCCGCGCAGGCAGATGCCCTTCATGCCCGGCGCGGCGCCGTCAGCCTTCGCGGCAAGGTCAGCGACCTGGTCCCAGGTGGGCTTCTCCGGCATGGTCAGGCCCTTGGCCTCGAAGATGTCCTTGCGGTACATCAGAAAGGAGGACTCCCCATAGAACGGTTCGCCGTAGAGCTTGCCGTCCTTGCCGGTCAACGACGCGGTGTAGGCGGGCAGGATATCTGCCTGGTTGAACTCGGCGTCCTTGGCCACATTGTCCAAGGGGGCCAGCCACTTGTTCTCCGAGTAGAAGGGGATTTCGTAGTTGGACAGGGACGCCACGTCGTACTGGCCGGCCTGGCTGGAGAATTCCTGGCTGATCTTGGCCCGGACGTCGTTTTCCGGCAGGACCGTGTAATTGACCTTGATGCCGGTGTCTTTGGTGAAGTTGTCCGCGGTCAGCCTCTGCAGGTCTTCCATCTGCGGGTTATTCACCATCAGGACATTGATGCTGTTCTGGTCACCGGCGGCCGTGCCGCCGCCGGCTCCGGAGCAGGCTGAGACAGAAAGTGCGATGCACAGGGCGCCGGCGGCCAGTGAGGCAGCGCGCATTTTTGGGCGCATTGAGGACTCCTTTGTTCTTCAGGGGGTGCACAGCCGCCGTACTTCGACTGCTTCATCGAAGTACCGGACTGAGGGAGAGGCTAAGGTCGTGAATCCGACGGGCCCCGCTAGTGTTCCTCAACATTAGGCCTGAGGCATGGGGCGCAACTAGCGCCGTGGTTGCCAACTTCTGATACAAATTTGCCATGTTGCTCTCAGGAGAGGAGCGCTACTGTTGGGGAAGGCACCCACGGAGCCACCACATTTTTCACACACCCATCAAATGCCTGGAGAACCAGAATGAGCGCGACGGATCCGAGCAACGGCGCATCTGCCAGGCTCGCCGAAAGGCTCCTGGGCATGCGCGCCAACCGCGAAGTTATTCCGGACGACCCGAACAGTTCGGTCCGGTGGCACGAGCACGACTATCCCAGCCCGTTGGCACGCTGGAACTACCATCCCGAGTACGAGATCCACCTGATCCGGAAAGGCAACGGAAAGTTCATCGTCGGAGACCACATCGGCACGTTCGAGGCCGGACATGTCTCCCTCATCGGTTCCGGGCTGCCGCACGACTGGGTCAGTGACCTGGAGCCCGGAGAAGTCCTGGAGCGGCGCGATGCCGTGATCCAGTTCGACGGGAAGTGGATCCAAAAGGCAGCCTCCGTCGTTCCGGAAATGGTCGAGATCCAGCCACTGCTGGAACAGTCCGCACGAGGGATCGAGTTCCTGGGGCCTTCAGCTCGGGCCGCGGCCGCAGCGATCGAGGCCATGGGCGCATCCACGGGATTGGAGCGGCTTCACCACCTCCTGGAGCTCTTCGCGATTCTTGCGCGGGCGCCCCAGGACGAGCGCCGCTACCTCGCCGAAGAATGGTTCCGGCCGCAACTGGACGGCCAGGCCGCGGCCGTGGTGGACATCGTCCTCGAATACGTCTTCAACAACCATGCGGGCAGCGTAAAGATGTCCGAGGCCGCAGCCCTGGTGGGCATGTCCGAACCCACCTTCTCGAAATATTTCAAGCGGTCCACCGGACAAAATTTCAGTGACCTGGTCCGCAAGCTGCGGCTGGCGCATGCCCGGCGGCTCCTGGAACGCAGCGACATGGCGATTTCCACTATTTGCTATGAGGTGGGCTTCTCGAATCTGTCCAACTTCAACCGGCGATTCCTGAACGAAACCGGAGCCACGCCGCGCGAGTACAGGGCGCGGGCGGTTCCTGCGTAGCGGCTCAGGGCCTCAGCAGTACTTTGATCGCTCGCCGCTCATCCATGGCCTTGTACGCCTCAGGGGCCTCCTCGAGCGACATCTCAACGTCGAACACCCGGCCGGGATTGATCCTGCCCGCGAGCACGTCCGCCAGCAGTTCCGGGATGTAGGTCCGGGCCGGAGCCATGCCGCCCGACACGGTGATGTTCTTGTCGAACAGGTAGCGCAGCGGGATTTCCGCGCCGCCGGTCGGAACGCCCACGAATCCCAAAGCGCCGCCCGGGCGTACGGAGTGCAGGGCCTGTTCCATGGACTCCTTCGTCCCCACGCACTCCAGCACCGAATCGGCAAGCACGCCGCCGAGCAGTTCACGGACTTTCGCCACGCCCTCGTCCCCGCGTTCGTCCACGATGTCCGTGGCGCCGAACTCCCGGGCGACTGCTTGCCGGTCGGCGTGGCGGGACATGGCAATGATCCGCCCGGCTCCCAGCCGCTTCGCTGCCAGCACCCCGCAGAGTCCCACAGCGCCGTCGCCCACCACCACAATGGTCCGGCCGGGCGCGACCCGGGCGCTGAGCGCGGCGTGGTGGCCGGTGGCCATCACATCGGACAGGGTGAGGAGGTTCTTGCGCAGCGCCTCGTCCGGTTCCCCGACGCCGGGAACTTTGACGAGCGTGGACTCAGCCAGCGGCACACGCACGGCCTGGCCCTGGCCGCCGTCGATCCTGTGGCCCGCATCGTCCTTGCCGCCCCAGCCCGCGAGCCGGTCGCAGGCAACTGTCACGCCGTTGCGGCACTGCGGACACGCGCCGCAGCTCACCACGAACGGCGCGATGACGAAATCGCCTTCCCTGAGCGCACCCACGTCAGCGCCAACGCTCTCGATGACGCCTATGAACTCATGTCCAATGGCGGAGGGCCTGCGGATCGGCTTCACGCCCCGGTACGGCCACAGGTCAGAGCCGCACACGCACGCCGCGGTCACCTTGACCACCGCATCCGTGGGCAGGTGGACGGCCGGGTAGTCCCGGTCCTCCACCCTGATGTCTCCGGGGCCGTGGATGATGGTGGCGCGCATGGCTGCTCCTGTCGTGGCGGGGTTGGACCGGCGTGCGAAGCAGTCTAGCCGCACGTTCCCGTGTCCGGGTCCTAGCGCATTCCTTCGCGCCGGATCGCCGTGGCGATGGCGGCTGCCCTCGTTTCCACTCCCAGCTTGGCGTAGATGTGGGCGAGGTGGGTCTTCACCGTGGCTTCTGAAATGAAGAGCCGCTGTCCAAGCTCCCGATTGCTGAGCCCTTCAATAAGAAGGCTCAGCAGCTCGGCTTCGCGCGGTGTCAGGACTTCGTCCGGATTGCGCAGCTGCTGGAAAAGCCGCGAGGCCACGGGGGCGCTCATCACGCTCTTCCCCTGGACGGCGCCACGGATGGCAGCGAAGATTTCCTCCGGCGCGGCGTCCTTCAGCAGATAGCCCATGGCGCCGGCATCCACAGCCCGGACAATGTCGGCGTCCGAATCGTAGGTGGTGAACACGAGCACGGCCTGCCGCCGGTTGCGCTCGCGGATTTTCCGGATAGCTTCGATCCCGTCCATGCCGGCGCCCATGGCCAGGTCCATCACCACCACGTCGGGGGAGTGCTGCTCCACCTGTGCCAGGGCTTCCTCGCCTGACGCCGCCTCCGCGACCACATCTATGTCCGGCTGGGTTCCCAACAGCGCCTTGAGCCCGCTCCGCACCACGAGATGATCGTCCACGAGGAGCACGGTGATGGGCTTCATGCGTCCTCACCTGTAGGCAATTGTGCAGCCACGATGGTCCCTTCGCCCGGGGTGCTTTCCACCGAGAATACGCCGCCCAGCTGTTCCACACGCTGCCGCATCGCGCGCAGCCCGTAGCCTCCGGCGCCCGACGGCGGTGGTACCGCTGCGGGATCAAAGCCGGCACCGTCGTCGTAAATGTCCAGCGTGACGGCCGCGGGAAGGAAACCGAGCGTCAGGGTGGCGTTCGTGGCTGACGCATGGAGCTTGATGTTCGACGCCGCGCTTTGGACCACGCGCAGCAGAGCGTGCCGGACGTCCGCCGGAACGGGGCGGGCTTCGCCTGTGACGAGCAGCCGCACCCCGGGGACGTACTGGATGGCTGCCTGCCGGAGCGCCTCGGGGAGCGGGGATGCTTCAAGCCCCGGCGACGCCAGTTCGTGGACCAGGCTGCGGGTCTCGGCCAGGTTCCGCCGCAGCAGCTCGCCGGCCTGCCGCAGGTCCTGCCGGGCCGACGGGGCCGGCCAGTTGCGGTTCGCCGCTTCGAGCAGCAACAGGCTGCTGGCCAAGCCCTGTGTCACGGTGTCGTGGATCTCCCGGGACACCCGCTCGCGCTCGGCTATGGCCCCGGCCCGGCGCTCGCTGGCAGCCAGCTGCCCCTGGGCGAGCGAAACCTCCGCATGCAGGCGGCGCTGCTCGGCGGCGTCGTGCTCTATCCGGTCGTAGATCAGCGTCAGCATGACGCCCACGGCGAGGGGGCCGAGCAGCATGGCGAGGTCAGTTCCGTTGCTGAGCCGGAACAGCCCGACGGCGGTGGCAGCCGCCGTCGCTCCCGCCGCAATATAGGCGACTGTCCCCGTAAACGCCGTGCGGCAGAGGAAGAACAACGCAAACGAACACCAGGCGAAGCTGGGTGCGGCGATGACCAGCACGGCCCAGAGCCCTACGAGGGCGAACATCCACACGGCCCAGGGGCGCCGGCGCTGCGCGAGCACCGCGATGACGGCGTAGAGGATGCAGGCGGTCACAGCCAGGCCGAGGACCAGGAGGTTGTCGGCAGGGCTGTGGCGCATGACGTAGCGGACCACCGACGCCACCATCAGCACCGCAAAGCCAACGTGCACCGCGGCGTCGATCCGGCCCAGGCGGGCAGGAGCTCCGGACGAGTGCGCGTTTTCGGGGGAAACGGCTGGGGCAGGGACTGCGGCTCGGGTAGGCATGGTGGTCCGGTTCCGGTGGAGGGATTGCTACCCACCATGCTATTGCCCGCGCCGTTGCTGGTCTCTCAGACTTTTGGCTGATACCGCTGGCCTTACGGCGGAGACAGGCGCCGCCGAAGGCCCGATGTGGGTACCCGTGGCCGCGGGCACGATGGAAGGACACGATTCCGCTGCCCTTCATTTCCCAAGGAGACCCCCATGAAGAAGTCCAACAAGGTTTTTGCCGCCGCCGCTGCCGGAGCGCTCGTCCTCACCGCCGGAGCAACTGTCGCCGCCAATGCCGGAACCGCCTCTCCCGCTGTGCCTGCGGCTGTGCCTGCCGCGGCGCCCGCCGCTGTGCCTGCAGCTGACATCCCGTCCTCACCTGGAAACGTCGTGTCGCAGAGCCGTATCAGCGTCGGCGCCTCGGCGAAGGCCGTGGGAGCAGCGCTGGCCAAATGCCAGGCGGACAAGCTGCCCTTCGTGACGGCGGCCCTCGTGGACCGGTTCGGCACGGTGCAGGCACTCCTTAGGGGCGACAATGCGGCCGAACACACCATCGAATCCGCCAAGCGCAAGGCCTACACCGCAGCCGCGTTCGGAGCCCCGACGAGTGAGCTGGCCAAGCGCGTCACGGGGAACGGACCCAGCATCGCAGACCTTCCCGGCACCCTGTTCCTGCCCGGTGGCGTCCCGCTCAAGGTCAATGGTGTGTCTGTTGCCGGGATCGGCGTGGGTGGCGCTCCGGACGGCAAACTCGATGAAGCCTGTGCAGACGCAGGTGCCGCCGCCATTGCCGGCGCCGCTGAGTAGGCTCTTCACATGGCGTGGTTCAGGGATCCCGGCGTCAGGACGTCGTACAGGCCGTCTGTCAGGGCGTCGCGAATGGCTGTGACGGCTGCTGTGGGGGTGGCCGTGGCGGCACTCCTTGGATGCAGCCCAGCCAACCCGGGCGGCAGACCCTCGGACAGCGCCGCCTCGGACAGTCCGGCGTCCGGCGCGCGGATCCCGTCCGCCACCGGTTCCGCCGCCTCCCCGCAGGCGACAAAGCCAGGCCCGCCAAAGGAACAACCAGCTGTGCCGAAACCGGCGGGCTCCTCCCGTCCAGCCCTGTCCCCGGAAGCCCAGGCGGAACTTGACCAGCGGCTGATTCTTGCTGCCAAGGCCAATAACGTTCCCCTGGTCAAGGAGCTGATCCGGGCCGGCGGCAACGTCAACGCCAAGGACGCCATCCAGGATTCAGCGTTCCTCTACGCCGGCGCTGAGGGGTTCAACGACGTACTGCGCCTGACCATCGCCAACGGGGCCGACGTGAAAAGCACCAACCGCTTCGGCGGGACGGCCCTCATTCCGGCCAGCGAACACGGCCATGTGGAGACGGTGCGGATCCTCATTGCCGCCGGCGTTCCGGTCAACCATGTGAACAACCTCGGCTGGACCGCCATGCAGGAGGCCATTCTCCTCAATAACGGCGGGCCGAGGCAGCAGGAAGTGGTCCGGCTGCTCCTGGCCGCCGGAGCCGACCCCACCATCCGTGATCCCCAGGGCCGCACGGCCTTGGACAACGCGGAGCGGCTGGGCTTCGCCGAAATCGCCCGGCTGATCCGGGCCCGCAGCTGACTATCTGCTCGCGTGTGCTGAACTGGCCCGGTTTCGGCTGATGAACCTGCGTTGATGCGCTTGCCTGGAGGGGCAGGCGCATCAAAACCGGGCTGGTTCCATACAAGCGGGATCGGAAGGGGCTAGACGGCCTCCAGCACGCTCACGTAGTTGGCGATGCCCACGCCTCCCATGTTTTGCACGGCGGCGCGGCGCGGGTTGGCCAGTTGCATGTCCCCGGCAGTGCCCGTCAGCTGCATGGCGGCAATGACATGCTGTGAAACGCCGGTGGCGCCGACGGGGTGGCCTTTGGCTTTGAGGCCGCCCGAGACGTTAATGGGCAGCTTGCCGTCCTTGAACACCCAGCCTTGCTCGATTGCCTGTGCTCCCTGGCCGGGTTCGGTCAGGCCCATGGCTTCGTACATCAGCAGTTCGGCGATGGTGAAGCAGTCGTGGACTTCGGCGAAGTCCAGCTCTTCGAGCCCGACGCCGGCCATTGCCAAGGCACGCTGCCAGGACACCCGGGTCGCAGCGAAGGCGGTGGGATCGCGGCGTTCTGCCGGGAAGAAGTCGTTGGCATGGCCGAAGCCGGCGAGCCGGACTGGGGCGGTGGCGGCTGCCGCTGGCGATGTGGAGAGCACCACGGCGGCAGCACCGTCGGAGACGGGGGAGCAATCGGTGCGGCGCAGCGGATCGGCCACCAGCGGGTTCTTGTCCGAGACCGTCCTGCAGAACTCCTCGCCGAGGTCCTTGCGCAGTTGGGCGTACGGGTTGTCCACGCCGTTGCGGTGGTTCTTGGCGGCGATGGTTCCGAGGACATCGGATACCGGACCGTAGCGCTTCTCGTAGTGCTTGGCGACGTCGGCGAATAGTCCGGTGAAACCGGTCGTGGAAGCCTGGCCGGCCATGTCGTAGTCCGCTCCGAGGAGGGCCGCGCCCACCACATCGGCCCCGGCATGGGTCATCTTCTCGGCACCGATCACCAGGACAGTCTTGGCCGTGCCAGCCAGGATCGACTTGGCGCCCTGCTGGAAGGCTGCCGACCCGGAGGCGCAGGCATTCTCCACCCGAGTGGACGGCACGTTGGCCAACTGCTCCGAAACCTGCAGGGCCAAGGAGGACGGGAAGGCCAGCGGCATCATGCCGGAGTTGAACTGGCCGAGGTAGATTTCGTCGATCTGGGCGGGCTCGATGCCGGCGTTGGCGATGGCATCGGCGGCGACCTGGACGATCAGCGATTCGAGCGTTTCGTCCGTGAGTTTGCCGAAGCGGGAGTGGCCCCAGCCGGTGAGCAGGACGTCCTTGCCGAACTGATCTTTCAGACTCATGCTGTGGCTCCTTCCAGTGATTCTTCCTGTACGGGTGCTGCTTCAAGGGAGACAGAGAACCAGGCCTCGGTCTTCTCCCGGATCTCCTCCACAGTGACCCCCGGCGCGAGGCGGGTGAGCGTGAGCCGCCGGCCGCCGTCGCCTGTTTCCTGTTCGTTCCTCACAAGATCGAAGACCGCGAGGTCACTGATGATCCGGTCCACCACGCGGAGTCCGGTGAGCGGAAGTGTGCACTCCTTGACGATCTTGGCGGTGCCGTCCTTGGCATTGTGCTCCGTGAGCACCACGACGCGCGGCGTCCCGGCCACGAGATCCATGGCGCCTCCCATGCCCTTCACCATCTTGCCCGGGATGGTCCAGTTGGCCAGATCGCCGTCGCCGGAGACCTGCATGGCGCCCAGGATGGCCACCTTCACGTGCCCGCCGCGGATCATGCCGAAGGAGGTGGCAGAGTCGAAAATGCTGCCCCCCGGCAGGACTGTGACGGTCTGCTTTCCGGCGTTGATAAGGTCGGCGTCCTCCTCGCCCTCGTAGGGGAACGGGCCCATGCCGAGCAGGCCGTTTTCGCTTTGCAGGATCACGCGGACGCCATGCGGCAGGTTGTTCGCCACAAGTGTGGGAATGCCGATGCCGAGGTTGACGTAGTCGCCGTCGTTCAGTTCTTCAGCCGCGATCGCGGCCATCTCATCCCTGGTCCATGCCATCGGGTTCTCCTTGGGGTTTCAAATTTGCGGGGCCTAAGTGTTGGTTCGCGAGGCGGTGGTGCTTTAAGCGGGGAGGGTCTCCACGCGCGGGCGAACGGTGCGCTGCTCGATGTGCTTCGTGCGGTTGCCGGCCTGCACGAGGTGCTGGACGTAGACACCGGGAGTCACGATGTGGTTCGGGTCCAGTGCGCCCGGCTCCACGATCACTTCGGCCTCCGCAATGGTCACCGCACCGGCGGTGGCCGCTACCGGGTTGAAATTCCTGGCCGTGTAGCGGTACATCAGGTTGCCGTCGGTGTCGGCTGTGTGGGCGTGGACCAGGGCGACGTCGGCCCGGATGGCCCGCTCCTGAGCATACGTTTCGCCGTCGAACTCCGCGAGCGGCTTGCCCTCGGCAACCAGCGTACCCACGCCCGTCTTGGTGTAGAACGCAGGGATCCCGGCGCCGCCGGCGCGCAGGCGCTCGGCGAGCGTGCCCTGTGGAGTGAACTCCACCTCAAGCAAGCCCGCAAGGTATTGCTCCGCGAAGAGTTTGTTCTCGCCCACGTAGGATGCAATCACTTTCCGGACCTGGCCCGCCTCGATGAGAATGCCGAGGCCCTTGCCGTCCACGCCCATGTTGTTCGAGACCACAGTCAAGTCACGGACAGCGGAATCCCGCACGGCCTCGATAAGGTCTGCGGGGATGCCGCTCAGGCCAAAGCCTCCGACGGCGAGCGTCATGCCGTCCCGCAGGACACCGTGCAGGGCTTCGGCAGCACCGGGTTTCAGTTTGGACATGGCATCTCCTCGTTGAGTTAGTCATGACTGTGTCCACTTTGTGGACTCGATCTCAGATGTCCTGAGCGTAGGGGTGGTTCTGAGGGGCTGTCAAGGCGCTTGTGCAGCACCTGTGTGGCGGTTCTTACACTGTGGACGGTATGCTTTCAAGCGTCCACAATATGGATGAAATAGGGAGAGACATGAACCAGATGCCGGTCCAAGGAGCCCAGGTGGTGAGCCGTATCGCGGGGCTCTTGCGCATCGTCGGCCGCAAGCCGGAGGGGACTCCGCTGGTGGAGCTGGTGCGGGAATCCGGCCTGACGCGGCCCACGGTTCACCGGCTGCTGACCTCCCTGGCCGCGGAAGGGCTGCTGGACCATGAGGCAAGGACCGGCAATTGGGTCCTCGGCCCGGAGGTCCTGCTGCTCGGATCGGTGGCGTCAGCCCGGTTCCCGCTCGAGGACATCGCCCGGCCGAGCCTGCGCCGACTGGCCGAACAGACAGGTGAGAGCGCATTCTTCTCCATCCGCCGCGGGAACGAGACGGTCTGCCTGCTCCGCGAGGAGGGCAGCTTCCCCGTACGATCGTTCGTGCTCCACGAGGGTGTTCGGTTCCCTCTCGGTGTGGCGTCAGCCGGCACCGCGATCCTGGCCTTCCTGCCCGAGAGCGAACAGGAGCAGATTTTGGCAAGCTGGCCCGCCCATGCCGGCACATTTGCGGAGGGACACACGGAATCGGTGGTCCGGGCCAACGTGAAGCGGACCAGGGAGACGGGCTACTCCGTGAATCCCGGACTCGTGCTGGAAGGCAGCTGGGGCATGGGCGCTGCCGTGTTCGATCAGGCGGGCCGGCCCGCCTGGGCTTTGTCCCTGACTGGAATCGAGCCGCGCTTCCGCGAAGACCGGCAGGAGTTCCTGGGCAGGCTCCTCATGGAAGAGGCGCACCGGATCAGCGTCCAGCTGGGAGCTCCTTAAGCGTGTCACCAGCCGCCGCAGGCTGTTGAGATCACCGGATTCCTGCACCTACTCTTGCACTAAAGTGCCGGACAACTCCAAGGAGCCAGGACCATGAGCACCAGGATCTACTTTGAGGAATACGGCGGTCCGCAGGTGCTCACCGTCGGGACGGAAGAGCTGCCGGATCCCGCCGAGGGGCAGGTCCGGGTGGAATTCCGGGCCGTCGGCGTCAATCCCATGGACTGGAAAATCGTGGCCGGTTACGTAAAACAATGGATTCCACTCGAGTTCCCCGCAGTTCCCGGTTCTGAGGCTGCAGGCGTGGTCACCCAGGTGGGACCGGACTTCGAAGGCTTCGCCGTGGGTGATGAAGTCATCTGGAACGGCACCGTTGGCGGCTACCGCACCGAAGCCCTGGTTTCTGCGGAAGAACTGACCCCCCTGCCGGTGGGGGTCGATTTCGAACAGGCGGCCTGCATCCCCGTGGCCGGCGGGGCGGCTTATTCGGCCCTCAAGCAACTCGAGGTGGGCGAAGGGGACACCATCCTCATCCACGGGGCGGCGGGTGGTGTGGGTTCAGCCGCAGTGCAGATCGCCCAGGCCTTCGGTGCTGCGGTGATCGGCACGGCGTCCGAACCGAACCACGAGTACCTGACAGACCTGGGAGCGCTGCCCGTGATGTACGGCGCAGGGCTGGTCGAGCGGGTCAGGGCCCAAGGCAAGGTGACGGCGGTGTTCGATACGGTGGGCACAGAAGAATCCGTCGCGGCCACGCTGGATTTGCTGGAGGACCGGAGCCGGGCTGTGACCACAGTTCCCGGCGAATCCTCGGAGACGGCGGGAATTGCGAACCTCAGGCTACTCGACGGGCGCGTTGCGGACGTCGCAACCCTGGCGGCCGAAGGCCAGGTCACCTTCACCATTTCGCACCGGATGCCGCTGATCGAAGCGCCTGATGCGCTGGAAATCAGCCGAACCGGCCACGGGCGCGGAAAGATTGTGCTGCTGCCCTAGCTGGATCGCTACTGTCCGGAGCCCTGTCACGGCCCGGAGCCCGGACGGTGCACAGAGCCCTGACGCTTAGAGCCCTACCCGTGGCTCCTCCGGACCCTCGTGCTTCCACCAGGTGTCAAAGATGGAGACCGGGACGGTGCGCTTGTGCCGGGTCCGCATGTACTTTTCCTCGATCAAGGCGGCTGCGTCTTCGGGGATGTCGCGGCCTTCCAGGTAGTCGTCGATCTGGTCGTAGCTGATGCCGAGCTCGTCCTCGTCGGTGCGGCCAGGCTTGCCGTCCAGGAGATCGGCAGTGGGGACCTTCTCCCAGATCCGGGAAGGGGCGCCGAGTTCGGCAAGGAGTGCGCGGTTCTGGCGCTTGTTCAGTCCGAAGAGCGGGACGATGTCCGCGCCACCGTCGCCGTATTTAGTGAAAAAGCCTGTCACGGACTCGGCGCCGTGGTCCGTGCCGATCACGAGGTAGTTGTGTTCGCCGGCCAGGGCGTACTGGGCGATCATGCGCGTGCGGGCCTTCGTGTTGCCCTTGTGGAAGTCGGAGATTCCGTTGCCCACAGTCTTTTCGAACTCGTCCTCGAAGCCGTCCACGGCCGCTGAGATGTTGAACGTCCATTCGGTCTTGGCCTTGATGAAGTCCAGGGCGGCCTGGGCGTCGTCTTCGTCGTGCTGTACGCCGTAGGGGAGCCGGATGGCGACGAAATTGGCCTCCACACCTTCGGCTTCCAGCTCCTCGACTGCCAGCTGGGCGAGGCGGCCGGCCAGGGAGGAGTCAAGGCCTCCGGAAATGCCCAGGACGAACCCCCGGGTGCCCGTTGCCTTGAGGTACTCCTTGAGGAAGGTGACGCGCTTGCGCACCTCCTCGGCGGGGTCGATCCGGGGCTGTACGCCCATTTCTTTGATGATCTTGGCCTGGAGTTCGCGCATGTGCCCAGCCTAGCCAGCCGCATCCGCAACGCTCAACTGTGTTCCGGCCGGCGAGTGTGTTCCTGCCTTGCGCGTCCCTTGGCAGTTTCCGCAGCGAAAAACCTATCCTGGGCCGCCGCCGTCGGGCGTAGCGTGGGTGCATGGAGCGAACAGGGTGCGTAGTGGCCGGCGGCGGGCCTGCCGGCATGATGCTGGGCCTGCTGCTGGCGAGGGCAGGCGTCGAAGTCACTGTCCTTGAAAAGCATGGCGATTTCCTCCGCGATTTCCGCGGCGACACCGTCCACGCGGCGACCATCCGGCTCATAGACGAACTCGGCCTCGGCGGCGCTTTCCGGGAATTGCCACAGAGCCGGCTGCGCAACGTCGCATTCCCGGTGCCGGGCGTCGGCCTGGTGACCCTGGGCGATTTTGCCTCCCTGCGCCCGCCGTATAACTACATCGCCATGATGCCGCAGTGGGACTTCCTCAATTTCCTTGCGCGTGCCGCTGAGGAGGAGCCGAGCTTCACGCTGCTGATGGAGCACACGGCCACGTCCCTGATAGACGACGGCGGCCGGGTCACCGGTGTCCGCTACCGGACCAGTTCAGGAACCGAGGGCGCGATCCGCGCCAGCCTGGTGGTGGCCACGGACGGGCGAAATTCCGCCCTGCGCCAGGCCGCCGGCCTGGTGCCCAAGGAATTCCCGGTGCCGTTCGACACTTGGTGGTTCAAGCTTCCGCGCCACCCCTCGGAGGAGGGTGAAATTGCGGGGATCGTCCCCGCGTTCAAAGGCAGAGAGGCCATGATCGCGCTGTTCCGGGACGACTACTACCAGATGGGGTACATGGGACCCAAGGGGGCGGACGCCCGCATCCGGAGCGAAGGGGTGGAACGCTTCAGGGAACGCGTCGCCGCACTGAGGCCGGACCTGGCGGACCGCGTGGATGCCATCCATTCACTGGATGACATCCACTGGCTTGACGTGCGCCTCAATCGGCTGCGGCGCTGGTATGTGGACGGCATGCTCTGCATCGGTGATGCGGCGCATGCGATGTCGCCCGCCGGGGGAGTGGGAATCAACCTCGCGATACAGGACGCGGTTGCGGCCGCGGCACGGCTCGCCCCCTGCTTGCTGCGGGGCCACGTCGGCCTGCAGGACCTCGAAGCCGTGCAGCGCCGTAGACGGATGCCCACTGTCGTTGTCCAGACAGTCCAGCGGATTATGCACCGCGCTGTCTTTGTGCCGCTGTTTACGGGCCGGAGGGCCGGTGCCCCCGCTTTCCCGCTCTTCGTGGTTCAGCATGTTCCGGCAGCCCGGAAGATCATGCCGCGCATGATTGCCTTTGGGCCACGGCCCGAGCATGCACCAGGGTTTGCCCGCCGGCAGGAACCGCGGGCCGTGCCATAGCTCGGTGCCGTAGCTCGGTGCCGTAGGCAGTGTCATGGGCGGCGTCATAGGACTGCGCATAGCGACGGGCCAGGGGGCCTCTGCACAAGCCGGAGGCGGCGCCTTCACAATCCGCTGAGCCACTAAACTGGACCCCATGACTGCCACCAGTGTTCCTGCAGCAGATGCTGCCGCTGCCCGTGCCCGCCTGCTTGAACTGATCAAGGAACTCGCCGTTGTACGCGGCAAGGTGATCCTCTCCAGCGGGGCGGAGGCCGATTACTACATCGACCTGCGCCGGATCACCCTCCACCACGAGGCCTCCAAACTCGTTGGGCAGGTCATGCTTTCACTGACGGACAACGCCGGGATCGACTTCGAGTGCGCCGGTGGATTGACCATGGGTGCGGATCCGGTCGGCACGGCTGTGATGCACGCGGCCGCCGACGCCGGCCGCACCGTGGACGCGTTTGTGGTCCGTAAGGCGCAGAAGTCCTACGGCATGGGCCGCCAGGTCGAGGGCCCGTCGGTCGAGGGCCGCAAGGTCCTGATCCTGGAGGACACGTCCACCACCGGCGGCTCGGCTCTGACCGCCGTCGAGGGTGTTCGGAAGGCCGGCGGCAACGTGGTGGCCGTTGCCGTGATCGTGGATCGCGACACCGGGGCCAAGGAAAAGATCGAAGCCGAGACCGGTGTGCCCTACCTGTTCGCCTACGGCAAGGACGAACTCGGCCTGAGCTGAGCGGCGGCCCTTGTGGACCGTACTGCCGGCGTGGCCTAGTATTTGCGTACCCGCATCAGATTTCCACCTTGGAGTACCTTCGCCATGCGTACGCCCGATTCCACCCAGAGCAGTAGTCCCCGTGCATTGACCAGCGCTGAGCAGATCCAGAATCTCATCCTGGACAGCGCGGACTTTGAGGCCTTCCTGAACGAGCTTGCGCGCTACTCCGCGCACCAGGTGGCAGGGGACGGTGACGATGCCCTGTGCGGTATAACGCTGCTCCGCGACCGCAAAGCGGCCACCATCGGCTGGAGCAGCGAGTCTGCCCGGGAAGTGGATCAAATCCAGTACTCGCTGTCCCAGGGGCCGTGCCTCACCGCGGCCGAGGAAGAGCGGGAAGTTCATGTGCCGGATCTTCTGGAGGAAAACCGGTGGGGACCGGACTATGCGAATGCTGTGGCATCCCATGGGCTGCGCTCCGTGCTTTCTTTGCCGTTCCATCTGCAGGGTGATGCCAAAGCGGCACTGAATCTGTATTCCGACGCGCCGCACAAATTCAATGAGGTTGCTGCGGCACGTGCCCGCGGCTATACCCGTGAAATCTCGCAGGCCCTGCGCCTGGCCGTCAGGTTTTCCCTTCACACGGACAGTGCCACCAACCTGCGCGCCACGCTTGAATCCCGGACGGTCATCGACATCGCCGTCGGCATCGTCATGGCCCAAAACCGGTGCAGCCAGGAAACAGCCGTGCGCATACTGACCGATGCATCGAGCAACAGCAACATCAAGCTTCGCGACATCGCGGCATCGCTTGTGAACTCGGTCGGCGGCGCTGAGGTGCACACGCATTTCCAGGAGCCCGGGCAGGTGCACGCAGGCTAACTGCTTGTGCGCAGGGCCTGCCCGGGATACGCTGGCCAAGGTTGAGCCGTCGGCCATAGTCACCCATTTATGGAGTACCTATGGACAACCAGCTTAATTCCCGGCTCGATATCGACCGCTCCGCCAGCGCCGTCAGGATCGACATCCGCGGCAGCCTTACCCAGGCATCCCGGCCTGATCTCCTGCGCGAAATTCAGCGTGTCCGGGGCATGGGAATCACCTTCCCAATAACCGTGGACCTGTCCAGTGCCACGTTCGTGGAATCCTCCGCCCTCGCGGGCCTGCGCGTAGATTTGAACGCGCAGGCCATGAACGCCCAAGCCATGAACGCGCAGGCCATGAATGCGCAGGACCCCGGCTTGCAGGATGTGGTTGCCGCCGCTGCAGGAGTGTCCCTGGTGCTCATGGCAGGCAGCGGGCAGGGTGCAGCGGAAGGGGGAAGCCCCACAGCGCTGCCGCATCCGTCGCAGCCAGTTGTTGCTCCGGCACCCTTCAGCCTCCGCCCGCTGTCCAGCTACTCCTCGGCGGAACTGCTCGCGGCAAGCGACTCGATTTTTGAATTGCTGGACGATCCCTCGGGCCGCTGCGGGAATGAACTGCTGGCACAGTACGACGCCATTGGTGAGGAACTCGCCCGGCGTGAACTCTTCGAGGCAACGGGGAAGCAGGCCGCGGGCTGCTGAATCCGCGGCAGGCCGCCAGGTAATTGCCCGCGGCGGTTGAACTGTGCCTAGGGTAGATGAGTGCCGTATGAAGGATCCGCAGGTCCGGAGCCGTCGCCGGGTACAGATGCGACCCGGCTGATCCGTCATGCCTCCGACCTGAAAAGGTTCTCCCGGCGGGCCTTCCTTACGGGGGCAGGAGCGGCGTCGGTTCTGGCTACGGACATGCTGCTGACCCAGCGGGTCCAGACAGAACGCCAGGTCCACAAAGTCCTGGTGGTCGACGACGATTTCGCCCAGAGCTACTTCCCCAATGCCAGCTGGATCCTGTTTCCCGGCTACAAAACCAGCTGGGAGGAAGCGCAGTGGATCCTGAACTCGCTGCGCGGGACACTGCGGCAGCGCGGCCAGCTGGCCGCCGTCGGCTATTCAAATCTCGGGCTGGACATCGACCAAATCGTCATCGCCGTGATCGAGCACGTCCGCGCCAGGAACCTGACCACGCTCTACTTCTACGGCCACAGTTTCGGCGGCATGGTGGCCACGCAGGTGGCGGCCCGCCTGCTCGAACTGCACGGTGTGGAGGTGGCCCTCATCGTGCTGGACTCCAGCCCCTACAGTAAATACGATGTGCTGGACCAGAGCTGGTTCGACGGCGTGGTGTTTCTCTACGAACGGGGGTTCCGGGTGCCCTCGGTGCTGCGCGGCGGCTATGAGCTGGGGGAGCGTGTGGTGCACAAGAACGAGCGCACCTGGCGGCAGATCCTGGACCAGACGCTGGAGCAGCTGTCGCCCATTGCGCCCTCCAGCGTGCTGATTCAGTCAGAATCCGCCTACATCTACCACTTCGATGCCACCCGCTTCGCAGGGCAGATCGGTGATGCCCGCATGGCGTACATCGGGAATCCCCGGGACCAGACGGTCAACTACGAAACGGCGCACCGGTCCTGGGCGCGGACGTTTGCCGCCAATATGGCCTCCTCGGAACTGCAGACCGAAGGGGCGCTTCCGGCGCACGCCAGCCCGGGATGGAACCCCTTCGTCTACCGCCCACTCCTGGCGGACCTGCAGGACCAAATCTTCCCGCTTCCCAGCGGTGGCGGGAGGATGACGCCGTTCTAGCCGTGTGTCAGATCTGGCTCTTCAGGTCCGCCACCGAATTCAGCACCTGGTTGGGGCGGAACGGGTAGGAGGAAATTTCGTCGCGCTGGGTGATGCCGCTCAGCACCAGCACCGTATGCAGCCCGGCTTCCATGCCTGCGATGATGTCCGTATCCATTCGGTCGCCGATCATGGCAGTGGTTTCGGAGTGGGCATCGATCTGGTTCATGGCTGAACGGAACATCATGGGGTTGGGCTTGCCCACGATGTACGGTTCGCGCCCTGTGGCTTTGCTGATCAGGGCGGCGATGGCCCCGGTGGCGGGCATGGGTCCGTCCTTGGATGGGCCCGTGGCGTCCGGGTTGGTGGCGATGAAGCGCGCACCCGCGAGGATCAGGCGGATCGCCATGGTGATCGCCTCGAAGGAGTAGGTGCGGGTTTCGCCGAGGACCACGAAGTCGGGGTTCTGGTCGGTGAGGATGAAGCCGGCCTCATGCAGTGCCGTCGTAAGCCCGGCCTCGCCGATGGTGTAGGCGCGGTTGCCCGAACCGGAGCCCTGGACCTGGTCCTTGAGGAACTGTGCCGTGGCGAGGGCCGAGGTCCAGATGTTTTCTTCCGGAATCTCGAGGCCGGAGGCGCGGAGACGGGCAGCCAGGTCGCGGGGCGTGAAGATGGAGTTGTTGGTCAGCACCAGGAACCGCTTGGACGTGTCCACCCACCGCTGGATCAGTTCCGCGGCGCCGGGAACGGCCTGGTTCTCGTGCACCAGGACGCCGTCCATGTCGGTCAGCCAGCACTCGATCTCCTGCCCGCTCCGGTAAACCGCTGCCGATTCCTGTACCTGGTCTGCCTTCGCCATGTTTTCCTCCGCCGGTGATGAATGCTTTCTCGGAGCCCAGTCTAGTGTTGAGGGGTGACTCAGACGCCCGGGACCCCAGCCGAACACCAGCCGACCGCAGAGGAGACCTCCGAGCCTAAGGCGGAGGTCGGCGTCGGGCCCTGGGAAGGCCAGTGGCCCGAAGGTGACCATTGGGACCCTGACCTCCTCGCCGACGGCGACCGGCGCAACGTGGTGGACAAGTACCGCTACTGGAAGCACGAGGCGATCGTCGCCGACCTGGATGCCAAGCGCCACGACTTCCATATCGCCATCGAAAACTGGCAGCACGACCTCAACATCGGGACCGTGGTGCGCACCGCCAACGCGTTCCTCGCCAAGGAAGTCCATATCATCGGACGACGGCGCTGGAACCGCCGGGGGGCAATGGTCACCGACCGCTACCAGCACGTCCGGCACCACCCCACCGTGGAGGATTTTGTGGCGTGGGCACAGGGGGAGGGGCTGGCCATCATCGGGATCGATATCTTCCCTGATTCCGTGCCGCTGGAAACCTACGAACTGCCCCGCAAATGCGTCCTCGTCTTCGGCCAGGAGGGCCCGGGCCTGACACCGGAGGTGCATGAAGCCGCGGAGGCCACCCTCTCGATTGAGCAGTTCGGCTCCACCCGCTCCATCAACGCGGGATCCGCGGCGGCGATCGCCATGCACGCGTGGGTGCGCCGGCACGTTTTCGGCCAGCACGTCTAGTTCTGCCCGCGCGAGATCGCTTCGCGGCAGTGTTTGCCGCCCGGACTGCTGTTAAGTGTCATCTGGGTGAAGCCCGCGAAGTGTTACCCGCCTGAGTGACCCGAACCACGGCCAGTGCCAAGAAATGACTAGGATGGTTCGTAGCCGACGAGGTTTACTCCAGGGTCAACCCAACCCGCAGACGAAATTCACTTTAGGAGTCAGCATGCCCATTGCAACCCCAGAGATCTACGCCGACATGATCGACCGCGCAAAACAGGGCGGCTTCGCGTTCCCGGCGGTTAACGTCACCTCCTCCCAGACCCTGAATGCGGCCCTGCGCGGTTTCGCCGAGGCCGAGTCCGACGGCATCGTCCAGGTCTCCACCGGCGGCGCGGCCTACTGGTCCGGCGCCTCGACGAAGGACATGGTTGCCGGTTCCCTGGGCTTCGCGGCGTTCGCCCGCGAGGTTGCCAAGAACTACAACGTCAACATCGCCCTGCACACGGACCACTGCCCCAAGGACAAGCTGGACGGCTTCGTGCTGCCGCTGCTGGCCGCTTCCGAGGAAGCCGTCAAGGCCGGCAAGGACCCGATCTTCAACTCCCACATGTGGGACGGCTCCGCTGAGACCCTGGACGAGAACCTGCGCATCGGCCGGGACCTGCTGGCACGGGCTGCTGCGGCCAAGATCATCCTCGAGGTTGAAATCGGCACCGTCGGTGGCGAGGAAGACGGCGTCGAGCACGAGATCAACGAGAAGCTGTACACCACGGTCGAGGACGCCCTGGCCACGATCGAGGCCCTGGGCGCCGGCGAGAACGGCCGCTACATCACTGCCCTGACGTTCGGCAACGTGCACGGTGTCTACAAGCCGGGCGGCGTGAAGCTGCGTCCGGAGATCCTGAAGGACATCCAGGCCCAGGTCGGCGCCAAGATCGGCAAGGACAACCCGTTTGACCTGGTGTTCCACGGCGGCTCCGGCTCCTCGGACCAGGAGATCGCGGACGCTGTGTCCTATGGCGTGATCAAGATGAACATCGACACCGACACGCAGTACGCCTTCACCCGTCCCGTGGTGGATCATATGTTCCGCAACTACGACGGTGTGCTCAAGGTTGACGGCGAAGTCGGCAACAAGAAGACGTACGACCCCCGCGTCTGGGGTGCCTCCGCCGAAGCCGGCCTGGCCGCCCGCGTCGTCGAAGCAACCCAGCAGCTGGGTTCCGCAGGCAAGACCTTCTAAACATGTCTGACGAGTTCCGCAAAAACCTGATGGGTCCTGAGCCCACACTCCTGCCTGCCGAGACTGAGGTCTACGAACAGCTGGAAGCGGGCCAGGAGGCCCTGGACCTCGTGGAGAAGCACCCCACGTCGTCGCTGCTCTGGGCCGTGCTGGCCGAGGAAGCCTGGGCGGAAGGGCGCACGATCGACTCCTACGCGTATGCCCGCGTGGGCTACCACCGGGGCCTGGACTCGCTCCGCCGCAACGGCTGGCGCGGCGTCGGTCCCATCCCGTGGGAGCACGAGCCCAACCGCGGCTTCCTGCGTGCGCTGTACTCGCTGGGTCGCGCCTCGGCGGCCATCAACGAGGCCGAAGAACCGGAGCGCATCGAGAAGTTCCTCAATGACTCGGACCCGAAGGCCAAGGCAGCCATCCAAGGCGAAAACCTCAATTGAATTAAGCACGACGGCGGGCGGTCCCCTTCTCCTTGGAAGGTGACCGCCCGCCGTCGTCATGTCAGCTTTAGCTGGCGGCCCTTTGAAGGCCGGTGCGGGCCATGGCATCCGCGTACACCACGTGCATTTCGTCGAGATACTGCTGCTGGCGGGCAGGCGTGCCGGCGAAGGCCCGTCCGCTCAGCGAGCGGACCTTGTACGTCTTGAGGCCGCGGCGCCACAGCAGGGGCACTTCGGTCTTGAGGAGCATGTTGGCCAGGCGGTTGGCCTCGGTGCCGTGGGCGACGATGACGGACGCGCGGGGGACCAGGGCCAGGAACTTCAGCAGGGGCTTCAGGCCGGCGGAAATCTGGTCGGGGGTGAACTTGCCGTTGGGCTCTCCCGGCACATGCCAGGGATGCACGTTCCACGGCATCACGAACTCGGGCCGCAGCCCCAGCTTCCACTGCAGTCCGAGCATGCGGGTGGCGGCGTCATCGTCGCCGGCCGTGATGAAACCGGACGGCGAGGCTGTGCCGATGTTGGAAAACAGGCTGATGATGCGGCACTCGTCGACGTCGTGCATGGGGTCGACGTAGGGAACCTGGGTGCCAGGCTTTGTGCTCTGCAGGGAGTCGCACAGTTCATTGACAGCTGCGACATTGGGCTCGTAACGGCGGCTCAGGAGTTGTTCACGGAAAGATTCAGTAGCCATGGCTGTCATGTAAGTGCGGTGTCTCCTGCGGGGATCGGTCACGCTGCCGTACCGGAAGCGGGCGCGCCAAGTCCGGGACGATTTGAAATGAGGGTGGATCGATGCCTGATCGATCCTTATCAGTTTAGCAAGCCGCACGAAGCGCCAGTTCCGCTCCTGCTTCCTTGGATGCATCCCAGTAGGTAGACTGGTCTACCTACTACTGCAGCAGCTGAGGACGAGGATGAGCATGCAAGAGGCGGCACCAAAGGGCCGATCACCCCGCGGGCACGCCCGCGAAGCGCTGATCCAGGCGGCCTCGCGGCGCTTTTATGCCGACGGTCTGGCCGGAACGGGAATCGACGCCATTACAGCGGAGGCGGGGGTCGCGAAGAAAAGCCTTTACAACAACTTCGCCTCCAAGGCTGAGCTGGTCACGGCATACCTGAATGCCCGCCACGAGGAGTGGATGGGGCTGTACCGGGCGCGGCTGGACGGAGCAGCCAGCGCCAAGGAACGCGTCCTGGCGGTCTTCGATGCCTATGCGGACCACGCTGACCTCGCGTATGAGCGTGGCTTCAGGGGCTGTGGGCTTCTCAATGCAGCAGCCGAGTTGCCGGCGGGCGATCCCGGCAGGGCTGTGGTCCGGCGCCACAAGGAAGAGGTTGAGGCGTTGTTAGCCGAGCATGTGGCCCAACTTCTCGCGCACTCGCCTCAGCAGGCGGCTCCCCTTGCCCGGCACCTGGCCTTCCTGCTTGAAGGATCTATGGTCCGCGCAGGCCTCGAAGGAAACGACCGGTGTGTCAAGGAAGCCCGCGATATCGCGGCCGCACTGATCGGCGGCGTGTGAGGACCGCCGGCTTTACGGAGAGCACGTGGGGCGCGGGGTTCGTGCTGGTGGCGTCGGTGTTGTGGGGAACAACCGGCACCGCAGCCACCTTCGCTCCGGACGTCAGCCCCCTCGCAATCGGCGCGGTGGCCATGGGACTGGGCGGCCTGCTCCAGGCCGCTGTCGCGGCAGGGCAGATCGGTGTCTTCGCGGCCGCCCTGCGCAGGCAGTGGCCAACAGTGGCACTGGGATCCCTTGCTGTCGCAACGTACCCGCTCGCTTTCTACTCCTCAATGCACCTGGCCGGCGTGGCCGTCGGGACCGTGGTCTCCATCGGTTCGGCTCCCCTCGCCTCCGCCGTGATTGAACGCGTTGTGGACAAGAGCCTGTTCACGCGGCGGTGGGCGGCGGGTGCAGTGCTGGGCCTGTCGGGCGCCGCGCTGTTGTGCTTTGCGGACGCCGGACACGGTGGGTCCGGTCCTACCGCTGCCGGGGGCTGGTCCACGCCCGCCGGTATTGGCCTCGGGCTGGTTGCCGGGCTCACCTACGCCCTCTACTCCTGGGCTGCGCACCGCCTGATCAACACCGGGGTGCCCTCGAGGGCGGTGATGGGGACTGTCTTCGGCATAGGCGGGCTGCTGCTCATGCCTGTGCTGGTGATTACCGGTGCACCGCTGGTGGCCTCCTGGCAGAACATGGCTGTGGGCGTGTACATGGCGCTTGTCCCCATGTTCGCCGGGTACGTGCTGTTCGGCTGGGGGCTGGCCCGTGTCCGCGCGAGCGCTGCCACGACGATATCCCTCGCCGAAACACTGGTGGCCGCCGTCCTGGCTGTTCTGGTTGTCGGCGAACGGCTGCCGGCCTTGGCCTGGGCCGGTGCCGCCCTTGTTACTGGCAGCCTGTTCGTCCTCACGCTGCCTGCCCCCGCGAAACGTTACGGACCGGCCGCACCGGCGGACGGCCCTGACGGTACTTCCGCGGCCGATCGGCTAAACTTGGGTGGTAAGAGCCCCGGAACTCTTGCGCTGAGTCCTGCAGTCAACACCGCGGACGCCGGCGATGAAATTCGGGGCATTCTCATGAACGGCGCTGACCCCGGCCAGTCACCACGGTGATGCAGGCAGGAATCGGCCCGAACGAATGGGGGAGGATCCCATGCCAGCAATCGTGATCGTCGGAGCCCAGTGGGGCGACGAAGGAAAAGGTAAGGCCACCGACCTGCTTGGCGGCCGCGTCGACTACGTCGTCAAGCCGAACGGCGGCAACAACGCCGGGCACACCGTCGTCGTGGGCGGTGAGAAGTATGAGCTCAAGCTCCTTCCTGCCGGCATCCTGAGCCCCAACGCGGTTCCGATCATCGGCAACGGCTGCGTGGTGAACCTGGAGGCCCTGTTCCAGGAGATCGACGGCCTTGAAGCCCGTGGCGCGGACACCTCCAAGCTGCGCGTTTCGGCCAACGCCCACCTCGTGGCTCCGTACCACCAGGTGCTGGACAAAGTCACCGAGCGCTTCCTCGGCAGCCGCGCCATCGGCACCACGGGCCGCGGAATCGGCCCCGCCTACATGGACAAGGTGGCCCGCCTCGGCATCCGCGTCCAGGACGTCTTCGACGAGTCCATCCTTCGCCAGAAGGTGGAAGGCTCGCTGCGCCAGAAGAACGAACTCCTGGTCAAGGTGTACAACCGCCGGGGAATCCTGGTTGATGAGATTGTCAACTACTTCCTGTCCTTCGCGGAACGGCTGCGTCCCCTGGTCATCGACAGCACCCTCGTGCTGAACACCGCCCTGGACGAGGGCAAAGTGGTGCTCATGGAGGGCGGCCAGGCCACGTTCCTGGACGTTGACCACGGCACCTATCCGTTCGTCACGTCCTCCAACCCGACCGCCGGCGGTGCCTCTGTTGGCTCCGGCATCGGCCCAACCCGGATCTCGCGCTCCATCGGCATCATCAAGGCCTACACCACGCGTGTGGGCGCCGGACCGTTCCCCACGGAACTGTTCGATGAAATGGGCGTATACCTGCAGAAGACCGGCGGCGAGTTCGGCGTGAACACGGGCCGCCCGCGCCGCTGCGGCTGGTACGACGCCGTCCTGGCCCGCCACGCTTCCCGCGTCAATGGTTTCACGGACTACTTCGTCACCAAGCTGGACGTCCTCACCGGCATCGAACAGATCCCGGTCTGCGTGGCCTACGACGTCGACGGCGTCCGGCACGACGAAATGCCCATGACCCAGACCGAATTCCACCACGCCAAGCCCATCTTCGAATACTTCGAGGGCTGGACCGAGGACATCACCGGCGCCCGCACGCTCGCGGACCTGCCGGAGAACGCCCGGAACTACGTGCTGGCCCTGGAGAAGCTGTCCGGCACACGTTTCTCCGCAATCGGCGTTGGCCCCGACCGCGACCAGACCATCGTGGTCAACGACCTCATAAACGACTGACACTCCGGCTGCAACGTCACCAGCCCCGACGGCGGCGGGTCACCTTCTAAGGTGGCCCGCCGCCGTCGTGCATCCGGCCTCAAAAAGAATTTCCGTTGCCGCGTAACCTGCGCACCATCCGCTGCGATTACGTATGTGTAAGCGCCGGGCCGGGACTGTCCCCCATCGGCCCCGGCCCGGCCTTCAACCAACCAAAGGATGATTTTTTCTCATGAAGAGTGTTAGCAAGACCACCAAGATTGCTGTCGGCGCCGCCATCATCGCTATCGGAGGTTTCTCCAGCATCGGACTGGCCAACGCAGCCCAGGTAGCCAGCTCGCAGCATGCAGAGGTGACCCCCGCTACGCCCGCCGTTCCGGCCACGCCGGCTGTTCCCTCCACGCCCGAGGTCCCGGAGGTGCCCGCAGTTCCGGCCACCCCCGCCGTTCCCGCGACGCCGGACGCCAAGGCCAAGGCTACCGGCGAGGCTGCTGACGCTGCTGACGCCGCTGTGGAAGCGGACAAGAACGCCGCTAACGCCAAGGTCAATGTCTCGGGCGCCGGTGCAGACGTGAACGCCGCCATCCCCGCCACGCCTGCTGTTCCCGGCGGCGCCGGCGTTCCCGCCACCCCGGCCGTTCCCGCGACCCCGGCTGTCCCGGACGTTTCGGAGAAGGTCGGCACGCCGGCCGCCCCGTCGGTCTCCGCCGATGCCGAGGCCAAGGCTGAAGCAGACGCCGACCTGCCCGAGGCCGGCAAGTAATACGGTCCCTTACGGGATCGCGCAATAGGGCGATCCCCAAATAGGGGTGCGAGGTGTGCGGCGGCTAGGCTTACTACCGCCGCACACCAGCAGTAAGGGAAGGACACTTCTTGGCAGCCCAGCTGACCGATGACGAATTGTCAGCCGCCCTTGCTGGCGACCCCTCCGGCTTCAGCGCTGTCTACAGCACCATTTCCCCCGCCGTTCTCGGTTACTTCCGCGCCCGCGGCGTGGACGACGCCGAAGCCCTGACGCAGGACGTCTTTGTGGATATCCTGCCAAAACTTACCGGTGTCAAGGGCGGCCATACCGGGCTGCGGACGTTCATCTTCTCGGTGGCGCATGCCCGGCTCGTCGATTACCGCCGCCGGTCCGCCAGAACGCCCCAGCTGACCGAATTCGACCCGTCGCAGGACCAGCGGCGGTCCAGGTCCGCCGAGGACGAGGTCCTCGGGTCGCTGGGCGGAATAACCTCCTCGCTTTCGCTGCTCAATGACGAGCAGCGGGAAGTCCTGGTCCTGCGCATTGTCGCGGACCTCTCGGTCGAACAGGTGGCCGGCATCATGAACAAAACCCCCGGAGCCATCAAACAGCTCCAGCGGCGCGGGCTCATTGCCCTGCGCGAACTCGTCAAGGAAAAGGACCACGCAGCATCATGAGTGTCATGCCGACAGGCCGCGAAGACGGAGAGATCCAGGCGATCCTCCTGGATTCCGGGCTCGAAGAGGACGCCGATCTTCGCAGGTCCCTTGAGGAACTGCGCGGGCTGGCCCAGGTTGCTGCCCCAACGCCCCGCGCGGATCTCGCCGCGCTGCTCGCGCCAAGCGTGACCAGCCTGGAACTGCGCCGCCGCAACAGGCAACGAAGGATGGGGATCGTGGTGAGCGCCGCAGTGGTCGGGGCAATGGGCCTTGGCGCGGGCGCCGTGGCAGCCTCCAGCGAGGACTTCCGCCGCAGCGTTGGCCACACCGTGGAGAACATTCTCCAGCCTGCCGGCCGGACCGCGCCCAAGCCCGACACTGCCCCTCCTTCGCCCGCTGACATGCCTCCGGTGCTTGGGTCAACGGGCTCGGCGGTACCTTCAGCGCCGGTCCAGGGGGGAGCGGCCTCGCCGTCGGCACCGGCCGGGGCCGAGCCGGGCCACTCGAATGGTTCAGCTGAGCCTGGTGATGGAAAGCAGATGCAGACTCCGCCTGCCCGGCCTACACACGTGCCCGCTATTCCCGGGAGCGGCGCCGCTCCCAAGTTGCCGTCCAAGCCGCTGCCGTCACTTCCTTCGCTGCCACCGAATGTCCCTGGCGCGGTGCCCAGCGCAATCCCGACCGAGCCTGTCCCCGGGAAGCCCTGATTCGGGCGCAAAAAAGTTCAAAAAACTTTTGGAATCGGCGTAACCTCCGGTGCCCGCCCGTCGATTACCAAAGTGAGGGTGCCGGTCTGGACATTGTCCCCCATCAATGTCCAGGCCGGCACTTTTCTTGTTTGCTGTCCTAATGTAGTTGCCGGGCTAAGTTCCGCGGCCGTTGTAGGGTCGTGGCTACCCAGGGGAGGCGGGTATGGCTTTGGTTGCTGTGCCGGACGGTCTCGTGACGGCTTCGAAGGATTGGCCGCCCGCCACCCCGCGATGACCCGACCGCTTATTGAGAGACGCGACATGATCGCCAGAAAAGGACACGACGGCGCGGTTATCTGCTGGGCCCTTACCCTTCCAACAGGTTGGAGGCTGTTCTTGGTGCACCTATGGGCCGGTATTGATGCCGGAAAAGCCCATCATCATTGCCCGCCCTGCTCAAGCTCTTGGGCAGCGTCCTCGAGCTCGCAGCAGGGGATGAGGTGATCTGGGCAACTGACCTGAACCACGGGGGATCGGCGCTGCTGATCGCCCTGCTTATCGGCCACGGCCAGGAAATCCTCTATATCCCCGGCCGTACCGTGCACCACGCCTCCAAGCTCTACCGGGGTGAAGGCAAAACAGACGCGAAGGACGCCGCCGTCATCGCCGAACAGGCCCGGACGAACCGTGATTTACGGCCTCTGCGAGCCGGTGATGCGACCAGCACCGGGTTGCGGTTCCTCACCGCCCGCCGGGCCGACAAAGCTGTGGACCGGGTCCGGGCGATCAACCGTTTGCAGGCCCAGTTGCTGGAATACTTCCCGGCTCTGGAGCGGGCCTTCGATTACAGCCGGTCCAAAGCCGCCCTGACCCTGCTGACCAACTACCGGACACCCGATGGGATCCGCCGCTCCGGTCAGGCCCGGATCCACGCCTGGCTGAAAAAACACAGTGCCCGCTCCTCGAAAGCCGTCGCCGCCGCAGCACTTGAGGCCGCCAAGTCCCAGCACACCATTGTTCCCGCCCAGCACATGGGGGAGGTGATCGTGGCCGCCCCCGCCAGGGAAATCCTGTCCCTGAACGAGGAACTGGCACAACTCGATGCGATGATCAGCGAAAAAGTCACAGAACACCAGCACACTCAGGTGCTGCTCAGCATGCCCGGATTCGGACCCGTCCTGGCGGCAGAGTTCCTCGGCGCTACTGGCGGGGACCTCACCGTCTTCCAGTCTGCTGGCCGGTTCGCGGGTGTCGCGGGCCTTGCCCCGGCCCCGCGGGACTCAGGCAGGATCACCGGAAACCACCACCGACCCCGGCGTTACGACCGCCGACTGCCAAGGGTCTTTTACCTCTCAGGCCTCTCGGCCCTGAAAACCTGTTCAGCGTCACGGAGTTACTACGACCGCAAGCGCGCAGAAGGAAAATCCCATATCCAAGCAATGCTTTCCCTCGCCCGGCGCCGCTTGAACGTCATCTGGGCCATGCTCCGCGACGGCACCACCTACAACCCAGTCTCTGCCGTCACAACAACTATGGCCGCCTGATGCTGGGCAGGCTGCGGGCATCCAGGGGGCTGGTTTTCCGGCCGGTCAGGGAATGTCATTAGGAGGGTTCGTGGCGGTCGATTCAGCGGGACGGGTGCTCGACCTCGGCGCTGTACGTTCCTGGTGCCAATACGTGCAATGTTCAGCGGGTTGCGCTTGCTGACACAGTAGTTCAACTCATCGCAAATCGTTGCGGGCGCACGAAGTCCAAGCCTTCGAAGGATCGTTTCCGCAGTGCTTCGTAGGCGGCGATTTCGCCGAATCCGGTGGCGTTTTTGAAGCCGCCGCCAGAGAACCCGGTGGCGCAGTAGATTCGGCTCCCTTCGTTGATCCGGCCCAGCAGCGGATGCCCGTCCTTGGTGAAAAGGTCGGGGAACGCGTCGGTGCGGACGATGTTGGGGTACAGGCCGGGGAAGAACTCCGTGACGGTTTCGGTGGTCTCGGTGATTTCCGCTACGGTGAGCTCGCGTGGCACGGCGCCCGGGTCGGGGGTCGGCTTGCCGCGGCCGTCCAGGGTTGCCTTCACGGTCACGCCGTCGACGGCGGGTGCCCCGTACATAGAGCGGTCCTCGTACATCCTGCTGAAGGTGGGGAATTTTTCCGGGGTGAATTCCGCGCCGTCGCGGGCGACGAACCAGCTCAGGAAGATCCGTTTGGTCTGGGTTGCCGCTTTGAGGTAGTCGGGCATGAGCTTCTGGGACCAGCCGCCGGAGGAGACGATGACGTTCTCGAAGGTCCAGGACTTCTCACCCGAGGTGATGACGACGCCGTCCCCGGTTTCGGTGATGCTGTCGATCGGGGTGTTCGTCTGGACTGTTGCCCCGTTGGCCTGGGCTGCTGCGACCGCCGCCGTGACGGCACGGTCGGTGCGCAAGGCACCGGCGTTGGGGTCATAGACGGCGATATCGTCTTCGCGGAGGTTGTGCTGCGGGTAGCGTTCGGCCATGGCCTCGCGGCTGAGGATTTCGTGCTCGGCGCCGTTGGTCCGGGTGGTTTCCAGCAGGGCCGAGAGGTAGGCGCCGTCTTTGGTGCCGATCGAGAGCCCGCCGCAGCGGGTCAGGATGTTCTGGCCGGTTTCGGCTTCAAGCTCGGCCCAGAGGCTGCGGGAACGTTCCAAGATCGGGTAGAGGTCGGGGTTGCCGCGGTAGATCATGCGGAACAGGCGGGTGTCCCCGCCCACGGCACTGCGGCCGTGGGCGGGGGTTGCGGCCTCGAACCCGGTGACAGAGTCGGACAGGCGGGAGGCCTGCCACAGCGCCATGCTGCCGATGCTGCCCAGGCCAATGACGGCGAGTTTTCCGTCCATAGTCGTGCCTTTCTTTCCTTGCTGGATTGCTTTCAGTGATGCTCGAGATTCATGGCCCAGGGAGTGGGTCTGCGCACTATTCGTGAAGTCCGGCGAGCCTGCTGCCGAATTTGGCCAGTAGTGAGGTCTCGGTGGAATCCCTGCGCTCTTCCCACTGGTCGGCAACTCCGAATAGGCGGTACATGCTGTGAACTCCCAGCCAGCGAAGGGGCTCGGGCTCCCACTTCGGTGCGCGGTATCCCACCCAGGGAAGTGACGTTCGTTCTGTCTTCC